>NZ_BAAAYB010000055.1:0-21511 GCF_039535905.1 Kitasatospora albolonga | reverse complement strand
CTCGTATCCCGGCTCGCGCCACGCCTTGACGATGTTCCGGCACGGTGCAGCTCCCGGTCGACATGGCCGGCGGGGCGGCCGGTGTCGATGAAGAGGAAGTTAGGTCGACCGACGGACGACACGCAGTCCCGCATGGCGCAAAACCCGTCGGCGACCCTGTCGAATCTCAGAGCGGTGAGAGGACCGTGTCCGCCAGGTGGGCGTGGTCCCCCAGCGCGGCTGATGGCAGCCTCTGGGCGGGGATGGTTGACGGTTGTAACGGGGACGGGGACCCGACGTCCAGGGCTGGGACCAGGGCCGGCGTCGGATTTTTTTTTTTTTTTTCTTTTTTTTTTTTTCTTTTTTTTTTTTTTTTTTTTGCCGCGATGCCGTACCCGACGCGGACGTCCGCCAGGCCGTAAGGCCTCCGAGAAGGTGCGCAAGCACGATCCAAGCCGTCCAGCCCGCGCAGGGCCTCAAGGCCGTCGGGATAGCCGGGGCGGGGACCGGCGAACTCGCCGTACGCCTCGTCGAGTACCAGCAGGGCCGACTCCGGGAGGGCGGGCCCACGGACCCGCGCCAGCTGCCGGCGTCACGAGCATCGCGCCCGTGGGGTTGCACGGGTTGGGCGAGGGAAGACGAGCTTAGGGCCTCGCCGCGAGCGCGTCGCACCAGGCATCCGCGTTGACTCGAAATGGCGGTGACCGGGACCTTTTGTGGACCCGGGCGCCCATCACGCGGGGGGAGGCTCTCGTGCAGGCTGAAACCCGGGTGCCTGGGGCCACCAGTCACCCCCAGGGTCGAGGACGGCAGGGCAGAGCCGCTCCGGATGTTCTCGAACCGTTGCGAGCAACGACCCGGTCGGGGGGCCGGAACGTCCAAAACTCCTCCGACGGCTTCGGCGAGACGCCGCCAGTGGGGTCGGGATAGCGGGAGACGCCGTCGGCCAGGGCCTTCCGTACGGCTCGGCTGACCGCCGGGGAGACGCCGAAACGGGTTTCGTTGTTGGAGGGAGTTTGATGACGCGGCCGGAGCCGATGAGGGCCGGCCACCTTCGTCCGGGTCGGCGCCGGGGTCGTAGAGCGGTAGCCGGCGACCTCCCGGCGTATCAGGGAGGTGGAAGGGGTCGGCGTGAGAACGGGGTTCATGACGCTCCGGTTTCCGTGGCGGTGTGCGCCGGACTTCTCCGGTTGGAGCCGGTCGCGCGGCGCTAGGAAGGCGACCTAGCAGGAGGGGGTCGGTGGCGGCAGTGCCGATCGTCTGTCCGACGTCCAGACGCCCTCGACGCCCCAGTCGGCGGTGGACCCGAGCAGGTAGCCCAGGCAGGACCGATCAGACAGTACCCCACAAATGGAGATCCGGAAGGGGCCGGCGGTGTCGGCCGATGCAGCGCAGGATGCCGTTGCCGATGTTTCTGGGTCGCGTCGACGACCTGCATGAGGGCGGCGATGAGCAGTCCGGTCACGGTCAGCGCGATGATGTCCGCGTTGTCGGGTGCCTCCGTGGAGCTGAACAGGGACACGATCGCCTCCGGCACAACCAGGTACACGACGGCGACACAGCAGCGTCGCGATCCCACACCCCAGGCGCGGTGCGAGCAACCCCGTCTGCGGGCTTCCGGTTAGCGTGCCGCCGTCGGCCCGCTTGATGAGGATCGACGCCGCGTGGGAAGGAGGCCGGCGGAGATCTGAAGAGATGTTAGACGATCTGGTTGAGCACCGTCTGCGCGGCCAGGGCCTCGACGCCCAGGAACCGATGACCAGGGTGAGCACGCCATGAAGAAACCAGCCTTCCGAGGCGTAGGTGCCCGATGATCGGCAGGCCAAGGCGCCAGACGACCGGACCGCGTCGCCCGTTCCAGCGCCGCGCATGGGGCGAGGGAGGTACGGGCGGAGGGTGCTGTCGCGCAGGATCACCGCGAGAAACGCAGGAAGGACAGCAGGAACACAGTGGAACGGGGCCGATACGCCGGACGCACGACCCCGAAGGCCGAACGCGGGCAGGCCGAAACTTGCCGTGGATCAGGACGTAGTTCAGGCCGATGGTGACGGCCGGACCGAGGCCAGGTGATGGCCAGCAGCGGGCCGGGAAGCTTGAGGCCGGTGGTGTGAAGTGCCGAGGTTCTGGAACCACAGGCAGGGCAGCATGCCCGGCGCCAGGACCATCAGGAACTCGCCTGCCCTGTCGACCACCGTGGGGTCCTGGCCCAGAGGCCGAGCAGCCCGGGCCGATCAGCAAGCAAGCGCCACGCCAGAACACCACACCGCAGACGGTCGCCCATGAAGAAGCCCGCGACAGCAGTGCGCCGACGCGTTCGCGGTCGTCACGCACCCCGGGGCTTCGCGACCAGGTTGATGAACCCGGTCACCAGGCCCGTGCCGGTGAGTGCGCAACCTGTGGTTGACAGCGCGATGTCCAGACCGGCGGCGGGCGATCTCGGACGGCGCGAGGGGCCTGCCCAGCATGACGATGTCGACGGTGGTCAGCGCGACAATAGGCGAAGTTGGTCAGGATCAACGGAACGCGAGCCTGAGCAGCGCACGCAGTTTCTTGACCCACCAGGCGGGCGCCGCTCGCCTCCGCGCGGCTCGTGCTGTCGTGTCGGTCGTATCGCGTACTCCCAGAAGTTGACCTTTTCTCGCGCCCGTCCGGCCCGCGCCGATGGGTCGTGCTATGTACCGCCGAGCGCGGCGCGGTGACCGCCATGCCGCGTTGTAGGCGTCGAAGACACGTGTCCGGTGGAGTCGGGCGGTGCCCGGGCCGAGAAGGGATGTCGGGGAGCTGGGCGTCGACCGACGTGGGCCAGGCTGCCGTCCTCGACCCCAGTCGTCGCAGGATGGCGTGAATCTGGGGGTGTCCGTGGGATCCGGTAGTCCGCGCCTGGGCACACGTCGGCGGACGGCCGTACCCGAGGATTACGGCGGACCGAGAGGCCCGGTTCATCCAGTCGCAGCCGGACCCTCCTCCGTGGCGGACAGGCGGAGGCGCCGACCACGATGTCCGCCTCACCGGCGGCCCAACGGAGATCCTTGACGTCCTCGACCTCGCGCCGTACGGGACGCTGACCGGACGGCGCCGCAGGCGCGCGGGGACTCCAGCCGGAAACAACCTGCAAACCGCTCCAGCTCGGATCGGCCGCGACCAGCATCGGCAGGGCCGCCTGGCCCCTGGACCGCCGGCTGCCACGACGAGGGCGGTCCGTGCGTCGGGGGCATGCGCGCTGGCGAACAGGGCGGTGGTGGCCAGAGGCACCGCAGCTGGGCCGAGCTTCACCACGGTCCATCAGCCGCACGATGGGGGCGCCGGTGTGTCGTCGGACGAGGAGACACGAGTGGAACGGTAGTGTCCCGGCTGCGGCGCGGGCGAACCGTAAGACGGCTTGAAGCAGACGGTGCCGCTGCGGCGGTCCCTCGCCACCATCGAGTTAACTGAGGCGAGTGCGTGGCCGGGATGCGGTCGATGCTCGTCTTGACGGGTTGGGTTCGAGCAGCCTTCGGCAGCGCGCGGTAGGCCTGCCTCCACGACCGCGATCCACCTGCCGGTGGTCGAGGTCCAGTCCTTCCTGCTGGATTGCGGCAAACGCACAACTGCCCGGGCGGCATAGGTCTGGGACATGGGGGTCTTCTCCTTGTTGGGGGTGTGATCGGATCGGTGCGAGGTCTCATCGGATTCCGTCAGTCGCCCAGCGGGCGATGGCCCCGTCCGTTCACCCAGCCGGAGGGGAGAACGACCTTTCGACGGCCCAGTGGCAGTCGTGGAAGGTGCCTCGTTGGAGTCCCATCTGGTATCCGGCGGTGTTGAGGTAGACCAGGTCGTTCACCGCGCACCGTACGGGACGCGGGAAGGCCGATCTTCCGCCAGGTCACCAGGTCGCTCTCAGGCAGGTCGAGCCGGCGACGCAGGCCGGGAAAAGCTCGTCGGCGGCGGGCGTGCGGACATCAGCAGCGGGTCTCTTGTGTCTCTTTTGTATGCTGGTAATAACAGCTAGCGTAAATGCAGTTTCGGCAAAAAGGTATCGCTGTTGAACCACTGTCGGAAAGGCTGAAGCTGCTGCCTGCGCCACGGTGGACGATCGCCGTACCCGTCGGACTCCCGACGGTCGTCGACTGTTGTAGCGGAACAGGTGAAACCGCCTGGGTCCAGCGGGGCCGGCCGGGCTTTACCGACGGAACCGGATGCGTGGCGGTTCCCGCCTTCGCGGGAGGACTCGCCACCGTCGACCGGGCTGGCGCAGATCGCGCGGATCGCCGGTCGGCGGATCTGGCGACTGTACGGGTAGAAGTCATCGAAGTCCTTTCGCCAGCGTGGTAAGTGGGCCGGTTCGTTCGTGCGAGGAAACTCGTTCAAGAGCCGCGGCTCGACGTCAGCGGACGGAATCCGCCGCCGATGTCGACAGTTCGGCGGTTGCCGAGCCGGCGCCGCCGGGCCGTCGAGGGACAGTGCTCGATCATCTCGCTCGCCGCACCGTCGCGCGTTCGGAGCCGGAGTGCCGTTGAGGTGGAAGGAGAAGCCTCGGGAGGCGGATGTGGTCCGCGAAGTTACCCCGGCGCACGGCCAGCACGGCAGGTCCCCCGCTCAGCGGCGGACATCCCGAAAGCGCTTCGCGGTTGGCCGGCTGTCCGGGATCGCAGGCAGCACCGTGGCCTGTCGCCGTGCGAGCCGCGGCCGGTTAGGCGGCGAGCCGACGGAGTTCGCTGATACGAGTCGACGGCGACAGGCCGCCATCTGAACGGCCGAGAGGTGCAGCGTGTCGTCTTCTCCGGTCCGGACACTCCGAATCCAGGTGTCCGTGCACTCCGACGGCAACGCCTTGACCAGTTCGGGTGGTGCTGGCGACGTCGACACCGGCACCCAGGGCGGCGGCACGAACTGGAATAGCAGTCCCCCGGCCTTGTTCGCCTTCTTGGCCAAAGAGGATTTCGGCGTCGGTGCCGGTCTCGGCGAACGCGCGGAGAAGCCCCTGAAGACGTCTCTCGAAACACTTCGGGCAGCGCGACGTGCAGCGGGGACCCCAGGGCCGTCCAGGACGGCGACCAACAGTGCGCGGCTGCTCAGCAAGGAGCGCGGAGGACGATGGGACATTGCCGGAGCGCCGGTGAGCACGAAGGGCCGGACTCCCGGCCGTCGGGCGCTCCAGCACATTTGTCGTGGGATAAGCACCCCGTAACTTCTATCCGATTATGACACTCATTTTCAAACTACGCGGAGAACGGTTGATCGCCACACGGGGGTATGAAATGGGCGTTTCCGCCACCGTGGGGTTGTCGGGCTCGCTATTCAACAATTTCAAGCACGTGTCGGCAACCGACCGTGGCGGCCAGGGTGACCGGCGAGGTCCAGCATCGGCGGCCTGGCGCGGCTCGGTGTCGTAGGTCGTACTTGACCCTCCATGTGCGTCGGAGACGAAGCCGATCGGCACCACCACGGCGGCCGGGCGCCGGCCTGCTGCAGGCCCTCCAGGTGGTCGCAGATGTCCGGCTCCAGCCACGGGACGTGCGGCGCGCCGCTGCGGCTCTGGTAGACCAGCTGCCACGGACGGCCGTCACGCCCGTGCGCTCGGCGACGGCCTCGGCGACCAGCCGGGCCACCTCCAGGTGCTGGGCCACGTACGCGCCGCCGGGCTCGCCCCGGGCCGGGTCGTCGGGGGCCCGGAGCCGTCGGCCATCGCGTCCGGGATGGAGTGCGTGGTGAAGGCGAGGTGGGCGCCGTCGCGGGCCGCGGCGGGCAGCCCCTCCAGGGCGGCGAGGGTGGCGTCCACCATCGGCTCGACGAAGCCGGGGTGGTTGTAGAAGTGGCGCAGCTTGTCCACGCCCAGCCCGGTGACGCCCTCTGCCCTCCAGGGCGGCCCAGCGCGTCGGCCAGGTTCTCCCGGTACTGGCGGCAGCCGGAGTAGCCGGCGTAGGCGCTGGTGGCCAGCACCAGCACCCGGCGCTGACCGTCGTGCGGCCAGCTCGCGCAGGGTGTCGGTCAGGTAGGGCGCCCAGTTCCGGTTGCCCCAGTAGACCGGCAGGTCCAGGCCGTGGTCGGCGAAGTCCTTGCGGAGGGCGGCCAGCAGCTCCCGGTTTGCTCGTTGATCGGGCTGACCCCGCCGAACAGGAAGTAGTGCTTGCCGACCTCGGCCAGCCGCTCCTTCGGGATGCCCCGGCCGCGGGTGACGTTCTCCAGGAAGGGGACCACGTCCTCGGGGGCCTCCGGGCCGCCGAAGGAGAGCAGCAGCAGGGCGTCGTACGGGGCCGGGCCGGAGCCGGGCGTGAGGGTGCGCGAGTCGGGCATGGCACCGATCCTGCCACCAAAGGGACCGTTCCCCGGCGCAGGTCCACAGAACGGAAATATCGGTTGCCCGGGCTCGTAAGCTGTGTATGCGATCCGTGTTCCTTACCCCACCAGCGGAGCTCCCCCGTGCTGTCCAGCTACCGCCAGATCTTCGCCGCCCCCGGCACCCTGGCCTTCTCGTTCTCCGGATTCATAGCCCGGATGCCGATCTCGATGACCGGCATCGGCATCATCACCATGCTGTCCCAGCTGCGCGGCTCCTACGGGCTGGCCAGCGCGGTCTCGGCCGCCATGGCCGTCTCGGCCGCGGTGCTCGGCCCACAGGTCTCCCGGCTGGTCGACCGGTACGGGCAGCGGCGGATCACCCTGCCCGCGACGGCGGTCACGGTCGCCGCGGCGGTGGTCCTGCTGCTGCTGGCCCGGGCCGGGGCGCCCAGCTGGACGCTCTTCCTGCCCGCGATCGGGATGGGCGTGATGCCCAGCGCCGGCTCGATGGTCCGGGCCCGCTGGGCCAACCTGTACAGCTCGACCCCGCCCAAGCTGCACACCGCGTACTCCTTCGAGGCGGTGGTGGACGAGATCTGCTTCATCATCGGCCCGATCCTCTCCGTCACGCTGGCCACCAGCGTCTTCCCGGAGGCCGGCGTGCTGCTGGCCGGGGTCTTCCTGCTGGTCGGCGTGCTGCTCTTCACCGCCCAGCGGCGGACCGAGCCGCCGGTGCGCACCGAGGAGCACCGGGCCGGGCGGTCGGCGATCTTCTCCAAGGGTCTCCAGGTGCTGGTGGCCACCTTCGTGGCGACCGGCGCGGTCTTCGGTTCGGTCGAGGTGGTCACCCTGGCCTACGCCGAGGCCGAGGGGCACAAGAGCCTGACCGGCGTGGTGCTGGCGATCTACGCGCTCGGCTCCTGCCTGGCCGGGGTCGTGTTCGGGACGCTGAAGCTCACCGGATCGATGGCCACCCGCTTCCTCGTCGGGGTCGCGCTGATGGCGGCCAGCATGGTGCCGCTGGTGGTGGTCGGCTCGCTGGTGCACGGCACCGCCGGGCTGGTCGCCATCAGCGCCGCGCTGTTCGTGGCCGGCATCTCCATCTCGCCGACCCTGATCACCGCGATGGCGCTGGTCGAGCGGCTGGTGCCGGCCACCCAGCTGACCGAGGGGATGACCTGGACCACCACCGGCCTGGCCCTGGGCGTGGCGCTCGGCTCCTCGGCCGGTGGCCTGGTGGTGGACGCGGCCGGCGCCTCGGCCGGGTACTGGGTGCCGGTGGCCTCCGCCGCCTTCGGCGCGCTGGTCGCCCTCGGCGGCATCCGGCGGCTGCGCGCGGGGCTGCCCGCCCCCCGAGGCGCAGCAGCCCGTGGCGGTCTGAGACCGCTCCCCTCCGAATGATCGTCGGCGTGCCCCGGACCCCTGTTTTCCGGGGCGCGCGGCGACTACGCTCCCCCTACCCACCGGTACGGAGCGGGCCGAGGCCCGGAGCGGAGGCACCCCCATGCCCCAGGCCACCTGGCGGAACTGGGCCGGAAACCAGAGCGCCCGGCCGAGCCGGACGGCGACGCCGCGCTCGGTCGAGGAGCTGTCGGCCCTGATCGGCCACGCCGCCGAGCAGGGCCGGACGGTGAAGGCGGTCGGCTCCGGCCACTCCTTCACCGCGATCGCCTCCGCCGGGGACGGCCTGCTGATCCACCCCGACGGCCTGTCCGCGCTGCGCGGCATCGACCGCGAGGCCGGCACCGTCACCGTCGAGTCCGGCTTCCCGCTCTGGAAGCTCAACCGGACCCTGGAGGCGGCCGGCCTCTCCCTGACCAACATGGGCGACATCGAGGTGCAGACCGTCGCCGGGGCCACCAGCACCGGCACCCACGGCACCGGCCGCGACTCCGGCTCGCTGGCCGCGCAGCTACGGGCGGTGGAGATCGTGCTGGCCGACGGCTCGGTGCAGCAGTGCTCGGCGCAGCAGAACGCCGAGCTGTACCAGGGCGCCCGGCTGGGCCTCGGCGCGCTCGGCGTGGTCAGCGCGCTGACCTTCGCGGTGGAGCCGCTCTTCCTGCTCACCGCGCACGAGCGGCCGATGGGCTTCGAGGAGGTGCTCGGCTCCTTCGAGGAGCTGGCCGCCGTCAACGAGCACTTCGAGTTCTACTGGTTCCCGCACACCGACCGCTGCTCGGTGAAGCGGAACAACCGCAGCCAGGGCCCGGCCGCCCCGCTGCCGCGCTTCAAGGCCTGGCTGGACGACGAGTTCCTCTCCAACACCGTCTGGGAGGGCGCCTGCCGGGTCGGCCGCCGCTTCCCCGGCTCGATCCCCACCATCGCCCAGCTGGCCAGCCGCGCCTGGTCCGAGCGGACCTTCACCGACGTCGCGTACAAGGTGTACACCAGCCCGCGCACGGTGCGTTTCACCGAGATGGAGTACGCCGTCCCGCGCGCGGCGGCCACCACCGTGCTGCGCGAGCTCAAGGCGCTGGTCGAGCGCTCCGACTGGAAGGTCAGCTTCCCGGTCGAGGTGCGGGTGGCACCCGCCGACGACCTCTGGCTCTCCACCGCCAACGGCCGGGACAGCGTCTACATAGCCGTCCACCTCTACCGGGGCACCCACGAGCAGGGCTACTTCACCGAGGTGGAGAAGCTGATGACCGCTCACCAGGGCCGCCCGCACTGGGGGAAGCTGCACACCCGCGACGCCGAGTACCTGGCCTCGGTCTATCCGCACTTCGGCGACTTCACCGCGCTGCGCGACAAGGTCGACCCGGGCCGGCTGTTCGCCAACGACTACCTGCGCCGGGTGCTCGGGGACTGACGGCCGGTCAGGGCGAGGGGCTCCCGGACGGCGGCTGCGCCGCGGGCTCGCCGGAAGGGGTCGTGCCCTGCGTCGGGGTCGGCGACGGGGTCGGGCTGGGGGTCGGGCTCGGCGTCGGCGTCGGGCTCGGGCTGCCGGAGGGGGAGGACGAGGGCGAGGAGGACGGACTTCCCGAGGGCGTCCCGCTCGGCGTCCCGGACGGAGTCCCGGACGGGCCTCCGCTCGGCGTGGCCCCCGGCTGCTGCTTCTCCTCCGACGAGGTGTCAGGAGACGGCGGGGACTTCTCGACCGTGCCCCCGAAGGAGGTGCCCTGGCCCTGCTCGCCCTTGACGGTGGCCGCCACCGGCTGACCGGTGATCAGCTCGAAGGACACGATCGGCACCATCGCCAGCGCGAACACCAGCCCCGAGACCGCCAGGTACGTCCTCCAGGTCCAGCGCCGCTTGGCCCGCACCGTGGTCGGCTCGTTCCACTCCTCGGACAGCTCGGACACCTCGGTGACCTCGGGCAGCGGATCCCGCTTCGACCCCTGGGTGCGGTCCACGACCTGACGGAGTTGCTCCCCACCGCGCCGGAACCAGTGCTGGAGGACCGCGCTCCCCGTGGTGGCACCGATCGAGACCACCGCGGCGCCCAGGATGGTGCCGTAGACGCCCAGCTCGGAGGCGAGCAGCGCGCCGACGATCGTGGCCAGCGCGCTCGCGGCCACCTGGGCCACGCTCAGGTCGATCCGCCGTCGGCCGCCCTCCCCCTCCTTCTCCTCGGTGGTGGTCGCTTCGGTGCGCTGCTGGGGCATCAACATCCCTCGGTCGGTACGGCTGTTCATCCGGAAAAGTCCCTCCATCTTGCACAAAGGAGGACACAACGGGCGAAAATCTGGTTCTTGGCCGCCGATATATGTGAAGATGATCACCGCGCACTGACCGACCGTCGGCTATTGGAGTGCCCGCCCTTGAGATTCCCCTGAATCCGGGGAGACTTGAGCGGCGAGCCGCCCCTCTGGATGCCACGAATGGAGTACTGTTCGTGGAGCCTGAGCCTCGGTCATCAGTGTCGGCTGTCCAGCGGACGGCGGCCGGGGCCCCCGGGCGCGACGTCGACCGGCGACGTGGCAAACAGGCAACCGTGCCACAACGGTGCGTCAGGGCGGAAGCCCGACACGCCGAGTAACTCTGCAAGGTTGTGGCCAGTCGTGAGTGGGCAGGCCACACTCAGTACGGGAGCAGCGACGCAGGTGACGTCGGCAGGCACCACCCGGGAGGTAACCGTGCCCGAACTGCGCGTCGTGGCCGTCAGCAACGACGGCACACGGCTGGTGCTCAAGGCTGCCGACAGCACGGAGTACACCCTCCCCATCGACGAGCGGCTGCGCGCCGCCATCCGTGGTGACCGCCCGCGCCTCGGCCAGATCGAGATCGAGGTCGAGAGCCACCTGCGCCCGCGGGACATCCAGGCGCGGATACGAGCCGGTGCCTCCGCCGAGGAGGTCGCCCAGGCCGCCGGCATCTCCGTGGACCGGGTGCGCCGCTTCGAGGGTCCGGTGCTGGCCGAGCGCGCGTTCATGGCCGAGCGCGCCCGCAAGACCGCGATCCGCCGGCACGGCGAGACCACCGGCCCGCAGCTCGGCGAGGCCGTCGCCGAGCGCCTCGCGCTGCGCGGGGCGGAGAAGGACACCGAACGCTGGGACTCCTGGCGGCGCGACGACGGCACCTGGGAGGTCATCCTCTCCTACCGGGCCGACGGCGAGGGCCGCAGCGCCGGCTGGACGTACGACCCGCCGCGCCGGCTGGTGCAGCCGAACGACGACGAGGCACGGGCGCTGATCGGCGAGAACGTGGAGCGGGAGGAGGACTCCGTCTTCCCGTTCATCCCGCGGATCGCCCGGCTGCCCCAGGACCGTCCGTCCCGCCCGATGATCGAGCGGCCCTCGGCCGACCGGATCATGGCCCGGGAGGTGCGCGAGGTCCGGGAGGTCACCGCGGCGGCGGCCACCGCCGAGGTCCGCGACCCGCTGACCAGCCTGCTGGACGTGGTGCCCTCCTTCGTGCCCGCCATCGAACCGGTGGTGGCGGCCGAGGCCGAGCCGGACGAGGTCGAGGAGGCCGCTCCGGCGGCCAGCGTCGGCGCCGGTTCGGCGTACGCGGACATCCTGATGCCGCGGGCGGTCGCGCCGCACCGCGAGCGGCTGGTCGGCACCACCGACCGGCAGGCCGAGGCGGACGGGGTCCGGCCCGGTCGGCGGGCCACGGTGCCGAGCTGGGACGAGATCGTCTTCGGTTCGCGCCGCAAGAAGCAGGACTGACCGGCCGTCAGGCCGTGAGCGCGGGAGGCGGGGCCCCGAGGGGCCCCGCCTCCGCCGCGTTCCGGGGCCGGGCCGGCACCCGGTCGCGGCAGGGTCGGCCGTCTCAGGCGCCGGTCGCGGCCGGGTTGGCCGGGTCGGCCGACCACTCGCTCCAGGAGCCCGGGTAGAGCGCGGCCCCGTGGTGGCCGGCCACCGCGAGGGCCAGCAGCTCGTGCGCGGCGGTGACGCCGGAGCCGCAGTAGACCGCCACCCCGGAGGCCTCCTCGACGCCGAGTGCGCGGAACCGCGCGGCCAGCTCGCCGGCGGGCAGGAAGCGGCCGTCGGCGGCCAGGTTCTCGGTGGTCGGGGCGGAGACCGCGCCGGGGATGTGCCCGGCCCGCGGGTCCACCGGCTCGACCTCGCCGCGGTAGCGCTCCCCCGCACGGGCGTCCAACAGCAGCCCGGTGCGGGCGAGTTCGGCCGCACCGCCGGCGTCCACGGTGGGCAGCGCGCCCGGCTCGGGCTTGAAGTCCCCGCCGCCGCCGGCCGGGGCCTCCGTGGTCAGCGGGCCGCCCGCCGCCGTCCAGGCGGCCAGACCGCCGTCGAGCACCCGGACGTCCCGGTGGCCGGCCCAGCGCAGCAGCCACCAGGCCCGGGCGGCCGAGGTGGCCGGCCCGGCGTCGTAGACCACCACGGGCCGGTCGGCCCGCACCCCGGCGCGGCGCAGTGCGGCACCGAACACCTCCGGGTCGGGCAGCGGGTGCCGCCCGGCGGCACCCGGCGGGGCGGCCAACTCCCGGTCCAGGTCCACGTAGTGGGCGCCGGGCAGGTGGCCGGCCGCGTACTCCTCGGCGCCGGGCGGGCCGCCCAGGGCCCAGCGGACGTCCAGCAGGGCGGGGGCGTCGGCGCCGCCGAGGGCTGCGGCCAGCTCCTCGACGTCGATCAGGGCGGAAGGGGTGCTCATGCGCGCCATTCTTCCTCCGAAACTCCCTCCTTTGTACGGTCTTTGCGCGGCTCGCCGGGGCATGTACACCACGAGTCCGCCTTCGCGGTGGAACCATTCCCCTGCGACCGGAGCACTCCGAGGAGGACCGCCATGACCGCGGTGAAGGCACGGCTTGCCCAGGGCACGCCCTGCTGGGTGAGCCTGATGACCGGCGATCCGGAGGGCGCGCAGGAGTTCTACCGCGCCCTGCTGGGTTGGGAGTTCGAGCCGGGGCCGACCCCGTTCGGCGGCTACGTGCGGGCCACCCTGGGCGGGGCCCGGGTGGCCGGGCTGGGCGTCACGCCGCCCGGCTCGGGGCACGGGGTGGAGTGGACGACGTACTTCGCGGTGGACCAGGCCGACGACGTGGCGCAGCGGATCCGGGAGTGCGGCGGCACCGTGGCGGTCGGCCCGGTGCAGGCCGAGCGGGCCGGGCGCGTCGCCATCGCGGCGGACGTGACGGGCGCGGTGTTCGGCCTCTGGCAGGGCGAGGAGCACACCGGCTGGGAGCTGGTCGGCGTGCCGGGCGCCCCGGCCCGGGTGGAGCTGCTGACGCCGGACCGGGAGGGCGCCGGGTACTTCTACGACGCGGTCTTCGGGGCCGGCCCGGAGCGGACCTTCCGGGGCGGGGAGGAGCTGCGGGACGGGCCGCCGCGCTGGCGGGTCCACTTCGGCGTCACCGACCCGGACCTGACGGCCGACCTGGCCGAGCGGCTGGGCGGGCGGGTGCTGGTCTCCCCGCACGACACCGGGCACGGCCGGGTGGCCCGGCTGGCCGATCCGCAGGGCGCGCGCTTCTCGGTGATCACGGTCTCCTGACGGAGGCTCAGGAGAGGGGAACCTCAGGCCTGTTGTGCGCCCGCCTCGCCGAACGGCAGCACGTCGGGCGAGAGCACCGAGGCACGGGCGGTGGCGGCGGTCAGCCTGCGCCGGTGGTGGCGGCGGCAGAGCACCTCGTAGCCGACCTCGGCCTCGCTCTTGGCGATGTCACCGACCACCACCTGGGCGCCCTCGACCACCATCACCCCGCCGACCGTGCGGGCGTTGTGGGTGGCCCGGGCTCCGCACCAGCAGAGCGCCTCGACCTGGAGCACCTCGACCCGGTCGGCCAGCTCGATCAGGCGCTGCGAGCCGGGGAAGAGCCGGGTGCGGAAGTCGGTGGTGATGCCGAAGGTGAAGACGTCGATGGAGAGTTCGTCCACCACCCGGGCCAGCTGGTCGACCTGCTCGGCGGTGTAGAAGTTGGCCTCGTCGCAGATCAGGTAGTCGACCTTGCCGCCGGCCGACAGCAGGTGCACCACGTGGGCGTGGAAGTCGAAGCCGTCGGTCACCTCCTTGGCCTCGGCGCGCAGGCCGAGCCGGCTGGAGATGGTGGAGGCGCCGGCCCGGTCGTGCCGGGAGAAGATGATGCCCCGTCGGCCCCGGGCGGCGTGGTTGTGGTCGAGTTGGAGCGCGAGCGTCGACTTGCCGCAGTCCATCGTGCCCGAGAAGAACACCAGGTCAGCCATGGGTGGAACGGGGGCCTTTCGGTCGTGAGAGCTGGGGTCGGTCAGCTGCGGACTTCGAGCAGCGGCACGATCTGCTCCACCGCCGTCATCGACCCGTGCAGGCCGATCATCGAGGACTCGCCGGGCTCGCGGCGCGAGGCGATCACCGCGACGTCGTCGCGGGCGGCCGCCACCACGTCGCCGATCCGGTGGTACACCCGGTCCTCGACCACCGGGCCGAACCAGCCGGCCGCGATCGCCTGGTCCCGGGTGGCCACCCAGAACCTGTCGCCCAGCACCTCGCTCCAGACCGTGAAGACGTCGCCGGCCGCCCCGGGCACCGCGTACACGTGCCGGGCCCGGCCCTCGCCGCCGAGCAGGGCGACGCCCGCGCCCAGCTCCCAGTCCTCGTCGAAGTCGATCCGGTCCTCGGGGGCGACGTCGATCATGCCGTGGTCGGCGGTGACGTACATCGCCGAGCGCGGCGGCAGCTGCTCGGCCAGCCGCTTGGCCAGCCGGTCCACCGCGAACAGCGCCATCCGCCACTCGCCCGAGTCCACCCCGTACCGGTGGCCGGTGCCGTCCAGCTCGCTGACGTAGGTGTAGACCAGCGCGCGGTCGTGCTCGGCCAGCCACTGGGCGGCCAGGTCCATCCGTTCCTCGCCGGTGGTGCGGCCGAGGAAGGTGCCGCCGGAGAGCGCCACCTGGGTGAGCGGGGTCTGGGCGAACAGCGGCGAGGAGACCTGTGCGGTGGCCACGCCCGCCTGGTGCACCCGCTCGAAGACGGTGGGGTGCGGCTGCCACTCGCGCGGCGGCACCGGGGGCTGCCAGCGCAGCTGGTTCATCAGCTGGTCGCGCCCCGGCACGGCCACCGTGTACCCGGCCAGCCCGTGCGCGCCGGGCGGCAGGCCGGTGCCGACCGAGGCCAGCGAGGTGGCGGTGGTGGACGGGAAGCCGGAGGTGACGGAGCGTCCGCCCGCCGCGATCAGCGCGTTCAGGAACGGCGCGTAGTCCGGGTTCCGCTTGATCAGCTCGTAGCCCAGGCCGTCCACCAGGAAGACGCAGACCCGGTCGGCGGGCTCCAGGCCGAGGCCGTCGGCGAAGCCGGCCAGGCCGAAGCCGGCCGCCACCGCGGGCAGCAGGTCGGAGAGCGCGCCGGTGCCGTAGCGCGGCACGGGGGCGTCGGAGGGGTCGAGGATCTCGAAGTCGTCGTACCCGAGGTGCGTGGTCATGAAGGTGCGTCAGCCCCGGTTGATGGTGGCCTCGGACAGCGCCCGGGCGAAGACCAGCGACTGCGCGACCGTCTCCGGACCGTCCCCGGCCTCGCTGACCCGCAGCGACAGGTCGTCGGCGGTGGCCGAACCGGTGTAGCCGTGGTCGGCCTCGCAGTTCGGGTCCGAGCAGCCGGCCGGCTCCAGGTCGATCCGCTGGACGGCGCCCCAGCCGATGGTCAGCACCACCTCGCGCGGCAGCGTGCCGGGGGTGTACGTCTCGGGGTTGGCCACCATCCGGGAGAGCACCACGGAGTTGATCCGGTCGATCCGGACGCACTCGGTGGAGGTGGTGGCGTACGGCACCGGGTTGGACCCGTCGGCGTTCTGCTCGTCGGTGTGGCTGACCACGAACCGGCTCGGTGTCAGCACCAGGACGGTCACGTGGCGGCGCACCTCGTTGGAGTCGAAGGTGGTCTCCTGGTGGACCAGGTAGGAGACGATCGGCTCGGAGCCCACCGCCGACTCCACGGCCTCCGACACCAGGGCCGGGTAGTAGCCGCTGCGCTCGATCGCCGACCGCAGGTCCTGGGTGGTGGTGGTACCGGTCTTCGCCATAGCTCCATCCTGGCATGTCCCGCCGACGTGGCGGTCGGCGCTGCGCCGGACTTCCGGCCTCTTCGCGTCCGGTGTCGGACACAACCTAGGAAGGTTACAGGGTGCTCATGGCGCGCGGCCCCAGATCGCTGCGGACCGGCAGCGGCGCGATCCGCACCCGGGCCGCCAGCACGGCCAGCCCGCGCGGTGCCACCACCACCGGGTCCAGGTCCACCGAGGCCACCTCCGGGAGGTCGTCCACCAGCCGGGAGACCCGCAGCAGCAGCTCCTCCAGGGCCCCGGTGTCCACCGGCTCGGCGCCCCGCCAGCCGAATAGCAGCGGGGCCGCCCGCACCTCGCGGACCAGCGCCGAGACGTCCTGGTCGGTGGCCGGGACCAGCCGGTGTGCGACGTCGCCGAGCAGCTGGGACGGGGCGCCGGCCAGGCCGAAGGAGAGGATCGCGCCGACCGCCGGGTCGACGGTGGCGCCGATCACGGTGTCCACCCCGCGCGGCGCGAGCCGCTGCACCACCAGCCGGGCCCTGGCCGCTCCGCCCAGCAGCGCGTCCAGCTCCCGGAAGGCGCGCCGCAGTCCGGGCTCCCCGGTGAGGTCCAGGCGGACGCTGCCCAGGTCGGCGCGGTGGCGCAGGTGCTCGGCGGTGGCCTTGAGCGCGACGGGGTAGCCGAGCGCGGCGGCCGCCCGCAGGGCGCTCTCCTCGTCGGGCGCGGGCAGCGCGGGGTGGACGTCGATGCCGTAGTGGCCGAGCAGCTCGGCGGCCTGCTCGTCGGAGAGGACGATCCGCGCGCCGCCGGGCTGGGTCCGGGCCGCCACCGCCGTCCTGGTCTGCAGGGCGGCCTCCACCAGGGCGCGGGCCCGGTCCTCGGCGATCCGGTCCAGCTCGGGGACCCGGGCGGTCTGCTCGGCCTCGGCGGTGCGGCGGCGCCAGTCGGCGTAGCGGGCCGCCTGGGCCAGCGCGTGCACGGCCCGCTCGGGTGCCGGGTAGGCCGGGATCCGGGCCGCCTTGAGCCGCTCGGGCAGGTCGGTCAGCGCCAGGTGGGCGAGCAGCAGCGGCTTGCCCAACTCCCTTGCCCTTCCGGCCACTTCGATCAGGGCGTCGGCGAACTCCGGCTCCTGGGCGCCGCGTTCGGTCGGTGGGCGGTGGGTGGCGATCGGCGGGATGGTCACCGCGATCACCGCGTCCACCGCCGGGTCGGCCAGCGCGGTGTCCAGCGCGATCCGGAAGTTCTCGCCGGTGGCGCCGGTGGTCAGGTCCACCGGGGTGCCGGGGCGCAGGCCGGCGCTCAGGCAGGCGTCGTGGGTGAGCAGTCCGAGCGAGTCCGAGTTGCCCACCACAGCGACGCGGTCCCCGGCCGGGAGCGGCTGGAAGGCCAGCAGCTCCCCGGTGTCGAACAGCTCGGTGATGGTCTCCACCCGGACCACCCCGGCCTGCTGGAACAGCGCGTCCACGGTCTCGTCCCGCAGCCCGCTGGAGGCCGGCTGCACGGCGTGGCCGGGCGGCAGGCTGCCGGTGTGCCGGGCCCCCTTGACCACCACCACCGGCTTGCTCGCGGCGAGGCGCCGGGCGATCCGGGTGAACTTCCGCGGGTTGCCGAAGGACTCCAGGTAGAGCAGCACCACCTCGGTCGCCGGATCGTCCTCCCAGTACTGCAGCCAGTCGTTGCCGGAGACGTCGGCGCGGTTGCCGACCGAGGCGAAGGAGGAGATCCCCAGGCCCCGGCGGTGCGCGGTCTCCAGCAGCGCCACCCCGATCGCCCCGGACTGGCAGAACAGGCCGAACGGGCCCCGGCCGGGCAGCGCCGGGGAGAGCGAGGCGTTCAACGGCCGCTCGGGATCGGTGTTCACCAGGCCGAAGGCGTTCGGCCCGATCACCCGCATCCCGGCCGCCCGGGCCTGGCGCACCAGGGCCCGCTGGCGGTCCCGCCCCTCCGGACCGGTCTCCGCGTAGCCAGCGGTGACCACCACCAGGCCCTGCACGCCGTGCGCCCCGCACTCGGCGACGGCCTGCGGCACGGCGGGCGCCGGGACGGCGATCACCGCCAGGTCCACCGGGCCAGGGATCTCCAGCACCGAGCGGTGGCTGGGCACGCCGTCGATCGGGGTGCCCGGCTCCGCGTTCCGGTTCACCGCGAACAGCTCGCCCGCGAAGCCGCCGCCGCGCAGGTTGCGCAGCAGCGATCGGCCGACCGACTGCGGCTGGCGGGAGACCCCGATCACCGCGACCGAACGGGGCGTCAGCAGCCGCTGCACCGAACGCGCCTCGGCCCGGTGCTCGCGGGCCCGCATCACCGCCAGCGCGGAGTCGGTGGGCTCCAGGTCGAACTCCAGGTGCACCACGCCGTCGGCGAAGGACCGGCGCTGGACGTAGCCCGCGTCGGTGAAGACCTTCACCATCTTCCGGTTCTCCGGCAGCACCTCGGCCTGGAAGCGGCGGATGCCGCGCTCCTGGGCCACGGCCGCGATGTGCTCCAGCAGCGCCGAGGCCACGCCGCGGCCCTGGTGGGCGTCCTGCACCAGGAAGGCCACCTCGGCGTCCGTCCCGGTGACGGAGGGGCGGCCGTCCGGGTCGATCCGGTCGTAGCGGACGGTGGCGATGAAGCGGTCCCGCACCACGACGGCCAGGCCGACCCGGTTGACGTAGTCGTGGTGGGTGAAGCGGCGGACGTCCTTGTCGGAGAGCCGGGGGTACGGCGCGAAGAACCGAAGTACTTCGACTGGTCCGAGACCTGTTCGTAGAACTCACACCAGCCGGTCGGCGTCGGCCTCGGTGATCGGGCGGATCCGGGCCGTGCCGCCGTCGCGCAGCAGGACGTCGGCCTCCCAGTGCTGGGGGTAGCTGTGCTCGTCGCCGTGCGGCGCACCGTCTTCCACAGCGTCAGGTTAGACGCTCCCGGCCTCCACCGAGCAGGACTCTCACCCCGGCGGCCCGGCGGCCCCGCCTGCGCTTCCGGCTCGGCCCGGGCCCCTCCCCCCGCCCCGCCCTCCCCCGGCTCCGCGCAGCGGCCCCCCTCACCCCTTCGCCCCCGGCGAGCCTGCCCGGCACCGCGGGTGGTCCGGGCAGGGTGGGACTTTGGCCACCAAAGAGTCCCGCACGGCGCGACCTCGCCGTTTGCATGCGGACACTGGTCTAGACAACCCAGCTCCACCAGCACACCACTGAAAGGCACGTCACATGGCTGAGCGCCGCGTCACACATCGGTGGGCCGAGGGCCTGCACGCCCGTCCCGCCTCCGTCTTCGTCCGGGCGGCGACCGCCGTGGGCGTGCCCGTCACCATCGCCTAAGGAGGGCGCAACCGGTCAACGCCGCCTCCATGCTGGCACGGCTGGGCGCTCACGGCGCAGGGACGGCGACCCGGTCGTCTGGCCTCCGCCACGCCTGAGCGCGCGCGCGAGCGAGCGCTGCGACCGCCTGCGAAGGGTCCATGCGAGGCCTCGGACGAGCTCCCGCCGCCTGACGCACCATCCGAAGGGCGCGCCACCGGTCAGCCGGCGGCAGCGCGCCTTCCCGTGCGCCGTAACCTCAGCAACACCGGACACCCCTCGTGGCCAGTGGTCAGCGCGTCCAGCGCCGCCTACGCCACCCAGCACCGACCGAGTTCCCCGCCTGCGTCCAGCCCCGGGCCTCACACGCAGACCGCCCCGCGCCCCGGCAGCACCGCAGGCCAGGATCCCGCCGCCGACCCCGCTCTTGCCGGCGCAGCCCGACCCGGAAGGCGAACTCCCCGCCGCGTCGTACGTGCCGCAGGTGAGCAGCACCGCGTTCACACGCTTCGCCTCGCTCCGGCTCAGCAGCCGTGACCCCGTCCGCCCGCACCCCGTGCCGGGCCAGGAACCGCCCCACCAGCGCCAGGTCCCGGCAGCTCGCGGTCATCGCACAGTGCGCGTAGTAGTGCGCCAGCACGCTCTCCACCGGGTTGCGCAGGTTCCCGTAGCTGGCGATGAAGTGCGCCAGCGCCGCGTTCCGGTGCCCCGTGCCGGGCCTCCGAGGCGGCCACCGCGTCGTCCACCTCGATCGCCTCGTTGCCCGACTCCGCCCGCAGGAAGTCCCGCACCGCGCCGACCGCGTCCCCGGTCAGCTCCAGCAGACGGTCCGTCACCACCAGGGCGCCGGCGTTGATGAACGGGTTTGCGCGGGATGCCCTGCTCCGTCTCCAGCTGCACCAGCGAGTTGAACGGATTGCCGGACGGCTCCCGGCCGACCCGCCGCCACAGCGCGTCGCCGTCCTCCCCGCCCTCGGCGAGGGCCAGCGCCAGGGTGAACAGCTTGGAGACGCTCTGCACCGAGAACGGCGTCTCCCAGTCCCCCGCGCCGTACACCTCACCGTCCACCGTCGCGATGGCCATGCCGAACGCCGTCGGGTCGACCGCCGCCAGGGCCGGGATGTAGTCGGACCGCCGGCCGCGCTCGGGCGCGCTCAGCGCGGTCGCCATCGCCTGGTGCAAGAGCTGCTGGTAGTCCACCCGGCCATTGTGCGAGCACGCGTCCCACCAGTCGAAATGCCGTTCGCATTCGGACGGCCCGCACCGCCTACGGTGCCGGGATGACCGCCACCGCCCCGCCACCCGCACCACTGCCCGCACCGCCGCTCGTCCCGCCCCGCGCCGCCCTCCGGGACACCCTCGGCGTGGGCATCGGGATCTTCCCGCTCGGGCTGGCCTTCGGCGTGCTGCTCACCCAGAGCGGCTACGCCTGGTGGTGGGCCCCGCTCTTCTCGGTGCTGATCTACGCCGGCTCGGTGGAGTTCCTGGCCATCGGCCTGCTGCTCGCCGTCACCCCGCTCGCCTCGCTCGCCATGACGACCTTCCTGGTCAACTTCCGGCACGTCTTCTACGGGCTCTCCTTCCCGCTGCACCGCGTCCGGGGCCGGCTCGGCAAGGCCTACAGCGTCTACTCGCTGACCGACGAGGCCTACGCCCTCACCGCCACCAAGCCGGCCGAGACGCTCTCCTCGGGCTACGTGCTCGGCATCCAGGCCCTGTGCCAGGCCTACTGGGTGACGGGCGGTCTGCTCGGCGCCCTGCTCGGCTCCGCCCTCCCGGCCGGCCTGGAAGGACTGGAGTTCACCCTCACCGCCCTGATCGCGGTCCTCGCCGTCGAGGGCTACCGCGCCACCCGCGACATCCCCGGCCCGGTCCTCGGGCTGCTCTCCGCGCTGACCGCCCTGCTGATCGCCCCCGGCCAACTGCTGGCCGTCGCCCTCGGCCTCTACGTCGCCGCCCTCGCCGTCCGCCACACCCTCAGGAGCCGCCGCCGTGCCCAGTGACCGCTACCTCCTGACCGGCCTCCTGGTGATGCTCGCCGTCACCCTCGCCCTCCGCGCCGCCCCCTTCCTCCTGCTCGGCCGCCTCCGCGACTCCCCCTTCCTCACCTACCTCTCCACCGCCATGCCCGCCGGCGTGATGGTCATCCTCGCCGTCTACACCCTCCACGGCACCACCGCCGCCACCGCCCTCCCCGCCACCGCCGGCCTGACCACCACGGTCGGACTCCAACTCTGGCGGCGCAGCGCCCTGCTGAGCGTCCTGGCGGGCACGGCGGTCTACATGACGGCGCTCCAGCTCGGCTAAGCGGACAAATCGCCTTTAGCCAATCCATCCGATCGCGTGGCCCGAGTCGCTTCCGGGAACGAGGCTCCTCCCCGACGCCCACCCTGGGCACCATGAACGACTTCGACCTCGAACGCCCCGAGCACGCCTACATGTTCGGCTTCCTCCAGGCCGACGGCCACCTCCACCAGGGGCCCCGGCAACAAGGGCCGGCTGTCGGTGGAGCTGTCCGCCCGCGACGCCCCGCTCCTGGAGGAGTTCCAGCGCCTCTGCCCCTACAACAGCTCGATCAGGTACCGCACCCGCAGCACCAACTTCGCCGCCGAACACACGTCGG
>NZ_BAAAYB010000054.1:0-24835 GCF_039535905.1 Kitasatospora albolonga | reverse complement strand
CGTGACCGCCGAGCGCCACCACCACGCCGAAACGTCCCTGGAGGACCGCGATGAACGCCGCGCTGGCGACCCTGCCGATCCTGGTCACCTTAGGGCTGCTGGCCGCCCGGGTGCGAGCCCTGTACGCCGCGCTGGCCGCCCTGGCCACGGCGGTGGTGGTCACCCTCACCTCCTTCCGCCAGCCGGCCGGGGACCTCGGGCGGGCCGAACTGCACATGCTCCCCACCGTCGTGGAGCTCGCCGCCATCCTGTTCGGCGGCATCCTGCTCAGCGAGCTGATGAGCCGCACCGGCACCCAGAAGCGCCTCGGCGACTGGATCGGCGGCTCGGCCGGCACCGCCGCCCGCGCGGTGCTGCTGGTCCAGCTGGGCGTCACCCCCTTCGCCGAGTCGCTGACCGGCTTCGGCATCGGCGTGGTGGTGGCGATCCCGCTGCTGCGCCAGCTGGGCCTGTCCGCGCCCAAGGCCGCCGTGGTCGGCCTGCTCGGCCTGGTCACCGTGCCCTGGGGCTCGCTGGCCCCCGGCAGCCTGGTCGCCGCCGAGCTCGGCGGGGACCTCCCCCCGGGAACGCCGCGACGAACTGTCCGCATGAGCGTTCCATGCGGACCGCCCCGGCGGCAAGCCGGTTGACACAAAACGTCCACTCCGTGGGACGAATTCTCAAGGTGTGGGATAGCGCCGCTCCAGGGCGTGCTCGGCCAGCCGGACGAGCAGCTCCTTGCCGTCCTCCCGGCGCCGCGCGTCGCAGAGCAGCACCGGCACCCCGGGGTCCAGGTCGAGCGCGTCGCGGACGTCCCCGGGGGCGTAGACCTCGGTGCCCTCGAAGCAGTTCACCGCCACCACGAAGGGGATGCCGCGCCGCTCGAAGAAGTCCACCGAGGGGAAGCAGTCGGCGAGGCGCCGGGTGTCGGCCAGCACCACGGCGCCGAGCGCGCCGTGCGCCAACTCGTCCCAGGCGAACCAGAACCGGTCCTGACCCGGGGTGCCGAAGAGGTACAGCGACAGCCCGGGGCGGAGGTCCAGGCGCCCGAAGTCCATCGCCACCGTGGTGGTCCGCTTGGCCTCCACCCCGGCGGTGTCGTCCACCTGCTGGCCGGCCGCGGTGAGCTGCTCCTCGGTGCGCAGCGGGCGGATCTCGCTCACCGCGCCGACCAGGGTGGTCTTGCCGGCCCCGAAGCCGCCGGCGACCAGGATCTTCACCGCCACCGAGCTCCACGGCGAAGCAGGGCCCAAGGGTCGGTCAGAGTGCACGGAGGCCATTGATCACGTCTCGCAGCAGACGCTCGTCCGGCAGCTGGGCGAGCGGAACGGGCCGGGTGACGGAGATCAGCCCGGAGTCGTGCAGATCGCCCAGCAGCACCCGGACCAGGCTCACCGGAAGGTCGGTGAACGAGCCCAACTCCGCGACGCTGAGCGGTTCGTCGCGGCAGAGGTCGAGGATCGCCCGGTGCTCCAGGTCCAGGTCGGACTCGCCCGACCCGTCCCGGTGCACGGCGGTGATCAGCGAGATGAGGTCGAACAACCCCTCCTCGGCGGGCCTGGTCCGCCCCCGGGTCATCGAGAACAGCCGGACCACCGGCCCGGCCTCGTCGTCGAACCACTGATCCTCGACGGTCATCTGACGGTCATCTCCCCGGCGGCGGAACGGCGGAATCGGTGCGCGGCTCGGCGGACAGGTGCTCGCCGACCCGCTTGACCAGCAGGGCCATCTCGTACGCGATCTGGCCCACGTCGGACTCGGCCTCGCTCAGCACCGCCAGGCAACTGCCGTCGCCCGCCGCGGTGATGAAGAGGAAGGCCTCGTCCAGCTCGACCATGGTCTGGCGGACACCACCGACCTGGAAGTGCCGCCCGGCGCCCTTCGCCAGGCTGTGGAAGCCGGCCGCGACGGCGGCCAGGTGCTCGGCGTCCTCGCGGCCGAGGCCCTGCGAGGCGCCGGTGGCCAGGCCGTCGCTGGAGAGGATCACCGCATGCCGCAGCGCCGCGACCCGCCCCACCAGATCGTCCAGCAGCCAGTTCAGCTCTCCCGACGGCTGTGCCGTAGCGGTCATGATCGGTTTCCTTCCGTTGGTGCAGGCTGTGCGGGCCGTACGTGTTGTGCGTGTTGCTCGGGCTGTGCGGGTTGAGCAGGTGTCACGGAGCCGGTGGGCCCGGCCGGGAGGGCCTGGGGCCGTGGCGGGGACGCCAGTTCGGCGCGTCGGCCGCCCGGGGCCACCGCGAACGGCAGCCCGGTCGAGGGTACGGCGGGAGGCGGCACGACGGTACCGCCGGGAGTGCCGGGCACCGGGTCCGGGACGACGGTGAGCGAGGCGGGCTGGAGCCGGTCGCCCCGGCCGCGCTGGTAGCCGCGCTGGAAGGAGGCGAAGGCCGAGCGGGCCTCCTCCGGCGAGCGCTCGCGCGAGCTCTGCTCCGGCTCGGGGGCCGCCTCCTTCAACTGTGGTGCCAGGTTGGCCTGCCGGACCCGCCGGGGAAGCAGACCGCCGGCCGGTGCGGCAACGGGCCGTGCGGCGGCGGGCTGTGCGGCGGCGGGAGGTGCGGCTGCGGGCGGGCACGGTCGGCAGCCCGGCCCGGTCGGACTCGGCCACCAGCCGGTCGAGGTCCTCCACCCCGGGCTGGGGAGCTGACGGGGCGTCGTCCGGTTCGTCGCCGGTGCGCAGCACGTTGAGCAGCTGACGCATCTCGCGCAGCGCGAGGCGTCCGGAGGACTCCAGGGTGACCAGGGCGTCGCGGGCCACCTCGGGGTTGGCCAGGTTGGCCCGGGCGCCGCCGGCCATCAGCTGCATGGTGGTGATGTGGTGGGCCACGATGTCGTGCAGCTCCCGGGCGATCCGCCGGCGTTCGTCGGCCACCGCGCGGTCGGCGAGCAGCTGCCGGTTGGCCGCCACCTCGCGCTGCCAGCGGTTCACCGCCAGGGCGCCGCCGACCACGAACAGCACCGAGAGCACCGGGCTGATGCCCTCCTGCCAGGAGACGGTGCGACCGTACGCCTGGCTCCAGGAGAGCAGAGCCGCCGCGGTCACGGCCGCGGCCGCCGTCACCCGGCGCGGGCAGGCCCGGGCCACCGAGTACACGCTGACGATCAGGGCGGCGCCGAAGTGGGTGGGCAGCCGCAGCAGCAGGGTGGACAGCACGTCCAGCAGCACCACGACGGCCAGCACCGGCAGCGGGTGGCTACGGCGGAAGAGCAGCGGCAGTGCGGCCACCGCGATCAGGAGCAGGCCGGCCACGCTCACCTGGTGCTCGCCGGTGGGGTCGCCGAAGAACACGTAGCTGAGCACGTTGAGCGCGCACGCCCCGGCGGCCACCAAGGCGTCGGTGTGCGTCCAGGGCACCCCCTCGGCCTGCGCCGCGCCCCCGGGGGGCGGCCCGAAGTGTGCCCGCACGCCCATGTCCGTCCTTCCACGCCGACTCCACCGCGCTGATCAGCGCCGATGCCCTCATTCTGTCAGGGCCCCGGAGCGGCGGGCATGGTCCCCGCGGCCGATCACCGGGCCGCCCGACCAGGACCACGGTCCCGGGTGCGCCCCGCCCCGGGGAGCTGAGGCCCCGTCACGGATCGTCCGCCGCCACGACGCCCGGGGCCCCTCCCGGCTGATGAGCTGTGAGCAGACCGGGAACCCCCGGCACCAGCACACGAAACGGGCCGCGCCAGGCGGTCCGCCGGAGGAACACGTGATCCGCGCACTGACCGGGTACTCGACCAGGAACCCCTGGCGGGTGATCGCCTTCTGGGTCGTCCTGGGCATCGGCCTCACCCTGCTCAGCCCGATGCTGCTCTCCCGCGTCACCCAGTCCAGCACCGGGGGACTTCCTGCCCCGGAGCTACGACTCGGCCGCGGCGCTGCGGATCGCCGAGGAGCACTTCGGGCTGCGGCCGGACGCCACCACGGTGACCGTCCTGGTCGCCCGGGCCGACGGCAAGCCGCTGACCGCCGCCGACCACGAGCGGGTCACGGCGCGCTCGGCGGAGCTGGCCGCGCACCGGGTGGAGATGCCGCGCGAGAAGGACGAGCCCGCCCTGCTGGTCCCGGACCGCTCGCAGACCCCCCGGGTCGCCCCGGCCGTCCGGGCGCCCGACGGCTCCTTCGACCTGCTCACCGTGGAGCTGACGGGCAGCCAGGCCGACGAGGGCGTGCAGAAGGTCTTCCGCGCCTTCCGCGACCACGCCACCGCCCGCTTCGCCGCCGACGGCCTGCGCAGCGGCTACACCGGCGCGCTCGCCGAGACCTCCGACACCACCGAGGCCAACCGGACCGCCACCGTGGTCGGCGGCGCCCTGGTGGTCGGCCTGATCGTGCTGCTCAACGTGCTGGTCTTCCGCAGCGTGCTGGCCGCCGTGCTGCCGCTGCTCGCGGTCTCCTTCATCGGTGGTGTGGCCACCGGGGCGGTGGCCGGCATGGCCATCCTGACGGGCCTTCGACTGGACGCGAGCACGCCCGGCCTGATCTCGGTGGTGCTGCTCGGGATCGGCGTGGACTACCTGCTCTTCCTGCTCTTCCGCTTCCGCGAGCAGCTGCGCGCCCGCCCCGACCGGCCCGCCCGGGAGGCCGCCGCCGAGGTCTCCGGCCGGGTCGGCACCGCCATCACCTCCGCCGCGCTCACCATCGTCGCCGCCTTCGCCACGCTCGGCGTGGCGAGCTTCGGGCAGTTCCGCTCGCTCGGCCCGGCGATCGCCGTCGCGGTGCTGGTGATGCTGCTGGGCAGCCTCACCCTGATGCCGGCGATGCTGGCCGCCTGCGGGCGGAAGCTGTTCTGGCCCTCGCGCGCCCTGCGCCGCGACCCCGCCCCGGGCTCCACCGCCGAGCGCTTCGGCCTGCTGGTGGCCCGCCGGCCGCTGACCGTGCTGCTCGGCTCGATCGCCCTGCTCACCGCGCTGGCCGCCGGTGTGGTCGGCATCCGGATGGACTACGGCCAGGGCGGCGCCACCTCGACCACCCCGGCCGCCGCCACCGCCGCCGAGATCGCCCGCGCCCTGCCGGCCGGCGTCTCCGACCCCACCAGCGTCTACGTCACCGGCCCGGCCCTGGCCCCCGCGGGCCTCGACGGTCTGTCAAAGGCCCTGTCCGGTACGGAAGGCGTCGGCCAGGTCGCCCGGCCGGTGCTCTCCCCCGACGGCCGGGCCGCCCGGATCGACCTCTACCTGACCGTCGACGCGCAGAGCGCCCGCGCCCGCGAGCTGGCCTCCGGCCCGGTCCGCTCCACCGTCTCGGCCCACACCCCGGCGGGCACCGAGGCCCACGTGGGCGGTACGGCGGCCGTCTTCGCCGACGTGTCCGACGCGGTCGACCGCGACCTCCGGCTGGTCTTCCCGGTCGCGGCCGCGCTGATCGGCCTGATCCTGCTCCTCCTGCTGCGCAGCCTGCTCGCCCCGGTCGTCCTGATGCTCGCGGTCGGCCTCGGCTTCGCCGCCACCCTCGGCGCCTCCACCCTGCTCTTCCAGCACGGCCTCGGCGAACCGGGCGTCTCCTTCACGCTCCCGCTCGTCCTCTTCCTCTTCGTGGTGGCCCTCGGCACGGACTACAACATCCTCATCACCGACCGCATCCGCGAGGAGATGCACCGGCCCGGCCCCGCCCGCGCCGCGGTGGCCCGCGCCGTCCGCCACACCACCCCCGCGATCGCCACCGCCGGGCTGGTCCTGGCCGGCTCCTTCGCCTCCCTGGCCACCACCCCGGGCAGCGCCCAGGTCGCCTTCGCCCTGACCCTCGGGATCCTGCTCTCCGCCTTCGTCCTCTCCCTCGCCCTGGTCCCCGCCCTCGCCGCCCTGCTGGGCCGCTCCCTCTGGTGGCCGCTGCGCCGCCCGGCACCGGCGGTGACGGACGAGGCCACGGTCCACCCGGCCGCCGAGTACGCCCACCGCTACTGAGGCGACCGACGGCCACCGGCCGGAGCCCGACACCCCTGCACGACCCGGGTGTCGGGCTCCACCCGTCGGGCGGGCCCCGGCCCCGCTACGCCAACGGCACGGCGTACACCGGCTCCTGGCCGTACCCCGTGAAGCCCGCCCGCCGCAGGATCGGCCCCGAGCTGGCCGGGTTGGCCTTCACCAGCACCATCCGCGCCCCGTGCTCCGCCGCGTACGCGAGCCGGGCGGCCAGCAGCGCCCGGTAGACACCCCGCCGCTGCCGGGCCGGCGCCACCACGCCGCCCGTCAACCGGGCCACCCCGTCGACCAGTTCGAGCCCGGCCGTCCCGGCGGCCTCGCCGGCGACGTACGCGACCAGGGTGCCGCCCTCCCCCGCCGTGACCGTCCGCCCGTTCCGCTCCGCGGCGGCCACGATCCGGTCCTCCGGCGGCAGCTCGCCGCCGAATCCGGTGACCGCCACCGCGGCCCCGTCCCGCGAGGTGTCCGCGTCGGTCGCCCACCGCAGCTCGACCTCGGCCTCCGGCTCCCGGAGCCGCGGCGCACCCTGGCCCAGGTCCGCCGCCAGGACCTCCAGGTCGAGCTTCACCCGCCCGCCCCGGGCCGCCAACTCCTCCGCCAGGCCCGCGGGGTGGCCGATCAGCACCTGCCAGTCCAGCACCGGCACCCCGAACTCCCGCGCCCGCCCGACGACCCGGTCGACCGCCTCCCCCAGCGGTCCGTACGGCGTGAACGACACCACCGAGAGGTCGAAGTCGTAGTAGTCGGGCAGCCGCACCATCCGGTACTCGTCCGTCCCGATGACCTCGGCGTTCTCCGGCCGCCACACCCAGGCAGCGCTCGCGGCAGCGACATCAGCATCAGAAAGTCCCATGCCCAGCACCCTAGGAGCCGTCGTGCCCGTGCTCCGTGAGCGACCGCCCGCTGTTACGGAACCCGGACGTCAGGAGACGAAGCCCACCACGCCGAAGCCGGGCCGGGCCTGCGCACCGCGCAGCCAGCCGATCACGTCCATGACCGCCTCGACCACCTCCGGCTCCAGCGGCGGGGCGTGGCCGTCCCGCTTGGTCTGCTCGAACTGCTCCAGCGCCGCCAGGCACTCCTCGTGCGTCCACTCGCCGCAGCGCGGCAGCTCGTAGTGCGGGATCGGCTTCGGCAGCCCGTCGTAGTACCCGAGTTCGGCCACCGAGACCGCCGTGATCCGCAGCGCCCGCAGGCCCTCGTCGACCATCTCCAGCCAGGCGCCCCGGAACGGGGAGAACGAGGAGTTGTCGAGGAAGCTCCCGGTCAGCGAGCAGAGCCGCTTGTACGCGTAGCCGTACTGGAACGCGTACTGGCCGGGCCCGGTGAACGGCCCGCCGTTCACCACCGCCCGCAGGGCCTCCAGGGCCGTCGGCGCGCCGTCCGCGATCTCCGACGAGAACCACTCGTCGTCCGCCGCCAACTCCCGCCCGAAGCCGCCCCGCACGGCCTCCACCAACCCCTCGTCGCCGGAACCGACCAGCGCGCGGGTGGCCTCGATGTCGAGCAGGTACACACTCAGCGAAGAACTCATGCCGCCACGCTATCCACCCCCTCCGACACCCCGTCAGACCGCTACCCCCGCCGAGGGTGGCTTCCGGTGCCCGGCGTCGATCGAGGCCAGCAGGTCAGCCGCCTCACTGCGCACCCGCGCTTCGGGATGCCCCGACAGGCTCTGGAAGAACGGACGTTCCTTGAGCAGCTCGGCACGGATCCGTGCCGGCATGCCCGGGTCGGCCCCCTCGACCTCGTCGACGAACGGCTGGGCGTACGCGATCTCCGTCAACAACTCGATCGCGACGGCGACGACGTGGCCGTCCGGCGAGCCGCAGAGCCGGGTGAGGAAGGGGACGACGAGCTCCGCGGTCCAGCGGTAGCCGCCCGAGTGCCCGTGGATGACGAGCTCGTGCAGATCCGCACCGACGGACCACACCTCGTCGGGCGCGGCACTCGCCAACTGCCTGGGCAGCCCCGGGATGGCCGACCCGGAGACGCGGAATCCCCACCTTTCGGGAACCCGAACCCACTGGACCGCGTCCAACCCGTCCAACGGCGATGTCACCCCACGACCCCCGCCGAGGGTTCGGCCCGCCAGGCCGGGAGGCGGTGGTGGGTGGGGCCGGTGACGGTGCGGGCGCCGGCGGTGTACGCGGCCCAGCGGAGGTCGTCGGCGGCGAAGGCGTCCTCGCCGTGGGCGTCGAGCCAGAGGGAGAGGGTGCCGGGGGCGGTGTGGGTGACGTCCCACCAGGACCAGGTGCGGAAGGGGCAGTCGAGCTCGAAGCGCCAGAGCCAGTTGTCCAGGGACCAGCCGTTGCCGTGGCCGGCCTCGGTGTAGTGCGAGGCTCCGGCGCGCGCGAAGTCCGGCACCGGCCCGTCCCCCGCGCAGGCGGCGGTGAACCAGGCCGGGACCGGGCGCGGGACGACCTGGGAGTCGATCCGGCCCTCCAGCACCGAGCGGTCCAGGGCGGCGCCCAGCACGGCGCGCAGACGCGCCGCGTACTCCTCCGCCGAACCGTCGAGCTCGATCAGGAAGCGGCTCAGCCCGGGCGGCGGGGCCGGATCGTCCCCCGGGCGGGAGTCGATCCGATCCCGTTCGTCGAGGAGCGCCTCTTCCTCCTCGCTGAGGAACTCGTCGAGGAAGTCCCCTCCGGAGTCCGCGAGTTCGCCGTCCGTGGGCATGTGCCGTTCCTTCTCCATCCGGCGGGGGCCTCCTCCTCGGAGCGGCCGCTGCCGCTGCCGGGGATTGTATTGCTCTCCGGATCACCGAGCAGGGCGCCCGGGATGGGGAACCGCAGCGGCGTGTACGTGGTGCTGACCCACAGGGTGGAGCGGGGGCGCCAGGTCACCGCACCGTTCTCGTCGATGAGTTCGGTCGGGGTGTCGACCAGGTCGGTGACGATGGCGAAGAAGCGTCGGTCGCTCCTCGGCGCCGCCGGTGACGATCGCCTCGGCCTGGGCCAGCGGGTGGTGGCCCTCGTGCTCCCAGGTCAGGGTGTGCGGGCCGGCCAGGTGGTCCTCGACCCCGACCGGTCCGCCGCGGGCGGCGTAGCCGAAGCAGCGGCGCTGGACCAGGGCTCCGCCCGAGCCGCCCCGCTCGACCAGCTGGGAGGTCGGTCGGCGCGCCCCGTAACAGGTCTGACGGACCGACAGGCCGCTCTGCCGGCCACGGCCGACACATCCGGGCCGGAGCCGTCCGCTCAGCCGGCGGCCTCGCCCCGGACCGGCGTCGAGATCGCGGTGAACACCACGGCCCCGGCGGGCAGGCCGACCAGGGTGCCCAGGATCGTTCCGATGCCTGGCCCCCATCCGGCCCGGACGGCCTCGCCGAGCAGGTGCCCGGCCACCAACGCCGCCCCGAGGACCACGATGCCCGCAGCTACGGCGAGCCGCCGCTTCGATCCGGGCTCCCGCCCGTGGAAGTCGAAACCGATGGCGCCGAAGGAGCCCATCATCAGGGGCCACTGGTCCAGGTCGCCGGCGTCGGCGATGCCGAGCAGCCACAGCGCCCCCCAGCAGAGGGCCGCGAACACCGGGCCGACCGCTTCGTAGCAGCAGACCGCGAAGAACACGTACCGGCTCGTTCCAGGCATCACGGATCCCCCATCCGTTCGACTCCCCCAGTCGCTCCCGGTGTACCCGGATCCGCCGGTCGGACCCCGGTCGTGGCGGGATCGGAACGGTTCGGGCCCGATCGGCGTCCTGGTGGGCATGGACACACGCAACGCGCTTCAGGGCCCGAGCCGGCGTCAGATGATCGGCGGGGCCGCCCTGGTGACGGCCGCCACCCTCCTCCCGGCCGGCAGAGCGGCCGCCCGGGGGCGCGGCGACGTGACGGAGCGGCTGCGCGCGCTGGAGCGGGAGCACGGCGCCCGCCTCGGGGTGTACGCGCGCGCCGCCGACTCCGGCCGCACCGTCCACCACCGGGCCGACGAGCTGTTCCCGCTCTGCTCGACCTTCAAGACCCTCGCCGTGGCCGCCGTCCTCCGCGACCTCGACGGCCCGCTCGACCGCCGCGTCCGCTACACCGCGAAGGAGGCCGCCGACTCCGGCTACGCGCCGGTCACCGGCCTGCCCGAGAACGTCGCGGCCGGTCTGACGGTGGAGCAGCTCTGCGACGCCGCCGTCCGGTTCAGCGACAACGGGGCCGCCAACCTGCTGCTCAAGGAGCTCGGCGGCCCCGGGGCCGTGACCCGGTTCTGCCGTTCGCTGGGCGACCGGGTGACCAGGCTCGACCGCTGGGAGCCCGCGCTCAACTCGGCCGAGCCGGGCCGGGCCACCGACACCACCAGCCCGCGCGCGCTGGCCCGGACCAACGCGAAGCTGGTCACCGGCCGGGCGCTGGAGCCGGCCGACCGCGAGCGCCTCACCGGCTGGCTGCGCGCCAACACCACCGGCGGGAACCGGCTGCGGGCCGGGCTGCCGAAGGACTGGACGGTGGCGGAGAAGACCGGCACCGGGTCCTACGGCACGGCCAACGACGCCGGGGTGGCCTGGCCGCCCGGCCGCGGTCCGGTCGCGATCGTCGTGCTGACCACCCATCAGGACCCGAAGGCCGTCGCCGACGAGCCGCTGATCGCCGAGGCCGCCGCCATCGCCGCCGAGGCCCTGGCCTGATCCGCGCCGCCGGGCCCCGCCCACGCGGCGGGGCCCGGCGGCGGGAGGTCAGTGCACCGTGCCCGCGTACCGCCGCACGAAGCGGGTGCCGGTCGCGGCGGTCACCGTGACGTCGTAACGGCCGTTGTCGAGCGGCCAGTTGACGGTGGCCTGCTTCCCGGCGGCGACCCACACCGTCTGGGTCCGGCCCGCGAAGTCATGGGCCGAGAGGGTGAAGGACACCTCCGTGCCGCCGTCGTTGTGCAGGTGCAGGGTCACCTTGTTGCGCTGCACGAGCGCCTCCACCACCGGCACCGCCACGTCCTGCTGCTCCGCCCGGACCACCGTCCCGGCGAAGCGGCGGACGAAGCCGTCGGGCCCGTGCACGGTGAAGTCGTACTGGCCGTCGGTGGCCGAGGCGTCCCAGACGTAGGTCCTGGCCTGGGCCGACGGGACGGTGAACGGCGTTCCGGCGAACGGGAGTCGGACGTTCGGGTAGACCGTGTAGGGGAAGCCGGCCGTGCCGGTGTTGGTCATGGTGCAGGTGATCCGGCCGGTGGCGCGGTCCACGGCCACCTCCGCGCCGGGCCCGTAGGGCAGCTTGCGGTGCGGCCGCTCCCCCGGCTCCTGCGGCGGCATCGACTGGCCGCCCACCGCCGGGAGCCTGACCGCCGGCAGGCCCGCGCCCGCGTCGGCCCGGGCCATCAGGGCGTTGGTGTCGGGCAGCGAGGGGATCGAGAAGTCCGGCTTGGTGAAGTCGAAGCAGCTGGTCAGGTCGCCGCAGACGGTGCGGCGCCAGGCGGAGACGTTGGGCTCCGCCACCCCGGTCACCACCTCCAGGAACTGCACCACCGAGGTGTGGTCGAAGACCTGGGAGTTCACCCAGCCGCCGCGCGACCACGGCGAGGCGACCCAGAGCGGGACGCGGTTGCCGAGGCCGATCGCCCGGCCCTGGGCGAACTCCTCGGGGGTGCCCGGCTCGGGGGTGGGCGGCACCATGTGGTCGAAGTAGCCGTCGTTCTCGTCGTACATGACCAGGAAGACGGTGTGGTTCCACACCTCCGGGTTGGACATCAGCGACTGCAGCGCCGTGTTGACCCAGTGCGCGCCGTACGCCGGGCCCGCGTTCGGGTGCTCGGAGAACAGGTACGGGGCGACCAGCCACGAGACCGTCGGCAGCGCACCGGACTTGCAGTCGGCGTCGAAGGCGGCGGGGTCGAACTTGGTCATCGCGTTGACGTACCGCGGGTCGTCCTTCGGGAAGGCGTGGAACTGCTTGAAGTACGAGAGCGCGTTGTCGTCGTAGTCGCCGGTCCGCTCGTCCTTGCTGGGGTTGTGGTAGACCCGCCAGCTCACGCCCGCGGCCTGCAGGCGCTCCGCGTAGGTGGTCCAGTCGGCCACCGGGTTGTCCGTCACCGGGGTGTTGTCGATCCACGGGCCGGTGGTGCCGTCCTTGCCCGGGCCGGCGGTGCCGGTCCACAGGTAGAGGCGGTTGGGGTCGGTGGGCCCGGCCAGCGAGCAGAAGTACGCGTCGCAGAGGGTGAACGCGTCGGCCAGCGCGAACTGGTAGGGGATGTCCTCGCGGGTGAAGTAGCCCATCGCGCGCTCGCCCTTGGCGGCGATCCACTTGTTCATCGCGCCGTTGTTGATCGCCTGGTGGCCGGTGGCCCAGTCGTGCGGGAGGCCGCCGGCGTTCTGCGCGTTGTACTTCGAGGTGTCCATCCGGTACGGCAGCATCACGCCGCCGTCGCTGCGGCCCGCGTCGGGCTGGCGGAACACGTCGCCGCCGTCCGGGAACTGCAGCGCCTGCTTGTCGGCGAAGCCGCGCACGCCGTTCAGGGTGCCGAAGTAGTGGTCGAAGGAGCGGTTCTCCTGCATCAGGATGACCACGTGCTTGACGTCGGCGACGGTGCCGGTGCCGGGCTTGGGCCGCTTGGCCTTGGCGGCCTCGGTGTCGGCGGCGACCGCCTCGGTGGCACCGGCACCGCCGATCACACCGGCCGCCGCGGCCGCGGCGGAGGCGGAGACGAAGGTGCGGCGGCTGAGCTGGGGAGTCATCTGGCGGCCTCTCAGATCGTGAAGGTGGCGACGGCGGCGGCGGTGTCCGAGGGCCAGCCGTTGGCGGCGGCCGCGGGTTCGGCGGCGGGCCAGCCGGTGGTCAGGGTGTGGGCCTCGACCAGGGTGAGCCTCCCGGCGAAGTGCACCTGGTCGATCCGGTCCTGCGGCTCGGGCTGCGTGCCGCGCGAGACCCGGGTGACGGACCAGGTGGTGCCCGGGGAGGCCGCCGGGTCGGGGTGGGCCAGCCGGTAGGCGTCGACCAGGCCCGCGTCGCGCAGGGCCGCCGTCACCGGCCACTCCAGCGCCGCGACCCCGCCGTGCGCGGCGGCGGTGGCCGGTGTCCAGTCCAGGTGCGAGGGCGAGGCCAGCCCGGCGGCGAGCACCACGGGGAGCGGCTTGCGGACGGCCAGTTCGGCCTTCACGGCGGCGGCCAGGGCCAGCGCCTGCCGGCCGCGGGCCGAGGCCTTCTCGCTCGCGAGCACCGCCTCGGCGCTCCGGCCGTCCTGCACGGCGTACGGGCCGTAGTCCGCCTCGTCCAGGTGGGCGGCCCAGAACCGCACCGCCCGGCCGCCGGGCAGCTGCACCGTGACGCCGGCGGCCGGCAGCTCAGCGGTCGGCGCGGTCACCTCGGCCAACGGGTAGCGGCTCAGCACGCCGACGCTGCCCGCGCTCTGGTACGCGTACCAGCCGAGCGCGTCGGCCAGCGCCTGGGCGGCGGTGCCGCCGGTCTCCTGGAGGGCCACCACGTCCCAGCCCTGGGTGAGCACCACCCGCAGCTGCTTCTCCAGCGCGTCCGTGGTGTTCGCGCCGGCCTTCCAGAGGTTGAGGGTGGCCGTCTTCAGCCGCGGCCTGCGGTGCTCGACCGGCACCTGGACGGTGAGCGCGTCGGTGTTCCCGGCCGCGTCCTTGACCGCGACGGTGAGCACGGCGGGCCGGGGCAGTGGCGCGTTCGGGGCGGTGCCGGTGACGGTGCCGCCCGCGCTGACGGAGAGCCAGGAGTCGCCGCCCGCCTTGCGGAAGACCGGCGCCGAGGAGCCGAGCATCCACAGCCCGCCGAGCTCGATCCGGAACGCGGCCGAGGGCGCCACGACGGTCGCGGTCAGCGCGTCCACCGCCAGGTGCGGGCGCGGCGCGACCGGGCGCGGACGGAAGGAGAACGGCGCGCTGCGCGCCAGGACGCCGTAGCCGTCCTTGGCCAACAGGTAGGCGGTGTACGGGCCGTCGGTCAGCGCCGAGGTGTCCAGCTGCACCTCCCCCGAGGCGGCCGCGGTGTACTTCCAGAGCAGCGAGGAGCCGGTGCCCGGCAGCCGGTCGCCGTCGTAGACACCGACCCAGTTCTTGGCGTCGGGGGCGTCGGTGGTCCAGCGGAAGGTGAGCCGGTCGCCTTCGGTGGGGCTCTGCGGCGTGGAGAGGCTGAGGGAGGAACCTGCGGCCACGGGGGTCCTGTCCGCCGCGGCCAGGGGGCGCGCGGCTGCGTCGAGTTGGCTGTACAACCCGGCCCATTCAGTCGGGGCCGGGCGGCCTCCCGATGAACGGAACGTGACCGTCCGCCGGTCTTCCCCGGAACTCACGGCCCCCGGGCCCCCACCCCGCCCGTCGACCGGGAACCGCCCGGTGGCAGAGTTCCCATGATCGAACGTCACATCGCACGGGGGGCACCGCATGACCAAGGTCGAGGAGTTCGAGGAGCTCCGGCCGCTGCTGTTCTCGGTCTCCTACCGGATCCTCGGCAGTGTGAGCGAGGCCGAGGACGTCGTGCAGGAAGCCTGGCTGCGCTACGACGCCTCGCCGACCAGGCCCGACTCGGTCAAGGCCTTCCTGTCGACCACGGTCACCCGGCTCTCGATCGACGTGCTGCGCTCGGCCCGGGTGCGGCGGGAGGCGTACGTCGGGCCGTGGTTCCCGGAGCCGCTGCTCAGCGATCCCTACCAGGACCCGGAGCGGGCGGCCGAGTTGGCGGACTCGGTGTCGATGGCGGCCCTGCTGCTGCTGGAGCGGCTCGGCCCGGTGGAGCGGGCGGTCTTCCTGCTGCGCGAGGTGTTCGGCTTCGAGTACCCGGAGATCGCCGCCGCGGTCGGCCGCTCGGAGGCGTCCTGCCGCCAGCTGCTGGTCCGGGCCAAGCGGCACATGGCCGAGGGCCGGCCCCGCTTCGAGGCCGACCGCGCGGAGCGGGACGAGCTGGCGGCCCGGTTCTTCGAGGCGATGGCCGGCGGCGACATGGAGGGGCTCCAGCAGCTGCTCGCCGCCGACGTGCAGTTCGTCGGGGACGGCGGCGGGAAGGCCCCGCAGCTGGCCCGGGCGGTCAGCGGTGCGGCCAACGTCGCCCGGCTGCTCGCCGCGGTCTTCCCGGTGCTGCTGCGGATCGACGTCACCGTCGAGCCGCAGGAGGTCAACGGCCAGCCCGGCGCCGTGTTCCGGGACCGCGACGGGAAGGTGCTCCAGGCGCTGGCCCTGGACGTGCTGGACGGGCAGGTGCAGGCCGTCCGGGTGGTGCTCAACCCGGACAAGCTGCGCCACCTCGGGCCGGTGGCCGACGCCTGGGCGGTCAGCGAGGAGGTGCGGCGCGCCCGCCGCACCTCCTCCTGACGGGGGATCAGCCGACGGTGATCTTGAAGATCTTGTCGGCGCCGTCGGCCGCCCCGCCGTTGTTGTCCGCGTTGGTGGTGGTCAGCCAGAGCTGGTCCGCCCCCGGCACCTTGGTGACGGTGCGCAGGCGGCCGTAGGTGCCGACGTAGTAGGAGGTGGCGGTGCCGACGGTCTCGGTGTCGCCGTTGATCGGGATGCGGTACATCCGGGTGCCCTTGAGGGCGGCCATGTAGATGACGTTGCGGACGATGGCGATGCCGCTCGGGGAGGCCACGTTGACCGCCCAGGTGGCCTTGGGGTTGGTCATCCCGGCGGTGGAGCAGGTGCCCTCGCAGGTCGGCCAGCCGTAGTTGGCGCCGGGCTTGATCAGGTTGAGCTCGTCGAACTTGGAGTCGCCGAACTCGGCCTCCCAGAGCCGCCCGCTCCGGTCGAAGGCCAGGCCCTGCGGGTTGCGGTGGCCGAGGCTGTAGACGTAGTTGCCGAAGGGGTTGCCGGGGGCGGGCTTGCCCGCGGTGGTCAGGCGCAGGATCTTGCCGTTGAGCGAGTTCTTGTCCTGGGCCAGGGCCTGGGTCTGGGCGTCGCCGGTGGTGGCGTAGAGGTAGCCGTCGGGGCCGAAGGCCAGCCGCCCGCCGTTGTGGTAGCGGTTCTTCTTGATGCCCTGGAGCAGCACGGTGTAGCCGCCGAGCGAGCTGCCGTTGTAGGTCATCCGGACGATCCGGTTGCCCTCGGAGGCGGTGTGCATGAAGTAGACGTACTTGTTGGACGTCCAGTTGGGGTCGATCGCCACGCCGAGCAGGCCGCCCTCGCCGTCGGTGGTCACCGCGTTGGGCACCGTCCCGACCAGGGTCTTGGAGCCGTCCTTGGCCTGCCGGAAGACCTTGAACGAATCCCGTTCGGTGACCAGGGCGTTGGAGCCGTCGGGCAGCCAGCCGATGCCCCACGGGACGGTCCAGCCGGAGGACAGGGTGGCCGGGGAGCCGGGCACGCCGCCGTCGGCGGTGCAGGCACCGGTGGTGAAGCCGACGGGCGCGGAGGCCGGGGAGTAGCCACCGGCCGTGTCCTTGGCCACCACGGTGAGGGCGAACGAGGCGTCACAGGCCAGGCCGGTCACGGTGGTCGTGGTGGCCGGCGGGGCGCCGGTGACGGTGGCCAGGACGGCGCTCCCGCTGCGCACCTCGTACGCCACCACGCCCTTGTCGTCGCTGGAGGCTCCCCAACTCAGCTTCGCCGAGCTGGCCTTGACCTCCGAGACGGTGGGCGTGCCCGGCGTGCTGGGCAGCGGGTCGGTGCTCGCCGTGGTGGTGCAGTCCAGGGCGACGCTGGCCGGGGAGGCGTTGCCGGCCGCGTCCCGGGCGATCACCGTGAGGTTGTAGGTGGTGCTGGGGGCCAGCCCGGTGAGCACCTTGGCGGTGGCGTCGCCGGGGGCCTCGGCCAGCTTGTTGCCGTGCTCGTAGAGGTCGTACGCGCTGACGCCGGCGTTGTCGGTGGCGGGGGCCCAGTTCAGGGTCAGGCCGTTCGGGCCGATGTCGGTGCAGCTGAGCTGGGCGGGGCGGCTCGGCGGCACGGTGTCGGCGGTGACGCCGACCGTGATCCGGTCCAGGTTGGGCCCGCCGTTGGCGGTGGTCGCGGTGGCCCGGACGGTGTTGGCCCCGGCGAGCAGCGGGACGTTCACCGTCTTGGTGGCCCAGGTGTCCCAGGTGGTGGTGGCCGGGAAGGAGATCCCGGCGGCCACCACGGTGCCGTTCACGACCAGGTCCATCGGGCGGTCCACCGTGGTGCCGTTGGCGTAGCGCAGGGTCAGCGGGGCCGTCCCGGCGGTGCCGGCGCTGACCGCGAACTCGACGTACGAGCCCACCGCGTTGGTGTAGTCCACGAAACCGGTGCCGGTGAAGCCGGTGTGGTTGGTGGCCACCGCGGCCTGGCCGAGCGTGGCGTCCTCGGCCTGGTAGTCGGTGCTCGGCGCGGTGACCTCCACCTCCAGGTAGTCGAGGTTGGGCAGGCCGTCGGCGCTGCTGGAGGTGAGGCGGACCTTGTTGGCCCCTGCGGTGAGCGGGGCGGTCACGGTCGCGGTGGTCCAGGTGTCCCAGGTGCCGGTGGACGGGAAGGACCGCCCGGCGGCGACCCGGGCCCCGTTGACGGTGATGTCGGCGGGGCGGTCGATGGTGGTGCCGTTGGCGTACCGGACGGACAGCACCCCGGCGCCGGCGGTGGCGGCGTTCACCGTGAACTCGACCGAACTGCCCGACGCGTTGTCGCCGTTGACGAATCCGGTGCCCGAGTAGCCGGTGTGGTTGGACTCCACCGCACCCTTGGTCACGCTCGCGCCCTCCGCCTCGTAGCGGGCGGCCGCGGCCGGCGCCGGGGGCGCGGCCACCGTGCCGAGCACCAGAGCGGCGAGGGCTCCGCCGGTGGCCGCGAGATTCCTGGCTCTCATCCGATTCTCCTTGCAGGTCAGGGAGTTCACCGCCGGCGCCGGGCACGGGCGGTGAAGTCCCCGTCCGGACGGGCCCGTTCAGAATCCCGGCCTGCGCGGGCACGGTCAAGAGCATGGTTAGGAAACTTTCCGATTCATCGGGACCGGGCCGGCTCGGCCGGGCGACCGGTGGCCACCCTCCGGCCCGCTCCCCCCACCAGGCGTCCCCCGGTTGCCGTACCGGCCCTGACGGCCCGTCGGCTCCGCCGGGCCCCGGCGCGCCGAGGCCGGAGTGGGCCTCACCACACCCGCCGGTCACCCCCGACACGCCCGCCCCGCACCGCCGCCAAGCTGTTACCGGACTGTTGACGAGGAGTCAACTGTGCCGTGGCGCACACCGATATGGTCTACGCGCGCAACCGTTCGCCGACCGGCCCGGACGCGGCAGCTGCCCGGAAGTGTCCGGATTCTGTCACGACCCGCGCCCGTACGGCGGTCACGGGCGGGCGCCGGAGCGGTGATCAGTGCGATACTCGGACAGTTCCGACGGATGGATGACGCGTCAAGAGACGCGTACACCCGGGGGGACGAGTACGGGACGGAACGAGGGAGGCGCGGCATGGGAGCACTTCGCGACGAGCACCACAACGGGTGGCTGATGCCCTCCGGCCACTACCCGGCTGCCGTGTACGAGGATCAGTGGCCGACCCAGGAGAGTGCCGTGGCGGTCCCCGCCCCGGCGAAGATCGTCTCCCTGAAGCCGACCGGCTTCGAAGCCGCGCGCGCCGTGGGCGAGCACATCCGTTCGGGCACCCCGGTGGTCATGGACGTGACGGAGATGTCGGACGCCGAGGCCAAGCGGATGGTGGACTTCGCCTCCGGTCTGGTCTTCGGCACCATGGGCGGGATCGAGCGGATCGCCCGCCGGGTCTTCCTGCTCACCCCGGCCGACGTCGAGGTGATGGTGATCGACCGCCCGCTCGACGACACGGGCTTCTACAACCAGAGCTGACGCGACGACAGGCCCGAGAGGCCCGGCGCCCCCACCAGGGGGCGCCGGGCCTCTCCCCGTTCCCTGTGCGGGCCGCCGGGCACTGTTGCCCGGCGGTGACAGTCGCTCGACAGTTCGAGGACGTGCGGCTGACAGGCTTCTCGCATCGCACGGAGCAGCAAGCGGTCGCCTGGTGACAGAGGCTCAACGACCGAAGGGCGTCTCACGGCACGATCCACGACCCGTCTCGCCTTCCAGGGGGAAGTCACCATGTCCGCTCGCATCCGCCGCCGCGCCGCCGTCTCGCTCGTCTGCGCGCTCACCACCGGCACCACCCTGCTGCTCACCGCCTGCGACCCGGCGACGGGCAGGTCCGCCGCGCCCGCCGCGAGCTCCGCTCCGAGCCGGCCGTCCACCGACGCCCCGGCGTCGCCGACCGCAGCCCCGTCGGCCACCGCGACCCCCTCGGCCTCCGCGACCCCGACCACCCCGGCCGTGCCGACCACCCCGGCCGCCCCGCGCACCACCGCGCCGGGCGTCGTGCCGGCGGCGCTGCTGAACCGGACCGCGCACACCGGACTGACCATCAGCAACGGCACCAACCTGGTCGTGATGGACGGCACCACGGTCGACTTCCACACCGCCGTCCGCGACCTCTCCTGGTCCCCCGACGGCTCGCGCGCCGCCTTCGTCGACGGCAACGGCGACCTGGTCACCAGCCGCCCCGACGGCACCGGCCGCTCCCTGGTCGCGAAGAACCCCGGCGGCCAGAGCTGGTCCCACCCGACCTGGCAGGTCTCCGTCGGCTACCAGGGCGGCTCGCCGAAGAAGAACCTGTTCTTCACCATCACCCGCGACGGCACCACCCGGCTGGCCACGGTGCCCGTGGACGGCGCCGCCCACGCCCCCGCGGCGCTGCCGCTGGGGAACTACTCCGACGAGAACGCCGTCGCACTGCCCACCACCGGGAACACCTGGATCAACGGCTCGGACCGGCTGGGCACCACCGTCTACGCCAACACCACCGACGGCGACGTCTACATCCGCGACGACTACCTGCGCCAGCAGGGCGGCGTGGTGACGAAGGGTTCGCAGCCCGCGATCTCCGCCGACGGCGACTCCCTGGTCTTCGTCCGGCCGGTCGGCGGCCACAACCACGTCTTCCGGCAGAGCCTGCGCACCGAGGACCGGACCGCCAAGGACCTCACCCCGTACGCGGGCGAGGACTTCACCGAGCCCGCCTGGTCCCGCGACGGCAAGACCGTCGCGGTGCGCACCCCCGCGGGGATCGCCGTCCTGCCGGCCGACGGCTCCGCCGCCCCCGAGCTGGTCTCCTCGGTCCGCGGTCTGCCCGCCTACCGGGGCTGAACCGCCCCGCCCGGCCGGTCGAGTTCGGCCCGCAGCAGCTCCAGGTGCTCCTCCGAGCGCCCGTGCGGCAGGAACTCGACCGGCTCCAGGAAGCGGAACAGCACGTTGGCCTCGGTGATCGCGTACTCGTAGTCCGCGAACCCGACCACCGCGCCCGTGGCGCCCCGGGCCGTCCCGCGGACCAGATGCTCCGTCAACTCGTCCGGCCGCTCCGCCGACAGCCCGCGCCGGGCGTTCGGCCGGGCCAGGTACGGGCAGACCATCGAGGCGTACAGCATGCACACCCGGTGCCCCGGCCCTTCCAGGGTCGGGGCCAGGTTGCGGTACCGCCGGCCCGCCGCCAGCGCCTCCCCGATCGCCGCGCTCTCGGCCGCCCCGACCACCCGCCACACCGGCCCGGCCGGCATCTCCCGCCCGCACACCGAGCAGAGCCGCTCCCGCGCGCACTCGGCGCTGCGCCCGTAGTCGGTCAGCGCGAACTGCGGCTCGTCCTCCTCCCACGGCGTGATGGCGGGCACGGGGTACCCACGGCTGTCCTGGGGCCTGGCCGCGACGGAGGACGGCATCGGAACGGCGGTGAAGCGCATGCCCCCATCCCTATCAGCTCCCGCCTCCCGCCGGACAGCGCCCCGGCCCCTTGAACACTCGGCGCCCCGTTTGAGACATCCATGTCTCATGTGAGCTACACTCGCTCCATGGCCACAGACCGCGACTCCGTACTCGAAGCCGCCGTCGGCGTGCTCTCCCGCCGCCCGACCGCCCACCTCGACGAGATCGCCCGCGCCGCCGGGATCAGCCGTGCCACGCTGCACCGCACCTTCCCCGGCCGCGAGGCGCTGATCCGCGAGGTGGGCGCGCTCGGCCTGCGCAAGTTCGCCGCCGCGCTCGACACGGCCGCGATCGAGAGCGGCAGCCCGGAGGCCGCCCTGCGCCGCCTGGTGGACGCCGTCGTACCCGACGCCGCGCTCTGCGCCTTCCTGGCCGGAGAGAACCAGCTCTTCGACGACCGGGAGATCAACGACCTCTGGGAGGTCCAGGACGCCCGGGTCCGCGCGCTCTTCCTCCGTGGCCAGCAGGAGGGCGTGTTCCGCGTCGAGCTCTCCGCCGGCTGGCTCAGCGAGGCCTTCTTCGACCTCGTGGCCGGCATCGGCTGGGCGGTCCAGGACGGACGCCTCGCCCCCCGTGACAGTGCCTACTCGCTCGCCGAGCTCTTCCTCGGCGGTGCCCTCAGGAGCCCTGAACAGAAATGAGCACCACCCACTCCGCCCGTTCCCGCTGGCTCGGCCTCGGCGTACTGGTACTGGCGGTGACCCTGGTCGCGCTCGACGCGACCGTGCTCTCCCTCGCCCTGCCCTCGATCAGCGAGACCCTGCACCCCAGCGGCACCCAGCTGCTCTGGATCGGTGACGCCTACTCCTTCGTGCTGGCCGGCCTGCTGGTCAGCATGGGCGCGCTCAGCGACCGGATCGGCCGCAAGAAGCTGCTGCTGATCGGCTCCACCGCGTTCGGCGCCGCCTCGCTGCTGGCCGCCTACGCACCCACCCCCGGCTGGCTGATCCTGGCCCCGCGCGCTGCTCGGCATCGCCGGCGCCACCATCATGCCCTCCACCCTCTCGCTGATCCGCAGCCTCTTCCCGGACGCCCGGGAGCGGGCCACCGCGATCGGCATCTGGGGCGCGGGCGCCACCGCCGGCGCCGCGCTCGGCCCGGTGGTCGGCGGTGTGCTCCTCGAGCACTTCTGGTGGGGCTCGGTCTTCCTGCTCAACCTCCCCGTGCTGGCCCTGCTGCTGGTGCTCGGCGGCTGGCTGCTGCCCGAGTCCAAGGACCCCAAGCCCGGCCGCTGGGACGTGCTCAGCGTGCTGCTGTCGATGACCGGTGTGATCGGCGTGGTCTACGCGGTCAAGGAGGCCGCGGCCAACGGCCTCGGCCACTGGCCGATCCCGGTGACCTTCGCGCTCGGTGCCACCGCGCTCACCGTCTTCGTCCGCCGCCAGCTGCGGCTGGAGTCCCCGCTGCTGGACGTCCGGCTCTTCGTCAACCCGCGCTTCACCGCGGCGGTGCTCTCCTCGCTGGCCTCGCTGATCGGGCTCTCCGGCGTGATCTTCTTCATGTCGCAGTACCTCCAACTGGTGCGCGGGTACTCCCCGCTGACGGCCGGTCTGGCCGAGCTGCCGGCCTTCGTCGGCGCCGTGGCCGGCGGTCTGCTGACCGCGAAGCTGGCCCGCCGGGCCGGTGTCCGGGCCACCCTGGCCGGGGGTCTGCTGGCCATGGGCGCGGGCGTCGCGGTGCTCGGCTGGGTGCACCAGGGCAGCCCCTACCTGCTGCTCGGCGCCGCCTTCCTGGCCGCCGGCGCGGCCGAGGGCATCGTCTACACCCTCTCCGCCGACCTGGTGCTCACCGCCGCGCCGCCGGAGAAGGCCGGCGCCGCCTCCGCCGTCTCGGAGACCGCCTACGAGCTGGGCACCGCCCTCGGCATCGCCCTGCTGGGCTCGGTGGTCACCGCCATCTACGCCGGCTCGCTGGTGATGCCGGCCGGCACCGAGGCCCTCGGCACCGAGGCCGAGCAGTCGATCGGCAACGCGGTGCAGGCCGCCTCCACCCTGCCCGCCGAGCTGGGCGAGCAGCTCACCGCCGCCGCCCGCACCGCCTTCGTGCACGGCATGAACGTGGCCGCGATCGCGGCGGGAGCCCTGCTGCTCTCCGCCTCGCTCTTCGCCTGGTGGAAGCTCCGCGGCCAGGACGCCGCCGCCGGGGCCGAGCGCCCCGCCGACCACCTGGTCCACTGAGCCGACGAGCCCCCTGACCGACCGTCAGGGGGCTCGCGCGCGCCACCGCTCAGCGGTAGCGGTAGTCCAGCTCCAGCTCGGCCCAGACCACCTTGCCGTCCTTGGTCTGGCGGGTGCCCCAGCGGTGGGCGAGCTCGCTGACCAGGTGCATGCCGCGGCCGCCCTCGTCCTGCTCGGCGGCGGTCCGCAGGCGCGGGGCCTGGCCGCCCGAGTCGGCCACCTCCACGGTCAGCGTCCGGTCCCGGAACAGCCGCAGCCGGCGCGGCGCCTCGGCGTGCAGCAGCGCGTTGGTGACCAGCTCACTGACCATCAGCTCGGCGAAGTCGGTGAGCTGCGCCAGCCCCCAGGCCCGCAGGGTGTCCCGGGTGAACTTCCGGGCCCGGCTGGGGGCCGGGCCCTCGCCGTCCAGGTGGAGGGTGGCGATCCGGTCGGAAGGGATCGGCATGCGCCCGTCCATGTATCCTGGCGATGTCGTCCTCGGTGCCGATCGCATCAAACAGGGCGGCCAGCGCCGGATTCGCTGTCATGTGTCGCAAGATCTTGGCCTACTGTCAGGTGTGCGGTCCGAAGAGAAAGGGCGCGGAAGAGACACTGTGGTCCAGCACAGTGCTCGATGCCGTGGTCAGATGTCCTACCACGCGCGTTTCTTGCTCACACCATGTGCCTGTCGGTGATGTCAAGGTGCTGATTGCAGGCGGAGTGCTCGTCGGGATGGGTGAACGTCGGTGGACAGTGCACATGAGTGCCACCTCGGCCGTACGCTCACTGAAGCGCGGAGCTACTTTTGCTCGTGCTTTACGGGCAGTTTGCGATCGCACCGGGACACGTCGGGGCTGACCTTGAACGGCGCGCAGCGAGCCCGGCCGAGGCGATCGTATAGCATGGTGCCCTCCACCGGTCGTAGACCGCGCAGATGCAGGTGGCGAACTGTGCCCTCGCCGCTGCCCACGCGGTCTCTGATCCAGGCGGTACGTCACTGACTCGCGGCATGTCAGGGTGGCACATGGGTCCGCGCCACGAGCCTCCATCGGTGCGAGCTCAGCTGACCCATCGTCGCGCGCCTGCACCACGGATGCCGTACTGGCCACATACACGTCGCCCGTGAGCACACACAGCGCGACACAAACCGGCGCAGGAGAGCAGGCACTCATCAGATCGAGATCCAGATCGCGCCGACCTCGCTGACGCAGGACTGCTCGATGGGACAGGTAGCGGTAGGCGATCTCACAGACACTGAGCGTGCGGGGCTCTCACTGCGGCAGCAGGCTGCGCTAGACAGGTGAGGGCGGTCTCCGCTCGCGCTCCTGTAGAGCCGGCGTTGCTCCAGCGCGATGGCCGGTGCGGGCCACCAGCTCCTCGGCCAGCGCACGTCCGCCGTCCGAGATACGGCTGCGGGGTTGCGCATCCGGACGAAGACTCGCGGAGTCTCGCCAGCCGCAGCACCATCCTTCCGCGCGCCATGATCAGGCACACATCAGGTATACGAGTGATGCGGCCACGCTCACATGGTCACCGAGGCTTGAACGCAGCCAAGGCGCCCGAGTCTCCAGGCGGCACCGCCCCGGCACGGGTGGCGGTGCGGCCAGCGCGATGCGAGTGCGCGTGCGCCCCGCAGGTAGCCGACGCGCAGGCGGGCGGCCGACGGCCGCCTCGGTGCCGCCGCGCTGAGGTTGGGTCGCCCGTGGATGCGCGCGCGGAGCGGGCGGCGGCACCGCAGCAGCTCGGCGCGGCCTGCCCGCGCCGGTCGCCTCGGGCGTGGACGAGATCACGTCGGCGAGGGTGGAACTCGACTAGCGCCGCGCGCGTCGCGCGGCCACGTAAATGCTGACCCGGCCAGACTCGCGCAGCCCCGGTGGAGAGTCATACACCCGTAGTCCAGCCCGTGGCGCGTCGCGTAGTCGCAGCGCAGATAGGCCGCGTGTGCGGCCACCGCGAGGCGGCCGTCCTAGACGTGGCCGCGCCGACCTCCGGCCAGCTACAGCGCAGCAGCTCCGTCCAGGCCGTCGGTGCGCCGGAGCGCGATACCAGTCTGGCTGGCGGTGGGCAGCGACAGACCCGCGGCCGGGGCGGCGGCCTTGCAGGGCCAGCAGCAGGCCCCGCGCGCCCCTGAGCGAAGGAGAGCGCCGGCGATCCGCAGCGAGGACGGGCACCTGGACC
>NZ_BAAAYB010000053.1:0-30561 GCF_039535905.1 Kitasatospora albolonga | reverse complement strand
TTCATGAGGCTGCAGAGCAGCCCCGCCAGACTCGGGGTCGGGGTCGCGCCAGACCCGGCCGAGGACGGCGGTCACCGCGTCCAGGCCGGGGTCGGCCGGGGTGGCCCGCTCCCAGGAGCGGCGCAGCAGGGCGAGCTGCAACAGGGCCTTCACCCGCGGGGCCACCGGCAGTTCGGCCCGTCCCGACGGGGAGTCGAGGAACTCGGCGTGCAGCCGGACCCACCGCAGCACGCCCGCCGACAGCCGCCGCACCGTCGCGGTGTCCGGACCGACCGATCGCGTCATCATGGTTCTCCCTGGGGTTGCGCTCTGCTGGGCCAGGGCCCGCCCGACGGTTCGCGTCGGATCAGGCCGGGTGTTCGGTGCGTGCGGTGCGGGCCGGGTGGGCCGGGCGGGCCGGCCTCGGCGCGAACGGTCGGACGGGCACCAGCTCGACGAGGTCGGCCGCGCGGGCCGTGCCGGCCGTTGCGGCGAGCCGGCGGCCGAGGCGGCGGGCGTTCTCGCGCAGCCGGTCGTCCTGCCAGGCCGCGTCGAGCCGGGTCCGCTGGTCGGGCTCCGGGGTGTTCGGGACGTGCACGGCGGCGCCGGCCCGGATGCAGGCGGCGGCGAGCACCGGCTGCTCGGAGCCGTTGGGTGAGACTCCGAGCGGGAGGCCGCGCTGCAGGGAGGCCAGCACCGGGGCGGAGGTGCCGTTGGTCAGCACCAGCCCGGCCCGGTCGAGCATCGGCCCCAGCCACGGCCTGCGCACCAGCTGGATGTCCGCCCCGGGGGCGGGCCGCGGGTCGGTCGACCGTCCCTGTTCCACCACCGCCTGGAAGTTCCCGCCGGTGAAGGTGGTGTTCAGCCGGGGCCACGGGCTGCCGCCACCGAAGAAGCGGCCCAGGTGGACGTAGACCACCGGTTTGCCGCACCGGTCCAAGGTGGCGGTGAGCTCGGCGAGTTCGGCCCGGTCAGCGGCCGGCTCCCAGTCCAGCGGGCCGACCTGGTACGTCCGCTCGGGCAACTCGGCGCCGGGGTACTCCAGTTCGGGGATGCCGCGGAGCAGCAGGGCGTCACCGTGCAGGGGGTTCTCCGGCCACCGGGGCGCCCGTCCGGCCAGTCCGGCCTCGTCCCGGACCGCCGCGTACAGCTCCAGGCACTCCTCGGTCCGGTTCTGCCTGGTCCGGCCCCACTGCGGCTCGTCCGCGCCACCGCTGCGGTAGGTCCACAGGTGGACCGAGAGGCCGATGACCACCACCGGGAGGTCCAGTGCCTCGGCCGCGAGCAGGGCGCCGTTGCACAGCACGGAGGTGACCAGCAGGTCGGCCCGGGCCTGCCGGGCGGCCCGTACGGTCGCCCGGTACTGCGCGGCCCCGGTGGTGCCCCACCGGGCCGCCGAGAACGCCTGCCGACCGCCGAACTCCTCCGCCGCCGCGAACGGCAGTCCCGCCTCGGCCGCGAACGGCGCCGCGGTGGACCGGCCCAGCAGGCTGACCCGGTGGCCCCGGCGGGCCAGTTCCCGTCCGGCGGCGATCGCCGGGTAGAGGTAGCCGCCGTCACTGAGCGGGCAGAGCAGGATGTTCACGGCATCTCCCGGTCAGGGGCGGCCGGCCGCCGAGCGGGCCGTCCGGAGTGCGGCGACGAGCGCCGTCTCCCGGATGGCCGGCCCGGTCGGCACGGCTCGACTACTCAGGCCAGGTCGTGCTTGTTGTTGATGACACAGATGTCCTCGGACACGGCCTCCGCGTCCTGACCGTGCGCGACGACGTCGACGTCCTCGTTCTCGGCGTCGTGCTGCTCCGGGTTGATGTTCTGCGACATGGTGTCCTCCTCTGTCGTGGCGCCGTCTGGTGACGACCGCCCCGGGAGAAAAGCTAGGGATCCCCGGTATGGCGACGACTGGTCGCCGGTTCGACAGCGGTATGACGGCTGGTCAGCGGCTCGGCGCGGGCGCGAACAATGTCAGGTCCACGGTCGTGCCGGCGGTGTCCTGACGGTCGGTCACCCGATGGCCGGACCCCTGGGCGCCCGCCACCCGCCCGGCCGCCTGTCCCGTTCCCTGCACCGTTCCCTGCCCCGGTGGCCGCCCCGCCGTCCGCCCGGCCGTCTCGCGCGCGTAGGCGTGGAGCAGCGCGGGCATCTCGTAGCGCACGCCGTGGGTCCACCGCTCGGGGAGCCCCTCGTCCTCCTCCGGGTGGGCCACCGTCAGCAGACCGTCCTCCAGCAGCCGTTCCAGCGCGCGCACCGCCGTCCGCTGGTCACTCCCGAGCACGGCGGCGGCCTGCGCCGGGGTGAACACCCGCTCCACGCCCAGGCCCAGGCCCAGCACCGTCCGGTACCCGTCCTCGGACAGGTGCCGGACCGACTCCGCCAACCGGGCCCGGACCGCCGGGTCCGCCCCGCACAGCTCGTCCAGCAGCCCCCGGTCGCCCGCCAACCGCGCGGCGTACTCCCCCAGCGTGACGTGGCGGAGGAAGGCCAGCCGGTCGGCCACCAGGCGGACCCCGAGCGGCAGCAGACCGGCGGCACGGACGATCCGCCCCGCCGACTCGCGGTCCGCCTCGACCCGCCCCGCGCCGACCACCCGGCCCAGGAACTCGACCGCCTCGGCCGGCTCGAAGGCGGCCAGCCAGAGCCGGTGCGCACCGTCCAGACCGATCAGCCCGGGGCGCGCCGTCACCAGTACCGAGCTCTCCCCCGCCTCCGGCAGCAGCGGCCGGACCTCGCTCTCGCACCGGGCGTCGTCGACCACCAGCAGCGCCCGGCGCCCCGTCAGCCACAGCTGCCACTCCCAGCGCGGATCGGCCGCCGCCGCCCGGGCGGGGGCGACGGCCGCCAGCAGTTGGCGCAGCACGTCCTCCACCGGCCGCGCCCGCCCGTCCTCGCCGCGCAGCCGGACGAACAGCCTGCCGTCCGGGAAGTGCTCGCCGAGCCGGTGCGCCACGTGCGCGGCGAGCGCCGTCTTGCCCGCGCCGAGCGGGCCGCTCACCACGGCCAGCCGGCCCTCACCGCCGAGCAGGACCTCGGTCAGCTCCCGGGCGGCGGCGGCCCGGCCGGTGAAGGCCAGCGGATCGGAGGGCAGCAGGTTCGGCCCGGCTCCCCGTTCCTGACGGGCCGCCACCGGCCGCTGCCGCTCGGCGGCCTGGGCCTCCAGCAGCGAGCGGTAGCACCGCTCCAGCGCCGGGCTGGGCGGCAGTCCCAGTTCGTGGGCCAGCGCCTGACGCAGCTCCTCGTAGACCGCCAGCGCCTCGGAGCGCCGCCCGGCCTGGCCCAGCGCGTTCATCTGGAGCATCCGCAGCCGCTCCCGGAACGGGTGCCGCTGCGCGATCTCGGAGACCCGCGCGACCGCCGACGCACCGTCGCCGGCGGCCAGCGTCGCCTCCACCCAGTCCTCGAAGACCACCAGCACCCGCTGGTCCAGCCGCTGCGCCACGGTGTCGATCAGCGGCACGTCCCGGAGCCCGTCCAGCACCGGCCCCCGCCACAGCTCCAGGGCCGCGGCCGGCGCACCGGTCCACGCCCGCTGCTCGAAGCCGAGCACGTCGAACTCCTCGGCCACCGTGTGCAGCACGTACCCGCCGCTCTGGTGGTCGATCCGGGTCTCGGAGTCCGCACCCAGCAGCCTGCGCAGCGCACACACGTACACCTGGAGGTTCTTGCGCGCCGTCCGGGGCGGCGCGTCGCCCCACAGCGCCTCGGCCAGTTCGTCGGCGGAGACCCGCGCGTTGGCGTGGCACAGCAGCGCGGCCAGCATGATCTGCTGCTTGCGCGGCCCCGGATCGACCGGGCGGCCGTCCACCAGCACCCGCAAGGGACCGAGGATGCCCAGACCGAGGGCCATCAGGCCGGCTCAAGGCCGGTGGAACGCGGACCGACCGGATTCCCCGCCCGCCGGAGCGCCACCAGGGCGTCAAAGACCATGTTCCCCTCCACCGTTGTCGTCACGTCCGTACCGCGGCACGCGGATCGCGGGACTCCGTTCTCCACCGTGCCTCGACGGAATCCCTACGCGAACCACATGACCGCCCGCCCATGCTCGCGCCAAGCAGCCATCGCGACAAGAGGTGATCAGTTCCGTCCTCGCCCTTTCAGGAACGGATCTGACGGATGGTCAGGTGCGGACCGCCACCGCGCCCCCACCGCACCCTTACCGCGACCGGCGCGGCGGCCGGGATCCGACGGGAGCGACTATGATGCACCAAGAGTGATGGACCGCTGACTGCACGTCACACCGGAGGAAGTTTGGCCATCGAGCTGCCCGGCGAGCTGGTCTGGGTGATGGACCTCCTCGGGTTCCACTGGCCGGAGGTGGACGAGGACCGGGTCCGGGAGTTCGCCGGGCGGGTGCGGGAGTTCGCGTCCGGCCTCGACGGGAGCCATCAGGCCGCGACGGCGACCGTCCGGGGGATGGCGGAGCACTACGAGGCGGACTCCTACCGGGTGCTGGCGTCGCGCTGGCGCGGCATGACCGTCGAGCACGTGGACGAACTGGTGGGGGTCTGCGGCGTGGTGGCGACCACGATCGAGGTGGCGGCCGATGCGGTGGTGGCCGCGAAGGTGGCGGTGATCGCCCAACTCACGTTCGCAGCCGTTGAGTTCGCTGCCGCCACGGCGGCGACCGCGGCGACCTTCGGCGCGGCGGCGGCAGCCGAGGCGGCGCTGGTGGAGGCGACCCGGCGGGTGGTCGACGGGATCCTGCGGGAGCTGGAGGAGCGGATCGTCGCCGAGCTCCTGACACAGGCGGTGGAGCCCTTGGAGCGGGTGGTGGAAGGCGTGTTGACCGGCCTGGTCTTCCCCGGGGCCCGGGGAGCGGCGGCCCCGGCCGCGGATGGTGACGGCGAGGTGGTCGGCGGCTTCCGGGTGGTCCCGGGAGAGCTGGTGCGGCACGCCGAGCTGCTCCAGGAGCACGCCGACCAAGTGACCTCCCGTGCACGGGAATTCGAGTCGACGGCAGCGGGGGTGTCGTTCGGATGAGCGATCGGATCGTGCAGGCCCTGGAGGAGGCCGCCCGCAGGATCGGCCGGCGGTTGGGGCGGGAGGCCGGCCACGCCGTGGCGGCCCTGTACCGGCAGACGGGCGAGGGCACCAGGACGGTCGCCCGCCGGTTCGTGGAGACCGAGCAGGCCCATCGGCGGGAGGTCGCCGCGCTGGCAGCGGGGCTGCCTGCGGTGCCCCCTCCGAGGAGGGGGCCCGACGGTGCGTCAGGGGCAGGTGTACCGGAAGGAGACGGCGGAGGTGTGAGCGGTCGGGGCGTCGACCTGGAGGGTGGCGGTGGCGTCGAGGGTGCCCCGGCCGTGGAAGGACCAGCGGAGGGTGAGCTGGGTGGTGTGGTGACCGGGCTGGACGCTCTGGGTGAGCGGGCCGGAGTCGGTGCCGTCACTGCGCAGCCAGCGGTAGGAGACGTCGCCGGCCCCGCCGTCCGTCTCCAGGGCGGCGGTGATGGTCTGGGTCCCGTCGCAGGCTAGGTCGGCCGAACCGGTCTGCACGGAGACCGAGTTGACGGCCACCGGGCGGCCGTAGCGCTGCCAGGCGAACCAGCCGAGCAGGGCGAGGACCAGCAGGAGGATCAGCAGGAAGAGGGCCCAGCGGCCGCGACGGCGCGGACGGGGCGCGGGCTCCTGCTGCGCGGCGCCGTGCCAGACGGCGGCGGCCTGCGGCGGGACGCCCGGACCGAAGCGGCGCAGCCCGCCGTCCGGCACGGTGGCCTCGGGAGCGGTGGCCTCGGGAGCGGGGACCGGCACGGGACCGGGGACGGCGGACGGCGGAGGGGTCCGGTCCAGGCGTTCCGTCAGGGCCGTCGCGGTCATCTCGGTGGTGGCGTCGAGCACGACACCGCCCGGCGGGAGCTTGACGGTGGCCTCGGCGTCGGGGACGGCGGCCGGGGAGAGCTTGACCGTGGCATCGGAAACGGCGCCCTGCCCGAGCTTCACGGTCGTGTCCGGAGCTGCGGCCGGAGTCAGCTTCACGGTCGCGTCGGGCGCGGCCGCCGGAGAGAGCTTGACGGTGGCCTCGGCCGCGTCCGGTGCCAGGCGGACCGTCTCGTCGGGCAACTCGTCGGCGGACTGCCGGAGTCGGACGGTGCCGTCCTCGGCGGGGCGGACGGGGCCGAGGGGCAGGGGCGTGTCTTGCTTGCCGAGGCGGACGGTGGGGTCGGGCTCGGGGGCGGAGGTGGGCGGGGTGGTCATGCCGGTCGTCCTGCTCTCAGCGGTCTCAGCGGTCTCAGCGGGGCGGGTTGCAGGTGATGGTGTCCTTGGTGAACGTGCTGCCCTGGCCGCTCGCCGCCGCCGGGTGGTGTTCAGCCGGACCGTACGGGAGAAGGCGGTGCCGAAGGGCATCGAGTCGCTGAACTTCACCGTCCTCTGCCCCTTCGGGAGCGCCACCGTGTGCGTGACGGGGAGGCGGGAGGCGCTGCTCGTCCAGCTCAGGGTGAGGGTGCCGTCCGCCGCACCGTCGGTCTGCACGGTGCCCGAGACCGTCATCTGCGTGGTGCTGCAGGAGGCCGTCCCGTTGATGGCGACCACCCGGAGCGGGGGCGCGGGCGGGGTGACGGTCGGGGTGGCGGGCGCCGACGGGGAGCTCGGGGCACTGGTCGGCGGCGTGGTCGGGGCCGTGGTGAGGACCGGGGAGGCCGGGGCCTTGGTGGTGGGCGGGGCCTTGGTGGGCGGGGGTGCGAGGGTGGCACCGGGGGTGGTGGCCGTGCCGCTCGGGACGGCGGAGGACTCGCTCGCCGAGGGCGAGGGAGAGGCCGAAGGCGACGGGGAGTCGGAGGCGGACGGGTCCGCGGAGGGGGCCCCGGGGCCCGGTGCGCCGAGGGTGGTGGTGATCTTGGGTTCGGCGACGGTGCCCGCGTTGGCGGGGTCGGAGACGCCCGCGACCGCGACGCCCGCCACGGCCGTGGCGACCAGCAGCGCGCCCGCCGCCGCACCGACGACCCGTATCCGCCGCACGGTCCGCGGCACCGCCCCGCCGGCACCACCGGAACCGCCTGCACCGCCTGCACCGCCGGCACCGCCCCCGCCCGTGGGCCCGAGCGTGGTGGTGGCGAAGGAGGTGCCGCCGACCTCGCCGCCCGCCGAGGGCAGCAGGAACGGCAGCAGCGCGACCAGCGCGGCGAGGCGGTGCCGCCCGCGCTGCTCCCAGTCGGGCCCGTAGGCGGCGCCGGCCACCTCCTCCAACTGCTCGACCAGCAGCGCGGCGCCGTCGGGCCGGTCCCCGGGGGTCTTGGCGAGGCCGGCCAGGATCAGCGGGCGCAGCGCCTCGGGGGCCTGCTCGGCCGGGATGTCGGCCTCGGTGTGCTGGACGGCCAGTTCCATCAGGGTGGTGCCGGCGTAGGGCTTGGCGCCGGTGAGGCACTCGAAGAAGGTCGCGGTGGCGGCGTAGACGTCGGTGGTGGGGGCGGCGGGCTTTCCGGCCCACTGCTCGGGGGCCATGTAGGCGGGGGTCCCGGCCACCGTGCCGGTGCTGCCGTCGCGCAGGGCGATGCCGAAGTCGACCAGCTTGGACGATCCGTCGGCCGCGACCAGCACGTTGGCGGGCTTGTAGTCGCGGTGCACCACGCCGGCCGCGTGGGCGGTGGCCAGGCCGAGCAGCGAGCCCTTGAGGACGGTGAGGGCGGCCTCGGGGCCGGTGGCGCCCTCGGCCTTGATGAGCTCGCGCAGCGAGATGCCGTCGATCAGCTCCATCACGATCGCGGCGCCCTGCGGGCCCTCGACGTACTCGTAGAGCTGGGCGACGTGCGGGGAGCGCAGGGCGCCGAGCAGTTCGGCCTCGGCGCGGAAGCCCTGGTGGTCGGCGGCGCTGCCGGTGAGGTACTTGACCGCCACCGGCGTGCCGGTGGCCCGGTGCCTGGCCAGCACCACCCGGCCGGCCGCGCCCGCGCCGAGTTCGCGCAGGTGCTCGTACTCCGGCAGTTCCCAGCGCGTCTCGCCCATCTCGTCCCCCAGGGGTGTCCGTCCGCCCGGCCCGTGGCCGCCGGGGCTGTGCCGTTCCGTGGCCACCGAGAGTGACGCGGTTCGACGCGACCCGGTTCCGGGCCGGGAGGATGATAGGACACAACTGCACTGCTCCGTGTACCGATTGTCGTCCGGAGGGGGCTCTCGGCCGTCTGCGGGGCGGATGCTTCGTGGTCACGCTCCGTCGTACTCGTGTACGCCCCCGGCGAGCCCCCGCACCCCTCGGAGCGCGACGACGCGCACGTTTCGGGACGACGCTCCCGGGCAGTGGCGCAGCAGGACACGGACGCGGGGGGACGGAACCGACGCGGGAGACAGGCGCGAGACCGAGCGGGGGCACGAGCGGGGGACGAACGGGAGGCGAGGCGATGCTCACCCAGCGGGTGGAGCTGCCGGTCGGCCAGGCCACCCTGGCCGGTGACCTCGTGGTGCCCCGCACGGCGGCGACGGTGGTCCTGTTCGCCCACGGCAGCGGTAGCTCGCGGCACAGCCCGCGCAACCGCGCCATCGCGCGGACCCTCCAGGACCACGGCCTCGGCACCCTTCTGCTGGACCTGTTGACCCGTCAGGAGGAGCGGGCCGACGCGCTCTCCGCCGCCTACCGCTTCGACGTCCCGATGCTGGGCCGCCGCCTGGTGACCGCCGTGGACTGGCTGGGCGAGCACCCGGCCACCGCCCGGCTCGCGGTCGGCCTGTTCGGTGCCAGCACCGGCGCGGCGGCCGCCCTGCAGGCGGCCGCGCAGCGGCCGGAACGGGTCCGCGCGGTGGTCAGCCGGGGCGGGCGGCCGGACCTGGCCGGGGCGGCCCTCGAACAGGTGCGGGCACCGGTGCTGATGATCGTCGGCGGCCGGGACGGGACGGTGCTCGCGCTCAACCGCGCGGCCGCCGCCCGGATCACCACGCCGCACCGGATCGCGGTGGTCCCGGGGGCCGGGCACCTCTTCGAGGAGCTGGGGTCACTGGAGCAGGTGGCGGCGCTGACCGCCGCCTGGTTCCGCGAGGTGAACGGGACCGGCGTGTTCTGACCCGGGCCCGCGCCGCGGGCAGCCCCCGTCCCGGCCGCCCGACGTGCCGTCAGAACCCGACCAGGCCCGGTTCAGACCCCGATCAGACGCAGCGAGAGCCAGAGCGCGGGCACCGCGAGCCCCAGCGCGAGCGGCACGGTCAGCAGCGAGAGCCGGGTGAACTCCCCCAGCCGCACCGGCTCCCCGCCCCGCTCCTGCACGATCCGCCGCCAGAGCAGGGTGGCCAGCGAGCCCGCGTAGCTGAGGTTCGGCCCGATGTTCACCCCGAGCAGGACGGCCAGCACCGCGCCCGGGCCGGACGGCAGGGCGAGCGGGAGGAGCACCAGCACGGCGGGCAGGTTGTTGATCACGTTGGCCAGGACGGCGGCCAGGGCCGCGAGCGCGAAGAGCGCGCCCAGCGAGTCCCCGGCCGGGGTGAGGTGGCCGAGCGCGTCGGCCAGGCCGTGGTCGACCACGGCCTTGACCACCACGCCGAGGGCGAGCACGAAGGCCAGGAAGGGGATGTTGGCGGCCCGCACCAGCCCGCCCGGCGTCACGGTGCGGCGGCGAAGCGCCCGGACGGCCAGCACCAGCGCCCCGGCGGCGGCCGCCCAGACCGGTTCGGCGCCGAGCGCGGAGGCCAGCACGAAGCCGCCCAGGGTGGCGGCCAGCACCACCAGGGCGAAGACCGGCCGCTCGGCCGGCTCCGCGTCGTGCTGCGGGCGGGCCGAGGCGGTCAGGTCGGCGGCGAAGAACCACCGCAGGACGACGTACTCGGCGGCGATCGCGACCACCCAGGGCAGCGCCATCAGGGCGGCGAAGCGGGTGAAGGCCAGGCCGCTCGCGGTGAAGACCAGCAGGTTGGTGAGGTTGGAGACGGGCAGCAGCAGCGAGGCGGTGTTGGAGAGGTGGGCGGCGGCGTACGAGTGGGGCCGGGCCCGGACCCCGAGGCGGGTGGCGGTGGCGAAGACCACGGGGGTGAGCAGCACCACGGTGGCGTCCAGGCTGAGCACGGCGGTGACCACCGAGCAGAGCAGGAAGACCTGGGCCAGCAGCCGCCCGGGCGTCCCGGCAGTCCGCGCCATCCAGGCCCCGCAGGCGCGGAACAGGCCCTCCCCGTCGCAGAGTTGGGCGAGCACCAGGACGGCGGCCAGGAAGGCGGTGACCGGGCCGAGCCGCTCCAGCTCGGCCGCCGCGGTGTGCCAGGGCACCACGCCGGTGACCACCAGCAGCGCCGCGGCCGGGACCGCCGCCACCGCCTCCGGCCAGCCGCGCGGTCGGACCACGGCGCAGACCAGGACGATGAGCAGCAGCGCGACGGAGAGCAGTGTCGCGGCGGTGTGGTTCACGGGGACGTCCCAGCAGTTCGGTGGTTCGTTCGGACAGCGACCGCCCATCGAACCACGCCCGCCGTACCCGCCCGCCACCGACCCGCCCGCGGTCCGAGGGGCCCGTATCACCGCCGGTTCACCGGGCGGGGGAAGGAGCCCGCGCGGCACTGGAGCCACCGACGGGAGGACGGACGGATGGACGAGCACAGGGAACCGGGCACGGACGGGATCGGACGGCGCGGCCTGCTGGCCGGGGCGGCGGCGGTCGGGTTCACCGTCGCGGCCGCGGGCGCCGCACCGGCCGCGGCGGCGGACGGCGAACGGTCCCCCTCAGGCGGGGTGCCCGCCGACGGCAGCGAGCGGGACGGTGGTCCTGACCGGCCGTCTGGAGACCGGCGCGCCCGACTTCGTGCACCTGCCGGTGGAGGTCCCGCCGGGCGTGCGCGAGCTGGCGGTCCGTTACTCCTACGACCGCCCGGCGGTGCCGCCCGGCACCCCGGGCAACTCCTGCGACATCGGGATCTTCGACGAGCGCGGCACCGAGCTGGGCGGCCCGGGCTTCCGGGGCTGGTCCGGCGGCTTCCGCACCGAGTTCGCGATCAGCCGGGCGCAGGCCACCCCGGGCTACCTGCCGGGCCCGGTCCGCCCGGGCCGCTGGCACGTGGTGCTCGGCCCGTACCAGGTGGCCCCGCAGGGGCTGGAGTACCGGGTGGAGGTGACCTTCCGGTTCGGCCCGGCCGGGCCGGCGTACGTGCCCTCCTACCCGCCGGAGCGGGCGGCCGGGCGCGGCCGGGCCTGGTACCGGGGCGACTGCCACCTGCACACCGTGCACTCGGACGGGCGCCGCACCCCCGAGGAGGTGGCCGCCGGGGCCCGCGCGGCGGGGCTGGACTTCATCGTCTCCACCGACCACAACACCTCGTCCTCGCACGGCAGTTGGGGCCCACTGGCCGGCCCCGACCTGCTGGTGGTCCCGGGCGAGGAGGTGACCACCCGCAACGGCCACTGGCTGGCCCTCGGCACCCGCCCGGGCGAGGGGGCACCCCCGGCCGGAGGCTGGGGGAGGGTGGACTGGCGCTACCGGGCCCGGGACGGGGTGCACCCGCGGTTCGCCCGTGAGGTGCGGCGCGGCGGCGGCCTGGTGGTGCCCGCCCACCCGTACTGCCCGTACGTGGCCTGCGCCTGGAAGTTCGGCTACGAGGAGGCCGACGCGGTCGAGGTCTGGAACGGGCCCTGGACCTACGACGACGAGTCCGCGCTCGACAGCTGGGACGCCCAACTGGTCCGGGCCGCCCGGGGCGGCGGCCGCTGGCTCCCGGCGATCGGCAACAGCGACGCCCACAGCGCGCCGCAGCCGATCGGCGCCCCGCACACCGTGGTGCTCGCCGAGGACCTGACCCGGGACCACGTGCTGGCCGGGCTCCGGGCGGGCCGCAGCTGGATCGCCGGCTCCACCGCCGTGCAGCTCGACCTGACGGCCGTCGGCGCGGGCCGCATGGCCGGCATCGGCGAGCGCCTGGCGGTCGCCCCGGACGCCCCGGTGGACGTCCGGCTGTCCGTCTCGGGCGTCCCGAACGGCACCCTGCGCCTGATCACCGACGAGGGCCAGCTCCGCCAGGAGACCCTCCCCGCGAGCGGCACGGGCGTCCTCGTCTGGCGCACCACCGCCTCGCTCGCCGCCTACGTCCGCGCCGAGGTCCGCCACCCCAGGCCCGACGGCTCCCCGGGCCGGGGCAACGCCATGGGCCCCGACCTGCCCTGGGGCCCGATGGCCGCCCTCACCAACCCGGTCCTCCTCGGCCACTGACCCGGCCGGTGAGCCAGCCGCTGAGCCGGCCGCTGAGCCGTCCGGTCTACGGGATGCCCAGCTCGAAGAGGACATAGCCCGCGTACCAGCCGGAGGCGATCGCCGCCCATCCCACCAGGGCCCCGAGGGCCGGGAGGGAGAGGCGGCGCAGCGCCACCGCGATCGGCAGGAAGAGCGGGAAGACCGGCAACAGGTAGCGGGAGGTGTTGCCGAAGATCTGGGAGCTGCCGAGCACCAGGACGATGGTGACCGCGGTGTAGACGAGTAGGAAGACCGGGACCTTGAGCCGGACGAGCAGGAAGAGCAGCGGCGGCAGCAGGAGCACCAGGAAGAGCGCGATCATGTCCTCGGTCGGATAGGTGAAGGCGTAGACGCCCTTGCCGAGGAGGAGCGTCTTCAGCACCGTGAAGGTGTGGTCGCCGTAGTCGAAGAAGTGCAGCCAGGCGCCCTTCTGGAGCTTGAAGTAGCCGCCCCAGTCACCCATCCGCCAGTTCACCCAGGCCAGGTAGCCGACGAAGCCGAGCGGGGCGATGACCAGGGCGCTGACCGGCCCGAGCCAGCCGTCCCGACGCTGGTAGAGGGCGATCAGCGCGGCCACCCCGAGCGCGGCGACCAGGGCGGCGGCGGTCGGCCGGTTGAGCCCGGCGACGAAGACGGTGACCCCGGCGGCCAGCCAGCGGCGCTCCACGATCAGGTAGCAGGACCAGGCGGCGAGCGCGACGAACAGCGAGTCGGAGTAGACCGCCCACTCGACGCCGGAGCCGGGGAAGAACCCCCAGACGGCGGCGGCGATGACGCCGGTGCGGCGGTCGAACAGACGGGCCGTCAGGGCGTAGATCCCGGCGGCCGCGACGAAGGAGGCGAGGATCGAGACCACCATGCCGGCCCCGTACGGGCCGAGGCCGGTGACGGCGGAGACCAGCTTCATGGCGCCGGGGTAGAGCGGGAAGAAGGCCACCGAGTTCTGCTCGAACTCGAACGGCGGCGGGCCGATCACCTTGATCGGGGCGGGGTGGTAGCCGTTGACGGCGATCTGCTGGTACCACCAGCCGTCCCAGCCGCCCACCACGTCCCAGGGCTTGGCGCCGCCGCCGAACCGGGGGTTGTTCGCGAGGTAGTCGCCGGACCAGCCGAGCAGCCACATGAAGACCGTGAAGCCGGTCAGCTTCACCGTGCCGTAGACGGCCAGGGCCGGACCGTACTCGTGGGCGGCGCGACGGATCCAGGCGGTCGGCGACTCCCCGGGCGGCGGCTCCTGCCGTGCGCCCTCCGGCGGCGTCCCGGCCCGCTCCGGGTGCTCGTCGAGGTCCGTGTCCGAGATCGCGCTCACGGTGCTGTCTCCTGACTGCTCGTACGGGTGCCCACCACCCCCTCGATGGCAGCGCTGAAGCGTGAGCGTACGCCATCAGCAGCTGGTCCAGACCGGTGACCGCGCGGACCGGACGGGGCGTCAGGGCCGACGGATCGTCAGGATCGCGATGTCGTCCTGCTGGCGGCCCGCCGTGTACGCCTGGGCCTGGGCCAGCAGGTGGTCGGCGAGCCGGCCCGGCTGCAGGCCACGGGCCGCGGCCAGCCGTTCGGCCAGCGGGAAGAAGGTGCCGTCGGCGGAGCGGGCCTCGGTGAGGCCGTCGGTGCAGAGCACCAGGGTGGCGTCGGGCGGGAAGCCGAAGCGGCCCACCGGACGCGGCCCGTCCGCCAGCTCGCCGAGGCCGAGCGGCAGCCCCGGTTCCGCCAGCGGGACGGCCAGCGGCGCGCGCTCGGGCCGCAGCAGGTACGGCGCCTCGTGCCCGCAGCCGACCACCTCGGCGGTGTCGGTGCCGTCGAAGCCGAGCACCAGGGCGGTGGCGAAGCGCTCGCTCTCGCCGAGCTCGGCCGCGTAGGCGTTGTGCCGCACCACCGCCGCCTCCAGCGCCTCGGCCACCCCCGCCAGCGTCGGCTCCCGGTGCGCGGCCTCCCGGAAGGCGCCGATCACCGCGAAGGCCACCCCGATCGCGGCCAGGCCCTTGCCCTGGACGTCGCCGATCAGCACCCGGGTGCCGTGCGCGGAGGCGGCCACGTCGTAGATGTCCCCGCCGACCAGCTTGTCCTCCTGGACGGGCTCGTAGACCCCCTCGGCCAGCAGGTCGGCGGTGCGCTGCGGGAGCGGGCGCAGGATGCGCTGCTGCATGGCGGTGGCGGTGGAGCGCAGCCGCAGCAGCTCCTCCTCGCGGCGGATCCGGTACCAGCTGCCGGTCACCGACAGGCCGCCGATCGCGGCGGTGAGTCCGATCATCAGGAGCGAGTCGCCGAGCTCGCGCGGGTTGTACCCGAACAGCGCCGCGGCCACGGTGACCAGGGTCCAGCAGGCGGTGAAGGCGGTCTGCGGGACGGTGCAGAAGGCGGCGGCCAGGGCGGGGAGGAAGGCCAGCAGGCCGACCATCCGGATCGAGGTGCCGGTGAACTCGCCCAGGTACAGCACCAGGGCCGTGACGCCGAGCAGCCAGAGCGCGAGGGCGCGGTTGGACAGGCCCTGACGGGTGACCACGGCTGCGCTCCTCTCCTCGACCGCTCCCTCCACTCTCCCGACCCGGCGGCGGATCCGCGACCGCCGAGGGGGCAGCCGTGTGACGCCGCCCGGGGCGCGGGATCGCGGTGGACCTGACGCTCCCTCATGGGATAGACAGACCACCGGCCTTGCCCGGCGCGCCGCCGGGGGTCGGGGGACCGCCGAGGGGCACGGGGGACGGGGGACGACCATGCGCAGCATCAGCAAGCCGTCGGGGCGGGGCCTGATGACCGTAGGAGCGCTGCTGCTCGCGGCCGGGCTGGCCGCGCTGGCGGTCGGGGTGCTCGGCCTGCTGCCGGGCGGCTCGGGCGGGCCCTCGGGCGCCGTCCCCGGCCCCAGCACCAGCGGCGTACCGCAGACCGCCCTGCCGGCGACTCCCGCGACGCAGCCGCCGCTCACCCAGCCGCCGTCCACCCAGCCGCCCACGACGCCGGCGGTCACGACGTCGGCGGTCACGACGTCGGCGGTCACGAGCGGGCCGACCACACCGACGGCCGCACCCGTCACGCCGGCACCGGCCACCACGGTCTTCGTGGTGCTGCCCGCCCCCGCCTCCGCCACGGCCGCCCCGGACGACGGCCCCTCCGTGGCCGAGCTGATCACCGCCTTCGCCGGGCTGGTCTCCGCCGTCGGCGGCACCTACGCCATGGTGGTGAGCGCCCGTCAGGGCCGTCCGGTGCAGCCGCCCGCTCCCTGAGGGGGCGCGGCGGGCGCGGCCCGGCTAGCGTCGGAGCGGTAACGGGGTGACCCGCGTCCAGCCGTGAGGGGCAGTCAGAACATGTCCGGTGACGACAACGTCCTCTTCTACACCTTCAAGGACCCGACCCACACCTTCGAGGCCTTCCACGACGTCACCCGCCTGCCGGGGGTGGCCGGGGGCCGCGATCCTCCAGCGCTCCGCCGAGGGGTACCTCGACATCGCCGACAGCTTCACGCCGGACACCGGGCGCCGGACCATGGCGTTCAGCGCCGTCGGGGCGCTGCTCGGCCTGCTCGGCGGCCCGGTCGGGCTGGCCCTCGGGCTGGGCGCCGGGGCGGTGCTGGGCTCGGCCTCCGAGAGCAAGGACGCGCAGGACGCGTTGGAGGGCCTGACGGTGATCAGCGCCCTGGTCGACGACGGCGGCAACCTGCTGGTCGCCTCGGTCAAGGAGACCGATCCCGCCGCCGCCGACGAGATCGCCGCCCGGCTGGGCGGCGAGGTGGCCCGGATCCCCTCCGAGGAGGTCGAGGCCGAGGTCCGGATGGCCCAGCACAGGGCCGAGGAGGCGGTGAAGGCCGAGCACCAGGAGCACCGCCGGCAGGAGAACGAGGAGTTCGCCGAGCGCCTGCGCCACCTCTTCCGCGGCGGCGCCGGCTCCTGACGCGATGTCGCATTTCCGCCGGTCGGGCGGGTCCGCCCCGGGCAGAGTGGGGAGCGTAGGCAAGGACCCGTCCCCGGGAGAGAACGTGACCACCCGTTACACCACCCTCGACAGCCCCTGCGGCCCGCTGCTGCTGGTCGGCGAGGACTCCGCCACCGCGAGGGGCGGTCTGGCGCTCGCCTCGGTCTCGATGACCGGCCAGCGGAACGCGGCCGTGGTCCGGCCCGACTGGGTCGAGGACGCCGCCGCCTTCCGGGAGGTGGCGAGCCAGCTGCGGGCGTACTTCGCGGGCGGGTCGGACGGCTTCGACCTGGAGTTCACCTCCCGGGGCACCGAGTTCCAGCGCCGGGTCTGGGCCGCGCTGGAGCGGCTGCCGTACGGCTCCACCACCAGCTACGGCGCGCTGGCCGATCAGGCCGGCCTCCCCCGGGCCGCCGTCCGCGCGCTCGGCGCGGCCATCGGCGCCAACCCGCTGCTGGTGGTCCGCCCCTGCCACCGGGTGGTGGGCGCGGACGGCTCGCTCACCGGCTACGCGGGCGGGCTCGACCGCAAGCGGCAGCTGCTGGACCTGGAGGCCGGGCACTCCTGAGGCCCACCGGGTCCGGCCCCGCCCGGCCCGGCCCACCCGGCCCCGCCCCGCCGAGCCCGTTCGGGCCAGTCCGGCGGGCGGGCGGCCTCCGCTCCTGCGATGTTCGGAGCAGGGGGAAGCTGACGAGGCCTCAGGGAGACAGCATGTGGGACGCATCCGCGACACTGCCCGCGGGCGGCCGGGAGTGGCTGCCCGCGATGGACGTGCCGGAGCCCGGGCGGCAGAGCCGGCTCACCGTGTTCTTCCGGATGCTGCTGCTGATCCCGCAGTTCATCGTGTTCTGGCTGCTGTCGATCGTGGCCTTCGTGGTCGCCGTGCTGGGCTGGTTCGGCGCCCTGTTCACCGGCCGGCTGCCGGAGTTCGCGGCGGGCTTCCTCTCCGGGTACGTGGCGTACGGCGTCCGGCTGGAGTCGTACCTGATGCTGCTGGTGGACTCCTACCCGCCGTTCCGCTTCGACGCGCCGGAGCACCCCGTCCGGACGGAGGTGCGGCCCGGTGAGCTGAACCGGCTGGCGGTCTTCTTCCGCCTCGTCCTGGTGATCCCGGCCGCGATCATCCAGGGCGTGCTGATGAGCGGCTGGTGGGCGGTCGGCTTCATCAGCTGGCTGGTGGTGCTGGTCCTCGGCCGGATGCCGCGGCCGCTCTTCGAGGCCACCGCGGCCATCACCCGCTACCGGTTCCGCTACCAGGCCTACTTCCTGATGCTCAGCTCCGCCTACCCGAAGGGCCTGTTCGGCGAGGACGCCCTCGACACGGTGCCCGGGAGCGGCCCGGTCTCGGCCACCCGCCCGCTGGTGATGGGCAGTTCGGGCCGGGCCCTGCTGGTGGTCTTCATCATCCTGGGCATCGTCGCCTACGGCGCCTCCTCGATCACCACCAGCGTCAACTCCGACAGCGACGGCGACGACGGGTACGCCCGGCACGCGGGCGTCACCGCCCCGGCGGTGCCGTGAGCCCTCGCGCTCTCCCCCGGGGCCGCCTCGTGGACGGGGCGGCCCGCGGGATCTGACGGAGTGCCACGGTGCCGATGGAGCTCCCGCCGGAGGCGTCGCAGACTCGGCCGGGTCACCGTGTCGCCCGAGGAGCCCGTGATGCGATCGCCCGGCCCGTCCCGCCGCACCTTCCTGTCCGCCGGCGCCCTCGCCACCGCCGCCGCCACGACGGCCGTCGCGACGGTGACCTCGCAGCCCGCGGCCGCCGAGTCCGAGGAGGAGCTGGCCACCGCCACCGCGGTCCCACTGGCCCGCACCACCGCCGGCTGGGTGCGCGGCGCGGCGGCCGGTGCCGTGGCGGTCTTCCGCGGCGTCCCGTACGCGCAACCCCCGGTCGGGCCGCTGCGGTTCGCCTCGCCGCGCCCGCCGCAGCCCTGGGACGGCGTGCGGGAGGCGACCGTCTTCTCGGCGCCCTCCTTCCAGACCGTGCTGCCGGGCAGCAGCGAGGACTCGCTGTACGCCAACGTCTGGACCCCCGGGGTCACCGGCGCCCGCCCGGTGCTGGTCTACGTGCACGGCGGCGGCTGGAAGTTGGGGGCCGGCAGCCTGCCGACCTACGACGGTGCGCGGCTGGCCGAGCGCGGCGATCTGGTGGTGGTGACCTTCAACTACCGCCTGGGCGTCTTCGGCTTCGGCCTGCACGAGCGGCTCGACGACCCGCGCACCGGGTCGTTCGCCAACTGGGGCCTCCAGGACCAGGCCGCCCTGCTGCGCTGGGTGGCGGCCAACGCCCGTGCGTTCGGCGGCGATCCGGGCAACATCACCCTGGTCGGGACCTCCGCCGGAGGGTCCTCCACCTGGCAGCTCGCCCTGCTGCCGGAGGTCCGGCCGCTGCTGCGCCGGATCGTGCCGATCAGCGCCGCGCACGTCTGGGCCCCGGCCCTGGCGCTCACGCCCGAGGACTCCCGGACCGCCTTCGAGACGGTGGCCGCCAAGCTGGGCACCACCGTTCCCGGTCTGCGGGAGATACCGGCCGCGGCCCTGCGGGACGCCTGGGACGGCCTGTTCGCCGGTCCGGCCGACTCCCGGCCGCTGGCCAGCGGCCGGGAGTACCGGGGGCCGGTGGTGGACGGCCGCTGGATGCGCGGCTACGACCACCAGCTCCCGGACCCGGGGCTGCCGGTGCTCTCGGTGAACGCCGCCACCGAGGGCTCCTTCTTCACCGGCCCCGGCTCCCCGACCCCGGTGCCGACGCCCACCACCGATGCCGAACTGCTGGACACCGTCCGGCGGTACCTGCTCCGCGGCGCGGCCCGACCGCCCGCCGGCCTGGCCGAGCAGCTGGTCACCGCCTACCGGGCCGCCGCCACGGCGGAGGGCCGGGCCGCCGACCCGCTCTCGCTCTTCACCGAGATCCACGGCGACGGCCTGTTCCGCTACCTGATCGTCCGTCTCGCCGAGCGCCGTGCCCAGCGCTCCGAACGCCCGCACCACCGACTGGAGTTCACCCACCCGGTGCGGGCGCCGTGGTTCGGCACCCCGCACGAGGCGACCTCGCCGTTCCTGTTCGGCACCTTCGCCACGCCGGCCAACGCACCGGAGTTCGGCGACGGCCCGCTGGAGCGCCGGGTCTCGGACACCTTCATCGACCTGATCGCCTCCTTCGCCCGCCACGGCCACCCGGGCAGCCCGAACTCCCTCACCTGGCCCGCCTTCCGCCCGGACACCCCGAGCACCCTGCTGCTCGGCGGCCCGGCCGTGGCCACCCTCGCCGCCACGCCCAAGGCCGCCCAGCTCCGCGCCTGGGACGAGGCCGGCTGGGTGCCCCGCCCGGTCTGACGAAGCGGGGCGAAGGTGGCTGCCCCAGGGGCGCGAGGAACTGCGCGAAGCGGAAGAAGCCGACCATCTGCCGGGTACGGATGCTCACTTGCAAGTGATTCTCCGCACCCGGCAGTCGAGTCAGTGACTCCCGCAGCGCGCAGTTCCTCGCGCCCCTACCCCCGCTCAGGCCGGTGCGTAGCCGTCAGGGCGCGCGGTGAAGGAGCCGCGGCCCTGCGTCCGGCTGCGCAACCGCGTCGCGTAGCCGAAGAGTTCGACCATCGGCACAGCGGCCGTGACCACCGCCGTACCGGCCCGCGCGGTGGAGCCGGTGACCCGGCCGCGCCGGGCGGACAGGTCGCCGATCACCGTGCCGACGGCCTCCTCGGGCACCGTGACGGTGACCTCGGCGACCGGCTCCAGCAGGACCATCGCGCAGGCCCGCAGGGCCTCCCGCAGCCCGTTCCGCCCGGCGGTGCGGAAGGCGGGCTCCGAGGAGTCCTTCACATGGGTCGCCCCGTCGGTCAGGGTGACCCGCAGACCGGTGACGGGGTGGCCGCCGAGCGGTCCGTCCACCAGGGCGTCCCGGCAGCCGGCCTCCACCGCCCGGACGTACTCGGCCGGCACCCGCCCTCCGGTGACGGTGGAGCGGAACTCGAAGCCCGGCCCCTCCCCCGCCGGCAGCGGTTCGACGTCCAGGACCACGTGCGCGAACTGCCCCGATCCACCGTCCTGTTTGACGTGCCGGTGCACCTGGCCGCTGACGCCCCGTCCGACCGTCTCCCGGTACGCGACCTGGGGCCGCCCTGCGGTGACGTCCAGGGTGTGCACCCGGCGGAGCGTCTCCACCGCGACCTCGAGGTGGAGCTCGCCCATGCCGGAGAGCACCGTCTGCCCGGTCTCCGGGTCGGTGCGCGCCGTCAGGGACGGGTCCTCCTCGGTGAGCCTGGCCAGCGCGGCCGCCAGCCGGTCGGTGTCGGCGCCGAGCCGCGCCTCGACCGCCACCGAGACCACCGGCTCGGCGGTGCGCGGGGGTTCGAGCACCAGGGGCGCCGACGGGGCGGCCAGGGTGGCACCGGGGCGGGCCGCCTTCGGGCCGATCAGCGCCACGATGTCCCCGGCCACCGCCTCGGCGGTGTCGGTGTGCCGGTCGGCGCGGACCCGCAGGATGCGGGCGGCCCGTTCGGTGCGGCCGGTGGTGGTGTCGAGCACGGTGTCCCCCTTCCTGAGGGTGCCGGAGTAGATCCGCAGGTAGCTGAGCCGGCCGGTCGGCGCCGCCTGCACCTTGAAGACCAGCCCGGCGAACGGCGCCGCCGGATCGGGCGGCCGGACGGCCGTGCCGTGGCCGTCCGGGCCGTCGACGGTGCCGCGCACCGGCGGGACGTCCAGCGGTGAGGGCAGGTAGGCCACCACCGCGTCCAACAGGGGCTCCACGCCCCGGTTCCTGTAGGCCGAGCCGCCGAGCACCACCACGGCGGCGCCCTCACGGGTGAGGTCGCGCAGTGCGGCCGTGAGCGTCCCGACGCCCAACTCCCCTGCCACGCAGTACTCATCGAACGCTCCGGGGTGCAACTCGGCCACCCGCTCGTCCAGTTGACGTCGGCGCAGCTCCGCCTCCGCGCGCAGCTCCGCCGGGATCTCGACCTGCGCGGCGGTCTCTGCCCCGTCGGCCCAGAGCAGCGCCGTCATCCGCAGCAGGTCCACCACGCCGGCGAAGCCTCCCTCGCGGCCGATCGGCAGCTGCACCGGCAGCGGAACGGTGTGCAGCCGGTCCCGGATGGAGGCCACCGCGGCGTCGAAGTCGGCGCCGGTGCGGTCGAGTTTGTTGACGAAGGCGATCCTGGGCACGCCGTGCCGGTCGGCCTGCCGCCAGACCGCCTCGCTCTGCGGTTCGACTCCCGCCACCGCGTCGAAGACGGCGACGGCGCCGTCCAGCACGCGCAGCGAGCGCTCCACCTCGTCGGCGAAGTCGACGTGGCCCGGGGTGTCGATCAGGTTGATCCGGTGGCCGGCCCAGGTGCAGGTGACGGCGGCGGCGAAGATGGTGATGCCCCGGTCGCGCTCCTGCGGGTCGAAGTCGGTGACGGTGGTGCCGTCGTGGACCTCGCCGCGCCGGTGGGTGGTGCCGGTGGCGTACAGGACGCGTTCGGTGACGGTGGTCTTCCCGGCGTCCACGTGGGCCAGGATGCCCAGGTTGCGGACGGTGGTGAGGTCATGCTCGGTGTGGTGAAGTCGCTCGGTTCGCACGGCCGTTGGCCTTTCGGGGAGTTCCCGGACAGGACGGCGCGATTCGCCCGGACGCGGCCGGCCGCAGGCCTCAGCGGGCGTGCGGGCGGGCCGGGGTCGTCCCGGGCCTGCGGTGCGGGGCGCGCAGCCGGCACCGGGCGGCGCGAGACACCAGGATCACCGTTGACCGGCCCCGGGGAGCGTGGACGGCGCTGTGCTCGCGCATGGCCGTGGCTCCCCTCGTGTGCGGTCTGGCGCCGCCCGCGCGGAGCGGGCTGACGCCGCCCGCGCGGAGCGGGCTGACGCCCGGTCAGTGCCGCGAGCCTAGCGAGCGCGTCCGGCCCGGCGCACCGGATTTAACCGAGGGCCCTTGCTGACGGCCTGTCAGGTGCCGGACAGTGCAAGAACTGTCCGGAAAATGATCGTCTTCCCGTCAGCTGCGCCCGCGACCTGCGCCTTCACCGAACCACCGCATACTTCCGGTCGGAATTGGTCTCTACCATTGCTCCGTCTTCACATTCGGAGGAGGCTCCTCGACGAAGCGCAGGGACGAGGACCCCGGCGCTCACCCGAGGGAGGGAAACCCACTCATGTCGCTCCGCAAGGCACTCTCCACCGTCGCCGTGGCCGGCCTCCTGACCACCGGCACCGCCCTGCTCACCGCTCCGGCCGCACAGGCGTTCAGCTACACCTACGTCGGCGTCTACCCGACCGCCGCCTCCTGCCACGCGGCCGGCCAGGCGTACGTGGACAGCCACCGCGCGGTCAACTACTTCTGCGACACCACCACCCCGACCGGCCCGGCCCGGCTCTCCGTGGTCCTGTACTGAGGTGGTCCCGCACTGAGCCCGGACGCACCGATGGTGGGCCGCACGGCCGGCGGCCCACCATCACGCGTCCGAGGTGGAGAAAGGATTCGAACCCCTGTGAACGGCCTTGCGGGCCGTCGCCTCGCCACTCGGCCACTCCACCGGGCGATGCGCCCACAGTAGACCGGCCCGCCGCACCGCCGAGGGCGCGACACCCGCGCCGCGCGCGGCCTTCACCCGCTCGGCCCAAGCGCTACCGCGAGGCGCTCCGGTGGGCCTCCAGCTCGGCGAGGTAGCGGCCCCTGGCCTCCTCGTCCAGGAAGCTCGCCTCGAAGGAGTTGCGCGCCAGCAGGTACTGCTGGTCCACCGTCAGACCGAGCGCCTGCGCCGTCGCGATCAGGTTCTCGTCCACGTAGCCGCCGAAGTAGGCCGGGTCGTCCGAGTTCACGGTGGCGACCAGCCCGGCGTCCAGCATCCGCCGCAGCGGATGGTCGGCCAGCGTGTCCACGCAGCGCAGCCGGACGTTGGAGAACGGACAGACCGTCAGCGGGATCCGCTCCCGCACCAGCCGCTCCACCAGCTCCTCGTCCTCCAGGCAGCGCAGCCCGTGGTCGATCCGCTCCACCCGCAACAGGTCCAGCGCCTCCCACACGTACGAGGCCGGGCCCTCCTCGCCCGCGTGCGCGACCGCCCGCAGGCCCAGCTCGCGGGCCCGGCGGTAGACCTCGACGAACTTCACCGGCGGGTGCCCCACCTCGGCCGAGTCCAGGCCGACGGCGGTGATCCGGTCCAGGTACGGCTCGGCCGCGGCCAGCGTGGCCAGCGCCGACTCGGCGCTCTCGTCGCGCAGGAAGCAGAGGATCAGCCGGGTGGTGATCCCGTACCGGCCCTCGCTGCGGTCCAGCGCCGCGCCGAGCCCCCTGATCACCGTGCCGATGTCCACGCCCCGGGCGGTGTGCGCCTGCGGGTCGAAGAAGATCTCCGCGTGCCGCACGCCCTGCGCAGCGGCCCGCTCCAGGTAGGCCTCGGCCAGCTCGGTGAAGTCCCGCTCGGTGCGCAGGACGTCCATCAGCCGGTAGTAGAGGTCCAGGAAGGACTGGAGGTCGTCGAAGCGGTAGGCGGCCCGCAGCTCCTCGACCCCGTCGAAGGGGAGCTCGACCCCGTTCCGCTCGGCCAGCCGGAAGGCCAGCTCGGGCTCCAGGGTGCCCTCGACGTGCAGGTGCAGTTCGGCTTTGGGAATCGGCATCGAGCCATCCTACGCGGCCCGGCCGGGCACCTTCCCGCAGGTCAGCGCCGCCCGTCCTTATACGCAGCGAACAACCGTGAAGCCACTCACAGACGCCCCGCGAGGCCCCCGCCGCATGGCAGACTCGATCGTCATGAAGGGCAGTCAGGCGACCAGGGCGACGCGGGCCGCGGTGTTCACCGCACTCGTGGTGCCCCTCGCCGCCCTCGGCCAGGTCCTGTTGACCGGCCGGGCCCTGCCGCTGACCACCGTCGCGGTGGCCGCGGCCGCCGTCTACGCCGTGGGCCACGCCTTCATCGGCTCCAACCGCAGCTTCGCGCGCATCCTCGCGGTGCTGCTCCCCACCCAGCTGGCCGTCGGCGCCGTCTTCGACCTCGGACAGCAGGCCTGCACCGGCCCCGGCGCACCGCCGCTCGGCGGCCTCAAGCCGCTGGTCTGCTCCGGCGGTTCGATCGGCGAGTTCCTGCTCGACCCCGGCTCCACCCCCGCCCCGCTGGCCGGCATCCCGGTGCTCGCGGGCCACCTGCTGGTGGCCGTGCTGGCCGCCTGGGCGCTGCGCCTCGGCGAATCCGCCCTGCGCGGCCAGGCCGCCGCCGGCCGCACCCTCGGCGAACTGCTCGCCGGCGCCTGGCGGTTCCTCCGCCTGGTGACGCCGCTCCCGGCCCGCCCGGTGCTCCGGCTGCCCATCCCCTCCTCGACCCGCGAACGGATCCCGGCCGAGGACGTCCTGCTGAGGCCCACGCTGCGCCGCGGCCCCCCGGCGTGCGCCCAGGCCTGCTGACCACCCGTCACCCCTGACGTCCCGTCACCCGCAGGCCCTCGCCCCGCGCGCCCTTCCGCACGACCGGCGCGCCCGCCCCAGGACCTCCGCAGCGACAGGAACCGACGCACCGCCATGAGCAGCAACCAGCAGAAGAAGCAGAACCAGTCCGCCACCGCCCGCATGCGCGAGCAGCACGCCCGCGAGCAGAAGGCCGCGAAGACCCGCCGCCGCGTCGTGGTCGGCGTCTCCACCGCCCTCGTGCTCGCCCTGGTCGGCGGCATCGCCGCCGCCGTCGCCTCCACCGGCGGCTCCTCCGACACCTCCGCCGCGAGCGGCCCGCTGGTGGTCCCCGCCAACGCGACCGGCGACGGCACCGTGGTGACCTACGGCAAGGCCGACGCCCCGCACACCCTCGCGGTCTACGAGGACTTCCGCTGCCCGATCTGCGAGAAGCTGGAGACCAGCGCCGGGAAGACCATCCAGCAGCTGGCCGACGACGGCACCTACAAGATCGAGTACCACTTCGCCACGTTCCTGGACCGCAACCTCGGCGGCAAGGGCTCCAAGACCGCGCTCAACGCGACGGCCGCCGCCCTGAACGAGGGCGTGGACAAGTTCAAGGCCTTCCACGACGTGCTCTACGCCAACCAGCCCGACGAGAGCAAGGACGGCTTCGGCTCCGCCGAGGCGATGCTCAACCTGGCCGACAAGGTGCCCGGCCTGAAGACCGACGCCTTCGTGAAGGCGGTCAACGAGGGCACCTACCTGCCGTGGGTCGCCAAGGTCTCCAAGGCCTTCGACGACTCCGGCGTCTCGGGCACCCCCTCGGTGCTGCTGGACGGCAAAGCAGCTGAACGTCTTCCCGGACAACAAGGTGATCACCGGCGACGCCTTCAAGGCCCTGGTCGAGCAGACCACGGCGGCCAAGTGACGGCCCCGGTCGCGGCGGGCCGGAAACTCGCCTGGCTGTTCGTCGTCACCGGGACTGCTCGGGCTGGCCGCCTCCGCGGTACTGACCCTGGGACAAGATCAAGATCCTCCAGGACCCGTCCTACGTCCCCAGCTGCTCGATCAACCCGATCATCAGCTGCGGCTCGGTGATGACCAGTGACCAGGCCTCGGTCTTCGGCTTCCCCAACTCCCTGATCGGCCTGGCCGCCTTCGCGGTGTCACCGCCGTCGGCGCGGGCATCCTGGCCGGCGCGGCCTACCGGCGCTGGTTCTGGCTCGGGCTCCAGGCCGGGGTGCTGTTCGGGATCGGCTTCGTCACCTGGCTGATGACGCAGACGCTCTACTCCATCGGCGCGCTCTGCCCGTACTGCATGGTGGTCTGGGCCGCGATGATCCCGCTGTTCTGGTACACCACCCTGCACAACCTGCGCAGCGGCGTGATTCCCCGTCCCGAAGCCCCTGAAGCCGGTGGTCCGCGAGGCCGCCCGCTACCACTGGGGCCGTCCCGGCCCTCTGGTACGCGGTGATCGCCCTGCTGATCCTCGACAGGTTCTGGTACTACTGGTCCACCCGACCTGCTCTGACGCGCCGTCATCCCGCCCGCCGCCCCGGCCGACCTCCTGGTCCGCCGGGGCGCGGCCGTCTCCCAGGCGGCCACTCCACCAGCAGCGCCAGCACTCCGCCCAGTGCCGAGCGCGGGTCGACCCACAGGTGCAGGCAGGCCGCCGGCCACAGCGCGCCGAGGAAGAGCGCGGACCACGCTCAGCACCCGCCGCCGGGCCGCCGCCCCGGCGCCCGTCGGCGGCCCAGCCCGGCCAGCGTCCTGGTCACCACCGTGGTCGCCAGGTCCGGCACGCGAGCTGTGCACCACGCCGTTCTGGCAGTCCCATCCCGAGGGCCAGCGGCACCAGCACCGCGTACCGCCCGCCGTCCAGCCACAGCCGCCCCAGCGACACCGCCACCAGCCCCGCCTGCACCCACACCACCAGCGCCAGCCGCTCCCGCCCCACCGGCCCGCCACCGCCGCCCCCACAGGAACCCGCCCCAGCGCCGTCCCCGAGGCGGGCGCCGACAGCTCCGACACCCCGGCCAGCGCCAGCCCGAGGAAGGCCACGTTCCCGGTCATGTTGGCCACGAACACCTTCCCGAGGTCCAGGAAGCTCACCGCGTCCACCAGCCCCCCGGCGAAGGTCAGCACCAACAGCACCGGCCCGAGCCGCGCCTTCGCGTGCCCCTCCGGAAACATCCACGTCGCCCGTCGCTCTGACATCCCCTCAGTCCACCAGCCGGCCCCGCCCCACCCGCCGACCGACGCGCGTTCGTCCCCTCACACAAGCCGCGCTACGCACCGGGCAGTCGGCCCAGGTGGCGAGGGGCGGTGAGGGCGGCCATCGGGTCCTCGGGGAGGGCGAGGACCTGCTCGGGGGTGAACTCGAGCTCAGTGGGGTGGCGGCAGGACTCCACGGCGGTCCAGGGGACGGGGGTGGAGACCAGAGGACGCTCGCCGGCCCGGAGGGAGTAGGGGGCGACGGTGGTCTTGGCACTGGTGTTCTGGGACCAGTCGACGAAGATCCGGCCGCGGCGCCAGCGACTTCTCCATCCGGTCGACGATCAGCCCCGGCGCCGCCGCCCGCAACTGCCCGGCCAGCCGCCGGGCGTAGTCGGTGGCGGCCCGTTCGGGCACGGGGTGCAGCGGCACCAGCAGGTGCAGTCCCTTGGCCCCGGAGGTCTTCGGAAAGGCCGTCAGCCCGTCGGCGGCGAGCAGCCGACGGGCCGCCAGCGCGACGGCGCAGCACTCCACCACCGTGGTCCCCGGCCCGGGTCCAGGTCGATCACCCAGCCGGTCGTGCTGCTCGGGGGCGCCCCGCCACTGCGGGACGTGCAGCTCCAGCGCCCCCGAGGTTGGCCGCCCAGACCAGCGTCGGCAGGTCGGCCACCACCACCTGACGGAACGTCCCCTCCCGGTGCTCGACGTCCAGCGTGGTGAGCCAGTCCGGTGCCCCGCCGGGCACCCGCTTGGCCCAGAAACCCGCTGCCCGGTGACGCCCTCGGGGAAGCGCAGGAAGGAGGCCGGCCGCCCGGCCAGGTGCGGCAGCGCCCTCGGCGCCACACGAGGCGTAGTAGTGCACCGCTCGGCCTTGGTCCACCCGACCGCGGGTAGAGCACCTTCTCCAGGTGGGTCAACCGCAGCCGCCGCCCGCCGACTTCGGTGTGCACCACCTCGGGCTGCTCACTCATCCCGCGCCAGTCGAGGAGTTGACGCTCCGTCCAGGTGGTGACGACCCGTTCGGCGGTGATCCCGGCGGCGGCCGCCCGGTCGCAGCCGTAGGGCTGCCAGGGCGAGCTGGCCGGGGGCGTGCGCGTCGGTGTCGATCGAGAAGAGGCACCCGGCCTCGACCGCGAGCGCGATCAGCCGCGACGGCGGATCCCGGCGCTCGGGGCGGCAGTTGATCTCGACGGCGGTGCCCGCTCTCGGCGCAGGCGGCGAAGACCTTCTCGGCGTCGAAGCGGGACTCCGGCCGGGTCCTGGACCCGACCAGCCTCCCGGTGCAGTGGCCGAGCACGTCCATCCGGGGGTTGCGCACGGCGGCCAGCAGACGGCGGGTCATCGGCAGCGGGTCCATCCGCAGCTTGGAGTGCACGGAGCCGACCACCCACGTCCAGCCGGTCCAGGAGTTCGTCCTCCTGGTCAGTGAACCGTCGTCGAGGATGTCGCACTCGATGCCGGTGAGCAGCCGGAACGGCGCCAGCGTCTCGTTCAACCCGGCCACCACGTCCAGCTGTTGGCGCAGCGCCGCTCGGCGCTCAGGCCGTGCGCGACGGTGAGGCCGCGGCGAGTGGTCGGTGAGCACCGCCCACTGGTGGCCGAGCTCGATCGCGGCCCGGGCCATCCGCTCGATCGGCACGGTGCCGTCGGACCAGTCGGAGTGCAGGTGGCAGTCCCCGCGCAGCGCGGCGGCCAGATCGGCGGCCGCCCCGTCCCGCCGCCCGGGGCGGCGTCACCCGGCGCTCCAGCCCGTCGAGGTAGGTCGGCGTCCGCCCGGCCGCCGCCTCGGCGATCACCCGGGCACTGGTGGTCCCGATGCCGGGCAGCCCCGCTCCCCTTCGCGGCCAGCGCGGCCGGGTCGGGGGTCTGCGCGAGGAAGGCCCGGGCCGCCTCGGCGGCCTGGCGGAAGGCGCGCACCCGGTAGGCCTCGCCCTGCTCGACCTCCAGCAGGTAGGCGATCCGCTCCAGTGCCTGCACGGGATCCATGTGGCTGCTGGTGCCCTCGGGGCTGGCGGGGAAACTGGTTCTGCACCTTCTGCACCCACTTGCCCGTTTCCCGGTGTGGGACGGGGGCAGTCGGTACCCAGGGGGGCCGAACGCCGAGGAGGCGTCCATGCTGCACCCCGACACCCCGCCCCGACGCCCACCACCCCCACGCCGCCCGGGAACCCGCCCGCTCGGCGTCCCCGGCCGCGGAGCTGGAGACCGGCCTGCTGCTGCGCGAGCTCCAGCAGCTGCACCGCACCCGCCACGAGACCTTCCTGTACGGCTCCGAGGAGGCGCTCAGCCGCCACACGCTCCGCTGCGGCCAGCTGGAGGCCGAGTACGTCCGCCGCTTCCCGTACCGCCACGTGGCCCCCGGCCGCACCCGCAGCGGCGCCCGCGCCCGGGAGGCCGCCGAGCGGATCGCCGACCACCCGGCCTGAGCCCCCTGATCCCCCTGACGCCCCACGGAGGTGCACGATGGTGATCGCGACCGTGAACCCGGCCACCGGCGAGACCCTGGAGACCTTCGAGCCGCTGGGCCGGGACGCGCTCGAACTGGCCCTCGGCCGGGCCGCCGAGGCGGCGGTGCTCCAGCGGGCCACCGGCTTCGAGGAGCGCTCCGGCCTGCTGCGCCGGGCCGCCGAGCTGTTGGACGCCGAACGCGACCGGATCGCGGTCACCGTCACCACCGAGATGGGCAAGCCGCTCGCCCAGGCCCGCGCCGAGGCCGCCAAGTGCGCCAAGGCACTGCGCTGGTACGCCGACCACGGCGCGGCGCTGATCGCCGACGAGCGCCCCGCCGACGAGGACGTGGCGGACTCCGGGGGCCGCCTTCGCGTACGTCCGCTACCGCCCGTTCGGGGTGGTGCTCGCGGTGATGCCGTGGAACTTCCCGCTCTGGCAGGTGGTCCGCTTCCTGGCCCCGGCTCTGATGGCCGGGAACGTCGCACTGCTCAAGCACGCCTCCAACGTGCCGCGCACCGCCCTCACCCTGGCCCGACCTGTTCCGCCGGGCCGGCGCGGCGCCCGGGGTCTTCCAGGCCCTGCTGATCGGCTCGGACCAGGTCGAGCAGGTGATCCGCGACCCCCGGGTGGCGGCGGTGACGCTGACGGGCAGCGAGGGCGCCGGACGGGCGGTCGGCGCGGCGGCCGGGGACGCGCTGAAGAAGACCGTGCTGGAGCTCGGCGGCAGCGACCCGTTCCTGGTGCTGCCCAGCGCCGACGTCGATGCCGCGGTGGCCACCGCCGTGAAGGCCCGGATCCAGAACAACGGCCAGTCCTGCATCGCCGCCAAGCGGTTCATCGTGCACGAGGAGGTCTACCCGCGCTTCGCCGCCGCCTTCACCCAGGCGATGCGCGCGCTGAAGGTCGGCGACCCGATGGACGCCGACACCGACCTCGGCCCGCTGGCGACCCGTCAGGGCCGCGACGACCTGGCCGCCCTGGTGGCGGACGCGCTGCGGCAGCGGCGCCACCGCCGACACCGGAGGCGACCGGGCCGGCGTCCCGGAGCGGGGCTGGTACTACCCGCCGACCGTGCTCACCGAGGTCTCCCCCGAGATGCTGGTCCACACCGCCGAGACCTTCGGCCCGGTCGCCACCCTCTACCGGGTGCACGACCTCGCGGAGGCCGTGGAGCTGGCCAACGCCACACCGTACGGCCTGAGTTCGAACATCTGGACCATGGACCCCGAGGAGCGCGAGTACTGCCTGCGGGAGCTGGTGGCCGGCGGGCTGTTCTTCAACGGGATGACCGCCTCGCACCCGGCCCTTCCTTCGGCGGGGTCAAGAACTCCGGCTACGGACGGGAGTTGGCGGGCCACGGCATCCGGGAGTTCTGCAACGTCCACCACCGTCTGGCTGGGGAACCCCTGACCGCTGCTCAGGAGACCGCCTTGAGGCGGCGCTTCGGCTTCACGGCCTTGGTGACCGCCTTCAGCAGCTCGTCCCTGGTCATCGATGAGCGACCCTTGATGTCCAACTCGGTCGCGCGCTC
>NZ_BAAAYB010000052.1:0-80354 GCF_039535905.1 Kitasatospora albolonga | reverse complement strand
CTCGGGCGTGGTTCGGGGCGCGCGGCGGGCCGGCGGGAAGGGGAGGGTGGAGGGCAGCAGGCCCCGGCGGGCGGTGGCCGGAGGGGCGACGGAGGCAGCTGAGCGGCCGTCACTTGACGGCCAGTTCCGCGAGGTCGGTGCCGAGCACCCCGCGCAGGCGCTCCAGCGCCCGGGCGCTGCGGGTGCGGACCGCCCCGGAGCGGAGCTTGAGCGCCGCCGCCGTCTCCTCGACGCTGCGGTCCTCCCAGAAGCGCAGCACCAGCACCGCCCGGTCCTGCGGGGCCAGCCGGGCCAGCGCGTCCAGCAGCGTGACCCGCAGGGCCGGGTCCGTCTCGCCGGACGGCGTCTCGCGGATGGTGTCGGTGACGTGCTCGCCGCTGCTGCGCCGCCGCTTGTGCGTCAGGAAGGCGTTGACCAGCGTGGTCTGCGCGTAGGCGGCCGGGTTCTCCATCCGGGAGACCTTGCGCCACTTCACGAACATCCGGCCGAGCGCCTCCTGGGCCAGGTCCTCGGCGAGGTGGGCGTCGCCGCCGGTGAGCAGGAACGCCGTCCTCACCAGGTGCGGCCCCCGCCCGGCGGCGAACTCCAGGAAGTCCAGGGGCCGGTCATGGGCCGTCTCGTCTGCGGTGGTGTCCCTCATGCCACTCCAACGCGATGGGACCGCGATCGTGTCACACCCCCGTCCGGGGTTCTTTCCGGTGGCGCCGCCGACGGATGCGGCGCGAGCTGGACCGCGAGCCGCAGCGCGGGCTGGTGCCGGAACGGTTCGTCTCCTCGCTGCCGGCGGAGGACGAGGACGTGCTGCGCCGCATGCTGACGGCCGATGCGGCCGCCCCGTCGACGACATCGATGTAGACCGAAGGGCCGCCCCGGCCGTAAGGTGGGGGCGGTTCACTTCACGGGCCGTCGTGCGCGGCCCCGACCGGGGGTGACGTCCTCCCCCCGCGGCGATGGGATGCAGTGTGTACGACAGGCGGAGCGGCGCCTCCAACCCCTCCGAACGGACCGTCCGGCTCCTGGCCCAGGCGGCCAGGTCGCTGGACGCGATGCTGACCGCGCGCCTGACCGGACGCGGGCTGTCGGCCCTGCACCAGAGCGTCCTGGAAGCCCTGACCGAGCTCGGCCCGCACGGGCTGCCGGACCTCGCCCGCCAGCTGGACGTCGAGGAGTCGGCCCTCTCCCCCGTGGTCGAGGAGCTGACCGCGCACGGCCTGGTGGACCTCCTCGTGGTCCACGTCGGCGGGCGCCGTCGGCTGGTGACCGTCACCGAGGCGGGCACGGCCGCCGCGGCGGCCGGCGGCACCGACGAGCAGGAGGTCCAGGACCAGATGCTGGCCTCGCTCACCCGGGGCGAGCGGGCCCAGCTCCACTACATGCTCCGGCAGGTCTGCGCCTCGGCGTCCCGCGGCTCGGCCCGGCCGCGGGCCTCCTGAGGACCCGTCGCCCTCGCCCCGCCCTGCCGAGCGGCCCGACGGAGCGTCAGGGGGAGCCTCAGCCGAGGAGGTGGTCGGTGACCTGCTGCCCCTCGCCGGTGTAGTAGCCGGCGATGCTCTCCAGCCAGCGCTCGCCCGAGACCCGGCCGGTTCCCGCGGGGTCGAGCTCGTCGAAGGTGGCCTCGGCCCGGGCGACCGCGAAGCCGGTGGCCACCATGCAGGCCACGTACTGCTCGCGCTCCACCCAGCCGTCGCCGTTCCGGTCGGCCGCGCCCACCAGCGCCTCGGCGTAGGGGCGGACGTAGCGCTCGAAGGCCGCCCGGTCGTGGACCACGGCCGAGTACTCCTCGAAGTCCACGACACCGTCGCCGTTGCTGTCGGCCTGCTCGTAGAGTCCCTGCCAGTACGTCAGGTACGCCTCCCGCACCCGCAGGGCGGCGGCCGTCCCGGGCTCGATCCCGCTGGCCGCGATCACCCGGTCCGCCAGCAGCTCGAAGTCGCCCCGCTCCAGCACCCCGCTGTCGTCCGCGTCCAACAGGCCGAAGCGGTAACGGGCACGGTCCTGCGAAGCACCCACGGTCGCACTCCCTCACACGGAACGGACAGGTCCGGAGGGAGGTTACCGGGCCACCCGCCCCCGCAGCCACACCGATTCACCCGGTGGAACGGCACGGCCCGGCGGCGCGGCCCGGCGGGCACGAACGCGTTCGTTACGATCGGGGGATGACTGAGCCGAGGAGCCGCCGGGAGCGCCCTGCCAAGCCCGCCCTGTCGCGGCGGTGGATCGTGGAGACCGCCGTGCGGATCATGCGCGACGAGGGCCTGGAGAAGGTGACGATGCGCCGGCTGGCGCAGGAGCTGGACACCGGCCCGGCCTCGCTCTACGTCTACGTGGCCAACACCGCCGAACTGCACGCGGCCGTGCTCGACGACCTGCTCGGCACGGTCGACCTGACGGCCCCCCGGGCCGAGGAGGGCGACTGGCACGGGCAGCTGACGGCGGTTCTGCTCGGCTACGCCCTGGCCCTGTTCGAGCATCCGCAGTTGGCCCGCTCGGCCCTGGTGGCCCGGCCCAGCGGGGAGAACTACCTCCGGTTGGTGGAGCGCGTGCTCGCGCTCCTGGCGCACAGCGGCGCACCCACGGCGCAGGTGGCCTGGGGCGCGGACGTCCTGCTCCAGCAGGCCACCGCCGCCGCGGCCGAGCACTCCACCCGGGCGGGCGACCCGGCCCGGCAGCGCGACTGGGAGGCGCTCACCCACGCGCTGGAGACGGTCGACCCGGCCACCCACCCGGCGATCCGCGCCCACATGCCGGCCCTGGTCGGCGGCGCCGGGGCCCGGCTGGCCTGGTCCGTCCAGGCCCTGATCAACGGCGTCGTCAGCACCCCCGTCCCGCCCCCGCACGGCTGACCGACCCCCTCCGCGCGGCCCGCTCCTCCGCCGCGCCCGTCGACGAACTTGTTCGCTACGAACATGTTCGTTACCGTGGAGGAGTCAGACCGCACGCCCCGAGGAGGCCACCATGAGCACCCACCACCCCATCGCGATCATCGGCGCGGGCCTCGGCGGCCTGGTCGCAGCCCGGGTCCTGCACGGCCACGGCATCGAGGCCGCGGTCTTCGACCTGGAGGAGTCGGCCGCCGCCCGCACCCAGGGCGGGATGCTGGACATCCACGAGGAGAACGGCCAGCGGGCACTGCGCGCGGCCGGGCTGCACGAGGAGTTCCTGGCCCTGGTCCACCCCGGCGGCGAGGCCATGCGGCTGGTCGGCCCGGACGGCACCGTGCACGTCGAGGCCGAGGACGACGGCACCGGCGGCCGCCCCGAGATCGACCGGAGCGACCTGCGCCGGCTGCTGCTCGACTCGCTCCCCGAGGGCACCGTCCACTGGGGGCGCAAGGTCACCGGGGCCCGCCCGCTCGGCGACGGGCGGCACGAGGTGGCCTTCGCCGACGGCCCGACCGTCACCACCGACCTGCTGGTCGGCGCGGACGGCGCCTGGTCCCGGATCCGGCCGCTGCTCTCCGACGCCGTCCCCGCCTACACCGGCATCTCCTTCGTGGAGGCCGACCTGCTGGAGGCCGACACCCGCCACCCGCACAGCGCGGCCCTGCTCGGCGGCGGCTTCTTCCTCTCCCTCGGCCCCGGCCGCGGCTTCCTCGGCCACCGCGAGACGGACGGCAGCCTGCACGTCTACACCGCGCTCCGGGCCCCCGAGGCCTGGCTGGACACCGTCGACTTCACCGACGCCCCGGCCGCCAAGGCCGCCGTCCTCGCCCACTTCGAGGGCTGGGACGAGGGCCTGCGCGCCCTCGTCTGCGACGCCGACGGCAGCCTCGTCCCGCGCCGCATCCACGCCCTCCCCGTCGGCCACCGCTGGGCCCGCGTCCCGGGCGTCACCCTGCTCGGCGACGCGGCCCACCTGATGTCCCCGTTCGCCGGCGAGGGCGCCAACCTCGCCATGCTGGACGGCGCCGAACTCGCCCTCGCCCTGGCCGCCCACCCCGGCCGGCCCGAAGCCGCCCTGGCCAGCTACGAAGAGGCGCTCTTCCCACGCAGCGAGGCCTCCGCCGCCGAGTCCGCCGAGAGCCTGGAGACGATGTTCGGCGAGCACGGCCTGGAGCGCATGACGGCCTTCTTCGCCTCCGCGCCGAACGGGTGACCGACTCGCGTGGCGCGACCGCGCGCGGCCGCACTCGTCTCATGGTCGGAGATACCGACCATGAGACGAGTTGATGATGAGTCATTCATGCCGCACGGCCCTGCTCCCCGCCGCGGTCCTGCTGGCGGCCACGGCGGCCTGCGCCGGCCCCGCCCCGCAGCAGAGTGCCCAGCCCGCTCCCGTACCGGCCGCTCCCGCCGTGCCGGCCCCCGCCGACGACGGGCGGCGGCCGTTCACCCTGGTCGCCTCCGGGGACGTGCTGCCGCACGCCTCGATCATCCGCCAGGCCCAGGCCGACGCCGGGGGCAGCGGGTACGACTTCTCCAAGATGCTGGCCGGGGTCAGACCGGTGGTCTCGGCCGCCGACCTGGCGATCTGTCACATGGAGACGGTGTACGGCGCCGAGGGCGGCCCGTTCACCGGGTACCCGACCTTCAAGTCCCCGCCGGAGGTGGCCCGGGCGCTGCGGGACACCGGCTACGACTCCTGCTCCACCGCCTCCAACCACACCCTGGACGCGGGGGCCGCCGGGATCGACCGCACGCTCGGGGCGATGGACGCGGTCGGGCTCGGGCACGCCGGGTCGGCCCGCAGCGAGGAGGAGCGGGGGCGCCCCGCCCTGCTCAGGGCCGGCGGTGCGACCGTGGCCCAACTCGCCTACACCTACGACACCAACGGGATCCCGTTCCCCGAGGGGCGCCCCTGGGCGGTCAACCTGATCGACCGCGACCGCATCCTCGCCGATGCCCGCGCCGCCCGCCGGGCCGGTGCCGACGTGGTGGTGGTCAGCATGCACTGGGGCACCGAGTGGCAGGACGACCCCAATGAGCAACAGCTCACCCTGGCACAGGAGTTGACGGCCGCCCGGACCGACGGACGGCGCGACGTCGACCTGATCCTCGGCACCCACGCCCACATCCCGCAGGCCTACGAGCAGGTCAACGGCACCTGGGTGGTCTACGGCATGGGCGACCAGCTGGCCGGGGACATGTACAACTACACCGGCGCCTTCGACCCCCGGGGCAACCAGAGCTCGATCGCCCGGTTCACCTTCTCCCCGCCCACCGGCCCGAACGGGCCGTGGACCGTCAGCAAGGCCGAGTTCGTCCCGCAGCTGACGGACCTGGCCACCAACCGGGTGCTCGACCTCACCGAGGCCGTCCGGCAGAACCCGGCCAACACCGACTGGGCCAAGGCGCTGGACCACATCCGCACCGTCGTCCTCAGCCGCGGCGGCGCCGACGCCGGCCTCACCGCGGCCCCTTGACCGGACGCCCGCGGGGCAGGTCTCACAGGTCCAGGACGACATCGCCGCACGGGACCGCCTGGCAGGTGAGCGCGGTCCCCTCGGGCAGCTCCTCCGAGGTCTCCACCAGGTGGCCGACCCGGCCCTCCAGCACGGTGCAGGCGCAGCTCTCGCACTGCCCGGCCCGGCAGCCACTGGCCATCGCGACCCCGGCCCGCTCGCCGAGGTCGAGCAGCGAGCCCGAGCGCGCGGTCCACTCGGCGCTGCGGCCCGAGCGCGCGAAGGTGACGGTGAAGCGGGCGTCCTCGGCCAGCTCCACCTCGCGGCGGGCCGCGCGGAACCGCTCGCTGAACACCTCGAAGGCCGGCACGCCGCGCTCGCGCAGCCCGGCGGTCAGGGCCCGGAGCATCGGCTCGGGGCCGCAGAGGTAGAACCGGGCCCGGCGGGCGAGCAGGCCCGGTTCGATGTCGTCCGCCGACGGGAAGCCCTCCCGGTCGTGGTCACGGCCCCGCAGGTCCTGGCCCGGCCGGGGCCGCGCGTAGTACGTGACCACGCGCAACTGCGGTATCAGCAGCTCCAGTTCGCGTAGCCGCTCGCGGAAGGGGTGGTCGCCGCCGTGGGCGACGCCGTGGTGCAGGACGACCTCCGGGACGGTGCCGCCGCGGGCGGCCAGGGTCTCCAGGTGGCTGAGGAAGGGGGTGATGCCGATGCCGCCGGCCAGCAGCACGACGGGCGCGTCGGTGTCGGTGGGCACGCAGAAGACGCCGCTCGGGCTGCCCACCCGCAGCTCGTCGCCCACCCGCAGCCGCCGGTGGACGAAGGTGGAGAAGGCCCCGCCGGGCTGCAGCCGCACCGCCAGCCGGTAGGCACGGCGGCCGGGGTCGACGGCCGCGCCGGTGAGCGAGTAGCTGCGCGCGGTCCCGGGCTCCTCGGCCGCGACCGTGAGGTGCTGCCCCGGACGGAAGTCGGGCAGCGGGCCGCCGTCGGTGGGGGTCAGACGCAGCGTCAGCACGTCGGCGCCCTCGCGCTCCAGGGCGCTGACGGTGAACGGCCGGGTGCCCGCCAAGCCGGGCTGCCCGTCCACCGGCGTGACCTGGCAGGCCACCGCGCGCAGCGGCGCCGAGCCGCTGAGCGGGTCGACGACCGCGTGGTCGACCAAGCGGTTGTAGTTGCTGCCCGCCTCGGAGAGCGGATCGGCACCGGGCAGGGCGAGGTCCGCGGCCTCCTGCCACCAGCCGTACTCGCCGACCACGACGCCGGGGTGCAGCGACCCGTCGAACCGGGCCCGCATCCGGATCGCGCCCGTGCGGGTGGCCAGCCGCAGCAGGTCGCCCTCCGCGATGCCGCGTGCGGCGGCGGTCTCCGGGTGGAGGTCGAGGTGCGGTTCGGCGGCCCGGCGGCGCAGCGCGTTGACGCCGCGGTGCTGGCTGTGGACGTAGGTGCCGTGCTTGGCGCAGGTCAGCAGCAGGGGGTGGTCGGCGTCGGTGGCGGCGGGCTCGCCGGGGGCGGGCTCGCGGTGCTCGGGCACCGGCGGGTAGCCGTGCTCCAGCAGCCTCTGCGAGTAGAGCTCGACCCGGCGGGTGGGGGTGCCGAAGCCGGCGACCTCGCCGTCGCCGGAGCTGCGGCGGTAGCGGCGCTCGCCCTCCGGGACCGGCACCCGCACCCCGCCCGGCCGCTCGCGCAGCTGGGCGACCGTCAGGCCGAGCGGCTCCAACTGCCAGTTCCAGGCGGCCTCGACGTCGCCGTCGAAGAACCGGTCGCCGAAGCCGAGCCGGCGGGCCAGCTCGAAGACCACCTCGGTGTCGGAGCGGGTGCCGGGCAGCGGTTCGACGATCCGCTGCCTCAACTGCACCTGCTCCTGGGCCCGGCGGCCGACCTCGAAGCCGAACCGCAGCGCCTCGTGCTCGTAGGCGCTGTTGACCGGCAGCAGCAGGTCCGCGCTCGCGCTGGTGGGGTTCTCGAACAGGTCGAGGTGGACCTGGAAGTCCAGCGCCCGCAGCGCCCGCGCGGTGGCGTCCGAACCGGGCTGGGACACCACCAGGTTGGAGCCGAACCCGACCAGGGCGCGGACCGGGTAGGGCTCGCCGTCCTCGATCGCCCGGCGCAGGTCGCCCGCGTTGACGTAGCCGGAGGCGGGCGGTCCGAGCGGGTGCCGGTCGAGGCCGAGGGCCTTGGCGCGCTGTCCGGGGGCGAAGTCGGCGAGGGTGCTGGCCGGGCGGTACGGCGGAGGGGGTGCGAGCAGGTTGCCGCCGGGCGCGTCGAAGGAGCCGGTCAGCGCGTAGAGGGTGGCGAGGGCGCGCTCGGTCTGCGCGGCGTTGGCGCTCTGGCCGACGCCGGTCCAGCCGTAGTAGGTCACCGAGCCGCCGCCGCGCACCTGCGCGCCGATCTCGGCCGCCAGGTCGTGGATCTGTTCCGGCGTCAGCCAGGTGGCGGCCGCGGCCCGGTCGAGGGGCCAGTGCGCGCAGGCGCGGGCGTAGTGCTCGAAGGCGGGGCTGCAGTGGACGACCGCCCCGGTGCGGGTGCGGACCGGGTGACGGCCCCTCAGCGCGAAGCGCTCCGGACGCACCGCCGCCCGCCGGGTGTCGTACGGCACGGCGGCACGGGCCTCGTGGTCCCAGGTGACGAAGGCCCGGCCGCCGTCGCCCGCCGGGGGCTCCGCGAGCTCGCCGGCCCGCAGGAAGCGGCCGTCGTCCTCCCGCACCAGCAGCGGGGCGTTGGTCCAGGCGCGGACGAACTCCTCGTCGTACCAGGCGTTCTCGATCAGCTGGTGGGCCAGCCCGAGCGCCAGCGCGGCGTCCGCGCCCGGGCGGATCCGCAGCCAGCGGTCGGCGCGCAGCGCGCTGGTGGAGCGGCGCGGGTCGACGACGGCGAGCCTGGTGCCGTTCGTCTGGGCGGCCGAGAGCGCGGCGGACTGGGAGAGCCAGGTCTTGGCGGGGTTGAACCCCCAGAGCACGGCGAGGCCCGCGCGCGCGTAGTCGGGCGGCGGGATCGGGCAGCCGAAGGTGAAGGCGTGCGCGACGTCCTTGTGCCAGTTGCAGATCTCGGCGCTGTAGACGGTGTTGGGGCTGCCGAAGCGGCGCACGAAGCGCTCGATCCACTCGGTGGCGTCCGACACCATGGTGCCGCTCGGCGTGGCGACCGCGAAGGCGACCGCCTCGGGGCCGTGCTCGGCGGCGACCGCGGCCAGCCGCCCGGCGATCTCGTCCAGCGCCTCGTCCCAGCCGACCGGCCGCCAGCCCGGGTCGGGGTCGGTCTTGGGGGTGGTGCGGCGCAGCGGTGTGGTCAGGCGCCTGCTGCCGTGGGCGATCTCGGGCGCGGCGCGGCCCTTGGGGCACATCGCCGCCCCGTTCGGATGGTCCGGGTCGGGGCGCACGGCGGTGATCCGGCCGTCCTCGACCGTGTACACCGCCGCGCACCTCGACTTGCACAGGGTGCAGAATCCGCGCTTCTCCTCGACCATCCCAGGCCCTCCGGGTGCCGCTCGCGGTCGCCCGCCGAGCCCTGTCGTCTCGCACCCATTGCACCGCGGCCCCGTCGCCCCGCCCACCCGCCGTCGGTCCCCGACGGGAGGGTCGGAGGGCCCCGTCAGGCGGGGCGGACGACCCGGAGGGTGGTGGCCAGACGGTCCGGGTTGCCGGGGGTGGCCACCAGGTCGCGGCCGATCCGGCCGGTCTCCACGCAGACGAAGCCGCGGTAGCCCTCGTCGGCGAGGTCGGCCATCTCCTTGGAGAGCTGCGCGCCCGGGTTCCACACCACCACGTCGCTGTGGCCGCTGTGGTGGACCTCGATCGTGCGGCCGAGGCCGGCGTCGTCGACCGGGGTGAGGCCGGCCGGGGCGGTGTAGGTGCGGTCGACCCGCTCGTCCAGGACGACCGAGCCGGGGCCCCGGCCGTCGCCGGCGGCGACCCGGTCGTGGTAGTCGGCGCCCAGGCCGGAGACGGTGGTCCGGTCGGCGGCGCCGACGTGCAGGTAGGTGTGCAGGGCGCCGGTGCTCCGGTGCTCACCGGCCACCTCCAGCTCCACCGTGCAGTCGCGGCCCAGCCGGATCCGCACCGTCGCGGTGAAGGCGTGCGGCCAGAGCGCCAGCGTCCGCTCGTCCTCGCTGAGGGCGAGGGTCAGCTCTACGCCCTCCGCCGTCTCCTCGGTGCCCGCGAGCTCCCACTCCACCACCCGGGCGAAGCCGTGCGAGGGCGAGCCCGCCGGGCCGAACCACGGCCAGCAGAGCGGCACCCCGCCGCGGATCGCCACGCCCTCGGTCCATGACGACTCGTCACTGACCCACACCACCGGCTGCTCGCCGCTCGGCTGCCAGGTCACCAGCTGCGCCCCCTGCAGGCTCACCACGGCCCGGCCGGCCGGGTGGTCGACCACCACCACCGGGATCGCGCCCTTCTGGCGCAGCGTCACGGACGGGGACAGCTCCTGGCGGACGGGCAGGGCGAGGAAGTTCTCGGGCACGGTGGGGTCCTTCACGGGTTCGGTCGGCGCAGTGAGGTCATTATCGGCAACCGCCGGCCGATCACCGCACTCCGCCGGGTCCGGCCCGGACCACCGGAAGCGCCCCGCACCGCCCGCGCCCGGCACTACGCTGAGCCGATCGCTTGCACTGCCGGGGAGTTGACGCCCCGTCGGGCGCGGCACGTGTGCCTGGGGAGGGGTGCCCATGTCCGACGCGGAGCGTGCGGACCGGTCCGGGGCGAGACAGAGCCTGCTGGACCTGTTGCAGCTGGCGGGTGACTTCGTCGTGCCGGGCTTCGCGGCCGGGGGGCTGGACCGGCCGGTCGGCCGCCTGGTGGTGCTGGACGGCCTGGAGCCGCCGGCCTCGCAGGGCGACCTGCTGGTCGCGGTCGGGGTCGATCCGCACACCGAGGGGGCGGTGGACCTGGTCCGCCGGATGGGTGCGGCCGGGGTGGCCGGGGTGCTGTTCCGCCCGGTGGAGACCGGCACCGGGCACGGGGCGCTGGGCGAGGCGGCCGCGGCGGCGGGCACGGCCGTGCTCTTCCGCAGCCGGTGGACCGACTGGCCGACCGTCATCGGCATCCTGCAGGCGGGGCTGTCGGTCACGCCGCGGCCCCGGATCGCCACCGTCCCGCTGGGCGACCTGCCCCGGCTGGCCGAGGCGATCGCGCTCCAGGTGAACGGGTCCGTGACGATCGAGGACACGTCCTTCAACGTGCTCGCCTACTCGCCCGTCGGGGAGGACGTGGACTGGGTCCGGATCCGGACCATCCTCGGCCAGGCCCCGCCGGCCGACCGGCGCGACGACATGCGGAACGCCGGCTTCGACCGCGACCTGCTGCGCTCGGACCGGGTGCTGTACCGCAAGGCCCAGGGCGAGGCCCCCGAGCGTCTGATCGTGCTGGTCCGGGCGGGTGACGTCCCACTGGGTTCGATCTGGGTGGCGGCGGAGGGGAACCGGCCGCTGGACACCCCGGCCAACCGTGAGGCCCTGCGGGTCGCGGCGCAGTCGGCCGCGGCCCACCTGCTGCACGACCGGGCCCGCCGGGAGGGCCAGGACCAGCTCCTGCTGGAGGCCGTCCGGGTGCTGCTGGAGGGCCGCGGGTCCGCCGAGCTGCTGGCGGCGCGGACCGGGCTGCCGCAGGCGCGGCGGTGCGCGGTCCTGTCGGTCGGCATCAGCGCGGGCACCGGCTCGGGCTCGGGCACCGGCTCGGGCTCGGGCACCGGCACCGGTTCGGACTCCGGCTCCGGCGGCCCGGCAGACGCCCGGACACGCGGCCGGATGGTCGAGGCCGCGTTCCGGCACTGCACCGAACGCGGCGAGGTGGCCGTGGTGGTGCCCTCGCAGGAGGGCGTGCTCGTCCTGCTGGGCGACCTGCCGAAGGAGCTGACGCGGGCTCAGGAACGGGTGCGGCTGACCGCCGAGTCGCTGGCCGCGGAGCTGTCGCGGCGGTCGGGGCGGACGGCCCGGGTCGGCATCGGCGAGGTGAGCGACCGGCTCGACGCGGCACCCGACTCCCGCCGGACGGCCGATCTGGCGCTGGGCGGCCTGCTGTTCGGGCGCGGCCCGCAGCCCTGCGCCCGGGTCGGCGAGGTCGCCGGGGCGGTCGCGCTGCTGCGCTTCGCCGAGGCCCTGCGGGCGGTCGGGCCCCTGCCGGTGGAGACCCCGGTGACCAGGCTGCTCGCCTCCTCGCACAAGGACGTGGCCTCCCTGGTCGAGACCCTGCGCACCTTCCTGGCGCAGCCGGGCGAGAAGGCCCGGGCGGCGAAGGCGCTGGGCGTGCCCGGCAACACGTACGCCTACCGCCTGGACAGCACGGTCGTGCGGGAGAGCGGGATCGACCTGGACGACCCCGACGCCCGGCTGCTGGCCCAGCTCCAACTGCTGCTGCTCCGCGGCTCGGTGGCCGGGGAGGGGTGAGGTTCGGCGCCGCGCGCGAGGAGGCCGCTCCGCCTTCGGTGTACGGCGCGAGAACGGGCCGGTCTCCCCCGCTGCGGCGCCCGGCGGCACCACCGTTCCCGCAGGTTTCCGGTGCGGCCCACGGAGCCGGGACCGCCGCCGCCCGCGCTTCGTCGCGCCGCACGAGGGAGACGGCGCAAGCCCGGTCAGCGGCCTGAAGACGATCCCGGCGCCCGACGGGCACTCTGTTCGCACGGCCCGCCGGGACCACCCGGACCACCCGGACCACCGGAACGCGCGGGCCGCGCGACCGAGACGACCGGACGGAGAGCGGCACCGTGACCAACCCTCAACTGGCGGCCCTGCACGGCCCCGAACGACGTGAGCTCATCCTGGGGGCGGCGGTGCGCCAGGGGCTGCTGTCCCCAGAGGACGCGCCGCTCGCGGGCTTCCTCGACCTCGACGCCGTGGCCGCGACCGTGGAGGCGCTGCACCGCGCCTTCCCCGGGTCGGTGCGGGTGCTGCACGCCTTCGCGGCCAAGGCCAACAGCCTGGTCCCGGTGCTGCGGCGGCTGCGGGACCTGGGCATGGGCTGCGAGGTGGCCAGCCCCGGCGAGTTCGCGCAGGCGCTCGCCGCCGGGTTCGAGCCGGAGCGGATCGTCTTCGACTCCCCCGCCAAGACCCGCCGCGAGCTGGCCCTGGCGCTCGAACTCGGGACGGCCGTCAACATCGACAGCTGGCAGGAGCTGGCCCGGGTCGACGAACTGCTGGCGGGCCGCCGGAGCGGATCCGGCACCACGGACCCGCGGATCGGGGTGCGGGTCAACCCGCAGATCGGCGGCGGCACCATCGGGGCGATGAGCACCGCCACCGCGACCTCCAAGTTCGGCATCGCGCTCGCGGACGAGGGCAACACCGAGCGGCTGGTCGCGACCTTCCGGGACCGGCCCTGGCTGACCTGGCTGCACTGCCACGTCGGCAGCCAGGGGTGCCCGCTGGACCTGATGGCGGAGGGCGTCGCCGCCACCGTCACCCTCGCCCAGAAGATCAACGGCGAACTGGGCCGCCGTCAGGTGGTCGGCCTGGACATCGGCGGCGGCCTGCCGGTCAACTTCGCCGACGACCGGGCCACCCCCGGCCACCAGGACTACGTCGAGCTGCTGCGGGCGCACGTACCCGCGCTGTTCTCCGGCGAGTTCGCCCTGGTCACCGAGTTCGGCCGCTCGGTGCTGGCCAAGAGCGGCTTCACCGCCGCCTACGTGGAGTACACCAAGAACTCCGGCGGCCGGGCGATCGCGATCACCCACGCCGGAGCGCAGGTGGCCACCCGGACGGTCTTCGCCCCGGACTCCTGGCCGCTGCGGGTGACGGCGCACGACGCGACCGGGGCCGCCAAGCGCGGGGCGCCGGTCGAGCAGGACGTGGCCGGACCGGCCTGCTTCGCCGGCGACCTGGTCGCCCGGGCCCGCCCGCTGCCGCTGCTGGAGCCGGGCGACCTGGTCGCGCTGCTCGACACCGGTGCCTACTACACCTCGACCCCGTTCTCCTACAACAGCCTGCTGGAGCCCGCCGTCCACGGGGTCACGGTGGCGGCGGACGGGGCCGTGCGCTTCGAGACGCTGCGCGCCGCGCAGACCCTCGAGGACCTGCTGCACCGCACTGGTGGGTGAGCCTTCCCCCGGTCCGGTGGTCGCACCTCCCCCGTCCGCCCCGTCCGCCCCGTCCGTCCCGTCCGTCCCGAAGGAGCGTCATGCCCCGTTCGCGCCGCCGTCCACCGCGCGGAGCGCCACCGAGCGGCGTGAGTCCCGTGCCGGGCCGCCGGCCCGGCCGGGTCAGCGCTGGAAGATGCCGGTCAGGACGCTCCACCAACTGCGCCGCTGCCCCGGCACGGCCGCGCCCCGGTGGCCGTGCCCGGCCGCGACGGCGGGCGGCACCACGGGCGGGGCGGGCGGAGCGGGCGGCGGGGTCGCGGGGACGGGGGCGGCGGCCGTGTCCCTCGGGGCCGGGGACCGCGGTGTGAAGCGCACCGGGAGCTCCACCAGGTGCCGGGAGAGCCAGGCCGAGGTCCAGGTCAACTCATCCTCGCCGATCGCGAGTTGGAGGTCGGGAAGCCGGGCCAGCAGGATGTCGATGCCGGTCTCCGCGACGGCCCGCCCGATGTCCTGGCCCGGGCACTCGTGCGGTCCGCCGCCGAAGGCCAGGTGGGCGCGGTTGCCGTGCAGCGGCTTGGAGAGGTCGGGCCGGACGGCCGGGTCGACGTTCCCGGCGGCGAGGCCGAGCAGCAGCATGTCGCCGGACTTGATCTGCTGCCCGCCGAGTTCGGTGTCCCCAGTGGCCCAGCGCCCGGCGACCAGTGACATCGGCGCGGAGTCCCAGAGCACCTGGTCCAGGGCGTCCGGCAGCGTCATGTGACCGCCCGACAGGTGGGCGCGGAAGCGGCGGTCGGTGAGGACCATCTTCAGGGTGTCCGCGATCAGGTTGACCGTCGACTCGTTGGCGGCCAGCAGCACCACCCGCAGGTGCTCCAGCACCTCGTCGTCGGTGAGTCCGGCCTCGTGCTGCATCAGCCAGGAGACCAGGTCGGCCCCGGGGGCCACCCGCTTGCGCTCCATGGTGCGGCGCAGCGTGGCCACCACGTAGTCGTTGCTGGCGATGGCGGTCTCGGTGCCCTTCATCAGGTCCCGTGCAGCCTCGACCAGCCGGGGCCCGAACTCCTCGGGCATGCCGACCACGTGGGTCATCACCAGCATCGGCAGGTGCTCGGCGAACTGGGAGATCAGCTCGGCCCGGCCGGTCGGCCCGAACTCCTCGATCAGCTGGTCGGCGAAGCGGGTGACGTAGCGTCGGATGCCTCGCCGGTCGAAGCGGTTGAGGCCGTCGGTGACGGCGCCGCGCAGGCGGCGGTGCTCCGGGCCGTCGGCGAAGACGCACAGCGGCTGCCAGGCGATCACCGGCATCAGCGGGGAGTCGGCGGCGACCAGTCCCTCCTGGAAGGCCGTCCAGCGGCGGGAGTCCCGGGAGAACCGGGAGGGGGTGCGCATCGCGGTGAGGTTGGCCGAGTGGCCGAGGATCAGCCAGGCCGGGAGGTCGCCGTGCAGCAGCACCGGCGCCACCTCGCCGTGCTCCGCGCGCAGCTTCTCGTACAGGCCGGCCGGGTCCGCCTCCGCCTCGGGGCCGTACAGCCGCCGCAGGCCCTCGGCGCCCAGGCCGTGGGCACCGAAGTCGCGGGTGCCCGCGCCGTGGGCCGGGCAGCCGGGCGGCGGGGTGGCTGACGCGTCGTCACTGTACGGGTTGGTCACGGCATCTCCGGGGGTCTCGTGGGGGACGGCGGGTGGTGGGTGTCAGCGCGCGGGGGCGGCCGAGCGGTCGTGCAGGTAGCGCATCAGGGCCATCAGCACGTCACGGCTCGAACTGCGGCTCCTGGCGTCGCAGTTGACGATCGGGACCTCGGGGGGAAGGTCGAGGGCGGCCCTCAGGTCCTCGACGGGGTGGGACGGCGATTCGGGGAAGGTGTTGGCGGCGACCACGAAGGGCACCCCGCTGTCCTCCAGCCGCCCGATGACGTCGAAGCTGACCTCCAGCCGACGGGTGTCGACCAGCACCACCGCACCGAGGGCGCCGTCGAACAGGCCGTTCCAGAGGAACCAGAACCGCTCCTGGCCGGGGGTGCCGAAGACGTACAGCACCAGCTCCTCGTTGATGCTGATCCGGCCGAAGTCCATCGCCACCGTGGTGGAGGTCTTGCGCTCGATGCCCTCGGTGTCGTCGACGTCCGCACCCGCCTGGGTCATCGTCTCCTCGGTGGTCAGCGGGCGGATCTCGCTCACCGAGGAGACCAGGGTCGTCTTGCCGACGCCGAAGCCGCCCACGATCACCACCTTGACCGCCGTGGCGGCCGAGTCCGGCAGCAGGTCGTCCCCGCGCGGCCCGGGGAGCGCCGGGAGGGCCGGGTCAGAGCCTCTGAAGTCCATTGATCACCGCTTCCAACAGGGCGATGTCGGGAAGGATCGCCTTCGGTACTCCGGCGCGGGCCTCGATCCGCCGCTCGGCGAGGAGGTCCGCCAGCAGCACGGTGACCACGCTCACCGGCAACCTGAGGTGGGCCGAGATCTCGGCCACGGACAGCGGCGACTCGCAGACCCGCAGGATCGCCGCGTGCTCCGGCTGCATGGTCGGCGTCGGCTCCGAGCGGGCGACGATCAGGGTCACCAGGTCGAACACGGCCCGGTCGGCCGCCCCGCTGCGACCCCTGGTGATCACGTACAGGCGCTCGGGCCGGCCAACGTCCCAGTCCTGTCCGTCCGCGTTCATCCTCCGTCCGCGCCGCACCCGTCCACCGTCCCTCGACCCACCGGACTCCCCTCGGCGGCAAGCCCGTTCACACGACCTGCTCGGCTCGGCGCGGCGGCGTGCTGAGGTGCTCGCCGATCCTGGCGACCAGGTCACGCATCCGCTGGCCCATCAGCCCGGCGTCCACTCCCTCGTCGGCCAGCACCGCCAGGAAGGCCCGGGCTCCCGCCGCCATCAGGTAGAAGAAGCCGCCGCCCATCTCGATCACCACCAGGCGCATCCGGCGGTCCCCGTGCGGGAACTCGTGCCCCACCGCGGCCGCCAGGCTCTGCAGCCCCGCGCAGGCGGCGGCCAGCCGGTCGGCGGCGTCGGTGCCGGCGCCGTACTGGGCCATCCTCAGACCGTCGGCGGAGAGCACCACGATGTGGCGGGTGTGCGGGACACCGTCCGCCAGGTCCTTGAGCATCCAGTCCATGTTGGTCCGTTGCTGATGCTGGGTCACAGCTCGCCCTTCCTGGCCGGGTATTCGCTGGTGTGGTCGCCCGGTGCCCCGCTCCCGGCCGACGGCGCCTGGCCGTTCACCCCCTCGTGGAACGCGGCCAGCCAGACGCCGGGCTGCACCGCGCCGGGGTCCTGCGCCGGCGGGGACGGCGGAGCGGGCGCGGTCCTCCCGGAGGGTGCGGCGTGCCGGCGGCGCTGCGGCAGCCCGGTCGGGGTCTCGATGCCCGGCGTCCACGGCTGGACGACCGGCACCGTCGGCGGGATCACCGGCCGCTGCTGCGCGGAGGGTTGGACCGGGAGCGCCTGGGAGTCGGAGGTGACGCCGATGCCGTGCGCCCGGCCGGTGGCCCGCGCCGTGGTGATCAGCTCCTGGGGGACGATCAGCACGGCACGCACGCCGCCGTACGCGGACGGCCGGAGCGAGACCTGGAAGCCGTACGCCTGAGCGAGCCGTCCGACCACCGCGAGACCCAGCCGGGGCGTCTCGCCGAGGTCGTTCAGGTCGATGCCCTCCTGCGCCTCACGAAGCATCAGCTCGGCCCGGGCCCGGCCCTCCTCGCTGAGGCTGAGGCCGCCGTCCTCGATCTCGATCGCGATGCCGGTCTGCACCTCGACCGCGGTCAGGTGCACGTTGGTGTGCGGCGGCGAGTAGCGGGTCGCGTTGTCCAGCAGTTCGGCCAGCGCGTGGATCAGCGGCTCGGCGGCCGGGCCGACCACCGCGACCTCGGAGACCGGGTGCAGCTCCACCCGCTGGTAGTCCAGGATCCGCGAGATGCCACCGCGCAGGACGCTGTACAGCGGCACCGCCCGGCTCCACTGACGGCCCGGCCGCGCCCCGCCGAGCACCGCGATCGAGTCGGCCAACCGCCCGACCAGCGCGTTGCCGTGGTCGAGCCGGAGCAGGTCCTCGAAGACGGCCGGGTCGTTGCCGTGCCGGTCCTCCATCTCCCGCAGGTCCTGCGCCTGCCGGTGCACGATCGCCTGCACCCGCCGGGCGATGTTCACGAACGCCCGCTGCGCGGACTCGCGCAGACCCTCCTCCGCGTCCACCGCCTCCAGCACGGTGCGCAGCACCGCCTGCCGGGCGGCCCTGAACTCCGGGCCGGCGCCGCCGTCGTGGGTCTCGTAGGCCTTCAGCACGTCCTCGGTGAACTCACCGCGCTGCAGCCGTGCGACCGTCTCCGGCAGGATCACCCTGGCCAGCCGGACGGTCTCCGCCTCCTGCCGGAGCAACTGCTCGCGCAGCTCCCGCCCCTGCCGGGCGTACCGCTCCCGCAGCTCGGTCAACTCCCGCCCACGAAGCACCACTTGGGCCGCCAGCAGGGCCACCGCCCCGGTGCCCACCGCGCCGCACCAGACCACCCCGGCCCGCGCCCCGGCCCCGGTCAGCACCGCGGCCGCCACCGCCACGGCCGGCGTCACCACCACCGGCAGCAGCCACCCGAGGGCCGCCCCGGACCACCGGCTCGTGGGTGACGGTCCAGCACGAAGCATCAGCGTCCTCAAAGGGTCGTAGGGGTACGGGCGGAGCACCGGTCACGCTCTTCCTCCGCTCCGCCTCGGTGCAGGCACCAGCCTTCCGCCGCCCCGCCCGCCTCACACCCGACTCCGCCCCCGTTTCCCCCGTGCGGGCGACCCTCCCGGAGAACCGCCCCGCCCCCGAACGGTCCGTGCTAAGTCACGGCCGCCGGGCCGGATCGCACCGATCACCGACCCCGCCTTCCGCGTTCCACTCCTAAACTACTAAGGTTCCTAGGAGTGAGTGTCCGGAAGTCGACCGAGGAGCCGTCCGTGGGAAAGCGCCGCAAGCCGAGTCCGCCGAGCCGTGCCAGGCTCGCCGTCCTGACCACCGCGGCGGCGGGCACCGCGGTCCTGGCCTCCTCCACCACGGCCTACGCGGCGCCCAAGCCCGACCTCGCGACCGTCAAGAAGCAGGTCGACGCGCTGTACGAGGAGGCGGAGGCCTCCATCGAGCGCTTCAACGGCGCGGACGAGCGGGCCAAGAAGCTCCAGGCCGAGGCGAACCAGCTGCAGACCCAACTCGCCGAGGGCCAGGAGAAGCTGAACGCCGTTCAGGGCCAGCTCGGCGCCCTGGCCGCGGCCCAGTACCGCAACGGCGGCGTCGACCCCTCGCTCCAGCTGATGCTCAGCTCCGACCCGGACACCTACCTCCGCCAGGCCTCCGCCCGCGACCAGGAGGCCGACACCCAGCTCGCCCTGCTGCGCCAGGCCCAGCGGCAGCAGCAGCGGCTGGACCAGCAGCGCGCCGAGACCGCCGCCACCCTCGCCGCCCTGGACGCCAACCACAAGGCGCTGGCCGAGGAGAAGGGCAAGGTCCAGACGAAGCTGGCCGAGGCCAAGAAGATCCTCAACTCCCTCACCGCCGCCGAACGCGCCCAGGTCGACGTGGACGAGGCCGGCCGCGCCTCGCGCGGCGCCGCCGAACGCACGGACCTGACCGGCCTGCCCCAGGTGCCGGCCGACGGCCGCGCCGCCGCGGTCCTCAAGTTCGCCCAGGCCCAGCTCGGCAAGCCCTACATCTGGGGCGCCGAGGGCCCGGCCGGCTTCGACTGCTCCGGCCTCACCCTGCGCGCCTGGGAGCAGGCCGGCGTCCGGCTCCCCCGGGTCTCCCAGGACCAGTGGAACGCCGGCACCCGCATCCCCCGCGCCAACCTCCAGCCCGGCGACCTGGTCTTCTTCTACTCCGACCTGCACCACGTGGGCATCTACATCGGCAACAACAAGATGATCCACGCCCCCCGCACCGGCAAGAACGTCACCGTCCTCGACCTGCAGTACATGCCCGACTACATGGGGGCCGTCCGACCGGGCTAGCCGTATCCTGGAGGTCCGGGGCGTACGCGGTGCCACCGGGGGGCGGGGGCGGCGGTGTGAACACCCGCCGTCGGCATCACAGTTGGGCGTCGCCCGCTCGCTGAGTGTAGGCATCCCATGCCAGAGATCATCTTCTCCGCCGTCAGGCCCCAGGGGCTGCAGTGCCCGCTGTGCCACGCCGCCGTCGAAGCCGAGTACCTGGACACCGCACCCGACTTCGACGGCATCAGACGCTACGTGTGGGGCCCCGGCCCGTGCCGCAACCCCCAGTGCTCACGGGCGTCGAGGCCGACCCGCTGACGAGGCCTCACCAGTCGGAGTTGCCCGCGCCCAGGCCCAGCAGCACCTGGTCGAAGGTGTTGCCGTCGTTGTCGTCGGTGTACGACATCGCGAGCGTGCCGAACGGCGATGAGGCCACCGCGAGTTGCTCCTGCCGGCCGGTCGCCGTCTGGCTGACGGACCCGGCCGGCAGCCGGCCGGCGAAGGTGCCGTCGGGGTTGAGGCCGCGGGCCCACACCGCCGGATCCGCGCCGGTGACGCTCCAGCCGACCACCGCGTCGCGCTGGTCGTCGATCCCCACCGTCGGGCGCCCGGCCCCGGCTCCCGAGGAGACCTCGACCTCTGCCGCGCCCGGGGGTGCCGTTCGCGGTGAAGGAGCGGGCCCAGACGCCCAGGGTGCCGGTGTGGTCGGACTCCCAGGCCACCGCGAAGTCGCCGTTGAAGTCGGCCGCCACGGACGGGTGTTGCTGCTGCCCGCCGCCGAGGCTGTTGGCGCTGCGGCGGGTCAGGGTGACGGCGCCGTTCGCCTTGGCGAGCTTCACCAGACCGATCTGGTCGTAGCCGTTGCCGTCGGTGTCCTCGTCCCAGACCACCACCGCGTCGCCCGAGGCGGAGGTCGCGACGTCCGGGTTGTGGTGCGCACCGCCGGTCGCGTTGACCGTCACCTCGTAGGCCTTGGTGGTGGTCCCGCTGTACCCGGCCGCCTTCACCGTCGCCGCCGCGCTGCCCTGGACGTCCTCCCAGACCACCGAGAACGCCACCGCCGTGGTGCTGCCCGGCGCGCCGTCCGGGTCCACCGCGACCCGCGGGTGGACCTGCTGGCCGTCGGTGTTCGCGTTGGCCCGGCCGGAGCCGAGCACCGCGCCGGCCGGGGAGAGCACCCGGTAGACGATGTTGTAGAGCCCGTTGCCGTCCGGGTCCTCCGCCCAGACCACGACGGCGTTGCCCCGGTCGTCGAGCCCCACGTCGGGCTGGACGTGCCGCCAGGCCGCACCCGCCGTCCCGCCGGCCGAGAGCTTCTGCTCGTACGCCGAGACGCCGTTGCGGTACAGCCGCACCCAGACGTCGCTGTGCGCGTCGTCCCCCGGGTTGGTGGAGTCGCGGTCGTCCTCCCAGACCACCGCGACGTCCCCGAGCCGGTCGGCCGCGATCGAGGAGGAGTCCTGGTCGCCGCTGGCGTCGCTGTTCGCGGTCGTCCAGGACGAGGGCCCGGCCGCCGAGGCCGGGGCGGACAGGGCGAGGACGGCGGCGAAGGCGGCGAGGGCCGCGCCGACCACGGAGAGCTTACGCATCGGCCAACCCCGGCTGTCCGTCGTGGATGATGAAGGTCCGGGCGGTGGTCGCCGCCGCGCCGTGCTCGGTCACCGTCGCCACCGACCGGAAGTCGGCGGTCAGCCGGGACGGCGTGACCCGGGTGCGGACGTAGCCGCGCTGGTTGGAGTAGAAGCGCAGGTGCGGGTTGTACGCCCCGTTGGGGATCGTCGTGGTGGTGCTGCCGTTGCCGCCGCTGGTGATGGAGGTGCAGACCAGCTCGGTGCCGATGGTCGCCGAGTTCGGGTTCGCGTAGTCGGCCTTGAGGTCGTTGCCCCAGGAGGCGTGCACGTCGCCGGTGAGGACCACCGGGTTGCGCACGCCCCGGTCGACGATGCCCTGCTGGATCCGCGCCCGGCTGGCCCGGTAGCCGTCCCAGGCGTCCATGTTCATCGCACCGGCGGCGTTCACGTTCCGGGCGAAGAAGACCTGCTGGCCGATCAGGTCCCAGGTACCCAGGCGCTGGCCGAGCCCGTCGAGCAGCCAGGACTCCTGCGCGGTGCCGGTGATCGAACGGCTCGTCAGGTCGGCGTCGGCGCAGACCTTCGTCCCGTCGCCGCAGGCCTGGTCGTCGCGGAACTGCCGGGTGTCGAGCATGTGGAAGGTGGCCAGGGTGCCCCAGCGGACCCGGCGGTAGAGCTGGATGGCGTTGCCGGACGGCGCCGCGGCGGCCCGCAGCGGCATGTTCTCGAAGTAGGCCTGGTAGGCGGCGGTGCGCCGCGCGGTCCACTGGGCCGCCGTCAGCACCGGGCTGCTGTCGGCCCGGACCGTGCCGGCGTAGTTGTTCTCCACCTCGTGGTCGTCCGGCACCACCAGCCACGGCGCGATCGCGTGCGCGGCCTGCAGGTCCGGGTCGGTGCGGTAGAGCGCGTAGCGGCGGCGGTAGTCGGCCAGCGAGACGATCTCGCTGCCGAGGTGCTGCCGCACGCCGCCGGTGCCGGCGCCGCCCTCGTAGATGTAGTCGCCCAGGTGCAGGATCACGTCGGGGCGGTCGTCGGCCATCCGCCGGTAGGCGGTGTAGTAGCCGCTCTCGTAGTGCGCGCAGGAGGCGAAGGCCATGGTGAAGTCCCGCCCGACGGTGCCGAGCGCCGGCGCGGTGCGGGTGCGGCCCACCGGGGAGATGAAGCCCTGGGCCCGGAAGCGGTAGTAGTACTCCGCGTCCGGCGCGAGCCCTCCGGCCAGCACGTGCACCGAGTGGGCCTGCGCGTAGCGGGCGGTGACGGTGCCGGAGCTCACCAGGGTGGTGAAGTTCTGACTGGCCGACACCTGCCAGTCGACGGTCACGTCGGCGTTGGGCATGCCGCCCTGGCCGTCCGCGTTGGTCGGCGACGGGGCCAGACGCGTCCAGAGCACCACGCTGCTGTCGTCCGGTTCCCCGGAGGCGACGCCGAGCGTGAACGGGAAGGGGGTGGAGGCGGCGGCCGACGGCTGGGCCGTCGCACCGAGCTGGAGCGCGGCGGCGCCCGTGGTGGTGAGCCCGCCAAGGATGAAGATGCGGCGACTGAGGTTGCTCATGACCGTCCATGCTCAGGGAGCCGGGTGAACTCCCGTCACTGCGCAGGGGAAGGCCGGGTGACGCGCCTGCGGAGCTAGTTGGAGTCCCCCGCCGCGGCCCGCTGGGCGGACCACTCCCGTTCGGCGACGGCCAGGCCGCGCTCCAGCGTCGCGACGAACTCCCCGCGGCCCACCGTCACCGCCACCGGGTCTCCGGGGGCACCGCTGTCCAACTCCCGTATCCGGCAGGCGAGGTGCAGCGACTCTCCGTCCGGGAACGCGAACGCCGTCACCTGGTCGGTGCACTCGCCCCACTCCAGGAACCCGCACCTCGCGAGCACGGCCCCGCCGTCATCCGCGCCGTCCTGCCCGTCCATCCGGCGCTCGGCCGCCAGGAACGCCTCGACCGGCTCGGTGAACCCCTCCGGCAGCTCCGCCGGCTCGCGGAAGCGCCGCAGCTCGTCCCCCAACTTCTTGACCAGCAACGGCGGGTAGAACGCGTTGTCCCAGGCGTTCACGTGCGCCCCGCCCACGAACACGTCCACGCACAGCAGTTGTGCGTCCCGCTCCACGTGGAACTCCAGCGCGAAGCCGTCCCGCGCGCCGATCAGCACGCGGCGTCGATCTCGGCGACCAGGCCCTCGATCAGGGCCTTGATCTCGTCGCGGATCGGGCGGACGGCCTCGACGCCCTGGCCGGCCGGGTCCTCCAACTGCCAGTCCAGGTAGGTCTTTCCGGGGAAGTACGGGCAGGCGTCGCCGCAGCCCATGGTGATCACGTAGTCGGAGGCCTGGACGGCCTCGGTGGTCAGCACCTTCGGCCGCTGGTCGGAGATGTCGATGCCGAGCTCGGCCATCGCCGCGACCGCGGCGGGGTTGACCTGGTCTCCGGGGACCGATCCGGCGGAGCGGACCTCGACGCGGTCACCGGCGAGGTGGCGCAGGAACCCGGCGGCCATCTGGGAGCGGCCCGCGTTGTGGATGCAGACGAACAGCACGGAGGCGGCGGGGGCGGTGGTCATGGCGGTCCTTGGGCTTGGGTTCCTCCCGGGCGTCGGCTAACGTATCAGCCCATGGTGACGTCAGTCGACAGTGATGTGTTGAAGGCCCTGGCCGACCCGCTGCGGATGCGGATCGTCGAGCTGCTGGCCAGAGAGGCGCTGTGCACCACCCACCTCGTCGAGGAGACGGGTGCCAAGCAGACCAATCTGTCGAACCATCTGAAGATCCTGCGTGAGGCGGGGCTGGTGGACACCGAGCCCTGCGGTCGCTTCACGTACTACTCGCTCCGCCCCGCCGCCCTCACGGCCCTGGTGGCCGAGTTCGCCGCACTGGCCTCCACCGCACGACTCACCGCCGAAGCCGGATTCAAGCGGTCCTGCTGAGCCACCCGCACGAGGAGCACCATCCGTTGAACGCCATAGACGAGGCCAGACCGGAGACCACCGAGGCCGAGCCGCTCACCGCCGAGCCTCCGGCCGTCCCGCTGCTGAACCGGGTGGCGGCCGAACTGGTCGGCACCGCCGCCCTGGTGGCCGTCGTGGTCGGCTCCGGCATCCAGGCCACCGAGCTCACCCATGACGTCGGCCTCCAGTTGCTCGCCAACTCGCTGGCCACCGTCTTCGGCCTCGGCGTGCTGATCCTGCTCCTCGGCCCGGTCTCCGGCGCCCACTTCAACCCGGTGGTCACCCTCGCCGAGTGGTGGACCGGCCGCCGCGACCCCGAGGCCCTGCGCCCGGCGGAGGTCGCCGCGTACTGCGCCGCCCAGACGGTCGGCGCGATCGCCGGAGCGGTCCTCGCGGACGCGATGTTCGGCCGGGCCCTGGTGACGTGGTCGACCCACGACCGCTCGGCCGGGCACCTGCTGCTCGGCGAGGTCGTCGCCACCGCCGGCCTGGTCCTGCTGATCTTCGGCCTCGGCAGGACCGGCAACCTGCGCTTCGCCCCCGCCGCCGTCGCCTCCTACATCGGCGCCGCCTACTGGTTCACCTCCTCCACCTCCTTCGCCAACCCCGCCGTCACCCTCGGCCGCGCCTTCACCGACACCTTCGCCGGCATCGCCCCGTCGTCCGTCCCCGGCTTCATCGGCATGCAGTTGATCGGCGGTGCGCTGGGCCTGGCCCTGGTCGCGCTGGTCTTCGACCACCGACGCCGCACGGCCGGGCAGAAGTGACCGCCGCCCGGCACGCCCAGGTCCTGGTGGTCGGCGCGGGCCAGGCCGGCCTCGCCGCGGGGTACCACCTGCGGCGCGCCGGGCTGGACTTCGCGATCCTCGACGCCAACCCGGCGCCCGGCGGCGCGTGGCAGCACTACTGGGACACCCTGCGGCTGTTCTCGCCCGCCGGATACTCCTCCCTCCCCGGCCGCCCCATGCCGCAGCAGCCCGGCCAGGAGTACCCCGACGCCGCCCACGTCGTCGCCTACCTCACCGACTACGAGAAGCGCTACGACCTCCCGATCCACCGCCCCGTCCGGGTCGAGGCCGTCACCCGTGACGCCGACGGCATCACCGTGACCACCGACGACGGCACCTGGCGCGGCGGGGCCCTGGTCCTGGCCACCGGGAACTGGGAGCGTCCCTTCATCCCGGCCGTACCCGGCCGAGCCGACTTCACGGGCCGTCAGCTCCACACCCACGCGTACCGCAGCGCCGCCGACTTCACCGGACAGCGCGTCGTCGTGGTCGGCGGCGCCAACTCCGGTGCCCAGATCGCCGCCGACCTGCACGCCACCGCCGAGGTCCACTGGGTCACCCGGCGCCCGGCCCGCCACCTCCCGGACGAGATCGACGGCCGCGCCCTCTTCGACCTCGCCACCCGCCGCGTCCAGTCCGGCGGGCCCCGCATCTCCGACCTCGGCGACATCGTCGCCGTGCCGCCCGTCCGCGCCGCCCGCGCCGCCGGACTGACGGACCGTCCGATGTTCGACCGCCTCACCCCCACCGGCGTGGCCTGGGCCGACGGCACCACCTGGGACTGCGACACCGTCATCTGGTGCACCGGCTTCCGCCCCGACCTCCCCCCGATCGACCTCCCCCGCACCGACGGCCGCATCACCACAGACGGCACCCGCTCCACCGAGGACCCGCGCATCCACCTCCTCGGCTACGGCGACTGGGCCGGCCCCGCCTCCGCCACCCTCATCGGTGTCGGCCGCACCGCCCGCACCGCGGTCGAGCAGCTGCGCGCCCAGCTCGGCTGACCGGCGCCCCGGGCGCCGCCACGGAGGACCACCGGCCTGCCGAAGGGCCGCACCACGCACGGGGGTCCGCCGTTCGGGCCCTTGTTCAGCCGACCACCGGACTACGGCGCTCGACCAACAGGACGTCCCGCCAGACGCCGTTGAGCCGGCCGATCCGTTCGCGGGTGCCGATGACCCGGAAGCCGGCCTTGGCGTGGACCGCGAGACTGGCGGCGTTCTCCGGGAAGATGCCGGACTGGACGGTCCAGATCCCGGCGGCCTCGGTGGACTCGGCCAACGCCCGCAGCAGCACCCCGCCCACGCCCCGGCCGCGCGCCTCGGGGTGGACGTAGACGGAGTGCTCGACCACGCCGGCGTACGCGCAGCGGTCGGACACCCGGCTCACCGCCACCCAGCCGAGGACCCTGCCGTCCTCGTCGAGGGCGACGAAGCGGTGCTCGGGGAGCTTGGCGGCGTCGAAGCGGGCCCAGTCGGGAGCGGTGGTCTCGAAGGAGGAGTTCCCCTCGTCGAGACCGGCCTGGTAGACGGCGAGGACCTGCTCGGCGTGCTCGGCACGCAGCGGGGCGACGTGCAAGGCGGCTCCTTCGGGGTGACGGCGGATCAGCTGTGCCGGTCGAGCATGGCCGACATGGCGGCCAGCACGGAAGGCTCGACGCGGTAGTAGACCCAGGTGCCGCGCCGCTCGCTGCTGAGCAGTCCGGCCTCGCGCAGCTTCTTGAGGTGGTGCGAGACGGTCGGCTGGGAGACTCCGACGTCCTGGATGTCGCAGACGCACGCCTCACCGCCCTCGTGGGAGGCGATCTTCGAGAACAGTCGCAGTCGCACCGGGTCGGACAGGGCCTTGAACATGGCGGCCATCCGCTCGGAGTCCGCCACCGACAGCTCCCCCGAGGTGATCGGCGGGCAGCAGGCACCGCTCTCGGGCTCCAGTACGGTCAGCTCCAGATTCGACATGTGTCTATGTTGACATCCGTCGATACCCGGTGCCAAGGTCGAGGACGTCACACATCGACGTTTGTCGAATCAACGAGCGGCAGCTGCCGCCCCATCAGGGAGACCGTCATGTCGTCCGAGAACACCGGCCTGCCCGTCCTCGTCATCGGCGCGGGCCCCGCCGGCCTGGCCGCCGCCGCCCACCTCACCGAGCGCGGCCTGGACGTGGTCGTCGCCGAGGCCGGCCCCACCGCGGCCACCGCGGTCCGCGCCTGGGGCCACGTCCGCCTCTTCTCCACCTGGTCCGAGCTCGTCGACCGGGCCGCGGCGCGGCTCCTCGCCCCGACCGGCTGGACCACTCCCGATCCCGCCGCCTACCCCACCGGCGCGGACTGGGCCGAGCGCTACCTCCAGCCCCTCGCCGACGCCCTCGGCGACCGCGTCCGCTACGGCACCACCGTCACCGGGGTCGCCCGCGCCGGGCGTGACCGCGTCGTCGACTCCGGTCGCGCCGAACAGCCGTTCACCGTCCACCTCCAGCTCGCCGACGGCCGCCAGGAACGCCTCACCGCCCGGGCCGTCGTCGACGCCTCCGGCACCTGGTCCACCCCGAGCCCGGCCGGCGCCGACGGCCTGCCCGCCCTCGGCGAGCACGCCCACACCGCCCGGATCTCCTACCGCGTCCCCGACCTCGACGACCCGGCCCAGCAAGCCCGTTACGCCGGCAAGCGCACCGCCGTCATCGGCTCCGGCGCCTCCGCCTTCACCGCCCTCGCCCTGCTCGCCGACCTGGCCGTGGAAGCCCCCGGCACCCACGCGACCTGGATCCTGCGCCGCGGCATCGGCGCCGACACCTACGGCGGCGGCGAGGCCGACGGGCTGCCCGCCCGCGGCGCGCTCGGCCTGCGCGCCAAGGCCGCCGTCGACCACGGCCACGCCACCGCCCTCACCGGCTTCCGCACCGCCGCGATCGAACCGGACGGCGACCGACTGACGCTGGTCTCCGAGGACGGCCGCCGCAGCGAGCCCGTCGACGAGGTCGTCGTCCTCACCGGCCTGCGCCCCGACCTCTCCTTCCTCTCCGAGCTCCGCCTCGGACTGGACGACCGCCTCCAGGCCCCGACCGCCCTGGCCCCTCTCATCGACCCCAACCAGCACTCCTGCGGCACCGTCTACCCGCACGGCGCGGCCGAGCTCACCCACCCCGAGGAGGGCGTCTTCCTGGTCGGCCAGAAGTCCTACGGCCGCGCTCCCACCTTCCTCGCCCTCACCGGCTACGAGCAGGTCCGCTCCGTCGCCGCCCACCTCGCCGGCGACCACGAGGCCGCCGCCCGCGTCGAGTTGACCCTCCCCGAGACCGGAGTCTGCGGCGGCGCCGGCGTCTTCGACCAGCCCGAAGCGGAACAGGCCGCCACCGGGGGCTGCTGCTCCGCCCCGGCCGCACCCCGGCTCGTCACCTTCGGCACCGCCCCCACCCACCCCTGACCGGACATCCGCCCGCAGGGTCGCGGCGCACCGGGCCGCCTTGGAGGCACCCACAAGCCCTCGACATCGCACCTTCCAGACGATCAGCGGAAATGACAAGCATTTGCCAGGTGTTTTACGAACCAGCCCTCGCGGCTGCAAGACGTCTGGAACATGCTCGCCGAGATCTGAGGAGCCGGAGATGGCAGCGGGTTCGGAGGAGGCGCAGAGGACCCGGGAGTGGCTGCGCCGCCTGGAGGTCTTCGCGGGGCCGCTGCCGGCGTTCGACCCGGCGCTCGCGCCGGCCGATCCGGTGCGGCTGTTCCTGGCCTGGCTGGAGGAGGCGGTGGCGGAGGGCGTGCGCGAGCCGCACGCGATGACGGTGTCCACCGTCGACGGGGCGGGTACCCCGGACGCGCGGGTGCTGATCCTGAAGGGCGTGGACGCGGGCGGCTGGCAGTTCGCCGGGCACGCCTTCAGCCCGAAGGGCGAGCAGCTGGACTGGCATCCGCGCGCGGCCCTGACCTTCTACTGGCCCGAGCAGGGCCGCCAGGTCCGGATCCGCGGCACCGTGACGCCCGGCACCGCGGCGGAGAACTCGGCCGACTTCCTGCGGCGTTCGCCCTCCGCCCGCGCGGAGGTCCTGATCGGCCGTCAGAGCCAGTACCTGCGCGACCCCGCCGAACGTGACGTGGAGGCGGAGAAGGCGGCCGCCCTGATCGCCCGGGATCCCTCCCTGGTCGATCCGGCCTGGACGCTCTACACCCTGGCCGCCGACCGGGTGGAGTTCTGGCAGGCCGCGCAGGACCGCGCGCACACCCGATTGCGCTACGAGCGGGGCGGCGAGGGCTGGGACCGGCTGCGGATCTGGTCGTGACGGGAGTCGACCGCGCCGCCACGTCCGTGCTCCCCGGCCCGGCCGCCCCGAACCGCTCCGCAGGCGCCGCCCACCGGCCGGACCCCCGGCCGGCGCGGTTCGTCGCCGAGGCGCTCGGCACCGCTCGGACAGTGCTCAACGTCGGTGCGGCCGCACGCGGCACCGGCCCGTCGGCTCCCGCCGCCCCCTCGCGACCGTCCCGAACAGTACCGTCCGTCGATACCGTGGCCGGAGAACTCCCCTTCCACGACGGCGAGTTCGACGCCGCCATGACGCTGCTCAACATCCACCTGTGGGACGACGTCCGGCTCGGCCTGCGCGAGATGCGCCGGGTCACCCGCGGCCCGATCCTCGTCCTGACCCGTGACCCCGCCCGGGTCGGGGACTTCTGGCTGCACGAGTACGCGCCCGAGGTGGTCGCAGCCGAAGCCCGGCGGTACCCGCCGCTCGACGAGCTGACGGCCGCCCTGGGCGGCCGGTCCACAGTGCGGCCGGTGCCGATCCCGTTCGACTGCACGGACGGTCTGGACGAGGCCTGCTACGGCCGCCCGGATCTCCTGCTGGACCCCAACGCCCGCCGGGTCGACTGGACTTGGAGTTCCGTCGGCGACTCGGTCCGCGAGCGGTTCAACCGGACCCTCCGCGCCGACCTGGCCTCCGGGGCCTGGGACCGACGCTTCGGCCATCTGCGCACCCGACCCCAGTACGAAGGGGCGCTCGTCCTCGTGCGCGCGACCCCGTGACCAGAACGGAAGACGGCACCGTGGGAACACCCGACCGGATGGACGAACAACTGCGGGCCCTCGGGCTCGTCGAGGCCCAGGCCAAGGCGGAACGGCTCTTCGCCGAGGTCGAGGCCCGCGGCCTGGTGACCCCCGGCCGGGGCGAGCGCGAAGTCAGCGACCTGATCCGGGACTTGGCGAACGAGATGTTCGGCACCACCAAGCACTGGCACAAGCGGATCGTCCGCTCCGGCCCGCACACCGTGTTCCCCTACCGGGAGAACCCGCCGGACCGGGTCATCGGCGAGGACGACATCGCCTTCGCCGACTTCGGCCCGGTCTTCGAGGAGTACGAGGCCGACTTCGGCCGCACCTTCGTCTTCGGCGACGACCCCGACAAGCACCGCCTGCGCGACGACCTCTCCATCGTCTTCGCCGCCGGGCGGGCCGCCTTCCACGCCGACCCCGACATCACCGGCGCGCAACTCCACGCCAGGGTGAGCCGGTTGGCCGCCGATCGCGGCTGGCTCCTCGGCGGCTGGCACGCCGGGCACCTGGTGGGCGAGTTCCCGCACGAGACCATCGACGGCGCCAAGGCCGAGTCCTACGTCACCCCCGACAACGACACCCCGCTCCGCCGCACCGACCGGTCCGGCTGGCGCTGCCACTGGATCCTGGAGGTCCACCTCGTCGACCCGTCCCACGGCTTCGGCGGCTTCCACGAGCAACTCCTCGACCTCGCCTGACACCGGCGCCCCGACGGCACGCCGAGGGCCCCGCTCCTGCTCGGGAGCGGGGCCCTCGGCCGCACGGGCGCGTACGTGTGCCGTACGGGTTTGGTCAGAGCGAGAGCGAGATCTCGGTCGACTTGATCAGCGCGACCACGGAGGTCCCGGCCGCCAGCCCGAGCGCCTCGACGGCGTCCTTGGTGATGGCAGCGGTCAGCGCGCCGCCCTGCACGTCCACCTTCACCGAGCCCATGGCGCCACCGGTGGCCACGTCGGTGACGGTGCCCGCGATCTGGTTGCGGATCGAGATGCCCGCGACCGGGGCGGTGGCCAGCGAGACCTCGGTGGACTTCACCAGGGCCTTCACGGCGGTGCCCTCGGCGATGCCGAGGTCCTTCACGGCGTCGGTGGTGATCGCCGCGGTGATGTCCTGACCGCCCGTCAGCCGGACCTTCACCGTGGACATGGCCTCGCCGGCCGTGACGGAGGTGACGGTGCCGGGGATCTGGTTGCGGATGCTCAGGCTCATGGAAGTACGCCTCACTCGGGTCGGATGCGGATTCCGCGGCTTTCGGGCCGCCACCGGCCACGCTAATCGCGCCGCCCGGCGGCCGCAGCGAGCCCCTCGCATCCGCCAGGCAGGACAGCGGTTGTGCATCGCAAGTTCACCTGGGCGGAACATCACAACAATTCGGATCGATCCCCACACCATTTCGGAGATTCGGACAGCCACCTCGTTTCGGGCGTCTGGTAAGCCGACGGGCCACACAATTGCACATTCCCGGTTTTTCTCCCCTATGTGTCGCACCCGCAGCACTACACCGTGGGCCGGGCCGCACGCCTGCTCGGCGTCAGCCCCGAAACGGCCCACCGCTGAGCCGACGGCGGCCGGCTCGCCACCCGGCGCACCGCGTACCGGCGGGCGACGCACAGGTCCGCAGTTCGGTCCGCAACTCGTTCCCGGGCATCATCACCGCCGTCAAACTCGGCGACGTGACGGCCAGGTGGAATTCCATGCCGGCCCCACCGGCTGGTTCGCGCAGCCGACCCGCGAAGCGGTGGAGGAAATGGGGCTGGACGTGGGAATGCGGGCGACCGGCCGGGTGAAGTCCACCAGCGCCCACGTCGACCTCCCCTGAACACCGCGCCCACCGTCACGTCCCGTTCCGCTGCACCACCCCCGAGGTGCTGACCTCCGCTCAGACGCCTGACCTGATCGACGAGATCACCCTGGTCGAACTCCGAGCTTCCACCGGGCCGGTCACGCGGCGCGGCGCAGGTGGCGGTGCCGGTGGTCCAGGACGTACGGGTGACTGTGGCCGAGGCCGCCCGCTGTGACGCGGGCGTCGGCGAGGTGCGGGTGGTCTGCGGGGAGTTCGGGGTGGAGGTGCTCGACCACGGCCAGGTCGCGGGCGGGCCAGAGGCGCGCGGCGGTGCTGGCCGCCGCCAGAGCGATCACCGCGAGGGTGGCGGCGGTGACCGGGAGCCCGGCCGCCGCGGCCAGCCAGCCCGCGAGGGGGTAGGTGAGGAGCCAGCAGCCGTGCGAGAGGGAGAACTGGGCGGCGAAGGCGGCGGGCAGGTCCTCGTCGCTGACGGAGCGTCGGATGATCCGCCCGCCCGGCGTGAGGACGGCGGAGGTGGCCGCCCCGATGGCGGCCCAGACGAGGAGGAGTCCGAGCCAGCTCGGCGTGCCCGCCGGGGCGGCCGTGACCACGACTACGCCCACCAGCACCGGGGCCAGAGCCAAGGCGGCGGGCAGCATCACGGCGCGGTCGGGGACGCGGCGGAGCAGGGCGGGCAGCGCGAGGGCGGTGAGGATGGAGCCGACACCGAAGGCGGCCAGGGCGACCGAGACGGCTGCGGCCGGGCGTTGGAAGTGGTCGCGGACGATGACCACGGTGTTGACGTAGACGACGGCACCGGCGGCGGCGACCGCCAGGTCGAGCGCGATCAGGGCCCGCAGGCGCGGGGTGCGCCAGAACAGGCGGGTGCCGTGGGTGGCCTTGGCGTAGACGCCGCCCTCGCGCTCGACGGGCACCGCCTTCGGCAGCACGGCCGAGACGACCAGCGCGGCGGAGGCGGCGAAGCCCAGGGCGGTGCCGGTGAACAGCCAGTTGTACGAGACGACGGTCAGTAGGAGCGCGGCGAGGGCGGGGCTGGCCAGGGACTCCAGGTCGTAGGCAAGGCGGGACATCGACAGGGCCTGGGTGTAGTCGCGTTCCTCCGGCAGCACCTGCGGGATGGTGGCCTGGAAGGTGGGGGTGAAGGCGGCGGAGGCGGTCTGCAGCACGAAGACCATCAGGTAGACCTGCCAGACCTGGGTGACGAACGGCAGGGTCAGTGCGACGCCGGCCCGGACGAGGTCCGTCGCCACCATCAGGGTCCGCCGGGGAATCCGGTCCGCGAGCGCGCCGATCAGGGGGGCGACGGAGACGTAGGCGACCATCTTGATCGCCAGCGCCGTGCCCAGCACGGCCGACGCGTTGGAGCCCGCCAGGTCGTAGGCGAGCAGGCTCAGAGCGACGGTCGCCAGCCCCGTCCCCGCCAGAGCGACGACCTGGGCGGTGAACAGGCGGCGGTAGGTGCGGTTGCGCAGGACGGCGAGCATGCGGGCGGGCCCCTTCTGACGGCGGCACACCCTCAGAGTAGTGCACATGTGCGCATCCAGGCACGTATCAGATGGAGGGCACCCCCTCCGACCCCCGGCCCGGCCGTCAGTCGTGCGAGGGCAGGGCGCCGATCTGGTGGTCGGCCGCGCTCAGCGCTTCGTCCACCAGGCGGCGCAGGTGGCCGTGGCGCAGCGAGTAGACCACCCGGCGGCCGTCCTTGCGGGTGGTGACCAGACCGGCCAGACGCAGCTTGGCCAGGTGCTGGCTGACGGCGGGTCTGGCCGCGCCGCAGGCCTCGGTGAGGGTGGTGACGTCGGCCTCGCCGAGGCCGAGCTGACGGAGCAGGGCAAGGCGGGTGCGGTCGGCGAGCAGGGAGAGGATCGTCGCGGCGACGTCGAGGCGCTCGCCGTCGTCCCGCTGGTGCGACTCGTGCGCAGCTGCTGCTGAGGTGCCCGTGCTCATGCCGCTCATAGTAGGGCCGGGCACTCTCCCGGCGGTCCGGCCGACCGGGGCGGGCCCACGCCTCCCGGCCACGCTTCAGACCCGCGCCCGCAGGGCCCTCGCGGTGCGCCGGGCGGCGAAGCCGGTGCCGGCGACGAACCGCATCAGCGGGCCGAAGGTGCCGGCCGCGGCCAGGCCGGAGAAGTGGAGCCCGTCGACCGAGGACCCGAAGTCCGGGCCGAGCCGGGGCGAACCGGTGGGCAGCCGCTCGATGTCGCCGCGCAACGCCGGTTCCAGGAAGTCCAGGCGGCTCAGGTCCACCCGGTACCCGGTGGCGACCAGTACGTGGTCCGCCTCCAGCCGGGACTCGCAGGCGGTGAAGCCGAGCACCGCCTTCCCGTCGACGGCGCGGGCCTCGCTGACGGTGTGTCCGGTGACGACCGGGAACGCGTCCAGGACGCGTTCGAGCAGCCACCAGGCGCCGGCCGGGCCGAGCACGGTGCGGACCTTGGCGGCCCGCACCGCGTCCGGCAGCAGCCGGAACGGGCCCGGGTTGGCGCAGTACGCCCGGAGGCGCCAGCCGGGCCCCAGCGCGGAGGCGGGCCTGAGCAGCCGCACGCCGACCGCGCGCGAGCCGGGCCGGTTCGCCTCGGGCATCGTGCCGAAGACCAGTTCTCGGGTACGGGCGACCAGCACCGGGCGGGCTCCGCACTCGTGCAGCAGTGCCGCGCTCTCCAACGCCGACTGGCCGGCGCCGATCACGGCGACCGTCCGGCCCGCGAACACCCGCAGGTCACGGTGGTGGGCCGGATGGGAGGCGAGCCCCTGCTCGACCAGCGGCCGGAAGAGGTCCGGGGTGTTGGCGAAGCACTGGACCCCGTTGGCCAGGACGACCTGACGGGCGGTCAACTCCGTCCCGCCGGACAGCACGAGGCGGAAGGCGCCGCCCTCGCGGTGGACCGCGATCACGTCCTCGGGCTCGACGCCGGCCACCAACTCCCGTTGGAACCACTCCCCGTACGCGACGAACTCCTCCAGCGGGATCGGATACAGGTCACCGACCGCCGCGCGTCCGTGCCGCATCCGGAAGTCGTTGAAGCCGTAGCCGCGGACCGACCCGATGTCCGAGGCCCGCGGGGTGGACTTCAGCCGCATCCCGGCCGGCATGTGCGAGCGCCAGCCGTCCATCGGCCGGCCGAACACCCGTGGTTCGATCCCCAGCAGGCGCAGGTGCGCCGCGAGGGCCAGACCGTACGGCCCAGCACCGATCACCACGATCGGCTCCGCCCTGCGGACCGTCACGGGACGTCGGGTGGCAAGAGCGCGGGACATCGCCGCACCTCCTCGGTGGAGACCCCCACATCGGCCCCGCCACAGCGACCGGCACCCGGCTGAGCCTCGACCCCCTGCTACCCCCGCTTCCCCGCACGCGCGTGCCGCACCCGGCCCGTCGGCAGCGCCGCATCCCCTCGAACATCCCCCAGAGGCAAGCTTTGCACCATTTGCCCGATCCGTAAATCTCGGCCGCCCCGCACCCTTCCTCCGGTCAGTCCACGCACGGGGGCGGTGCACCGCAGCGCCGGTGGCGTTCGGGACGCTCCGGCACGACGGTACGACCACGGGTGCCCCCGTCCCCACCGGGAATCGGCGGGGACGAGGGCACCGGCACGGGTTGACGACCGGTCAGCCGAGGCGGAGCTGAAGGAGCTGACGTGGCGGGTGACGCCCTTGGCGTTCGGGTCGCCGCGCATCAGATGCCGGTCCCGAACGCCCGGTGCGCCGTACGACCGATGCGACGTACCAGAGTGGCCGGCTTGAGGTGACGCTCAGCGCGGAGGAGGAAGCCGGTTGCAGATCCGGCCATCCGCTCCGAGCGGAGTTCGGATGCCGCCTGGCGAACGGTGACGCCGAGTACCGCCATGCCGGTGACCGCGACGGGAGTGACACCGCCCCAAAGTCCGCCCACCACACTGGTGAGGGCGGGGGCCTGGAACCCGAGCGCGCTGGTGAAGACCTTCAGGTCGAGACCTACCATCGCGGCGCGCAGCGCCGCCAGCGGCTGGGCAATGTTCTTGTCGAAGGCCAGCTGGAGGTGCCGTTCGAAGGCACTGCGGTCAGTGACGGAAGCCGTGGCCTCCCCCAGGTCGCTGACGGTCCGGTCGACAGCTTCGGCGAAGGCGGTGAACTCCGCCTCGTAGCGGATCCGCAGGTCGATGATCTTTTGGATGGGGACGTGGCGCAGTCCGGCAGGCAGGATGATCTGGACGGCCATCTGCCCGACCTTCACCGCGATATCCGTCTCCTGGGTGGCGACGGGATGACCAAGCAGCGCAGCGGCAATGTTCTCCGTCGTCCAGTCGCCCGCCGCAGTGTGCGCACTGACCTGGTCGGTGGTGGGAATGTAGCCCGTCTGACGGGCCAACTCCTCGGTGAGGGCGCACTTGTAGACCCAGGCCAGAGCCGGATCGACTCCCAGCCACTCCTGGGTCCGGTCCCCTGCCAGGTCCCTGGCTGCGACCTGGGCCAGGTCGGCGTCCTCCAGTATCTGGGTCAACGCCGGGTCGACCTCGGCTCGGTAGAGACCGGCCAGCGGTTGGTCCCGCAGCGGTTCTCCGGGCGCGGTGGGCTGGGTGTTGATCCGCAGACGGGTGAACGGCCGGCCCGCTGCTGCTCGGTAGTGGTGGGGAAGGACATGCTGGTAGTCACGGATGGCCTGGATGAAAGCCGGAGCGATGGCGGCTGCGGCCCGGTGTGGCTTCTGGTCGACGATGAAGTCGAGCTCGCTGCGCAGGGCCTTGACACTGTCGGGGTCAGCGATCGGGAAATCCTCCGGAACGACCCGGGCCAGCTTCGGCGTGTGGGATGCGTGGTGAACCACAAGCGAGTGGAACGCCTGATGCGCGAACGCGGCATCGCCGGGATCACCCGCCGCCGGCGCCGCTCGCTGACCCGCCCCGACCACCAGGCCCGCCCCGCACCCGACCTGATCGGTCGTGACTTCGCCGCCACCCGGCCCGGAACCCGCCTGGTCGGCGACATCACCTACCTGCCCACCGGCCAGGGCTGGCTCTACCTCGCCTGCTGGCTCGACCTCGCCACCCGCGAGGTCGTCGGCTACGCGATGGCCGAGCACCACCGCGCCGACCTGGTCGTCGACGCCCTGCACATGGCCCACGCACGAGGCCGCCTGGAGTCCGGCCGCGTGGCGCACAACGACCGCGGCAGCGAATACACTTCCACCCAATTCCGCACGGCAGTAACCCAGTTGGGCATTCTGGCAAGCACAGGGCGCACCGGCTCGTGCTACGACAACGCCCCCGCCGAGAGCTTCTGGGCACTCCTGGAAGCCGAGATCGGCACCCACGAATGGCCCGATCGGGCCACCGCACGCGCCGACGTCTTCGCCTACATCGAGACCTTCTACAACCGCCGACGACTACGCAGACACCCCGCCTGGGGATACCTCACCCCACACGAGACCCGACAACGACACACCCTCGCAGCATAAGAACGAGTGTCCAGGATCACGGGGGAACTTCACTCGCCCGCCCAGTACCGCCATCAGCTCTGATCGCACCCTCGGCAGCAACTGGGTTCAGTAGTTCCAGGTGGAGCCGGTGCCGCGATACTCCTCGACCGGGATCGGATGGATCCCGTCGTGCATCCGGTCGGTGTAGAGCAGGCCGTCCAAGTGGTCGATCTCGTGGGCGATGAGACGTGCGAGGCCGAACTCGTACTGCGTCGTGGTGACCGCACCGTCGAGGTCAGTCGCAACGACGTGCATCCGCAGCGGGCGGGGCACCATGCCGCGAACGTCGAAGAAGCTGAGACATCCCTCGTACTGCTCGTCCGCCTCCGCCGACACGGTGGTGACCTTCGGGTTGAGCAGGATGATCGGCTCGGAACCGCCCGACGGCGGCAGAACGATGGCAGCGGCCCGGGGGATGCCGATCTGCGGAGCGGCGATGCCCATGCCCTTGGCGAAGGAGTGGACACGGCCGATCCGTTCGACAGCGGCGAACAGTTCCTCGATCACCCCCTCTGCGGTGGCGCGCTCAGCGGGCAGGTCGAACGGTTCGGCCGGCCGGTGGAGGATGGGGGTGCCCTGCTGGACGACGCCGAGGGACTGCATCTGCTGGCTGGGCCGCACCTCGATCACCTGGTCTCCTTGGTCTGCTGCTCGTTGGGGTCGGCGCGAAAGCGCCACTCGAGGCGGAAGCGTGCGTGCAGGGGCGGGTCATCGGTCGCCCACGCGAAGCGCCGCCGATCATCAACATTCTTCCGCCCCACCGCGGTTCGAAGCGGAACGGCCTCGGCGGTCATCGACGTTTCTGTACCCCACACCACCGGATCCAGGGCAGCTGGGAAGTCGAGCCGGACGGCGAGGTGCTCGGTAGGCAGTCGGACTGCCCGCTGGAACCAGTGGCCCCACTTGTCGGCGCCCACCGAGTAGGCGTACTCGATCCAGGTCGCTTCGCCCGGGTAGAGCGGGAAGCGGCCGTGCTCGTTGTCGAACAACAGCCAGACCTCCTTGAAGGCGTCGCGGTCGTGCTTCGCCTGCCAGCGCATTTCTTCTCCCTGGCATTCGGCGGTCAGTGCCAACTCATCCCAGGTCAAAGGGTGTTCGCGGTAGTGCGCATTGGAGCGCTCGGGCTCACCAGGGTACCGGTCGACGGCGATGCGGATCAGGTAGCGGGTGATCGGATCGCTTCCGGTGTTCCGTAGCAGCCGACGCATCGTCAGCCGGTAGGTGGAGCCGTCGAATTCGAGAACGGCCTCGTCGTGCTCGACCAGGATCGCCGATCCGGAGGCGTACGGCTGCTCGGGGCGCCGCGGGGCCGGCGGCCCCGCCTGCGAACGACTACGAGCCCGGGCTCCGTCGTACTCGCTCCACCTCCGCCAGATCGCCTTGCCCGCGTTCAGCACCTCGTCGGCCCTGCGCGCGAAGTCCTCGGTCGGCTTGTGACGGCCGGATTCGACGTGGCTGACGTACGACGGGTCGAAGCCCATCTCCCTGGCCAGAGCGCGCTTGGACAAGCCCCGCACCTCCCGCCAGTGGGCGACCTCGGCACAGAACGCCTCTGCCGTCGGGTCAGCCACGTCGTCGGCCTGCGTCTCCATCCGCTCCGCCCCCGGGTGAGTGATGAGTGAACCGTGAGTGACCTTAGCTCACCATCGCGTCACGGTCGCCTTCGCAGCTGTCATTGACCCACTGGGCGGGGATCACCAGCGACCCCCGACGAGCGACCTTCCACCAGCCCTCCCGCTACGAGGAGTTCACCGTGCGCCAGCCCCCAAGTCGCCATCGGGGCAAACACCACGACCCCGTCGGGGCAGCCCTCAACACCGTATGGGCACTCGGCCACGCGGTCGTGATCGCCCTGATGGGCGGCATCGTCCACAACCAGCTCGACCCGGGCCACCTCGGCACGGAGCGGGCCACCCATTCAACACCTGACCACGAGCCGCTCGTCTAGCGCGGCGCTGTACTCGCGTGGGCCGCGCCGAGCAGGCGCGTGACCGATGCTGACCACCACTCAGGCAGGCCCTTACCTCTGATCGGAGCACACAGCATGGAAACCAGGAGCGTGATCGTTCCCGCCTTCGGTGGCCACCTCGACCTGGACCGCCCGCATTTCGTGGGCATCGGGGGCACCGGCATGTCGGCCCTCGCCCGGCTGCTGCTCGAGCGCGGCAGCCGCGTCTCGGGCTCGGACACCAGCGACACCGACCGCCTCCGCTCGTTGGAGGACTCGGGCACCCGGGTCTTCGTCGGCCACACCGCCGGCAACCTGCCCGCGGACACCACCGTCCTCGTGTGGTCCAGCGCGGTCTCCCCCGGCAACCCCGAGGTCGCCGCGGCCCGCCGCGCCGGCATCCCCGTCGTCCACCGCTCGGATGTCCTGGCCCACCTGATCGACGACGCCGAGCAGTCCGTCACCGTCACCGGCACCCACGGCAAGACCCTGACCACCGCCGCCCTCAGTGCGGCCATGACCCACCTCGCCCCCTCCTACGCCGTCGGCGGCGACCCCCTCGGCTTCCCCAGCGCCCGCCACGGGACCAGCCGCCTCATGATCGCCGAGGCCGACGAGAGCGACCGGACCGTCGGCCGCTACCACCCCACGGTCGCCGTCGTCCTCAACGTCGACGACGACCACCCCGAGCAGTACACGGACCTCGACGATGTCCTCGACACCTTCGAACTGCTGGCCCGCAACAGCTCCGTGCTGGTCATCTCCGCCGACGACCACGGCGCCCGGTTGCTGACCGAGTGCCTGCGGCGCGCTCCCGGCCCGCGCGTGGTGACCGTGGGCGAGAACCGGGACGCGGACGTGCGGGTGATGCGCGTGCTGTGGAACGGCCAGGCCAGCCTCGTCACCGTCCAGGACACCGACGGCTCCTGGCACCATTTCACCCTGTCCGTCCCCGGCCACCACAACGCCCTCAACGCCGCCGCCGCCTTCACCGCCGGGCGTGTCCTCGGAGCCGAGCCCGCCGACCTGGTGAACGGCATCAACTCCTTCCGCGGTGTGCGGCGGCGTCTGACCATCACCGGCAGCTCGGGAGGAGTGACGGTGCTGGACTCCTTCGCTCACCACCCCAGCGCGATCACCGCGGACCTGGCGGCCGCCCGCATGCTCACCGACGGCCGGGTGATCGCCGTGTTCGAACCCGTCGGCCGGACCCGCACCGCCACTCTCGGCGAGGAGATCGGCCGCCGCCTCGCCGCAGCCGACGACGTGGTCCTGCTCAACGTGCAGGGCTCCCTCGAAGCCCCTCTCGCAGCGGTCAACACCGCGCCGATCGCCGTACAGATCACCGAGTTGGGCGGCCGGGTCCACAGCGCGAACTCCCGGCAACTCGAGGACCTGGTCGCCGAGCTGGCCGAACCCGGCGACCTCGTCGTGACCATGGGAACCGAGACGGTCGGCCACCTCGGTCAGTCGCTCCTGATGCGGCTGGCGGAAGCTGCGCTGTCGGCCCCGGCCGCGTAGGTCAGGCCGCCCTGCCCACTACATCGGACTTGGCCAACCGCACTGCGGTGTCCTCCAACCCGACGCTGTGGGAGCCCTTGACCAGTACCACGTCCCCAGGCTCCAGGTAGCTCTCCAGCAGGTCGAGGGCAGCGTCCCGGTCCGCAACCAGCGTGGAGCGCACACCACCCTCGACTGCTGCGGCATACACCAGCGCGGCTTCCGCGCCGCCGACCGCGATCAGGTCAGTGACGCCGGCCAGTGCCACCGCCCGTCCCAGCTCCGCGTGGTGGGCGTTCGACGCCTCGCCCAACTCCCGCATCTCGCCCAGTACTGCCACCGTCCTCCGCCCGCCACCGGCCATCGCGGTCAGTGCGGCCAGGGCCACCGCCATCGAATCGGGGTTCGCGTTGAACGCGTCGTTGATCACGGTCACCCCGTCCGGCCGCTCGGTGACGTCCATCCGACCCGGCGTCAACTGCCTTGCTCCGCTCAGCGCCTCGGCCACCTGCGGCACGCTCGCGCCGAGGCCGATCGCCACCGCCGCAGCGGCAGCGGCGTTCGCGACGTGGTGTGCACCGTGCAGCCCAAGCGTGACCTCGGCTCGCTCCCCTCTGTGGGTCAGGGTGAACGACGGTCGACCGGCCGCGTCCAACACGACGTCAACGGCCCGCACGTCCCCGGCTTCCAGGCCGAACGTCAGCACCTGCGCGCTCGTACGCGGGGCCATCGACATGACGTACGGGTCGTCAGCGTTCAGCACCGCCAGGCCATCGGCGGGGAGGGCCTCGACGAGCTCGCCCTTCGCCTCGGCGATCGACGCCTTCCCGCCCCCGAACTCGCCTACGTGGGCGGTCCCGACGTTGATCACCAGGCCGATCTTCGGCGGGACGATCCCCGTCAGGTACTTGATGTGCCCCTTCCCCCGCGAGCCCATCTCCAGCACCAGCAGCCGGGTCTTCTCGTCGGCCTGGAAGACCGTGATCGGCATGCCGATCTCCCCGTTGAACGACAACGGAGTCGCCACCGTCGTGTCCATGGTCTGCAGCACCTGGGCCAGCAGGTCCTTGGTACTGGTCTTCCCGGCCGAACCGGTCAGCCCGATCACCGTCGGAGCGTCCAACCGGGCCAGCACCGCGCGGGCCAGTGCTCCCATCGCGTCCTGCACATCGACCACCACGATCGCCGGCACCCCGACCGGTCGCGCGGCCAGCACGGCCACCGCGCCCGCGGCCACCGCGGCCTCGGCGAATCGGTGCCCGTCGGTGTGCTCGCCGGGCAGCGCGATGAATAGCGCCCCGGGCTCCACCAGCCGTGAGTCGATGACACCGGCCCGGTCCACCACCGCCCCCGGGTCGGGGACGTCGTGCAGAGCACCCCCGACAGCCTCGGCGATCTCTTGCAAGGACATGGGGACCATGGCGGCTCCACTTCGACATCCGCCCCACCTCGGGGCGTCCTGCCGCCGACGCTAGCGGCTCCGCAGCCTCCGACCCGAAGCCCCACGCATTCCGAACCAGACTGTGACAAAAGGAAGATGGACATGTCTGCTGACCGTCGTATTGCACTCGTCACCGGCGGGCGCTCCGGCGAGCGCGACCGCTCGCTGATCTCCGGCGAGGCCGTCCGAACCTCGCTGGTCCGCCGGCAACTGGCGCACGTCGTGCTCGACCCCACCGACAAGGACTTCGCCGACCGCGTCCGCGAGGCGGACCTCGCCTTCCTCGCCATCGCCGGCCAGTGGGCCGAGGACGGGAAGCTCCAAGGCCTGCTGGACAGCCTCGACGTCCCGTACACCGGCTCCGGCGTGCTGGCCAGCGCCATGGCGATGCACAAGCCGACCGCGAAGACCGTCGTCCGCACCGCTGGTGTCACCGTCCTGCCACACATTCCGCTCCGGAGCGGTCAGGACCCGGAGGACGCCGCCAAGGCCTGCACGGAGGAGCTCGACCTGCCGGTCATCCTCAAGCTCGCCTCGGAGGGCGGCTCGATCGGCGTGCGCGTCTTCCGGGACCTGAACTCGCTCACCACCACGCTCACCCACGACACCCACGGTGGCGAGTGGTTCGTCGAGCCCTTCAAGGAGGGGACTGCAGTCACCTGCGGCGTGCTGGAGCAGGACGGCGCCCTCCTGGCACTCCCGCCGCTGGAGACCGTCCCCACCACCGCCGACTTCTACGACTACAAGGCCAAGCGCAACCCGGCCGGCCACCGCTACCGCTGCCCCGCCCAGCTTCCGGACACCGCCCTGGCCACCATCTCCCGCGCGGCCGTCCGAGCCCACCGGGTCCTCAACTGCTCGGGCTACTCGCGCTCGGACTTCCTCGTCACCGAGACCGGTGACGTGTACTGGCTGGAGCTCAACACGCTCCCGGGCCTGTCCCCGCACGGCAACCTCGCCACCATGGCCAAGGCCGCCGGGATCAGCTACGACGACCTGATCCAGACCATCCTCGCCAGCGCCCACACCAAGGGGTACCGGCCGTGAGGGCAGCCCTGCCGCTGGCCGCGGCTGACGTCTACGACGCCCAACACCGACTGCGCGGTGTCGCGGTCTCCACCCCCGTACTCTCCCACCCCGTGTTGGACGGGCTCACCGGGCGGAACGTGGTGGTCAAGGTCGAAGCCCTCCAGCGGAGCGGCTCGTTCAAGTTCCGCGGCGCCTACAACGCGCTGGCCGCACTCAGCGCGAGCGATCGGCAGTACGGGGTGATCGGCGCCTCCTCCGGCAACCACGCCCAGGCCCTCGCCCTGGCAGGCCGCCTGCTCGGGACACCGGTCCGCGTGGTCGTACCTCACGATGCCCCCACCACCAAGGTGGACGGCGTGCGCGCTCTCGGTGCCGACATCGTCGTTTACGACCGCCGACTTGAGGACCGCGACGCGATCGTCGAGCGCCTGGCCGCCGACCACGGCTACACCATCGTGCCGTCCGCCGACTCCCCGACGGTGATGGCGGGAGCGGGTACCGTCGCGTTGGAACTGCTCTGGCAGGCCCCGGCGTTGACCGCGATCCTCGTTCCGATCGGCGGAGGCGGCCTGGCGGCCGGCACCGCCGTCGCGGCCAAGCACATCAACCCGAGCATCAAAGTGATCGGTGTGGAGCCCGAGACGGCTGCCGATACGGCGACGTCGCTGCGAGCCGGTCGACGCACAGAGCTTGCGACCGTGCCGGACACCGTCGCGGACGGTCTGCGGCACACCGTCCCCGCTCCTCTCCCGTGGGAAGTCAGCCGCCAACTGCTCGACGGCGTGGCAACCGTGACGGACCTACAGATCGGGCAGGCTATGCGCTGGGCGTTCCAGCACCTGAAGGTCGTGGCCGAGCCGTCGGGAGCGGTCGCGCTCGCGGCCGTCACCGGTCTTGACCTGCCCCCCGGGCCGGTCGGCGTGATCATCTCCGGCGGCTCGGTGGACCTGAACACCTTTCACCACCTCGTTGCCACCCCACCCTCCGGGAAGGAACCAGCCGTTGCCTGAGCAGTCCGTACGCCACCCGATCCCGCTGATCACCCAGTACGCCACCCCCGGCCTGATCAACGCCATCGCCTACCAAGGCCACCCTCCGGGCGACGACGACAACTGGCAGGCCAGCGGCGCCCCCGACAAGGCCGCGTACGGCTACTGGTGCACCCGCATGTGCGGCATGGCCTGCCTGCGGATGGCCCTGTTCGCGCGTGACGGCCGTGCCCCCTCACTGTTCGACCTCCTGACCGGCTGCCTCGACCACGGCGGCTACGTCCCGCGGGAGGACGGTGGCGTCGGCGGGCTCTACTACCTACCGTTCACCGAGTACGCCGCCGCCGAGCACGGACTCAAGTCGGAGATCATCACTGCCCTGGACACGGACCGACTCGTCGCCGAACTCGAACAAGGCCACCTCGTGATCGCCTCCGTGCACAAGGAGATCCGCCGCCCCGACCTCGCCGCACCCGCTCGCGGCGGGCACTTGGTGCTCGTCACCGGCCACCGCGCAGGCACGGTCGCGTTTCGTAACCCCTCCGGTCACACCCCGGAGGCCGTCGATGCCGTTCTGCCGCTCGATCGCTTCGACGACTTCGCAGCGCACCGGGGGATTTCCCTTCATCTCTGAGTCGCTCCTGTCGGTGTCGCCAGCTCGCACCGCCAAGCGCCCCAGCGCATCAGGGTCGGCGGACGCGCCAGCAGGCGAGGAGCATCAAGACGGCCCAGGGCCAGGCCGTACGCGGAGAACGTGGAGACGGGGGTGCGGGCAGGTGCTGGACCCCTTGGTCGATCCGCTGGTACAGGCCGCCGTCGATTCCGCGGCCGCAGCGGGCGAGTCTGCTCGCGGGCCCGTTCATCGGGTTCTGGCCTGACGGCGGGAGCGGAGCACCTCCAGTACCAGCGGCGCCAGCGACACCGCGACGACGGCGGCGACGATCGGCAGCAGGTAGCGGTCGACGTTCGGGATCGAGGAGCCGAGCGCGTACCCGGCCATGACCAGGCCGACCGTCCACACGAGGCCGCCGACGACCTGCCACACGGTGAAGGTCCGGGCGCTCACGCCGAGCGCGCCCGCCAGCGGGTTGAGGACGGTGCGCACGACGGGGACGAAGCGGGCGAGGACGACGGCCTTGCCGTGGCCGTAGCGGGTGAGGATCTCCTCGGCCCGGACGGCGCCTTCGTGCAGGTGCCTGCTGCGGGATCGGGCGAGCAGGGCGGGTCCGCCACGGCGTCCGATCAGGTAGCCCACCTGCGCGCCGGTGAGGGCGCCGACCGCGGCGGCGGCGAGGACCTGGCCGAGCTGGAGGTGGGGGCCGCTGTGGGCCCCGGTGGTGCACAGCAGGCCTGCGGTGAACAGCAGCGAGTCCCCGGGCAGGAAGAACCCGACCAGCAGGCCGGTCTCCGCGAACATGATCACGGCGATGCCCAGGGCGCCGAACGCGGCCAGCAGGGAGCCGGCGTCCAGCGGGTTGACGGCCAGCAGGGCCGAGGAGGTGAGCATCGTTCGATGCCTTTCCCGGAGGGGCTGCCGGCCGGCGCCGCCGGGCCGGGCGCGGGGCGGGTGTCCCCCGCTGCGGTCGGCGTCGTGTCCAACAGTCGGTTGGCGAGTCGGCTGTTACGGGTCGCCCGTTAGTGGGCGGCGCCTGCGGTCGGGGCGAGGACGCCGGCGGTGACCAGGCCGATGATCAGGATGCCGAGCAGGATCCGGTAGATCACGAACGGCAGGAAGCTGTGGTGGGAGATGTACTTCAGGAACCAGGCGATCGCGGCGTAGCCGACGGCGAAGGCGATCAGGGTGGCGAGGATGGTCGGTCCCCAGGCGGGGGCCGGGCCCTCGCCGATCTTGAAGAGTTCCAGCAGGCCGGAGGCGAGCACCGCCGGGATGGCGAGCAGGAACGAGTACCGCGCCGCGGCCTCCCGGCTGTAGCCGAGCAGCAGGCCGGCGCTGATGGTGCCGCCCGAGCGGGAGACGCCCGGGATCAGCGCGAGGGACTGGGCCGCGCCGTAGATCAGCGCGTGCGGGAAGGTCAGCTGGTCGGCGGTACGGGCGTCGCGGACGGCGCGGGTGCGGTCGGCGACCGCGAGGATCAGGCCGAAGACGATCAGGGTGGTGCCGATGATCCGCAGGTCGCGCAGCTGGGTCTCGATCGTGGTCTGGAACAGCTTGCCGAGGATCGCGATCGGGAGGGTGCCGACGATGACGAACCAGCCCATCCGGGCGTGCGGGTCACTGCGCAGGGCGGGCTTGAGGAGCGAGCGCACCCAGGTGGAGACGATCGCGGCGATGTCCTTGCGGAAGTAGATCAGGACGGCGGTCTCGGTGCCGAGTTGGGTGACCGCGGTGAAGGCCGCGCCGGGGTCGTCCCAGCCGAGGAGGGCGGAGGAGACGCGCAGGTGGGCGCTGGAGGAGACGGGCAGGAACTCGGTGAGTCCCTGGATCAGGCCGAGGACGGCCGCGTGGAGCCGCTCGGTCACCGGGCACCCGCCGTGCTCGTCCGTCGCTGGCTTCGCATCGTGTCTTCCTGTTCGGGTTGGGGACGTGCGCTGGCGCCACCCGCCGTGCAGCGCTCGTGTGCCGACGCCGTTCCGGGTGGCGGCCCGGGGACGGGGGGCAGGATCCTGCACCTGCTCGGTGCGCGTTGTGCTGTGCGGGCGTGCGGCTCGGCCAGCATGGCCGAGGTGTGCTGAACGTTTCCTGAAGGCCCGGTCCCCGACCGGGTCGGGTGGGCGCGGTTGGTCAGACTTCGGCGCGGGCGGGTCGCCGGGCCTGGACACCGAGCGCGAGGACGGCCGCCGCGATGATCGCGGCCAGCACGAGGCTGACGGGGCCCGTGCCCAGGTCGAGGCCGCCGCGCTGGTGGCTGACGCCGGCCCAGTCGGCGAAGCACGCGCCGAGCGGGCGGGTGAGGACGTACGCCCACCAGAACGCCAGGACGGTCGGCAGCCGCAGCGCGCGACGACCGAGCGCGGGAATCGCGATCAGGGCGGCGAACAGCAGCCCGGACGGCAGGTATCCCCAGCCGAGGGTGGCGGCGGTCAGGTCACCGACCGCGGTGCCCAGCGCGAAGGTGGCCATCACCACCGCCCAGTACAGGACCTCGCGGCGCCCGCCGCGCACCGTGGCCACATCGAGGGTGCCCTCCAGGCGGCGCCACAGCCCGAAGGTCGCGGCGAGCGCGACCGCGAAGACGATGGTGGACACGGCGTACGGGATGCCGAGCGCGACGTGCGCGACGTCGGCGGCCATGGTGCCGAAGACACTGACCATGACCACCGCCGCCCAGTACACGGCCGGCCGGTAGCGGTCGCTGCGGGCCTGGGCGTACAGCGCGGCCGTGAGCAGCACCGCGGCGCCGGCAACGGCCGGGACCGGGCCGAGCGCGCGGGCCAGGTAGTCGGAGGTCGTCTCGCCCATGCCGGTGGTGAGGACCTTGACCGCCCAGAACCCGGCGGTCACGGCGGGCACCTTGCTCCGGGCCGCGCCGGGCGGGACCTCGCCCTGACGGTGCGCGGGTGCGTCGGTCGTCGTGGTGGCGCTCACAGCGGCGCACTCCTTTCACGGCACGGGCCTTGCCCGTGCCGCCAGCTGAGGGGGCGTCAGCCGCCGACGACGGTGTTGGAGGTGATGGCGAAGGTGGTGCCGTCGACGGTGACCGCGTGCCGGACGCCGTCCGGGCCGAGGACCACCGCCTGCCAGGCGCGGCCGCCGCCGCTGACGGACACCGGGTGCAGCGATTCGACCTTGCCGCCGGGCACGGCGGAGGACGCCTTGACCACGGCGTCGGCGGCGTCCAGCGACGGCAGCGGCGCGGGCGCCCGAGCCGGGCCGGCCGCATCCGTGCCGTCGTCCCGGCCCTCGCGCTCCGCACCCTGCTCGCCGTCGCGCCCGTCCGCACGGTCCGTCCGGACGCGGTCGCGGTCGTGGCCGTGGCCGTGGCCGTGGCCCTCCGCGCGGACGGAGGCCCGGCCTTCCTCCTCGAAGCCGTCGTGCGCGGCAACGGCGACCGCGCGCCGCCGGCCAGGACGACCACCGCGGCCGCCGCGCCAGCCCAGCGCGCCCGGCAGCCCGGGCGCCACCGCCGAAGCCCTCCGGCGGGCCCCTGCTTCCCCTGCGGCTCCTGGAACTCCTGCTCGCCCGCGGACTCGTCCACCCTGCTCACCCCGGCCTCCCGACCTTGCCCGGCACCACGCCCGGCTGATGGGCTCAGCATGACGAGCGCGCGCTGAAGGGTTGCTGAAGACCTGAAGAGGCCTTCAGCTGCCGGGTCTGCTCCCGGCTACGGGCTGCCGGCAGTGACGCCGGGATCCTGAGCGGACGGCGAAGGACGGCAAGTGGCACTTCTGATGCTCCGCCAGCCTCATCGGCGGAGCCGGTCAGTTGACGGCGGAACTGCGGCGCTCCACCAACAGGACGTCACGCCAGACGCCGTTCAGCCGTCCGATCCGTTCACGGGTACCGATGACCCGGAAGCCGGCCCTGGCGTGGACGGCCAGGCTGGCGGTGTTCTCCGGGAAGATGCCGGACTGGATGGTCCAGATCCCGGCGGCCTCGGTGGACTCCGCGAGCGCGCGCAGCAGTTGACCACCGACGCCCCGGCCACGTGCCCCGGGGCCGACGTACACCGAGTGCTCCACCACCCCGGCGTACGCGCTGCGCTCGGAGACCCGGCTCACCGCGACCCAGCCGAGGACCCGGCCGTCCCCGTCCAGGGCCACGAAGCGGTGCTCGGGGAGTTTGGCGGCGTCGAAGCGGGCCCAGTCGGGAGCGGTGGTCTCGAAGGAGGAGTTCCCCTCGTCGAGCCCGGCCTGGTAGACGGCGAGGACCTGCTCGGCGTGCTCGGCACGCAGCGGGGCGACGTGCAAGACGGGTGCTCCTTCGGACGGTGCGTCAGTGGTGCCGGTCGAGCATGGCCGACATGGCGGCCAGCACGGAAGGCTCGATCCGGTAGTAGACCCAGGTGCCGCGCCGTTCGCTGCTGAGCAGCCCGGCCTCGCGCAGCTTCTTCAGGTGGTGGGAGACGGTCGGTTGGGAGACCCCCACGTCCTGGATGTCACAGACGCACGCCTCCCCGCCCGCGTGCGAGGCGACCTTGGAGAACAGGCGCAGTCGCACCGGGTCGGACAGGGCCTTGAACATGGCGGCCATCCTCTCGGAGTCCGCCACGGACAGCTCGGCCGAGGTGATCGGCGGGCAGCACGCCCCGCCCTCGGGCTCCAGCACCGTCAACTCCTGATTCGACATGCATCTATGTTGACACCTGTCGATCCCCACTGGCAAGGTCGAAGACGTCATACATCGACGTTTGTCGAATCAGCGAGGCGGCTGGTGCCGCCACGATCAGGGAGACCGTCATGTCCGAAAGCACCGGCCTGCCCGTCCTCGTCATCGGCGCAGGACCCGTCGGCCTGGCAGCAGCCGCCCGCCTGGTCGAACGCGGCTTGGATGTGGTCGTCGCCGAGTCCGGAGCCGCAGCTGGTGCGGCGGTCCGTGAGTGGGGACACGTCCGGCTCTTCTCCACCTGGTCCGAACTGGTCGACCCCGCCGCCGCCAAGCTGCTTACGCCGACCGGCTGGACCAGCCCCGACCCGGACGCCTACCCCACCGGCGCCGACTGGGCCGAGCGCTACCTCCAGCCCCTCGCCGACGCCCTCGGCGACCGCGTCCGCTACCGCACCACCGTCACCGGCATCGCCCGCACCGGCCGCGACCGGGTCGTCGACTCCGGCCGCGCCGAACAGCCCTTCACCGTCCACCTCACCACCGCCGACGGCACCGAACACCGCCTGGCCGCCTCCGCCGTCATCGACGCCTCCGGCACCTGGACCACCCCGAGCCCGGCCGGTGCCGACGGCCTGCCCGCCCTCGGCGAGAAGACCCACGCCGCCCGGATCGCCTACCGCATACCCGACCTCAACGACCCCGCCCAGCAAGCCCGTTACGCCGGCAAGCGCACCGCCGTCGTCGGCTCCGGCGCCTCCGCCTTCACTGCCCTGGCCACCCTCGCCGACCTGGCGAAGGCCGAGCCCGGCACCCACACCGTCTGGGCCCTGCGTCGAGGGATCAGCGGCTCCACCTTCGGCGGCGGCACCGCCGACCAGCTCCCCGCCCGCGGGGCACTGGGCCTCGCCGCCAAGGCTGCCGTCGCAGGCGGCCACGCCACCGCCCTCACGGGCTTCCGCGCCACCGCCGTCGAACGGACCGCCGACGGCAGGCTCGCCCTCGTCGCCGACAACGGCGTGCGCGCCGACGCCCTCGACGAGATCATCGTCCTCACCGGCCTGCGCCCCGACCACTCCTTCCTCAGCGAGCTCCGCCTCCACCTCGACGAGCGCCTCCAGGCCCCGGCCGCCCTCGCCCCGCTGATCGACCCCAACCAGCACTCCTGCGGCAGCGTCGAACCCCACGGCGCCGCCCAGCTCACCCACCCCGAGGAGGGCGTCTTCCTGGTCGGCCAGAAGTCCTACGGCCGCGCCCCCACCTTCCTCGCCCTCACCGGCTACGAGCAGGTCCGCTCCGTCGCCGCCCACCTCGCCGGCGACCACGAGGCCGCCGCCCGCGTCGAGTTGACCCTCCCCGAGACCGGCGTCTGCGGCGGCGCCGGCCTCTTCGACCAGCCCGCACCGACCGCGGGCGGTGGCTGCTGCTGAACCCTCGCCCGGGCAGGTCGGAGGCAGGCCGGTGCCGTCGATGGCCGACGAGGAGGGCGGGACCGCGGGCCCGGGTGTGCGGGGTGGGTCAACGGCCGTTCGTGGTGTCGGAGTTGAAGGTCTCACGGTAGGTGCGCGGCGGCACCCCGACGTGCGCCTTGAAGAGGGTTCGGAAGTTGGCGGGGGTGCCCAGGCCGCAGCGGCGTGCGACGGCTTCGACCGTGAGGTCGCCGGAGGTGAGGAGTTCGCGGGCGCGGGCCAGCCGGGCGTCGAGCAGCCAGCGCATCGGCGGTTGGCCGGTGTCCGCGTGGAAGCGGCGGATCAGTGTCCGCCGGGACAGACCGGCCCGGTGCGCTAACTCGTCGACGGTGAGAGGCCGGTGGAGGTTGCGCAGCGCCCAGTCGTAGAGGGTCGGGGTCGGCCGAGGACCGGGGCCGCACCGGCAGGTCGATGAACTGGGCCTGGCCACCGGTGCGGTGCGGGGCCGCCACCAGCATGCGGGCCTGACGGTTCGCCAGGAGCGGGCCGTGGTCGCGGCGGATGAGGTGGAGGCACAGGTCCAGGCCGGCGGAGACGCCGCCGGAGGTGAGGACCTGGCCCTCGTCGACGTACAGCTCCCCGGGCACGACCGTCACCCGTGGGTACCGCCTGGCCAGCTCGCGCGCGTACAGCCAGTGCGTGGTGGCCCGGCGGCCGTCGAGCAGGCCGGCGGCGGCGAGGGCGAACACACCGGTGCAGATGGACGCGACGCGGGTGCCACGGGCCGCCGCCTCCGCGAGGGCGTCGGTCACCGCGGTGCTCGGTGCGGCCGACTCCTCGTAGCCCGGGACGATCACCGTGTCGGCGGACGCCAGGCGGTCCAGACCGTGCGCGACGTGCAGGGCGGGGCCGCCGTGCACCTGGACGGGGCCGGGCCTCTCCGAGCAGACCGAGAGCGTGTAGGGCCCGTCCGGCCAGCTCCCGAAGGTCTGCCAGGGGATCCCGAGGTCCAGGGCGAGGACGTTCTCGAGGGCGAGCACGACCACGTGGTGCGTCCCGCCCGAGCTCTGACCGGTCATGGCACGATGCTATCGCTGCATGGCACGCGTGCCACTGACGGAGGGGCTCACCGCGCTCCTAGGGTCGCCTCATGGACACCGAAGACCGCATCCTGCCGATGCTTCCGGATACCCCCGTCACCCGTGCCGCCCGTCGAACTCGTCCGGTCGTGCGAGAGCGCGCCCGTCGCGAACCACAGCATCCGCAGCTACCTGTTCGCCGCGCTGGCGGCCGAACACGAGGGGCTGAAGGCCGGTGCCGACTTCGACGCCGAACTCCTCTTCCACGCCTGCGTCCTGCACGACCTCGGCGCCTCGCCCTCGGCGCCGGGGCTGGCGCGCTTCGAGGTCGAAGGCGCCGACATGGCCGCCCGCTTCCTCACCGAGCACGGCTACGGGGCCGACCGGACCGACCTGGTCTGGGAGGCGATCGCCCTGCACAGCTCGGGCGGCATCGCCGAACGCCGGGGCGCACTGGCGTACCTGACCCGGCGGGGCGTCGGCCTGGACTTCGGCGTCGGCAGCGAGTTCGTCACCGACGCCCAGGGCGAGGCCCTCCACGGCCGGTACCCGCGACTGGACATGGCCACCGCGCTGGTGGACGACATCGTCCGGCAGGCCGCCCGGTCGCCGGAGGCCGGCGCCCGCTACACCCTTCCCGGCGAGTTCCTCCGCGAGCGCGGCGAGCCGGGCGGCGTCACCGCCGTCGAACGCGCGGCGCGGGCCTCGCGCTGGGGCTCCTGACGGCACGTCCGGTCATCCGGTCAGAGGGCGTCGCGGACCTCGGCGCGGGTGACCCCGAGCTTGCGCAGCACGGCGGCGGCGTGGTGCTCGGCGGTGCGGGGGGGAGAGCGAGAGGGCCCGGGCGATGTCCTGGTTGGTGGCACCGGTGGCGAGCAGCTCGGCCACCTGACGCTCCCTCGGGGACAGGTCGTCGCCGTAGCTGCGCCGGCCGGCCGGCTCGGGGCGGAGGCGGCCGGTCCGGCGCAGGGCCTGTCGGCAGCGTTCGACGTCGGCGGTGGCGTCGAGGCGGGCGAAGACGGCCAGCGCGTCCTCCAGCCGGTGGACGGCCTCCCCCGGGTGGTCGGGGTCGGCCACCAGCCCGAGCCGGCCCGCCTGTTCCGCCACCCGGGCCGCGGTGTGGACGCGGCCGATGGCCTCGTACCCGGCCCGGGCGCGGTCCAGGTGGGCGAGGGCGGTGACCGGCTCCCGCTCGGCGGCCAGCAGGCCCCGGCTCCAGGACAGGTCCGCCTCGACCCCGGGGGCGACCAGCCCGGCGACGCCCGACTCGGCCTCGGCCACCAGGCGGCGCGCCTGCTCCGCCCGGCCGGAGTCGAGTCCGGCCCGGACGGCCGTCGGCAGCAGGTCCACCGGCCGGGCCCACAGGCCCTTGGCGCGGGTGAAGTCGACGACCGGCTCCACCCGCCGCCAGGCCTGCGCGGGCTCGCCCCTGAGCAGGTCGATCCGGGCGAGCAGGACCAGCACGGCGGGGAACACGTCCCAGTCGTGGATCTCCTCGCGCTTGGCCTCGACCGGGAGCAGGTGCTCGGCCGCCCGGGCCCACCGGCCCCGGGCGGTGTCCAGGGTGGCCCGGGCCACCAGCAGGCCGACCCGGACGGTGTCGTCCTCGCCGACCTCCCGCAGCTGCGCCTCGATGCGCTCGTCCAGCCCGTCCCAGTGCCCGGAGTACAGGTCGAGCTGAACCCGCGTCACCCCGCAGAACGAGGCGAGCAGTTGGTAGCCGACCCGCTCGGCGAGCTGCTCGGCCTCGTCCAGCAGGGTGCGGGCCCGGCCGTCGCAGCCCCGGACCAGTTCGTCGTACGCCGCGTTGCTCAGCGCCCGGGCGACCTGGCGCAGCACCTGCCGGTCAGTGGAGCGCCGGGGCAGCTCCGCCAGCAGCTGCGCGCCGCGCGGGTCCCCCGCGAACTCCAGCACCGTGATCCGGTTGGCGGCCACGTCCGCCCGGGCGACCGGGTCCTCGCTCCCGGCGGCCAGCCGCACCGCCCGCTCGGTCATCGCCAGGCACTCGTCGATGTGGCCGCCGTGCGCGTTCACGCTGGAGCTGACGGCCAGCGAGGCGAGCGCGGCGGCCGCCGCTCCCGGCCGGTCCGCCAACTCCGTGATGACCAGCTCCAGTTCGGCCCTGCTGTCGATGTTCGGGTTGGAGGCGCCCAGGGCGCGGACCAGGTTGAAGCGGATCTCGCCGCGGACGTGGGCGGCCAGGTCCGGGTCGGCGAGGATCCGGCGCAGGGTCAGCTCGCTGGTGACGGGGTCGGCCCGGTAGACGGCGATGGAGCTGAGGGCCAGGGCGCTGCGGGTGCGCTGCTCGGCGGGCAGGGTCGGCTCGGCCAGGACCTGCCGCAGCAGGTCGGCGGCGACGCCGTCGTCGCCGACCTCGGTGGCCTGCTCGACGGCGGCCAGTGCCCGGGGCAGCCAGGCCGCGACGTCGCCCAACTGCCGGGTGTGGTGGGCGATCCGGACCAGCGCGGATTCGGGGTGCTCGGCGAGGGCGTCGATGGCGCGGGTGTGCAGGCGTCTGCGCCGGGGGCCGGGGATCCGCTCGTACACCGCGCGCCGGGCCAGCACGTGCCGGAAGCCGTAGCTGCCGGGGGCCCGTTCGGCCAGCGCGTCCGCCGCCAGGGCGGTGGTGAGGGCGGCCTCGGCCCGTTCCTCGTCCAGGCCGGCCACCCGGGCGAGCAGCGCCTCGTCGGCCGGGACGGCCACCACGGCGGCGGCCTGCACCACGGCCCGGGCGTCCTCGCCGAGCAGCGCGATCCTGCTGTTCACCGCCTCCTGGAATCCCCTCGGCACACCGGCGCCCGCCAGCATCGAGGTCGCCCCGGCCGGGGTGGGCAGGGTCTCCCGGTCGGTCAGGACCAGCAGGTCCTCCTCGACCACCAGCGGGAGTCCGCCGCTGCGTTCGTACAGCTCCCGGCCGAGCGGCCCGGCGGCCGCGAAGCCGATCGCGGAGGCGGCCAGCTCCCGCACCTGCGGCTCGGTGAGCAGGTCGAGGGCGATCTCGGTGCCGAGCACCCCGACCGGGCGGCGGTACGGCGGGCCCAGGACGTTGCCGCTGCCGGGCAGGTCGCGGGCCCGGTAGCTGAGCACCAGGCGCAGCTGCCGGGGTGGGTTGCGGGCGAGCAGCAGCATCAGGTCGCGGGTGGCGTCGTCGGCCCAGTGCAGGTCCTCGACGATCAGCACCGCCGGGCCGAGGGCGCCCAGCACCTCGTGGACCGCGCGCATCAGCTGGTGGGCCTGCACCACCTCGGCGCCGGCCGGGTCGGCGGCGGGCAGCCGGTCCGCCAACTCGGGTACGTAGGGGGCCAGTACGGCCGTGGCGGGCCCGAGGGCCGCGTCGGGCCCGAAGTGCGGGGCGCCCGCCCGGAGGGCGTCCACCACCGGCCCGAGCGGCAGCGGCTCGCGCAGCGGGTGGCAGGCGCCGTGCAGGACGGGGGTACCCCGGGCGGTCAGCCGCAGGCCCGCCTCGCGCAGCAGTCTGGACTTGCCGATGCCGGCCTCGCCCTCGACCAGGACCACCGACGGCCCCTCGGCCAGGGCGGCCAGCAGCGCGGCCAGCTCCCGGTCCCGGCCGACGAAGGCGAAGCCGTTGCGGTCGACGGGGCGACGGCCGGTGGTGGCAGCCCGTGGGTCTTGCATGGTGCCTCCGAACGCACGGCCGACGGCCGCGGTCCTGATTGTCCCACCTCGCCACCGGCGCCGACCAGGACCGCCACGGCGGGCCACATCGAAACACCCGGTCGGCGGCGGGGTCAACGGAGCACCGGCCGTTCCGGCGCAATGCCGCCGTTGCGCCGGGGCCGGCCCGTCGCACTCCCTGCGGAGGGGGTGCGACGGGCCGGTCCGGGGACGGGTCAGGAGCAGAGGAGCTCGGGCGATCCCCAGTCGGCGTGGTCGTACTGGGTGTCGTCACCGCCGTCGGTCACCTCGAGGGAGAGGGCGAAGACCCCGTCGAGCGGGACGGTCAGCCGGACGGGTCCGTCCGCACCGGTGAGCCGGCCGCTGTCGGCGGCCGTCCGGCCGTCCGTGAGGATCCGGAACACCGCCGAGCCCTTGGCCTGCACCTCGTCGTCGATGCCGACCTCGACGGTCAGCGAGCTGCACGCGCCGCCCAGGTAATAGGTCACCGCCGAGAGGGAGTTGACGCCCAGTCCCTTCGGGTAGAGCTTGCCGTTGACCTTCAGCGGGGCGCCGTCGCCGGCCTTCTTCTCGCCGTTGCTGCGGTCGTGCTCGACCGGGCCCCAGCCGCTGCTCGCGGAGGTCACGGTCCGGTCGCCGAGGGCCTGGACGCCGGGGGCTGCGGGGGTGCCGCAGCGCAGCCGCGGGTTGCCCCAGTCGGCGTGGGCGGCGCCCGCCCCACCCGGGGAGGTGGTGATCAGGCGCAGGTCCTCACCACCCGTCAGGTCCGCGGTCAGCCGCACCGGGGGCTGACCGGCCGTGCGCCAGCCGCTGTCGGCGACCACGGTGCTGTCGCGGTAGATCCGGAAGACGGCCGAGCCTGTGGCGTCCTCGTCGTCGATGCCGACGTCGACGGTGAGGCCGTGGCAGGTCCCGCCGAGGTGGAAGCGGACGTCGGACTCGGCCGCCGTCCCCAGGCCGCGCTGGAAGGCGGTGCCGCCGACGGTCAGCGGCTGCCCGTCCCCGGCGGCCGGGCCGCCGTTGCTGTGGTCGCGCTCGACCGGCCCGTTCGCGTTGTACGCCACCGTCCAGGCCAGGTCGCCCAGTTGGTGGTCGCCGGTGGCCATGTCGGCGGGCTGCTCGGGGGTGACCCGGTACATCACGGTGCCGTGGGCGGGGACGGTGGCGCTGATCGCGCCGCCCGACGTGGTGGTCTCCTTGGACCAGAGGTCCTTCAGCCGGTACGAGGAGGCCCCGCCGATCCCGGCCGCCTCGGCGGTGGTGGCGACGGTACGGGCGGTGTCGGTCTCGTTGGTGAGCGTCACCGAGCGGCCGCCGTCCGCCAGCGGCTTGCTCATCACCACCAGACCGCCGTCCTTGGCGATGACCGTGCCCTGCCGGCCGAGCGGGTCCTGGTCGACGGCTATCACGTCCGCGTTCTTGAGGATCTCGTACGTCGCCGGGGTCGCGGTCCGCAGGTCGGCCCCGATCAGCAGGGGCGCGGCCATCTGCGCCCACAGGCTGAAGTGGGTGCGGTACTCGGTGTCGGTCATGCCGCCGTTGCCGACCTCCAGCATGTCGGGGTCGTTCCAGGAGCCCGGGCTCGCGTAGGGGGCGAGGCTCTGGTTGAGGTGGGCGATGTTGAGCATGCTGCCCCAGCTGTCGCCGATGTCGTAGGTGGTGCGCCAGGAGTTCCCGACGCCCCGGGCCCAGGTCCAGGGCTGGCTCGTCCCCCACTCGCAGATGCTGTAGAGGATCGGGCGGCCGGTGTTCCGGAGGGCGTTGCCCATGTCCTCGTAGCGCTTCCGCGCGTCGACCTTCTGGTTGTTGCAGTTGTCGTACTTCAGGTAGTCCACGCCCCAGGAGGCCCACAGGTCGGCGTCCTGCTGCTCGTGGCCGAGCCCGCCGGGGAAGCCCTTGCCGTCGCAGGTCTTGGTCCCGGCGCTGGAGTAGATGCCGAACTTGAGGCCCTTGGCGTGCACGTAGTCGGCCACCGCCTTGATGCCGTTCGGGAAGCGCACCGGGTCGGCGACCAGGTCTCCGGCCGCGTTGCGGCTGGGCAGCGCCCAGCAGTCGTCCAGGTTGACGTAGGTGTAGCCCGCCTCGCGCAGGCCCTGCGAGACGAACAGGTCGGCGATGCCGCGCACCATCGACTCGTTGAACTCCGCACGGCAGTGCGTGGAGTTCCAGTTGTTGAAGCCCATCTGCGGCGTCGGGGTGAGGCCGTTCTGGCTCGCCGCGGCCGGGGCCGCGGTCACCAGATCGAAGCCGACCGCGCCGACGGCGGCGAGCGAGCCGCCCATCAGGGCGAGGGTGACGGCCAGGCCGGTGCCTCTGTGTCGGAGCATGCGCAAGGAAGCCCTCCCAGGGCGTTCGGAACACGATCGGACCGAATCCAACAGAACCGAGCAGGGATGAGCGTCGGGTCGATCCGGCTGCCACGTCAAGGAACTCGACCGCCGCTCCGCCCAATCGCCGCACTGGGCCGGATTTCGCCAAATGCCTTGCTCGGCGAGCGATCTGATGCATCGTCAGATCGACGGCCCGGGTCCGGACGTGCCGGAGCAGGCCGGGTGGTCGCGCCACCCGGCCTGCCCGGTGTTCAGTGCTGGTCAGGTGTCAGGAGCACCGCACCTTGGCGTCGGCCCAGTCGGCGTGGTCCCCGCTGCTGCTGCCGTCAGCGTTCTCCACCCGGAGCCGGAGCAGGTCCGCACCGGTGGTGTTCACGTCCACGGTGGCCGCCCGGCCGCTGCCGAGCAGCGTCGGGGAGTCGGTCCGCCAGGTGTTGTCCGCCCAGACCTTGAAGACCACCGAGCCGCTGCTGCCCACCTCGTCGTCGACCCCGACGGTCGCGGTGAAGCGGCTGCACCGCCCGCCGAGGTAGAGCACCACCTCGCTGGTGGCGTGGACGCCGAGGCCGCCGGCGTAGCCGACGCCGTCCACCTTGAGCGGCCTGCCGTCCCCCGCCTTGTCGTCGCCGTTGCTCCGGTCCCGTTCGACCGGTCCGTAGCCGTTCTGCTCGGCCAGGAACGGCAGGGTGCTGACGGAGGTCTCCCCGGTCGGGGCGCGCAGACCGGCGGCCGGGTTCGCCACCGTCCTGGCGTCGGTCAGCTGCCGGGGCGAACTCCCCTGCCGGAAGGCCGCGGTGACGTCGATCCGGGTGAAGGCGGGGAGCGTCCCGGCGGGGGCGGTGACGTTCCAGGAGGCGGTCAGCGAACCGCCCGCCGCGATGCTCGCGCCGGTGGCGCCGACGGGCTGCGTCGTCCAGCCGGACGGCACGCCCAGCGTGAGCGCCAGCTCGGAGGCGGTCGGCTGCCCGGCCGGCACCGAGAAGGTCGCCGACACCGGGAAGGTGGCCGAGGCGGCCACGGCGTCCGGGGCGGCGAGCACCAGCCCGGCGGTCGCGGGCGCCGGATCGGCCTGGGCGGCGTCGTAGCCGGGCCCGGTCACCGGGGCCGGGGCCAGCGGGGAGACGGTGCTGCCCAGGTTCTCCAGACTGACCGCGCCCAGGCCCCCGTTGGTCTTCTCCTCGTTCCACAGGGCGATCGCGATGGTGTTCGCGCCGTGCGGGTCCAGGATGCCGTTGGGGAGCGCGAAGACGTGCTGCGGTCCCTTGTGGTTGATGTAGGTGCCGAGCAGCCACCCGTTGAGGTAGATCAGCGCCCGGTACTTGCGGGCCGGGTCGTCGGTGATCTTCAGCCCGACCGACGTGTCCTGCCCCGTCGGCAGGTTCAGGGTGGCCGTGGTCCGGTACCAGGAGACACCGGGCGTGGTGTCGCGGGTGGTGAGGGCGGTGTCCGCCCAGGCGGCGTCCGGGAACCCGGGCAGGGTCCAGCCGGCCCGCTCACCGTGCAGGCCGCCGGTGTTCATCGGGCCGCGCGCGGTGTCGGTCAGCTCCTCGCCGCCCTTGGCGCCCTGGATCCGCCAAGTGATCGACGGGCCGGAGGAGTTGCCGACGAAGGCGCCGGTGAGGCCGCGCGCCTCCTTGTTGTTGTCGTTCATGCCGGGGTTCTGGTTGTGGCCGTTGTTAGCGGCCAGCACCGACAGCACGTTGTCCCCGGTGGCCTTCAGCAGCCCGGCCGGGAAGGTCCACTTGCGGATGGCGTCGCCGGAGCTGCCGAGGAAGGTGCCGTTCAGCCAGAGCGAGTACACCCCGCCGCTGCCGGGCTGGGCGAAGAGGGTGACGGAGTCCGTCCCGGCACCGGCCTTGAACCGGCCCCGGTACCAGACCTCGCCGTAGTGGTAGCCGTAGTCGTCGGAGAACAGCACCGGCAGCGTGGCGGGCTTGGTGACGCTCTGGGAGGACGCCTTGTCCGCGACCTTCCAGGAGGAGTCGTCGAACTCGGGCTGCGCCTCCGGGGATCCGGCCGCGTGCTTCCACCCGGTGAGCGCGGGAAGCACGACCTGGGCGGGGCCGGGCAGTTCGCCCCCGGCCCGGGCGCCGGGGCCCGGCTGTCCGGTCAGCGCGGCACCGTTGAAGGTGACCGGGCCGGAGCCGTCGGCGAAGACCTCCACCGGCTGGGCCGAGCCGCTGTCGCCGGTCAGGTCGAGGCGGCCGGACTGCACGGCGGCGGTGCGCAGCAGGTCGCTGCCGTACACCAGCACGGGGCCGTTCGCGGTGTCGGCCCGCCAGAACTTCCCGGCGGCCCGGTCGTCGCCCAGCAGCAGCAACAACGGCCGGGGGCCGCCGGTGACCAGCACGCGGGCCAGGCCGTCGTGGACGTAGTTCAGCCGGAGGTCTCCGGTGGCGGCGTCCCAGGTCTGCTCGACCGCACCGGCCAGCACCTGGACGGTGGGGCGCTGCGGATAGTTCAGGACGGTCTCGCCGGCCTGCCCGGGGCGGCCGTACAGCACCGCGACGTCCCGGCCGCCGATCGCCGCGTGGGTCATGATCTCCGAGGTGGAGTACTGGAGTTGGGCCTCGCCGAGGCGGTAGTCGGCGACCAGGGTCCGGGAGTCGCGGCCGGCCAGGGTGATGGCGGTGCCGGGCTTCTGCGGGACGGTGGGGTAGACCCGGGCGGTGGTGGTGTCGACGGCGTCGACCGAGAGGGCGGTGCCGATCGCAGCGGGGTTCTTGCCGCCGCTCACCACGAGCTTCAACTCGTGCGCGCCGTCGGTGAGTCCGTCCTTGGCGAAGAGCACCTGCCCCTTGACCTCGGGGCTGCCGTAGGCGTCCACCGAGGCGGCCTTCGCACCGTCCACGTACACGTCGGCGATGCCGTGGTTGGCGGCCAGGGAGCCGATCCAGCGCACGGAGCTGCCGGTGAACGGCACGGTGAGGCTGTCGCCGGCCTTGAACGAGAAGGACTCGGTGTGCTGGTACTCCCCCGCCGTGTAGGGGACTTCGGCCCCGACGTGCTGCCAGGCCCCGGTGTACCGGATCCGGCTGTCGGCGTCGTCGAAGGCGTAGCCGAGGTGGTTGCCGCTGAGCTTGAGCGACAGGCCGGTGGAGTCGGTGGCGGCCGAGGTGGAGTCGGTGTGCCGCAGCACGTGGAACTGGGTGCGGGTGTCGGGGTTGAGCCGGACGGTGCCGGTGACCGCCGGGTTGCTGAGCACGCTCGGGGGTGCGGGGTCGGTCTTGGTGATCGGCTCGACGCTCTGCAGGAAGGAGCCGATCAGCTTGTCCTCCCGGTACCGGTCGGTGAGCTGCCGGGACTCGGTGATCGCAGCGCCGTAGTCGTAGGAGGTGTAGGTGCCGGAGACCGCCTGGCGGCCCCAGTTGGTGCCGCCGTAGAGCATGTAGAGGCTCTGCAGGGTGGCGCCGGCCGCGATGTTGTTCTTGTAGAAGACCGAGGCGAAGTCCGCCCCCATCTTCTCCCGGCACTTGTCGCCGTCGGCCCCGCCCCAGTAGTTGATCGAGCCGCCCTGGAACTCGGGGATGTAGAGCGGCTTCCCGGGGCGGCGGTAGCCCGCCAGGTCGGCCTGCACCGGCTTCCAGGCCGGGTCCTTGCAGTCGAAGCCGAGCGGGTACTTGTCGACGCCGTCGATGTCGAGCGCGCCGGTGCCCTCGTTGTAGGACTTGTAGTCGGCGGGATTGGCGTTGAAGTGGATGTGATTGCCCGTCAGCGGGACGGTGATGCCGTCGGCGCGGGCCTTGTCCCGCAGGTGGGCCACGTAGCCGCGGTCCGCCTCGGTGTACTGGTAGAACTCGTTCTCCACCTGGTAGGCGATCACCGTGCCGGTGCCGTCCTCCAGCTGGTGGCGGGCCAGGATCGGGTTGATGTGGTCGAACCACTCGTCCACGTCCGCCAGGTGGGCGGGGTCGGTGGTCTTCTCCCGCCCGGGCCTGACGTCCAGCCAGGCGGGGTAGCCGCCGCCGTCCACCTCGGCCTGGATGTAGGGGCCGGGGCGGGCGATGACGTAGATGCCGACCTCCTCGGCGATGTCGAGCAACTTGTCGACGTCGCGCACGCCGGTGAAGTCGTAGACGCCCTTCTTCGGCGAGTGGTACGCCCAGTCGAAGTAGAGCGAGACGGCGTTGAAACCGCCGGACTTCATCTTCTGCAGGACGTCGCGCCACAGGTCCGGGCTGGGGAGCCGGAAGTAGTGGAACTCCCCCGACCAGACGTAGGTGCGCTTGCCGTCGATGGTGAGCGAGTAGCCGTCGTAGGCGACGTCGTGCGGGGTGCCGGCGGTCGGCGGGGTGGGTGCGGGCGCGTCCGCGACGGCCGTCACGGTGCCGGTGACGCCGCCGACTGCCAGGGCGAGGCTGACCAACAGGGCGAGTGCCCTGGGGCCGGTTCTGCTCATCGGGTCTCCTGGGGGAGGAGGGGTGGGTGGGGGGAACGTCGAACCGACGGAATCGCACAGACTCCGACGGATTCGAACGAGCTGGATGCATGGTCAGGCGTGGGGCGGCAGGGCCGGAAGGGAATCCGCGGCTTTCCGTTCGATCTCGGGCAATTCCCCGGACCGCAGCTCCGCGCGGGTCACCCCGAGCTTTCCGAGCACCTTGGCGACGTGGTGCTCGGCGGTCCTCGGCGAGAGCGCGAGGGCACCGGCGATCTGCCGGTTGCCGGCGCCGTCGGCCACCAGCAGGGCCACCTCCCGCTCACGGGGCGAGAGGTGACCGCCCTCGCCGCGACGGGCGCGCGGCACCGCCGCCGGACGGCCGCTCGCCCGCAGCATCCGGCGGCACCGGGCGGCGTCGGCCGTGGCTCCGAGGCGGGTGAGGACCTCGAGCGCGCCGCGCACGGCGGTGTCGGCGTCCGCGGCCCGGCCCAGTCCGAGCAGGACGGCCGCCGTCTCCTCGGCGGCCAGCGCCCGCTGGTACTCCCGGCCGATCGCGCCGTAGCGGGCCCCGGCCTCGACCAGCAGGGTCACCGCGGCCCGGGGGTCGTCCGCGGCGCCGAGCAGCCCGCGGGCCAGCACGAGCTCCGCGTCCACCCCCGGCGTGTCCAGGCCCTCGACCCCGCGAGCGGCGTCGGCGACGATCCCCTCCGCCTGCTCGCGCAGGCCGCAGGCGAGCGCGGCCCGGACCGCGACCGGCAGCAGGCCGGTGGCCCAACTCCACTGACCGTTACGGCGACTGGCCTCGACCGTCGGCCGGACGGCGGCCCAGGCCGCGGTGTCGGCGCCCTCCAGCAGCTCCAGCCTGCCCAGCAGGGCCGCGGCGATGCGGCGCGGCACACCGTCGGGCGGCTCCGACCGGCCGCCCCGGGGCGGGAGGGCCCGACGGGCAGCGGCCCAGCGGCCCCGGGCGGTGTCCAGCGCCGCGCGGACCGCGAGGGCCTCCAGCCGCAGGCCGCCGTGCCCGTCGAGCCGCGGCAGCAGCGCCTCGATCCGGCCGTCCAGCCCGTCCCACCGGCCGGCCTCGAGGTCGAGCTGCAACTCCAGCGCCAGCCCGGCCAGTTGGACCAGCTGATGGCCGGAACGCCCGGCTGCCGCGGCCGCCTCCTGCTGACGTGCCCGGGCCCGGTCGTCACGCCCCCGGGCCCAGGCGCCCACCGCCGCGAGGTGCAGGCCCCGGGCCCGTTCGCGCTCGATCCTCCGGTCCGGGCTCCGCTCCGTGCCGCGCTCCGGCAGCCGCGGTCCGGTGCCTCGTATCCGTGCCAGGAGCTCCGGCCCGGCCGGGTCGCCGAACGCCTCCGTCACCGCGACCCGGCCCACCAGCACGACGGTGCGGGCGAGTTCGTCCTCGCACCGGGCCGCCGCAGCGGCGGCGCGCGCCAGGTCCGCGTCGGCCCGCCGGCGAGAGCCCGGGCCCCGGAGCACGCCGACGACGGCGAGCTCCGCCAGGGCGACGGCCGCCGGGCCGGGCCGGTCCACCAGGTCGGCGGCCGTCTGCTCCAACTCCGCGAGCAGGGCGGCGGGATCACCCGGGCCGAGGGCCCGGGCCCGGCAGAGGCCGAGCCGCAGCTCACCCCTGACTCCGGCGGGCCGGGCCCGGTCCGCCGCCATCCGGCGCAGCAGCTCGGGCCCCTCGGCGGTGCCGGTCCGGTACTGGGAGATCCGGGCGAGCGTCAGGGCGTGGGCGGTCCGGTCGGCCTTGGACAGGGTCGGCTCGGCGAGCAGGTCCCGCAGCAGGACGGCGGCGGCCCCGTCGTCCCCGGACTCCACGGCACGGTGGGCGGCCGCCCCGGCCGTGGTGATCCAGGCCGCGACGTCACCCGTCCGCCGGACGTGGTGGGCGGTGCGCAGCAGGGCGGGAGCCCCGTGGCCGGAGAGCACCTCGGCGGCCCGGGCGTGCAACCGCACCCGCTGCGGAGCCGGGATCGCCTCGTAGGCCGCCCGCCGGGCCAGCACGTGGCGGAAGCCGTAGCGGCCCGGGTCCGTCTCCATCAGGAGGCCGACCGCCAGGGCCGCGGTCAGGGCCGGATCGGTCTCGCCCTCCGGGAGCCGGGCGACCGCGCCGAGCAGGTCCTCGTCGGCGGGCAGGCCGAGCACGGCGGCGGCCCGGACGACCGCGGCGGCCGACGGGGCGAGCCGGGCGGTCCGTTCGGCGACGAGCTCCCGCACGGCGCGCGGCGCCCGGTCGGAGGCCCGCGGGCGGCCCGGCACCTGATGGACCGTCAGCTCCCCCAGCACCTCCTCGACGGCCAGCGGAAGACCGCCGCTGCACTCGTACAGCTGACGGACCAGCGCCCCGGTGGCGGCCGGGCCGAGGACGGACACCGCCAGGTCGCGGACCTGCGGCTCGGTCAACGCGGCGAGCGCGATCTCCGTCCCGCCGACCCCGACCGGGCGCCGGTAGGGGACGCCGAGCACGTTGCCGTGGCCGGGCAGCTCGCCGGCCCGGTAGCTGAGCACCAGGCGGAGCTGCGCCGGTGGGTTTCGGGCCAGCAGCACCAGGAGTTCGCGGGTGTCGTCGTCCGCCCACTGCAGGTCCTCCACCAGGAGGGCGACCGGGCCGAGCAGGCGCAGCAACTCGTGGACGGCGCGCATCAGTTGCTGACGGTGGGTGCCCACCCCGGCCGGCCGCTGACCGGCCGCCAGCTGACCGGCCGGATCACCGACCGCGCCGGGAAGGTACCCGGCGAGCGGAGCGGTGACCTGGCCGAACCGGGTGTCGGCCGGGAGGAGCTGCGGCGCGTCCCGCAGCGCCTCCAGGACGGCCCCGAAGGCGGGCGGCTCGCGCAGCGGATGGCACCCGCCCCGGAGCACCGCGAGGCCGACGGCCTCCAGCCCGGGCACGGCCTCGCGGAGCAGACGGGACTTCCCGCTGCCCGCCTCGCCCTCGACCAGGACGACGGCAGGCCCGTCCTGCGCGGCGGCCAGCAGCCGGGCGAGCTCCGCCTCCCGGCCCACGAAGGCGAATCCTCCGGTGGTGCGGCGGTCCGTCGGGGCCTCGGGTCGGTCGGGGCCTGGCATCGTCACGCACGCTTCCGTAGCTCGGTCGGCAGGCCCTGAGGACCGGTGGTTCGGGGGCACCACCGGGCCTCAGGGAGCATCAGGCGGGCAGGCCGACGGCGCGTTCGCCGCTGCGGCGCTGCTGGATGACGACGGCGATCACCAGGAGGGCGCCCTGGGCGACGTTCTGCCAGAAGGAGTTGATGCCCTGGACGGTGAGGCCGTTCTCCAGCGCGCCGAGCAGCGCGACGGCGAGCAGGGTGCCACCCACCGTGCCCTTGCCGCCCTTGAGAGCGGCCCCGCCGAGGGCGGCGGCGGTGATCGCCTTGAGCTCCAACCCCTCGCTGCCGGAGACGGGTTGGCCGGAGCCGGTGCGGGCGGTGAGCAGGATGCCGGCCACGGCCGCGACGGTGCCGATCAGGGCGTAGACGGCGATCAGGTACTTGTTGATGTTGATGCCGGCCAGCCGGGCGGCGGTGTCGTTGCCACCGACGGCGTAGAGGTTGCGGCCGATGTCGGTGTACTTGAGCAGCACGTGCACGGCGACGGCGGTGAGGATCAGGATCCACACCATCACCGGCAGTCCGGCGATCCGGCCGCGGCCGAGGAAGACGAACACGCCGTCGTTCAGCACGTAGCCCTGGGCCCGGCCGCCGGACAGGAGTTGGGCCAGGCCCTTGTACGCGGCCAGCCCGGCCAGGGTGGCGATGGTGGGGTTGACCCGGCCGTAGACGATGACGGCGCCGTTGAGCAGGCCGACCGTGATGCCGACGACGACGGCGACGGCCATGCCGAGGTAGGCGTTGCCGCCGGTGGTGGTGAAGGCCATCGCGGAGACCACCGAGGCGACGCCGGCCTGCGAGCCGACCGAGATGTCCAGGCCGCCGCAGATGATCACGACGGTCTGGACGATGGCGAGCAGGCCGGTGATGGTGGCGGCCTCGGCGATCACCTGCATGTTGGTGAGGCTGAGGTAGTTGTCGTTCAGCGTCCCGAACAGGGCGAGGACCACGACCAGGGCGCCGATCAGGCTGAGGTTCTGGCCGCCGACGGAGGCCAGGACGGCCAGCCGGCCCTCGGCGGGGCCAGCGTGCGCGCCCACGGCCGGCGGGGTCTTGGTGGTGGTGCTCATGCGGGTGCTCCAGGGGTGTGGGCGGGGGCGATGTCGTCGGCCATGGCGAGCTGGAGGATGGCCTCCTCGGTGGCTTCGGCGCGGTCGAGTTCGCCGGTGATCCGGCCGTTCTGCATGACCACGATCCGGTCGGCCAGGCCGAGCACCTCGGGGAGTTCGGAGGAGATCACCAGGACGGCGACGCCTTCGGCGGCCAGGTCGGCGATGATCCGGTAGATCTCCGCCTTGGCGCCGATGTCGATGCCGCGGGTGGGCTCGTCCAGGATCAGCAGCTTCGGTTTGCGGGCCAGCCAGCGGGCCAGCACCACCTTCTGCTGGTTGCCGCCGGACAGCTTGCGCACCTCGTGCTCGATCGAGGGGGTGCGCACCCGCAGCCGGTCGGTGAACTCCTGGGCCAGCGCCCGTTCCTGGCGCCGCCGGACGAAGCGGAAGCGGCACAGCCGCTCCAGCACCACCAGCGTGGTGTTGTCGCGGATGGTGCGGTGCAGGAACAGCGCCTGGGCCTTGCGCTCCTCGGGCGCGAGCCCGAGTCCGGCGGCGATGGCGTCGCCGGGGCGGCCGGGGCGCAGCCGCACGCCGTCGAGGGTGGCGGTGCCGGAGCGGACGGGGAGGTCACCGGCCAGCGCGAGGGCCAGCTCGGAGCGCCCCGCGCCGATCAGCCCGGCCAGGCCGACCACTTCGCCCGCGTGGACCTTGAGGTCGATGCCGCGCACGGCGTCGGTGGTCAGGCCGCGGACGTCCAGCACGAGGCGTTCGGTGGCGACCCGGGTGCGGGAGAACATCGAGGTCAGGTCGCGGCCGACCATCAGGCGCACCAGGTCGCCCTCGCTGGTGGTGGCGGCGTCCTGCACTCCGGCCAGCGCGCCGTCCCGCAACACGGCGATGCGGTCGGCGAGTTGGAAGATCTCCTGCATCCGGTGCGAGACGTAGACCACGGCCACGCCCTGGTCGCGCAGGCGGCGGATCAGGGCGAACAGCGCCTCCACCTCGTGCTCGGAGAGCGAGGAGGTGGGTTCGTCGAAGGCGATCACCTTCGCCTCGCCGGTCAGCGCCCGCAGGATCTCCACCAACTGGCGTTGTGCGGGGGTGAGTCGGGAGCCGAGCAGGTCCGGGTCGAGGACCTTCTCGAAGCCCAGGCGCTTCAGGTCGGCGGTGATCCGGCGGCGCAGCTCGGCCCGGTCCAGGCGGCGGCCGGCCTTGCGGGGCAGGGCGCCGGCGTAGACGTTCTCGGCGACCGAGACGTGCGGGATGATCTCCGGCTCCTGCGGGATGATCCTGATGCCCAGGCGGCGGGCGTCGGTCGGCGAGGCCAGCCGGACCGGCCGGCCGTCCAGGACCACGCCGCCTTCGGTGGGCTGGTGGTCGCCGGTGAGGATCTTCAGCAGGGTGGACTTGCCGGCCCCGTTCTCCCCCATGAGTGCCGTCACCTGACCGGCCGGGAAGTCCAGGGTGACCCCCTCCAGGGCCCGCACCGCACCGAAGCGCTTGGAGAGGAGCCGCACCCCGGCGCTGCCGGAGGTCTGCGGGGCGGTCGGCGGTCGGGGGTCCGGGTTGGTTTCGCGGGCTCTGCTCATCGTGGTCGCCTTCGGTCGTGCGGGAGGGTCCGAGGGCCCGCTCCCCGGGGAGGGGGAACGGGCCGACTGAGAGGGCGTCAGCTGCAGCTGACCCCGGCGGACTTCCAGGTCGTGGCGTCGACCATGGTGGTGGAGGCGAACGCCTCCTTCGGGAAGTCCTTGCCGTTCTTGAGGCGGTCGTACATGGTCTGCACCGCCAGGGCTCCGACCTCCTTGCCGTTGATGAACAGCGCGGCCTTCATCCCCGAGGGCTTGTCGCCGCCCCAGTTCTTGCAGGCCAGATAGGCGCCCAGGCCGACGCCGATGACGTTGTCGGCCTTGAAGCCGGCGTTCTCCAGCGCCGTCACCCCGCCCTGCACGTTCTCGTCGTTGCAGCCCCAGACCACCCAGTTCTTGACGCTGCGGTTGGCCGTCACGGTCGCGGCGATCTTGTCCTGGGCGCCGGTGGGGGTGTTGTCGGTCGCCACGTCGATGTTCTGCACGCCGGGGACGGCGGCGGTGAAGGCGGCCTTGGCGGCCTTCACCCGGTCACCGCAGACGGTGACGTCCTGCTTCCAGGCGGAGACCGTCCGGGTCTCGGCCGGGTTCCACCCCGCCTTCTTGAACTCCTCGGCGGCCCGCTTGCCGACCTCGCCGCCCATCTGCTGCCCGGAGAAGCCGATCCGGGCGACCAGGTCGTCCTTGGCGCAGGCCGCCGGGTCGGGGCCACTGGCGCAGATCTGGTCGTCGGAGGTGAGCAGCGCCACCTTGGCGTCCTTCGCGGCCTGCACCACCTGCGGGCCGACGGCCGGGTCCGGCACCACGATGATCAGGCCGTTGCTCTTCTGCGCGACGGCCGCCTGCACCTCGCTGACGGTCTTGTTGGCGTCGCTGCCCAGGTTCACGACCTTGAGGTCGACGCCGAGCTCGGCCGCCTTGGCCCGTGCTCCGGCGGCCTCACCGACGAAGTACTCCTGGTCGCCCTGCTTCTGCAGGTACGTCATCGAGATCTTGCCGCTGACCGGCGAGACCTGAGCCTCGCCCGAGCCGGCCTGCCCGCCGGTCGAACCGGTCGAACACGCGGTGGTCAGGCCGAGGCCGAGCAGCAGGACGGCTGCGGCGGCGGTGCGGCTGGGGGTTCTGGACATGAGGTGCTCCTTCAGGATGAATCCCACAGGACCAAACATTTCCCTACGGGATGCAACATATGACAGCGGCGTGAATCGCCGAGGTCAAGCAACTTCCGCAGTCGAGATCAGCTTGTGACCAATGGGCCGATGATGCGTCAACCACGGTGTGGGAATGGCAAGTTGGTGCGCGTCGACCAGCGCCCGATCACGTACGGAGGGGCCGTCGGAGCAGCGCTGATCGCGCGCCCGGCCCACCGGAATGCGTACGGAAAAACCATCAGATCCAAACAGCTGAAGAACCGTCAAGGCACGGAGGCGCAATCGGTTCCAATGGACGGTTTCTGACGGGAGAGCACCAGGTGCACCCCGCCCAGCCGGACGGCCCGGTCGCCCAGGGTGGAGCACCTCACCGGCACGGGCTGCGACTCCCCGCCCGGCAGTGCCCGCAACGCCGCCGCCAACGGTGCGGCGAGCCCGTCGTCGGGGTCCGCGAGCGCACCGCCGAGCACCACCACGGACGGGTCGTACAGCAGCGCCGCCGTGGTCACCGCCTCCACCACCAGCCGGGCGCCCTCCCCTCCCGGCGGGGGCGACTGCCCGCCCGGAGGCCGCAGGTACGCGTCCAGGCAGCCCCGGCGGCCGCAGCGGCAGAGCGCACCGTCCGGCCGGACCACCACGTGGCCCAGGCTCCCGGCCCGCCCGGTCGGCCCCCGGTGGAGCACCCCGCCGAGGACGACGCCCATCTCGACCCGGTCGGTCCAGGTGACGTGCAGCAGGCTGTGCGCACCCGCCGCCCCGCCCTCGGCGTGCTCCGCGAGCGCGGCGAGCGCCGCGCCGCCGACCACCTCGACCGGGACGCGCCAGCGCTGCCGCAGCAGGTGGACCAGGGTGGCCGGCCACTGCTCGGCCGACTGCCCCGCCGCCTCCGGGTACGTCCGCGGGCCGACGGTGAGGACGACTCCGTTCAGCAGCTCGGGACCTGACGAGGTGTCGGCCAGCACGCCCTCGGTGCAGTCCAGCACGGCCTGCGCCACCGCCTGCCGGGACAGCCCCGGCGGAAGGTCCACCCACCGCTGCGCCAGGGCGAGTTGGCTCCGGCTCCCGACCATGACGGCCAGGTGGCGCGGGCCCAGCTCGACGGCCAGCGCGGTGCCCGCCGCCGGATTGAAGGAGACCAGCGAGGGGCGGCGGCCGGCCCGGCCCAGGATCACCGGCCGCTGGACGACCAGCCCCCGCTCCTCCAGTTCGACCACCAGGCTGGACACCGTGGTCGGCGAGAGCTCGCTGCGCCGGGCGAGCATCTGACGGGTCGCCGGGCCGTACCGCCGCAGCAGGTGCAGCAGCAACGCCCGGTGGGTGGCCCGCCGGAACGCCTGGCCCCGTTCGGGCAGCCGCGCCCCACCGCCCGGCCCCGGGCCGGATCCCGGACCGGAGCCCGGGCCGACGGCCGTCATCGGACGGTCCCGCAACGAGCGAGGTCGGCCGGCTCCAGACGCACCAGGACCTCGACCACGGTGCCGTCCGGCCCGGTGGCCACCACGCAGCGGTCGACCAGGCCCCGGACCAGACCGAGGCCCCGTCCGCACCGGACGGCGTCGTCGGCCTGGCTGTGCCGCGGCTCGAACCGCTGCAGCCACCGCCCGCGGTCGCGCACCACCATCCGCAGACCGCCCGGGCCCAGGTCGACCAGCACCGCGACCGAACGGCTCCCGCTGTGCAGGACCGCGTTGGTCGCCAGCTCGCTGACGATCAGACAGGCGGTGTACCCGGTGCCCTCGGACAGCCCCTGCCAGCGGGCCCAGGTCCGGACGAAGCCGCGCAGCCGGGGCACCGAGGCCGGGCCCGCCCCGGCGGCGCAGACCGCCCGGCCGAGTGCGCGGTGCACGGTGGCCGGACCGGTGGCGGGCGCGACGGTGACGACCGGCCCGAGGGCGGCCGCGTCGGTGATGAGGATGGGGGGCATGGCGCTCTCCCGGGTCTGTGCTCCCCGGTCGCGGGCACGCCGGAGCCGCGCCGTGGAGGCGCACGAGGTTCCGATGTCCGGTGCCGCGGGGGGCGGTTCGGGCAGGTGATGTCCCTGCGGATGCGCCGGGAGGACCGATCCGGGAGGAGTGTTCCAAAGGGCCGGTTCCTCCGGTGCTCCTCCATGAAAGCCCCGCAGGTCCGCCCCGTTCCACTGCTTCCGGTGCCTTTTTCCGGTGTCGTTTCCGTCTCGGGTAGGGGTTCACCGGGTAGTGGGTAGCGCTCGGATGGGTAGTGCGGGCCCGGGCTCGCCGTTCCGTTGACTCCCGTGCGGCGAGCGATGTTTCATGTTCGAAACGGCGTTGACTTCTGTTTGATATTGAGCCGATCCGGCCGTCTCGCCGACCCCACCCATGCCGCCATCCTCCCGAGGATCCCCCATGCTCAGAACCGGTAGACCGCTGCTCTCCCGCCTCCCGCGCGCACCGCTCGGCCTGCTGGCGGCCTCGCTCGCCCTCGCGCCCGTGCTCGCGCCCGCACCCGCGACCGCGACCGCGGCGGCCCTCGCGCAGACCACCATCACCGTCGACGGCTCCAGCCCCGGCCGGACCTTCGACGGCATCGGGGCGATCAGCGGCGGGGGCGGCAACACCCGCCTGCTGACCGACTACCCCGCCGCGCAGCAACAGCAGATCCTCGACTACCTGTTCAAGCCCGGCTACGGCGCGAACCTGCAGATCCTCAAGGTCGAGATCGGCGGCGACACCAACTCCACGGACGGCTCCGAGTCCAGCCACATGCGGACCCCCACCGCGGTCAACTGCACCACCGGGTACGAGTGGTGGATGATGCGGCAGGCCAAGCAGCGCAACCCGGACATCAAGCTCGCCGCGCTCAGCTGGGGAGCACCGGGGTGGGTCGGCGGCGGCGACTTCTGGTCCACCGACACCATCCACTACCTGACCAGCTGGCTCGGCTGCGCCGCGCAGCAGGGCCTGACCGTCGACTACCTCGGCGGCTGGAACGAGAACGCCTACAACACCGGCTGGTTCAAGGAGTTGCGCGCCGCCCTGGACGCCTCCGGCAACGCCCACGTCCGGACCGTGGTCTCGGACGACTGGGGAGCCGGCGCCTGGAAGGTGGCGACCGACGTCCTCGCCGATCCCGGCTTCGCCGACGCCGTCTCGGTGATCAGCGCCCACTACCCCTGCGAGGGCGGCAACGGCGGGGGCGGCAACGGCGGCGGGGCGCGCTCCTGCCCGGTCGACGCGGCCGCGCTCGACTCCGGCAAGCCGCTCTGGGCCGGTGAGAACGGCTCGCAGGACCTCACCTCGGGGGCCGCACCGCTGATCCGCACCTTCACCCGCGGCTACATCGACGGCCGGCTGACCGCCCACCTCAACTGGCCCGCCGTCGCGGCGGTCTACCCGAACCAGCCCTACAACACCGTCGGCCTGGTGATGGCCCATCAGCCCGCCTCCGGCGCCTACACGGTGGGCAAGAACACCTGGGCCACCGCACAGGTCACCCAATTCACCGCGCCCGGCTGGAAGTTCCTCGACCAGGGCTCCGGCTACCTGCGCGGCACCACGGACAGCGGCAGCTACGTGACCCTGCGGTCACCCGGCGGCTCCGACTACTCCACCGTCATCGAGACCACCACCGCGACCACCCCGCAGACCGTCCGGCTCGACGTCTCCCACGGACTCTCCAGCGGCCCGGTGCACGTCTGGACCACCGACGTCAACGACCTCAACTCCCCCACCAACATGGTGCACTTGGCCGATCTCACCCCCGTCGACGGCTCCTACGCACTGACCGTCGAGCCCGGCCACGTCTACACCCTGACCACCACCACCGGGCAGGGCAGGGCCGTCACCACACCCCCGAGGCCCGCCACCATCCCGCTCCCGTACGCCGACGACTTCGACGGGACCGAGCTCGACCAGCAGCCCCGCTACCTCTCCCAGCAGCAGGGCGCCTACGAGGCCACCCCGTGCGCCGGCGGCCGCCCCGGACGCTGCCTCACCCAGCGGGCACCGGCCAAGCCGATCGTCTGGAACGAGAACCACGACGTCGACCACCCCTACACCATGGGCGGCGACCTGAGCTGGGCCGACTACACCGTCGCCGCCGACGCGCTGCTCCAGCAGGCCGGCTCCGTCCGGCTGATGGCCCGCACCGGCTACCATGGCTGGCACCCCGCCTACGTCGACTCCTACGCCCTGGAGCTGTCCGACACCGGGGACTGGTCGATCGTCCGCTCCACCAAGGAACGGGGCGAACGCACCGTCCTGGCGCACGGCACCGTCCCCGCCGTCGGCACGGACCGTTGGCACCGCCTGGCGCTGACCGCCTCCGGCTCGACGCTCACCGCCGCCGTCGACGGCAGCACGGTCGGATCGGCCACCGACACCGCCTTCACCACCGGCATGATCGGCCTGAGCGCCGACGGCTACCACGCCGACCAGTTCGACAACCTGACGGTCACTCCGCTCGGCTCGCCCACCGCCACCACCGGCCCGGTCGAGCTCACCCACTGGGACAACAACGTGGTCGGCTGCCTCGACGGCAACGGACCGACCGACCCGGACGGCACCGCCGTGCGGACCGAACCCTGCGACGGCAGCGGCCCGCAGCAGTGGACCGTGGGCACCGACCGGACGGTCCGCGTCGGCGGCAAATGCCTGGACGTCTACCGGGGCGGCCCGGCCCGGGGCTCCAAGGTGGTCCTCTGGGACTGCCACGGCGGCACCAACCAGGAGTGGATCCCCCAGATCGGCACCCTGTACAACCCGGCCTCCGGCCGGTGCCTTCACCTCCCCACCGCCGAGGAGCCCGGCAAGCCCGGCTACCGGATCGTCGCCGGCACCGGGCTGACCATTTCCGAGTGCAAGCAGGGCGACCCGCGCCAGCGGTTCGCCCCGCACCGGGCCCGGTGAATCCGGGGAATTCCATCCCGGAAAAACCCGGCCATTGGAACGGTCCCAGAACCCCCATTGTCGCAATGACGGGAATTCAACGGCCGCAATCCGCACCCTTTTCCTCATGGGCCTTGACGGAAATCCTTAACAGGGATTTCATGTGCTCCATTCCATTTGGACATGTTGATTCTTGACGGCTTCGGACCGTCCCCCCAGACACGCGTCCGAACCCCGAGGTCGACCCACGCCGCTCACAACCCCCACCCCCCACCCCCCACCCAGGGAGTCCCGATGAGCCGTCACCCCCACCCCGGCGCCACCAGACGCCGCCGAGCCACCACCACCCTCGCGGCCGCCGCCGCCCTGCTCGGCTCCGTCGCCAGCGTCCAGCTCGGCACCGCCCCCGGGGCCACGGCCGCCGCCAACGGGGCCGCCCTCACCCCGCCGATGGGCTGGAACACCTGGAACACCTTCGGCTGCAACATCAGCGAGAAGCTGATCAAGGAAACCGCCGATGCCATGGCCAAGCCGGGCGGGTTGAAGGACGCCCACTACGAGTACGTCATCATCGACGACTGCTGGTTCAACCCCGACCGCGACGCCAGCGGCAAGCTGCAGGGGGACCCGGTCCGGTTCCCCAGCGGCATGAAGGCCCTCGGCGACTACCTCCACGGCAAGGGGCTCAAGTTCGGCATCTACCAGGTGCCCACCGATCTGACCTGCGCCCAGCGCAGCGGCTACGGGAAGGGGACCGCCGGCACCGGCACCGGGAGTCAGGGGCACGAGAGGACGGACGCCGAGACCTTCGCGGAGTGGGGCGTCGACTACCTGAAGTACGACTGGTGCAAGGGGACCTCGGACGTCGAGGAGCAGAAGCAGAAGTTCGCCCTCATGCGCGACGAACTGGCCAGGGCCACCGCCAAGTTCGCCACCGACAACGGGAAGGCCGAGCGTCGGATCGTCTACAGCATCAACCCCAACTCGTACTTCAAGCAGGACGCCGGGGCGACCGTCGACTGGTCCTCCATCGCCAACCTCTGGCGGACGACGGAGGACATCAAGAACGCTTGGAGGAGCGGCCCGGACGACACGCGCTACGGCTTGGGCGCCCTGGACATCACCCACGTCACCGGCCCGCTCGGTGCGCAGACCGGCCCGGGCCACTGGAACGACCCCGACATGCTCGAAGTCGGCGTCACCAAGGACGGCCGGAGCCTGACCCCGGCCGAGGCGCGCAGCCACATGTCCCTGTGGGCCCAGATGGCCGCGCCCCTGATCGCCGGCAACGACATCAGGGCGATGATGGCCGACCCCCTGACGGTCAGCGCCGAGGTCGCGGCGGCCAACGAGGACGCCAGGAAGGTCCTCACCAACGAGAAGCTGATCAGCATCGACCAGGACAGCCTCGGCAAGGCGGCCCGGATCGTCACCGACTCCGCCACCCAGGTGCTGACGGTCCGTGAACTCGCGGGCGGCGACCGGTCGGTGACCCTCACCAACACCGCCGACACGACCGCCACCGTGACCACCTCGGCCGCCGAGCTCGGCATCGCCGGGGCGCCCACCTACACCGTCAGTGACGTGTGGGCCCCCGACGGCACCCCCTCCACCACCACGACCGGTGCGCTCTCCGCGACCCTGGCCCCGCACGCCACCGCCCTGTACCGCATCACCCCCAACGGCACGGTCAGCCCCGACCAGGCGGCCCCGACCACCGGCACCTACGACATCACCTCCGCGGCCAGCCCCTCGCAGGTCCTCGACAACAGCGGCTCGTCCAGCAACGGCAAGCAGCTGATCACCTGGGAGCGCAAGCGCAACGCCAACCAGGAGTGGATCCTCACCGCCAACGGCGACAGCAGCTACAGCGTCAAGCACAAGACCACCGGCAAGTGCCTCGACATCGACAACGCCTCCAAGACGGCCGGCGCGAAGGTCATCCAGTACACCTGCAACGGCCAGAACAACCAGAAGTTCACCCTCACCCCCGACGGCGCCGACAGGTACAAGCTGATCGCCAAGCACAGCGGCCTCGCCATCACCCCTTCCGGAACCACCAACGGCGCACTCCTCACCCAGCAGGCCCCCGCGGCCGCCCAGAGCTGGTCCTTCATCAAGACCGGCTGATCACCTGCACCTGCCCCCCGTCAACAGCCCGACCCGGCCCCGTTGCCGCGCCGCCCACCCCGGGCGGGCGGCAGCGGGGCCGCGCTCGGCCGACGGGGCCGTGCAGTGCTGCGCGTACAGTGGATCCCGAGGGATGTGACGGCCATGAGTGCAGCCCGTACGGCCAAGCTGGTCCTGGCCGCTGCGACGACCGTGGTCCTGCTGGCCACCGGCTGCGGTAACGGAGGCGGCGACAGCCCCAGCGACGCCGGCAAGACCTTCAGCTACCGGAGCAGCGAGCCGCAGAACCCCCTCCAGCCCGGGAACGCGAACGAGTCGGGTGGCAGCCGCATCCTGCAGACCCTCTTCAAAGGCCTGGTCGACTACTCCCCGTCCGACGCGAAGCTCCGGATGCAGGTGGCCGAGAAGATCGACACCAGTGACGCCCGGAGCTTCACCGTCACGCTGAAGACCGGCTGGACCTTCCACGACGGCACGCCCGTCCTGGCCAGGAACTTCGTCGACGCGTGGAACTGGGCCGCGACGACGACCAACAACCAGGTCAACAGCTCCTGGTTCTCCGACATCGAGGGCTACCGGGACGTCCACCCGGCGAGCGGCGCTCCGACCGCCTCCCGGATGTCCGGCCTGGCGGTCGTCGACGACACGCACTTCACCATCCAGCTGACCGACAAGGTGTCGTACTTCGAGTACAAGCTCGGCTACATCGCCTTCTCGCCGCTGCCGGACTCCTTCTACCGCGACCCGGCCGCCTTCGGTCAGCGGCCGGTCGGCAACGGGCCCTACCGGTTCGTCAGTTGGGACCACAACGCGCAGGTGGTCACCAAGGCGTACGCCGGCTACAAGGGCGCCGACCCGGCACGGAACGGCGGGGTGGTCTTCAAGATGTACAGCACCGCCGAGGCGGCGTACGCGGATCTGCAGTCCGACAACCTGGACGTGCTGGACCAGGTGCCGCCGTCGGCGCTGGCGAGCTACAAGAACGACCTCGGCGACCGGGCGGTCGACTCCCCGCAGGGCGCCATCCAGAACATCGGCTTCCCCCTCTACCGACCCGAGTGGTCCGGCGCCGAGAAGGCCGAGGTCCGCCAGGGCCTCTCCATGGCGATCGACCGCGACACCATCACCAAGACGGTGCTGCAGGGCTCCCGCAAGCCCGCCACCGCCTGGGTCGCGGAGGGCGTGGAGGGCTACGACGCAGCCGCCTGCGGCGAAGTCTGCACCTTCGACCCCATCAGGGCCCGGCAGTTGATCACCGAAGGCGGCGGCGTCCCCGGCAACAAGCTGACCATCACCTACAACGCCGACGGCGGCCACAAGGAGTGGGTCGACGCGGTCTGCAATTCGATCCGTCAGACCACCGGCGTGGACTGCGCGGGCGACCCGAAGACGGACTTCAAGACCGCCCGCGCCGCGATCACCGGACACACCGTCAGCGGCGCCTTCCGCACCGGCTGGGTGCAGGACTACCCGCTGAACGCCAACTTCCTCGCCGACGTCTACAAGACCGGCGCCGGGTCCAACGACACCGGCTACAGCAACCCGGAGTTCGACCGGTTGGCCACCCAGGCCGACCAGGCCGCCTCGGTCCAGAGCTCGGCCTCGGACTACCAGAAGGCCGAGCGGCTCCTCGCGCGGGACGTGCCCGCCATCCCGCTCTGGTACACCCGCACCACCTCGGGGTTCTCCACCCACGTCCAGAACGTGAAGTTCGACTCCTTCGGCAACCCGGTCTGGACCCAGGTCCAGGTCAAGGGCTGACGAACCGACCCCCGTACCGGATCAGGCCCCGTCGCGGTGCTCCTCCCGTACCTCGCCGACCTCGCCCCGCCGGACACCGAGCTTCTTGAGCGTGTGGGCGACGTGGTGCTCGGCGGTCCGGGGGGACAGCCCCAGCACGCGCGCGATGGCCTGGTTGCTGGCACCGGTGGCGAGCAGCGCGGCGACCTGCTCCTCCCGGGGGGACAGCTCCGAGCCGTAGCTCTGGCGACCGCGCGGATCGGGCGAACGCCGTCCCGCGTCGCGCAGGGCCTGTCGGCAGCGCGCCACGTCGGCGGTGGCGCCGAGCCGGGTGAAGACCTCCAGGGCCTGCTGGAGCACCGGCGCACCCCGGTCAGGGTCGTGGGCGAGCCGCAGACGTCCCTGCTGCTCGGCGACGAGGGCGCCGCTGTACACCCGACCGATGGCCTCGTACCGGATCCTGGCTGCTCCAGCAGCGCGTCGGCAGCTTCGGGAACGGTGTCGGCTTCGGGAGCGGTGTCGGCCTCGGGAGCGCTGTCGGCGGCCAGCAGTCCCCGGCACCAGGCGTCCTCGGCCTCGGCCCCGGGCGCGTCGTGGCCCGCGATCCCGGCGGCGGCCTCGGCCGTGAGCCGTTCGGCCTCCTCGTGCAGGCCGCAGGCCAGCGCCGCCTGCACGGCGACCGGCACCAGCTCGGTCGCCCAGAACCAGCCGCCCTTGTGACGTCTGACCGCGAGCGCCCCCTGCACCCGCTCCCACGCCCTGGAGGGCCGGCCCTCCAGCAGGTCGATGCGCCCCAGCAGGGCGACGCCCTGCTGCCCGAGCTGCCAGTAGGTGTGGTCCTCGTCGGCGTCCTCGAAGGTCGCGAGGTCCTCGCGGGCCCACGGCCACTGCCCGCGCGCCACGTTCAGCATCGCCCGGACCATCACCGTCTCGGTCTGAAGCCGCTGCCGTGGGAGGTCCGCGGGATCATCTCCGCGATCCGCTCGTCCAGGCCGTCCCAGCGTCCCGCCGCGAAGTCCAGCCTCACCCGGATCAGGTCGCAGCCGTACCCGAACAGCTTGTAGCCGGTGCGCCGGGCCAGTTCCTGAGCCTCGTTCAGCGGGCTGCCCGCCCGGTCGTCGTGGCCGAACACGAAGGCCGCGTCGGCCAGGTTGTGCAGCGCCCGGGTGACCTGACGCAGGACGTCGCGGTCCGTGCTCTGCCGGGGCAGTGCCCTCGCGAGCTCCCAGGCCTGCGGGTCACCGGAGACCGCCAGCAAGGTGATCGTCAGAGCGAGCACGGTCGCCCGGGCCACCAAGTCGTCGCTACGGGCCACGATCTCCCCCCGCCCGGTCCATCATCTCCCGGTCCTGCGCGAGCGTGGTGGCCGAACGGTGGCCCATGCCGAGCGCCGCCATGGCACTGGCGGCCAGACCCGGTCGGCTCTCCAACTCGGTGATCGCGCGCTCCAGTTCCGCCATCTGGCGGGCCCGGTCGGTGCTGGTGTTCATCAGGGTGCGGGCGAGGTTGAGCCGGATCTCGCCGCGGACGGGGGTGGGCAGCGCCGGGTCGGCGATGATCCGGCTCAGGATCGCCGTACTGGCCACCGAGTCCGCGCTCCAGAAGGCGACGTTGCTCAGCGTGAGAGCAGTACGGGCCCGGTCCACCGGGGAGAGGGCGGGTTCGGCGAGGAGTTGCTGCAGGAGTTCGGCGGCCACGCCCTCGTCGCCGACGGCCACCGCGTGGTCGGCCGCCGCCAGCGCCCTGGGCAGCCAGGCCGCGACGTCGCCCAACTGCCGGGCGTGGTGGGCGATCTGCACCAGCGCCGGCCTGCCCTGCCCGCTCAGCGACTCGATGGCGCGCAGGTGCAGCCGCCGGCGGCGCGGGCCGAGGATCCGCTCGTACACGGCCTGGCGGGCCAGGACGTGGCGGAACCCGTACCGGCCGGGGGCGCGTTCGACCAGGACGTCGGCCTCCAGCGCGGCCGTCAGCGCCTGCTCCGCCTGCTCGTCCGCGAGCCCGGCCAACGCCGCCAACTGCTCCTCGCCGGCCGGCACGGCGAGCACCGCGGCGGCCTGCACCACCGCGACGGCTCCCGGGTCGAGCACCGCCACCCGGCTGTTCACCGCCTCCTGCAAGGCCCGCGGCACCGCCGCGTCCGCCAGCAGCGAGGCCGGGCTCACCCCCTCGACCTGACGGTCCACCAGAACCAGCAGGTCCTCCTCGGCGACCAGTGGGAGCCCGCCGCTGCGCTCGAACAGCACCCGGCCGAGCCGCGCCGCGGCCGGCCCGCCGATCGCCGAGGCGGCCAGCTCGCGCACGTCCGCCTCGGCGAGCGAGCTCAGCGCGATCTCGGTGCCGCCGATTCCCACTGGCCGCCGGTACGGCACGCCGAGCACGTTCCGGGCGCCCGGCAGGTCGAACCGCCGGTAGGTCAGGACCATCCGCAGCTGCTGGGGCGGATTCCTGGCGAGCAGCAGGAGCAGGTCCCGGGTCGCCTCGTCCACCCAGTGCAGGTCCTCCACCATCAGCACGGCCGGGCCCAGCGCACCGAGCAGGTCGTGCACCCCCCGCATGAGCTGCTGCTTGCGCGGCTCGGTGCCGATCTCCGGACCCAACTCCGGCAGGCGGTCGGCGAGTTCCGGCAAATGGGGAGCCAGCACGGCCGTCGCCGCAGTGAAACGGGTCGCGGGGCCGAACAGCGCGTGCGCGTCCCCGCAACGCGTCGACGACCGGTCCGTAGGGCGCGGCTCGGCCCGAGCGGATGGCAACCACCCGCAGGACCGCCAGCCCCTCTCGTGCCCTCCCAGCAGCGGGAAGCGTCCTCCTTGCAGCAACCGGCCGGGCCACGCTCCTCCACCCGCCCTACACT
>NZ_BAAAYB010000051.1:0-30272 GCF_039535905.1 Kitasatospora albolonga | reverse complement strand
GGCGATGTACCGCGCGATGACCTGGTGGATGCTCGCCAACGAGGTGGACGTCAACGACCCCGAGGCCGTGGCCATCGCCTGCTCCAAGCCGGTGATCGTCTCCGGCACCGACGCGGCCGGCCCCACCATCACGGTGGACGGCCAGGACGTCTCCGGCCCGATCCGCGGCCAGGAGGTCACCTCCCAGGTCAGCGCCGTGGCCGCCGTCCCGCAGGTGCGGGCCCGGCTGGTCGAGCTGCAGCGCGGCTGCGCCCGGGTGGCCGAGCGCGGCATCGTCGCCGAGGGCCGGGACATGGGCTCGGTGGTGTTCCCGGGCGCCACCGTCAAGGTCTTCCTCACCGCCTCCGAGGCCGCCCGCGCCGAGCGCCGGGCGGCCGAGCTGCGGGCCAAGGGCCTGGACGAGGCGACCATCACCGCGATGGCCGCCGACCTGGCCCGCCGGGACAGGGCGGACTCCTCCCGGGAGACCGCTCCCCTCACCCAGGCGGCCGACGCCGTCCTGGTGGACACCAGTGACCTCACGCTGGACCAGGTGATCGACACCATCGCCACCCTGGTCGAACAGCGGGCCGGTCTCGCGGTCTGACGACCGCTCACACCCTCGCGTCTGCCGGAGCTTCCGGCCGGACGCACCGCGCTGCCCCCGTGGGGCAGGTACGCACGGCGCATCCCTGGGAAGGGACGGGCCGGGAAACGGAAGTACGGAACATGAGCAACGACAACGACTCCTACGGCGAGCTCGACGCCGCCGACTACGCCGAGTTCATGGCGATGGCCGCCGAGGAGGGCTTCGACGGCGAGTTCGGCGACGGCGAGATCGAGGGCCCGCTCCCGGTGCTGGCCGTGGTCGGCCGCCCGAACGTCGGCAAGTCGACCCTGGTCAACCGCATCATCGGCCGCCGCGAGGCGGTCGTCGAGGACAAGCCGGGCGTCACCCGTGACCGGGTCACCTACGAGGCGACCTGGAACGGCCGCCGCTTCAAGCTCGTCGACACCGGTGGCTGGGAGATCGACGTCCTGGGCATCGACGCGATGGTCGCCGCGCAGGCCGAGCTCGGCATCGAGCAGGCCGACGCGGTGCTCTTCGTGGTGGACGCCACCGTCGGCGCCACCGACACCGACGAGGCGCTGATCAAGCTGATCCGCCGGGCCGGCAAGCCGACCGTGCTCTGCGCCAACAAGGTGGACGGCCCGTCCACCGAGGCCGAGGCCGCGTACCTGTGGTCGCTGGGCCTGGGCGAGCCGTACCCCGTCTCGGCCCTGCACGGCCGCGGCTCCGGCGACCTGCTGGACGCGGTGCTGGCCGCCCTGCCCGAGGCCCCGCCGCAGACCTTCGACGGCACCCCGCTGGGCGGCCCGCGCCGGGTCGCGCTGATCGGCCGTCCGAACGTCGGCAAGTCCAGCCTGCTCAACAAGGTGGCCGGCGAGGACCGCGTGGTCGTCAACGAGCTGGCCGGCACCACCCGTGACCCGGTCGACGAGATGATCGAACTCGGCGGCAAGACCTGGAAGTTCGTGGACACGGCCGGCATCCGCCGCCGGGTGCACCTGACCGCCGGCGCCGACTACTACGCCTCGCTGCGCACCTCCTCCGCGCTGGAGAAGGCCGAGGTCGCGGTGGTCCTGATCGACGCCAGCGAGACCCTGGCCGAGCAGGACACCCGGATCATCTCGATGGCCGTCGAGGCCGGGCGCGCCGTGGTCGTCGCCTACAACAAGTGGGACCAGCTCGACGAGGAGCGCCGCTACTACCTGGAGCGCGAGATCGAGCGGGACCTGGTGCAGGTCCAGTGGGCGCCCCGGGTGAACGTGTCGGCCAAGACGGGCCGTCACATGGAGAAGCTCGTCCCGGCGATCGAGACCGCGCTGGAGGGCTGGGAGACCCGCGTTCCGACCGCCCGGCTGAACGCCTTCCTCGGCGAGCTGGTGGCCGCCCACCCGCACCCGATCCGGGGCGGCAAGCAGCCGCGCATCCTGTTCGGCACCCAGGCCGGCATCCGGCCGCCGCGGTTCGTGCTCTTCGCCTCCGGCTTCCTGGAGGCGGGCTACCGCCGCTTCGTCGAGCGCCGGCTGCGTGAGGAGTTCGGCTTCGTCGGGACGCCGATCTCGATCTCGGTGCGGGTGCGCGAGAAGCGCAAGCGCAAGTAAGCGGTACGGAAAGGGCCCCCTCCGGGGGGCCCTTTCGCATGGGTCAGTACTGGCCCGGGGGGAGCGAGAGCATCGGGCTGCTGCGGTGGCGGCCGCCGACGGCGGGGGAGAGGTAGCCGGTGGCGACCCAGCCCTGGCCGGTGCTCGGGTGGCTCTGCTGGGCGGGCATGAACTGCGGGGTGCCCTGGGCGTGGCCCGGGTAGGTGTGGAAGGTCTGCTGCTGCGGCGGGTACGCCTCGGGGCGCTGCGGGCCCTCGTACGGGGAGCGGGTCGCGAAGCCCTCGAAGCGCATGGACTCCTCGCCGGAGCGGTCACCGGGCAGGGCGCGGAAGAGGCGACGGTACTCGGAGTACAGCGCGTCGTAGATCGGCGTCGGGGAGCTCGGGTGCTCGGCGTCGTACGACGGGCGCATGCCCGGGATGGGACGGGTCGTGGGCTGACGGTGGGCGGCGGCGACCTCGTAGCTGTACACGCAGGAACCAACGAGCCAGTCCGGCGGGGGATGCGGGCTGCGCGGGTGCTGGCATGTGCCGACCTGCGGGGATGTGGCCGGACGGGGGGTGCGCGGGGTGCTCGTGCGGGCTCGCACGAGGGGGGGACGGGCGGGATGCGGGGTGTCCGGGTGGGTGGGGACGGGCGGGATGCGGGGCGCCCGTGTGGGTGGGGACGGGCCGGGGCCCGGACGCGGGGTGGCGTCCGGGCCCCTGACGGTGCGTCGGACGGCTCAGGTGCCGGCCAGCGGGAGGGCGGCGGCGACCAGCAGGCCGCGGGTGGCGGCCCGGTCGAGGGCGGCGCGGAGCAGGTCCTCGCGGGGCTGGCGGCCGATGGTGCCGGCCGGGGCGGCGTACATGGTGACCGAGGAGAGCTGGCGGGCGGCCGAGCGCCAGGACTCGGTGACCTGGAGCGGCTGGTGGGCCTGCCACCAGGCGGCGTTGCTGCCCGCCGGGGTGGGGTGGAGGATCGCGTGCAGCTGGCCCATCGCCATCAGGACCGACCAGCCGGGGAGCTGGCCCGGGGCCTTGTCGACGTCGGCGACCTGGTGGAAGCCCTGCTCCAGGAGCAGGTCGAGGAACTCGTCCTGGCCCGAGGTGTTGCCGGGGCGGCCGACCGGGCCGGTCGGCTCGATCACCAGGGCGGCGTGGCCGGTGTTCTCGCACAGGACCAGGCCGCAGGTGATGCCGAGGACGGCGGGCTGGCCGGTGCTGGAGACCGAGGGCTGGCCGGCCACCGGCGCGGGGGCGGCCGGGACGGGGGCGGGCGCCGGGGCGGGGACGGCGGCCGGGGTCGGGGCGGACTGGGACTCGTTGATGCTGCGGACGGCGCCGAGCAGTTGGTCCTCGGAGACCGGGACCACCTGGGAGGGGATGCAGCGGGCGTGGGCGAAGGCGAGCACGGCGGTCTCGTCGGCGACGAAGAGCACCGTGCTGGTGGCCTCCCGGGCGGAGTTGCCCGGGGTCCGGCAGGAGGCGCAGTCGTAGCTGTCGGGGGCGTGGGCTCCGGCGAGCAGGTTGTCTGCCTCGTCGTCACCGATCTCGGCTCGGACCTCGTCGCTGACTTCGAGCAAGCGCGGCACGGGGGACTCCTCGGTTCGTCTGGGGGTGGTGCGGGCAGCCCCGACCGCCATTACCAACGGGCCGTTGTGGCTGGGGTCACGGGTGAACGCCGCCGCGACGGGATTTGCCGCGTTTTCGACTGCGCCGTGTGGGCGGGCGGTCGCAATCTGTCGATCCTGTGCGCGAGCTCACAGGGGTCCGAAGGTGGCCCAGGTCACGTCGGGCGGATGTTTGATCATGGAAATAGTGGTCAAATCGGACATAGGGTCCACATTTACTTGATCTTTACTGCGGGTAACACCTGGCTGAGCTGGGAAAACCCGAAAACGTTTGGGATCTGCTTATCCGGCTCGTAGCTTCGTAACCAGTGCAACGAGCACTACCCGGGTTCACCCCCCGGCGCACGGCCCACCGGTTCACTCCGGCGCGGCAGGTGCCCACCAGCGTGAACGCTCCTGAGAGCGGCGCAGGTGTGCGGGGAAGGTTGCCGGGACGGCGCGGCACGTCGGAACAGCGACGGGCACGGCCGTCTTGCGGACGCGGCGGACGAAACCAGGCTCCACGGGGCTTGGTTCCGGCTGCCCGCCCGGGATTGTCGAGAGGATACTCATGACCTTCCGTAACGAGACCGCCGCTGCCACCACCGCCGTCAAGCGCAACCGCGTTCGTCTGGCTGTCATGGGCGGCGCCGTCGCCGTCCTGCCCGTGGCCGGCCTCGTCACGGCGACCTCCGCCTCCGCCGCCGACGTCTCCACCTGGGACAAGGTCGCGCAGTGCGAGTCGACCGGTAACTGGAGCATCGCCAACGGCAACGGCTTCTACGGTGGCCTCCAGTTCACCTCCAGCACCTGGGCCGCCTACGGCGGCACCGCCTACGCCCCGTCGGCCAACCAGGCCACCAAGGCGCAGCAGATCGCCGTCGCCGAGAAGGTGCTCGCGGGCCAGGGCCCCGGCGCCTGGCCGGTGTGCTCCGTCAAGGCGGGCCTGACCAAGGGCGGCGCGGCCGCCAAGGTCGACACCTCCACCACCTCCGAGAGCAAGGCCTCGCGCTCCGAGACCCGCACTGCCGCCCCGAAGCAGCAGGCCGCTCCGAAGACCGAGCAGAAGGCCGCCGCCGCCCCCAAGGCCGCTGCCGCGCCGAAGAGCACCCCGAAGGCCGCCGAGGCCCCGAAGAGCGCTCCGAAGACCCAGGCCCCGGCCAAGTCCAACGGTGGCAACTACACCATCAAGGCCGGCGACACGCTGAGCAAGATCGCCGCCGAGAAGGGCCTGGACTGGAAGGTTGTCTACAACAACAACGCCGGTGTCCTGGGCTCCAACCCCGACCTGATCTTCCCGGGCCAGGTCATCAACCTCTGAGACCTCTGACGCTCCGGTGAGCTGACGAAGTGCCAGAACGGCCGCCCCTTCCTGACGGAGGGGCGGCCGTCGGCGTTCCCGCACGTCTCCGCACGCCTGGGCAGGGCTGGGCAGGTCTGGGTACGTCTGGGCACGACACGCCGGGGCCCGTCGCCTGGACGGACCGGTGGTGGTGCCGGGCGGCGCGGGCCGTGCCTTCATGGGCCCATGATGCGACCGATGGTCCTGCTCGCCCTGAGCACCGCGCTGCTCCCGCTGGCCACCGCCACCCCGGCGGGGGCCGCCGCCGTCCCGGACGCCACCTGGCAGCGGCTGGCCGACTGCGAGAGCGACGGCGACTGGCACGCCAACACCGGCAACGGCTTCTACGGCGGCCTCCAGATCTGGCAGCCCACCTGGCAGGAGACGGGCGGCCTGCGCTACGCCGAGCGACCCGACCTCGCACCGCGCCGCCACCAGATAGCCGTGGCCCAGGAGATCCAGCGGCGGCAGGGGTGGAGCGCCTGGCCGCAGTGCGCACGGGAGTTGGGGCTGATCCGCTGAACCGCTGGACTGCTGGACCGTTGGGCGGCCGGAGGGTGCGGTGCGGCGCGGCATGCCGCGGCGAGCCGCGGGCTGCGAGGATGGGGGCATGGAGCTCTTCCCGCGCGAGCGGTCCGTCGTCGCCCCCGGTGTGGTGCACCTGCCGGACTGGCTCGGCCCCGAGGAGCAGCGTGCGCTGGTCGAGGCCTGTCGGGAGTGGGCCCGCCCGCCGGCCGGGATGCGCACGGTGCGGATGCCGGGCGGCGGCGAGATGTCGGTGCGTTCGTTCTCGATGGGCTGGCACTGGTACCCGTACCGCTACGTCCGCACGGTCGTGGACGGGGACGGGGCGCCGGTGAAGCCGTTCCCGCCGCTGCTGGGGGAGTTGGGGCTGCGGGCGGTGGCCGACGCGTACGGGGCGGGGTGGCGGAGATCGCCGGGGCGGTCGGGTACCGGCCGGACATCGCGGTGGTCAACCACTACGCGCACGGCAGCCACATGGGCCTGCACCAGGACAAGGAGGAACGGGCGGACGCGCCCGTGGTCTCGCTCTCGCTCGGTGACAGCTGCGTCTTCCGGATGGGCAACACCGAGACCAGGACCAGGCCTTGGACCGACGTCGAGCTGCGCAGCGGTGACCTGCTGGTCTTCGGCGGGCCGATGCGGTTCGCCTACCACGGGGTGCCGCGCACCCTCCCGGGGACGGCGGATCCGGCGCTCGGGCTGACCGGACGGCTGAACGTGACGCTCCGTCAGTCGGGGCTGGAGGACTGACGGAGCGGCGGTTCTCGGTTCAGAGGAGGGCGTGCAGGGCGCGGGCCTCCTGGAGCAGCTTGGTGGTGCCGGGGCGGGCGGCGAGGCCGGCCAGGGCGGGCAGGTCGAGGCCGGAGGGGCCGCAGCGGCGGACGCAGTCGGCGGCCAGGGCGATCAAGTCGGCCGTGCCGCGCGGGGGTTCGGCTTCGAGCAGGGCGGGGAGGGCGGCGGCCAGGACCGTCCAGACGGTGCGGTACGCGCCGGTCTCGGCGGCGGCGCTCAGGGCCCGGGCCAGGCGCGTGGGCTTGACCGAGCCCTCGCGGATCAGCTCGGCGGACTCCCGGCCGAGCAGGTCCGGGGCGAGGTCCCCCCGGGCGGCCAGCACCAGCAGGGCGTCGACGGCGGCGGTGCGGTCCTCGGGGCGCGGGGCGCCGAGGCCGTGGGCCAGGGCCAGGTGGACGGCCGGGCCCGCCGGGCCGTCGGCCTCGGCCAGGTAGGGCAGCACCCGGACCCCGTCGCCGGTGACGTGGTGGCCGTCGAGGTCGGTGAAGTGGCGCAGCAGGCGGGAGGCCAACTCCTCGCGGTGGCCGGGCAGGACGGCGATCGTGTGCGCGCTCGGCGCGGGGGCCCAGCCGTAGCGCTCCAACTCCTCGGACGGGCCCAGCAGTCGGACGATGTGGGAGGGCAGGGTCGGTGTGCCCGGGGCGATGTCGGGGAGCAGCGCGTCCGGGTCGATCCCGGGCTGGACGGCGAGGCGGTAGGTGGCGTGGCGCCAGGAGGCGCTGCCGGTGCTGCTCTGCCGGACGGTGACCGGCTGGTGCGGCAGGCCGCCGCCGCGCAGCCAGCCGGCGTACCGGAGCCCGTGCGGGGAGCGGAGCTTCCCGGCGGCGGCGAGCGCCTGCGCGGTGGCGGGTGCCGCCCGGAGCAGGGCCTGGCCGTAGTCGGCGGGGCCGGGGGTGAGGCCCAGCTCCTCGTAGCGGGCGAGGCGCTCGGCCAGGACGGCCGGGTCGAGCACTCCGGTCTCCAGGGTCGGGGTGGCGAGCAGGAACGGGACGCGCTCGCCGAGGAGTTGGCGGGCCGCCTCCTCCAGCCGCAGGGCCCGCTGGGCCGGGAAGGGGTGGGTGCGCCCGTGCCGGAGCGGGGAGTGCTCGGCCTGCCGCCAGGACTCGACCTCGGCGGCGGTGCGCTGCCCGGTGGCGGCTTCGGCGACGAAGCGCAGGTCGCGGTAGGGGGCGGCGGCCAGGACCGGGGCGAGGGCCTCGGCGAGCCCGGGGGCGTCCAGCCAGGCCCAGCGGACCAGGCCGTCCAGGGCGCGTTCGAACCCGGCGACGCCGGGCTGCCCGGACAGGGCCGCCGAGAGCTCCTCGGCGGCCTCGGCGGGGCCGCCGACCGGAGCGGGGAGCGGACGGGGTGTCGGGGCGGGCGGAAGCTGCTCGCGGTAGTCGGTGCTGTCGGGGAGAGGGGTGGCGAGGCCGAGCAGGTCGGCGGCGGCCGCGTGGTGGGCTTGGTCCAACTGGGCTGCGGTGGAGCGGAGTTCGGTGATGGTCCGGTCGTCGGCGGCCTTGAGGTGGCGGGCGGTCAGCTTGAGGGCCTGCTCCTGGAGGGTGCGGTCGGGGTGCCCGTAGGCGTCCGAGGCGGCGAGCAGGACGGCACCGGCTCGGGCCGGGTCCTGCTTCGCCGTCCGGTCCAGCCAGGAGAGTTGGGCCTTGACCAGCTTCTTCTCGGCGCGGAACAGCACGGTGCGGGAGGCCTCGGTGGCCGCCTCCGGGTCGAGGGCGCCGGTGGCGTCCAGCTCGATCAGGGCCTGCTGGGCCCAGCCGGCCACCGTGGAGGGGCCGTCCAGCAGGCCCAGCAGGGTGTGGGCCTCGGCGGCCAGCTCGGCCGGAGTCGGGGCGAGGACGGTCAAGGTGGCCAGGACGGGCCGGAGTTCGATGGTGCGGCCGCCGCGCAGCAGGCGGGCCAGCACCCGGGAGACCAGGGCGGCGCGGTCCAGGACGCCCTCGGAGGCGAGCCGGGCCAGGGCGGCGGGCCAGCGGTCGGACTCGGGCTGGCCGCTCCAGCTGTTCTCCAGGACCCTTGCGGTGCCTGCGACTTCGAACATCAGCGGGGCGAGCAGCGGAGTGAAGGAGTCGGCCCGCAGCCGGGCGTGAAGGCCGGTGCCGACCGGGAGGCGGCCGGGCAGGTCCGGGCGGGGCAGGGGGAGGGAGCGGTCCTCGGCCCAGTTGAGGACCAGGGAATCGGTGAGCGGTAGCGGGCAGCCGGTGGTGCGCACCAGGTACTCGGTGACCTGGAACGTGACGGAGAAGCCCCAGCCGACGCGGCGGCGGCGGTGCTCGGCCAGCCGGGCTGCCACCTCGGCCCGCCAGGTGTCGGGCTGGGCGTCGATCAGGCGGCGCAGCGCCGGGCGGTGCCAGTCGGTGGCGCCCTCGAACTCGGCGGCGCGGAGCCAGGCGGCGGCCTGGGAGGGGGCCGAGTGGCAGACCGCGCCAGCGACCATCAGGGCCGGGGCGGCCGTCGAGCGCAGTCGCCAGTCGTCCCGGAGGTCCTGGCGTAGGGCCTTCAACTCGGGGAGGAGGGAGCGGCGTTGAGCTGTGGTGAGGGGGAGCACGGCGGCGCTGACGGCGGGGGTGCGGCCGGCCCGGAGGTCGTCGGCGAGGCTCATCGGGGTGGTCCTTCTCGGGGCGGGATCGAGGCTTCGGGGCTGCGGGGCTTCGGGGAGTCGAGGGTCGGGGAGGCGGAGATCGGGGAGGCGGCGGGGTGGTGGTCACACCGGGGGCGCGGGGAACTGCGCGCTGCGGAAGGAGGCTTGCCGTGTGCCGGGGGCGGAGACTCACTTGCAGGTGGCTGTCCGTACCCGGCAGGCGGGTCTGTGTCTTCCGATTCGCGCAGTTCCTCGCGCCCCTGGTGGGCCCTTAGCGGGCCGGCTGCGTCTCGGGGGTGGCGGTGAGGGTGACGGCGAGGGCGTGCTTGCAGGGGCCGCGGTCGCCGCGGTACCTGGCCCACCAGAGGCAGGTGCAGGTGAGGCGGCCGTCCTCGGTGATCCGGACGCGTTGCTCGTGGTCGTCCACGGTGACGGTGGCGATCGACCCGGAGCGGTGGACGGCGCCGGCGGCGACCAGCGCCCGGGCGGCCCGAAGGCGTGGGTTGTCGGCCTCCGCCCGCCCTGCGTGGTAGGGGAGTTGGCGGTGGAAGTGGGAGGCTTCGGCGGTGTCGTAGCCGACCTGGCCGGCCGTGCCGAGCCGGACCAGCGCGGCCCGCACCCGCTCCACCGGCAGCCCGGACTCCCGGGCCAGCTCGGCGGGATCGATCCGAGGCTCCCAGGCGAGCAGCACCGAGACCAGGTCCGCGTCGGCCGCCGACTGCCCGGCGGTGAGGGCGGTGAGCACCCCGCCCTCACCGGAGAAGCCGCGCGCGACGTCGGGCGAGAGGGTGAGGGTGAGCCGCATGCCGGTGGGCAGCGCCACCTCCCAGGCGGAGGCGGTGGGCGCGGCCCCCACGGTGACCGGCGGCCCGTACACCCGGAGGGCGAGGGCGTGCCGGAGCACCCGGTGGAGGGTGCTCAGGCGCTCGGGGCCGGGGAGGCAGACGGCTCCCGGCGCGGGGCGGGTGGCGGGGCGCAGTGTCCGGCCGCCCGGGCCGGGGACGACCCAGCCGACCGGAGTCCGGCTGCCGGAACGGCCGTTGGCGCTCTCACCACCGCGCGGCAGCGAGCGGAGGAACCGCACCGCCTCGGCGGCCGGCAGCTCGGCCCGCAGGTCGAAACCGGCGGCCACCACCTGGGTCTCGGCGAAACCGCGGACCCAGCGCTCGGGCAGCGGCACCTTCTTCTCCAGCAGCGGGCCCTCGGGGCCGGTGACCGTCAACTCCTCGGAGCCGACCGAGAGTCGGAGCGCCTCGGCGGAACCGATCCGGCTCAGCGCCTCGCGCAGCGGGTGGTTCACGTCCACGTTGGTGGTGCCGTGGCCGGGCTCGGCCCCGTCCAGGCCCTCAGCCGTCACGTCCAGCCGGGCGTACACCCCGCAGCAGGCGGAGAAGGACTCGAAGCGCAGCCGGTCGCCGTTGGCCGTGACCACCGGGTCGAGCACCACCGGGCGCTGGGGCTGGTGGTAGCGGGTGGCGGCCACGTCGGCCACCGAGAGCAGGCCGGCGGCCGCGGCGGCGGGGGAGGCGAGGGAGCCGGTGAAGAAGTGCGGGTGGGCCGTGGCGCCGAGCGGACCGGTGCCGCCGGAGGTGGCCAGGGCGAGCCGCGGCCCGTCGGGGGCGGCCAGTACGGCGGAGGGGTGGCGGTAGGCGTACGCCAGTACGGCTTGCGTCATCTGATACCTCCGTGGATACCCCCGGCTTGAGCTGAGGGAGGAGACGGAACTCCTGTGGAGTAGGGAAAGGGCCTGTTGTTCTACGTTGGCCGCGCTAGTTTGTGAGTGTGTCCACGGCCTACGTGAAGCGGGCCTTCAAGTACCGCTTCTACCCGACCGATGTGCAGGCGGCTGAGCTGTCACGCACGTTCGGGTGTGTTCGCAAGGTCTACAACATGGCGTTGCAGGCCCGAACCGAGGCGTGGACGCTGCGTCAGGAGCGGGTGGACTACAACGCCACGTCGGCGATGTTGACGGGGTGGAAGAAGACTGAGGAACTCGCCTACCTCAACGCGGTGTCGTCGGTCCCGTTGCAGCAGACGCTGCGTCACTTGCAGGGGGCGTTCGCCAACTTCTGGAACAGGCGGGCGAAGTACCCGACGTTCAAGTCCCGGAAGAAGTCCCGCAGGAGTGCCGAGTACACCAGCTCCGCGTTCCGGTTCAGGGGCGGCAGGCTGACGCTGGCGAAGATGGACCAGCCGCTGGACATCGTGTTCTCGCGCCCGCTCCCCGAGGGGGCGCGACCGTCCACGGTCACCGTCAGCCAGGACGCCGCCGGGCGCTGGTTCGTCTCCCTGCTGTGCGACGACCGGCCCGAGATGCCCGAGCCCCTGAACGCGGCCGTCGGCATCGACGCCGGCATCACCGCGCTGGTGACGCTCTCCACCGGGGAGAAGATCAGCAACCCGCGACACGAGCGCAAGGAGCGTGAGCGCCTGGCGAAGGCCCAGCGGGAACTCTCGCGCAAGGCCGAGGGCTCCAATAATCGGGCGAAGGCCCGGCTCAAGGTCGCCCGCGTGCACGCGCGGATCGCCGACCGGCGCAGGGACTTCCTGCACAAGCTCACCACTCGGCTCGTCCGTGAGAACCAAACGGTCGTGATCGAGGATCTGTCGGTCTGCAACATGCTCGGCAATCACAGGCTCGCCCGCGCCATCGCGGACGCCTCGTGGTCCGAGCTGCGGTCGATGCTGGAGTACAAGACGGCCTGGTACGGCCGTGAGCTGGTGATCGTGGACCGTTGGTTCCCCTCCTCGAAGCTGTGCTCGAACTGCGGCATCTCGCAGGACAGGATGCCGCTGAACGTCCGTGCGTGGACCTGCGTTTGCGGTACCACCCACGACCGGGACGTCAACGCAGCCATGAACATCCTGGCCGCCGGACTGGCGGTTGCAGCCTGTGGAGATGATGTAAGACCTCAACGGAGCACTCCGGGCGGGCGGTCGTCGGTGAAGCAGGAAGTCGTCCCACCGCAGCGCTCACGCGCGACGGCTCAGCCGCGAGGCTGAGGGGAATCCCCGCCTCTTCAGGGCGGGGAGGAAGTCAAGACTGCACGTTAGGCCCCGGGGCTGACAGTGCGCTGTGTGCGGTCCGTCCCAGCTGGGTGACGGTTCGTCGGAGTGGATCGCGGACGGGCGGTCCGTTCAATAAGGTGTCGCCCACTGTTGACCGAGTGCAGACGTACGTACCGCGGGGGCGGACCTTGTCATCGATCGAAGTGAAGCCGGAGGACCTGCGCGCATCCGCGCAGGTGATCTCCGATGTCAGCGGCGAACTGCGCCCGGCCTCGGACCGGGCGGTCCGGGACGCGGGCGACGCGGCGGCCTCCACGGCCGGGTGGTCGGTCTCGGGAGGGCTGAGCCAGGTCTCGGAGAGTTGGCGCACCGCGCTGACCGGCCTGCACGCGCTGCTGGAGAAGAACGCGGACGGTCTGCGGACCAACGCCGACGACTACGAGGGCACCGAGCGCCGCGAGGCCAGCCGCTTCGGGCGGGTGTCCTGATGGCGGAGGGCTTCGCGCTGCTGCTGCGGCAGAACTTCGGGGACCTGGAGGAGGCCGCCTCCTCCTGGCGCAAGCTGGGCGAGTCCGCGGGGGAGGCGCAGCAGCGCCACCGTTCGCAGGCGGCGGGCCCGCTGCTGAACTGGCAGAGCCCGGCCGCCGGCGCCGCCAGGGGCGAACTCGACAAGGCCGAGCAGCAGTTGGGCATCGTGAACGCCGAGGCCACCGCGATCGCGGTGGTGCTGGACACCGTGCACCGGCGGATGTCCGAGGCCCAGCAGGAGCTGCGGGCCGCTGTCTCGGAGGCGGAGAGCAACAACTACCGGGTCGGGGACGACGGTTCGGTCACCGGGCCGCAGCTGGACCCGGCCTACCGGAACGACCCGGACTACCAGGAGATCAACCGTCAGCAGAACGCCCGGCTCGGCGAGTTCCGGCAGCGGATCGACGCGGCCGTGCAGAAGGCCGAGCGGGCCAGCGCCGACGGCGCGGTGGCCCTCGGCAGCCTGAACGGGGACGTCGTCACGGCGGACCCGGCCAAGGCACAGGGCGAGGTGGCCAACGACATCAACGCCATGCGCTCGCAGCTGGGCCTCGGCCCGGTGGTCCCGACCTCGGACGACCCGACCGCCAACGCCAAGTGGTGGGCGGGGCTCTCGCCCCAGCAGCAGCGCGAGTACCTGGCGCTCTACCCGGGCGAGATCGGCAACCTCAACGGCATCAGCAGCGAGGTGCGCGACGTCGCCAACCGGGAGAACCTGGAGCGCCAGCTCGACCTGGCCCGCACCGACACCTCGGAGGACGGCACCAAGCGGTTCCGGGCCCTGGAGAAGCTGCGGAACAGGCTGGATCAGGAGGACAAGGACGGGGAGGGCCCGCCGGTCTTCCTGATCGGGTTGGACCCGAGGGACGACGGGAAGGCGATTGTCGCCTTCGGCAATCCGGACACGGCGGCGAACACGGCGGTCTACGTCCCCGGCACCACCGCTGACCTGGACGGCATGGGCGGCGACATGGACCGGATGAAGCGGTTGCAGACCGCCTCCCAGCAGTACGGAGACACGGCCACCATCGCGTGGCTCGGCTACGACGCTCCGGACGACATCGTCAAGGACGCCCCGTTCAACAACTACGCGGAGGACGGCGCGCCGAAGCTGGACAGTTACATCGACAGCCTCGGCACGACCCACGAGCCCGGCACGTCGCGGCATACCACGGTGATCGGCCACAGCTACGGTTCGGTGGTGGTCGGCGAAGCGGCGAAGAACGGGAACGGCCTGGCGGTGGACGAGATCCTGGTGGCGGGCAGCCCCGGCATGCACGTCCCCTACGCCCGGGACCTGAACATCGACCCCCGGCACGTCTGGGCCGCCGAGGCGGACTGGGACCCGGTGCCCTCGATCGGTGGGCTCGGCCACGGACGGAGTGACGGCTGGTTCGACCTCCCGAACACTCCGACTTCGGAGGACTTCGGGGCCAACCGGATCACCACCGAGGGCAACAGCGGGCACAGCAGCTACTGGGACGACATCCACGGCGGGAACGGGAAGCCGAACAGCTCGCTGGACAACCAGGCGGCGATCGTCGCCGGGCAGTACGACCGGGTCTCCCTCGAGCACGGGAGCCGGCCGTGAGGCCGTTCCGCGCGGCGGCGGCCGCGTTCGCCCTGACCCTGCTGACCTCCTGCGGTTCGACCGCGGGCTCCACGAAGGAAACCACCGTGCGCACTGCGACCAAGGACCAGATCCGGACCGAACTCAAGGAGCTTTCCGCCCGGGTGTACGCCGCGACCGGTCTCAAGGGCCGGCTCGGGGAGAACGACACGGTCAACTTCTCGGTCTGCGAGGGGAAGCCGGAGAACGTCAAGGACGCCATCCACTTCTGGCAGGTGGACGACCTCGGGCCGGATGAGCTGAACCCGGGGGTCGAGAAGCTGCGGGAGTACTTCAAGGCGAACGGCTGGACCGGGATCGGCGAGAAGCGGGACGCCGCCAAGGTGGACCTCGAGGTCTGGGCCCGGAACCCGGAGAACACGGCTGCGGTCTGGGCACAGGCCTTCAGTCCTAAGAACAGGGTGATTTTTCGGGTCAGCACCCCGTGTTTCCAAGTTCTGGATGCCTGAGTGGCATAGATCACATGGGTGGTGCGCGCACCCAGGATTTGGTAACGGTGCGGGTTTCGTTGCCCTGGCGAACCAGGCGTGCGCCTCTGATTCGATGATCCTTTGATGCCAAATGGCTGGTAATCATTGGCTGAAGTTGGATCAGGGGCGCACGATCCATGTCACGGTTCGTCACCCTCGCGCCCCTGAGCTGCGGAAACAGTTCAACGTACGGTCGGGGCATGGTTCAGCTCGACTCCAAGCCCGCGACCGGCCGCAGCGCGGCGGCCGGCGGAGCTGACGCCGCAAAGGGCGTCCGTTCCAAGGGGCTCAACAGCAACTCGGTCGGCCTGCTCGGGAACTCCGTCATCGGGGTCTCGACGGTGGCTCCGGTCTACTGCCTCACCACCACCCTCGGGACCACGGTGGCGGCGGTCGGCCTGCAGATGCCCGCGCTCTTCCTGGCCGGGTTCCTGCCGATGATGCTGGTCGCCTTCGCGTACCGGGAGCTCAACAAGGCCGTCCCGGACAGCGGCACCTCGTTCACCTGGACGGTGAAGGCGTTCGGCCCGAAGGTGGGCTGGATGTGCGGCTGGGGGCTGGTGGTGGCGACCATCATCGTGCTCTCCAACCTGGCCGGCGTCGCCACGGAGTACTTCTACATCCTGCTGGGCGAGGTCACCGGGAGTGACTGGCTGGCCGGACTGAACGACAACAAGGCGGCCCACGTGCTGACCTGCCTGGCGCTGATCGCGGTCGCCACCGCGATCAGCTACCGGGGCATGACGGCCACCAAGGGCGTGCAGTACGCGCTGGTCGGGCTGCAGCTCACGGTGCTGGCGGTGTTCGCGGTGATGGCGATCTCCAAGGCCGTCTCCGGTGACGTGCCGGGCTCGCTGGACTTCTCCTGGAGCTGGCTCGACCCCTTCCAGGCCTCCTCCTGGTCGGCGTTCATCGCCGGGCTCTCGCTCTCGCTCTTCATGTACTGGGGCTGGGACGCCTGCCTGAGCGCCAACGAGGAGACCGGCGGGAGCGAGAAGACGCCGGGGCGGGCGGCCATGCTGGCCATGGTGGTGCTGGTCGGGTCGTACCTGTTCACCGCCGTCGCGGTGCAGATGTACGCGGGCGTCGGCGAGACCGGCACCGGGCTCGGCAACCCGGAGACCTCGTCCAACGTGTTCCGTGCGCTGGCCGGTCCGGTGATGGGGCCGACGCTGGGCGTGCTGCTCTTCGTCGCGGTGCTCGCCTCGGCGGCCGCCAGCCTGCAGACCACCTTCATCCCGGTCAGCCGCACGGTGCTGGCGATGAGCGTCTACGAGGCGCTGCCGTCGTCCTTCACCGAGGTCAACCGCAAGTACGGCACGCCGGGCCGGGCGATCGTCACGGCGGGCGTGGGCACCGGTGTCTTCTACACGGTGATGACGCTGATCAGCGAGAACGTGCTGACCGACACCATCGCGGCGCTGACCCTGATGATCTGCTTCTACTACTCGCTGACCGCCTTCGCCTGCGCCTGGTACTTCCGCAGGGACTTCACCCGCTCGGTGCGCGACGCGGTGCTCAAGGTGGTCTTCCCGGTCACCGGCGGGCTGATCCTGACCGGGATCTTCCTGCAGAGCCTGAAGGACATGTACAGCACGGACTACGGCAGCGGCAGCTCGGTCTTCGGGATCGGTTCGGTCTTCGTGATCGGCGTCGGCGTGCTGGGTGTGGGCGTGCTGGTGATGCTGGTGATGATGAAGCGAAGCCCCGCCTTCTTCCGCGGCGAGGTGCTCACCAAGGAGACCCCGGCGCTGGTCCTGCCGGAGTGACGCACGTGCGGGAGGGCGGGGCGGCCGAGTGGCCGCCCCGCCCTCCTGTCGTACCGTCAGACGTCGGTCAGGTCGGGCATCTCGCCCTCGACGGTGGCCAGGTCGATCACCGAGAAGTTCGCCCCCTGCGGGTCCGTCAGGGAGGCGAAGCGGCCGAACGGGCTGGTCATCGGGCCGAACTGCAGGGTGGCGCCGAGCTTCTTGGCCTTCTCCACGGCCTCGTCGCAGTCCGGTACGGCGAAGTAGACGTTGACGTACGCCGGGACCTGGGGCGGGAACTCCTCACCCATCCTCATCCGGCCGAGCGCCGGGCCACCGGAGAGGTTGTAGGTGCGGAAGTCGACGTGCTCGTCCGCCATGGTCTTCACGTTGTACGGGAAGACCGCGGGGAAGAACGCGTCGGCCTTCTCCGGCTCGCGTGTGAAGACCTCGGCCCAACAGAACGCGCCGGGCTCGTTGACCTTCTCGAAGCCCTGGTGGACGCCGCCCTGCCAGACGCCGAAGACGGCGCCGCCCGGGTCGGAGGCGATGGCCATCGTCCCGAAGTCGCCGACCTGCATCGGCTCCATCAGCACCTGGCCGCCGGCCTCCTTGATCTTCGCCGCGGTGGCCGAGGCATCCGGCGAGGAGAGGTACAGGCACCAGGCGGAGTGGCCCTCCTGGCCCGGCATCGGCGGCACCACGGCGGCCACCGCCTTGCCGCCCGAATACGCCTGCGTGTAGCCGCCGTACTCGGAGGACGCCTCGGCGAAGGTCCAGCCGAGCACCTCGCCGTAGAAGGCCTTGGCGCCCTCCACGTCGGCGAACATCGCGTCGGTCCAGCACGGCGAACCTTCGGTGAATGCGGTCATGACCCTGACTCGTCTCTCGCGGGGAGGTGGATGGTGTGTCCCACGTCACGCTAATCAGGGCCACTGACAACCGCGCGCCGACGGTCCGTCGGACGGGGCAGGCGGGGTCAGCCGGAGTGCCCGCGCAAGCGGGCGGCGAAGGAGTCGAGGAGGAGGTCGAGGGCGAGCGGGTAGGCGGAGCGGTTCATCTCGGCGATCAGCAGGGGGGTGGTGGCCGCGATGTTGGGGTGGGTGTCGGCGTCCAGGGTGGCGTAGCGGGTGGTCCAGACGGCGGAGTCGGCGGCCCGGGCGGGGGCCGGGAGGGCCTCCACGGCGGCGTCCAGGGCGGCGAAGGCCAGGCTCTGGTCGACGAAGACGTGGTAGAGCCGGACGGCCTCGGGGTCGGGGAAGCCGGCCCCGCGCAGGATGCCGAGGATCGACTCCACGGCCCGGATCTCGTGCTGGCGGCCGGTGGTGCGGGCGGCGGAGAGGGCGGCGGCCTGCGGGTGGGTGCGGTAGGCGCGCTGGATCCGCAGGCCGATCTCGCGCAGGTCCGCCTGCCAGTCGCCGGTCGGTTCGGCGCCGGCCTGGGCCCGGGCGATCAGCTCGTCGGTGATCGCCACCACCAGGTCGTCGGTGGAGTGGAAGTAGCGGTAGAGGGCGCTCGGGTCGGCGCCGAGGGCGGCGCCCAGCCGACGGACCGTCAGGGCCTCGGCGCCGTGCTGGCCGAGGAGGCGCAGGGCCGTCTCCACGATGACCTGCTCGGAGAGGACCGTGCCGGTCTTGGTGGGCCGGCGGCGGCGCCGGTCGGGTTCGCGCACCACGCGTTCACTCATGCTTCGGAGCCTAGGCGCGGCCCGTTCTTATGACAACGGCATTGACGTGAGAATGGGGCCGGAGTTTCATGTGCGCACCCGGGGCCGACGGAAGGCCCCCTGGTCAAGGCGGTGGTCTGTTGGGCGCGACTGCGAAGGACGGGGTAAGAACCCCCGCTCCGGCTCCTGTGATGAAGAAGTCCATCGGGATGGTCGACGGGGTGGCCATCGCCGCCTCCAGTACGGCGGCCACCTCCAGCATCGGCATCGGGCTCGGCCTGACCGCCGGTGTGGTCGGCCTGCACCTGCCGGCGATCATGCTGCTCGCCTTCCTGCCGGTGCTCGGCATCGCGGTGGCGTACGGCCGGCTGAACCGGGTCGAGCCCAACGCGGGCAACGCCTACACCTGGGTCGGCCGCACCCTCAACCCGTGGCTGGGCTTCCTGACCGGCTGGGTGAACACCGTCGGCACGGTCGTCTTCATGTCGTACACGGTGGCCGTCACCGGCTCCGCGCTGATCCAGCTGGCCGGCAAGGCCGGGGTGGAGAGCGTGGGCGGGCTGCACCTGGACCCGGACTCCACCCTGCAGACCACCCTGATCGGCCTGGTCGTGCTGGCCGGCGCCACCGTGATCGCGGTCCGCGGCCTCGGACTGGCGGCCCGGCTGCAGAAGTACCTGCTGGCCTTCGAGTACCTGGTGCTGCTGGGCTTCTGCGGGTACGGGCTGTTCGCCGGCGACCAGCCGTTCTCGCTGGAGTGGTTCAACCCCTTCGCCATCCCGACCATGGGCGCGCTGGCCCAGGGCATGGTGCTGGCGGTCTTCTGCTACTGGGGCTTCGAGTCGGTCTTCACCGTGGCCGAGGAGACCCACGACCCCAAGGACGCCTCGCGCGGCGGGATCATCGCGCTGGTGATGATGCTGCTGCTCTTCCTGCTGGCCGGCACCGCCTTCCAGCGGGTGCTCCCGCTGGACGAGCTGGCCGACAACGGCGCCCAGGGCCTGACCTACTTCGGCGAGAAGCTGGCGAGCCAGCCGCTGGCCGCGCTGCCGCTGATCGCGCTCACCCTGTCGGCGGTGGCCTCCCTGCAGGCCTCCGTCATCCCGACCGCCCGCGGCACCTTCGCGATGGGCCGCGACCGCACCCTGGGCCCGGTCTGGACCCGCATCCACCCCAAGTACGGCACCCCGGCGCTGGGCACCGTGCTCCTGGTGGTGATCGCCTCGGCGATCGCGCTGCTCTCGCTGGTGATCCCGACCGTCACCGACCTGATCGGCGCGGCCGTGAACGCGATCGGCATCGTGGTGGTGCTCTACTACGCGCTCACCGCCCTGGCCGCCGCCGTCCGCTTCCGCGGGCTGCTGCGCACCGAGCCGCTGACCGGGCTGCGGGTGGTGGTCGCGCCGCTGCTCGGCGCGGCCGCGCTGCTCGCCGTCGGCGGGTACCTGGCCTGGAGCTTCTGGGACTCGGCGGACCACTTCGAGGTCAACGCGGCCAACGGCTGGTTCCAGCTGCTCACCCCGACGCTGATGATCCTCAGCGGGCTGGTGGCCGCGGCCTGGGCCAAGTGGGTGCGCAAGTCCCCCTACTTCACCACCGGCCGGGGCACCGACGCGGACAGCGCCGACCTGCTGCCCCAGGGCTGACCACGGACCGGCCGGGGCCGTCGCGGCCCGGCCGGCCCGTACCGTACCAACCGCATCTCGCACGAAACACATCGAACGACGTGTCAGGAGCACTCCTCATGACCCATGCCGACCTGGTCTTCACCGGCGGCCCGGTGTTCACCGCCGACGCCGCCCGCACCCGGGCCACCGGCCTCGCCGTCACCGGCGAGCGGATCACCGCCGTCGGCCACCACGAGATCCGCGAGCTGATCGGCCCGCGCACCGAAGTGGTGGACCTGAAGGGCAAGTTGCTGATCCCCGGCTTCCAGGACTCGCACATCCACGCGGTGTTCGGCGGCACCGAGCTCGGCGAGTGCGACCTGAGCGGCACGGTCGGCGTGGCGGACTACCTGGAGCGGATCCGCGCCTTCGCCGAGGCCCACCCCGAGCGGGAGTGGATCACCGGCAGCGGCTGGTCGATGGAGAGCTTCGAGGGCGGGCTGCCGAGCCGTCAGCTGCTCGACTCGGTGGTCCCGGACCGCCCGGTCTACCTGGTCAACCGCGACCACCACGGAGCCTGGGCCAACACCCGCGCGCTGGAGCTGGCCGGGGTCACGGCGGACACCCCCGACCCGGCGGACGGCCGGATCGAGCGGGGACGCCGACGGCACCCCGAACGGGGTGCTCCAGGAGGGCGCCACCGCCCTGGTCGCCAAGCTCGTCCCGCCGACCACCGCCGCCGACCGGCTGGCCGGGCTGCTCCGCGCCCAGGAGCTGCTGCACTCGCTCGGCATCACGGGCTGGCAGGACGCCCTGCTCGGCGTCTTCAACGGCCAGCCCGACCCCTCCGACGCCTACCTGGCCGCCGCCCGCTCCGGCGCGCTGACCGCCCGGGTGCGCGGCGCGCTCTGGTGGGACCGCGAGCGCGGCGCCGAGCAGATCGCCGAACTGGTGCAACGGCGGGAGGAGTTGACCCACGGCCGGTTCCGGCCCTGGTCGGTCAAGATCATGCAGGACGGCATCGCGGAGAACTTCACCGCCGCGATGACCACCCCCTACCTGGACGGCTGCGGCTGCGCCACCGCCAACTCCGGCCTCAGCTTCGTCGACCCGGAGGCGCTGCGCGAGTACGTCACCGCGCTCGACGCGCTCGACTTCCAGGTGCACTTCCACGCCCTCGGCGACCGCGCCGTCCGCGAGGCGCTGGACGCGGTGGAAGCGGCGCTGGCCGCCAACGGCCAGCGCGGCAACCGCCACCACCTGGCCCACCTCCAGGTGGTGCACCCGCAGGACCTCGGCCGCTTCGCCCCGCTCGGCGCGCTCGCCAACCTGCAGCCGCTCTGGGCCGCCCACGAGCCGCAGATGGACGAGCTCACCATCCCGTTCCTCGGCCCGGAGCGCGCCGCCTGGCAGTACCCGTTCGGCGACCTGCTGCGGGCCGGGGCCACCCTGGTGGCCGGCAGCGACTGGCCGGTCTCCAGCCCGGACCCGCTGGCGGGCATCCACGTGGCGGTCAACCGGATGGAGCCGGGCACCGAGGACGAGCGGGTCTTCCTGCCCGAGCAGCGCCTGGACCTGAACACCGCGCTGGCCGCGTACACGGCGGGCTCGGCGCACGTGAACGGCTGCGACGAGGCCGGCTCGCTCCAGGAGGGCCTGCTGGCCGACCTGGTGGTGCTGGACCGCGACCTGTTCGCCCGCCCGGCGGCCGAGATCGCCGAGGCCCGGGTGGAGCGGACCTACGTCGGCGGGAAGCTGGTCTTCGCGGCGGAGTGACGCCGGGGGCGGTGTGACCTCGGGGGCGGCGTGACCTCGGGCGCGGCGTTGCGCCGGGTGGCCGTGGTCCCGACGGGTGACGCGTACGCCGCTCGGGCGCGGGGCGTACGCCGTCCGGGGCGCGCGGCGGTAGAAGTGCGGTGAACCGTTCCTTCCCGAGGAGACGAGATCCCCGTGCGCCCTTGGCACACCCTCGGCGCCGCGTGCGGCGCCCTCGCCGTCACCGCCGTGCTCACCACCGCTCCCTTCGCCACCGAGGCCCGGGCCGTCCAGGTCGCCACCGGCAGTTTTCACCTACCGGTACGGCGGCCCGGACGGCCAGGTGATGACCCGCAGCATGCAGAACCCCACCGCCGACGTCTGCATCACCATCGAGGAGGCCGCCGACCCGGCCAGCTCCCAGCCCGCCTTCGGGCCGCGCAACGACACCGACTGGTGGACCCTGGTCTTCGACGACGCGGTCTGCGCGGGAGACTCCCGCAGCCTGCGCCCGCACGGGATCGCCACCGCGGACCGGCTGAAGCTGCGCTCGGTCAAGTTCCTGTACCGCTGACCGCCCGCAGGGCGCGCAGCCGCAGCGCCGCCTCCAGCTCGAACCGGGCGTCCGGGTCGTCCAGCTGCAGGCCGAACAACTCCTGCAGCCGGTGCAGGCGTTGACGTGCCGTCTGCGGGTGGACGCCGACCCTGGCGGCCAGGTCGGCGGCGCTGCCGTGGCCGCCCTGGAGCCAGGCCAGCAGGGTGGAGCCGAGCCGCTCCGCCTGGCGGGGCGTCAGCCCGGCCAGTGGGGCCAGTCGGCGGTGGGCCATCAACCGCACCAGCGGTTCGTCGGCCAGCAGGAGCAGCTCGGGCAGCATCCGCTCGCAGCTGACGGGCCGTCCGGCGCCGTGGCGCTGCCGCACCAGCCGGGCCCAGCGCAGCGACTCGGCGGCCAGCTCCGTCGGCACCGACGGCCCGACCACCGCGTCCCGCCCGTCCATCAGCCGTTCGGGCGGGGCGCCGGAGGCCGGGTCGGGCCAGATCAGGTACGGGGCGGGGGAGTTGAGGTCCGCCAGGACCTCGTCCGGCAGCCAGCGGCGGTCGGTGCCCCGGCCCGGGGCCAGTGCGACGGCGGCCACCTCGGAGGGCAGCGGCCACTCGGCCACCGTCGCGGCCCGCTCCACCTCCGGCCAGGGTGCCCCGCCGGTCAGGGCGGACAGCAGGCGGTGGCGCCGGTGCCCGAGGGAGCCGGTCTCGTCGTGCCGGGCCTCGGCGTAGCCCTCCACCGAGGTGGCCGCGATCCTTTCGATGTGGGTGAAGGCGGTCTCGGCCAGCACCGCCATCTGGGCGGGGCCCGCGCCGGTCCGCTGGGCGATCCGGGCCACCCGCTGCCAGACCACCCGGGCGCCGATCCGGTAGGCGGCCTGGAGCGCGTCCAACGACCGGCCCTCGGCCAACTCGCCGCGCCCGAGCGCCCGGTAGACCCGGGCCCGGTCGGCCCGCTCCTGCGGCGACGGGCTGCCGCCGGCCAGCAGGTCGGCGAAGTCGGCGAGTGCGGTGGCCACGCCCTGGTGGATGCCGGTGCCGAAGTTGCCCGCCAGCGGTCGGTCGTACTCCGTCACCTGGCGGCGGATCTCGCGGATCGCCTCGGTGGTGATCGACCCGATCTCGCGCCGCACCTCGGCCACCAGGGCGGCGGGGAAGGCGGGTCCGGTGGTGCTGTGGCTCTCGCTCATGCGGGCCGCTCCTCCTGTGTTCCGGTGACAGTTTCCGCGGGGGCGCCGCCGTGTTTCCTGGCATCCGCGCGCGAACTTCCCCGGTGCCGTGTCGCTTCCGTTGACCCGCTTGTTACCCGCTCGTAGCGTCACCGTCCAGCTCCTCCTGGAGTTACCACCTCTGACGCTCCGTCGGGAGCGGCGTGTTCCGGTATTCCCCCACCCCCGGAGAGGGACGTCCTGTGATCAGAGTTCTGAGGCCCCGTGTGCTCGCGGCCGCGGTGGCCGCCGCGTTCGCCCTGGCTGCGGGCGGCGGCACCGCCACGGCGGCCGAACAGCGGCCGGTGGAGACCAACTTCACGGTCGGCTTCCTGAAGGGCTTCCTCCAGCCCGGCAAGGCGGCGGACGGCGCGAACGACTGGGGCTGCCGCCCGGGTGCGGCGCACCCGGCGCCGGTGGTGCTGGTGCACGGCACCTTCGAGAACCAGAACGACAACTGGGGAGGTGCGGCGCCGCTGCTGGCGAACAACGGCTACTGCGTCTTCTCCTTCAACTACGGTGCCGCAGACGGCAATCCGATCCAGGGGACCGGCCCGGTCGCACAGAGCGCCGGCCAGCTGGCCGCCTTCGTGGACCGGGTGCGGGCCGCGACGGGCGCGGCCAAGGTCGACCTGGTCGGCCACTCGCAGGGCGGCATGATGCCGCGCTACTACCTCAAGTACCTGGGCGGCGCGGCCAAGGTCAACGCCCTTGTCGGCATCGCCCCGAGCAACCACGGCACCACCCTGGACGGCATCGCCACGCTGGCCTCCACCCTCGGCCTGCTGGAGCCCGCCAACGCCTTCCTGCTCGGCCCGGCCTGCCCCGCCTGCGTGGACCAGGAGGTGGGCTCCCCGTTCATCACGGACCTCAACTCCGGCGGCGACACCGTCCCCGGGGTCCGCTACACCGTGATCGCCACCAAGTTCGACGAGGTGGTCACCCCCTACACCTCGGGCTTCCTCGACGGCCCCGGCGTCACCAACATCACCCTCCAGGACGCCTGCCCGCTGGACGCCGCCGACCACACCGAGATCGCCTACGACCCCATCACCCTCACCCACGTCCTCAACGCCCTCGATCCGGCCCACCCGCGCCCCGTCCCGTGCAAGGTGGTCCTCCCCCTGACCGGCCCGATCGTCTGACGGGCCGTCGGGCGGGGGCGGCTCAGACCCCGGGCCGCCCCCGCCCGGTCCACCGGCCCGCTCAGCGGGTCGGGCGCACCATGACGGCCAGCCGCGGCGAGTCCGCGGTGGCCGGCTGGGCGTTGAACTCGCGGTAGCCCCAGGACTCGTAGAGACGCAGGACCCGGCCCTCGCCGGCCAGGGGGTTCACCATCAGGGTGACGCGGGCCTCGGGACGGGCGGCCAGCAGGGAGTCGTGAAGGCGGCGGGCGGTGCCGGTGCCGCGCCAGGGCGTGCGGACGCCGATCTCGCGCAGGGCCAGCACGGGGGTGTCGGTGAAGCCCGGCGGGAGCGGGTCGGCCATCCGCCGCCAGTACGGGTCGGCGGCGTCGACGGAGGTGCCGTAGGCGTAGCCGGCCGTCACTCCGGCGGCGTGGGCGAGGACGAGCTCGAAGCCCGGCGAGGCGGCATGGCGCTCCAGGCGCTCGGTGAAGGCGGGGAGCGCGTAGTTCGGCAGGTGCAGCAGCGGGGCGCGGACGTCGGCGTACGCCTCCAGCAGGGCCTGGCGGGCTGCGGGCGTGAGGGCGGTGTGGTGGCGGAGGTCGGGGGTCACGCGGGACAGCCAAGCACGGACGAGGTCGCGGAGTGCTCAGCAGGTGTGCCCTAAAGGGCAGTTCACAGGTCACGGCGTGGACACGGTGCTGTCGGGATGGGTACGTTCGATCCTTGTTCGATCTTCGCCCCGACGAAGGAGCCTCACCATGGCCTCCCACCGACGCCCTCGGCGCCCCAGCCGTGCGCACACCTCGGTGCTGACCGCCGCTGCCGCCACCGCGGTGGCGCTGTCGGCCCAGGCCGGGGCGGCCCATGCGGCGCCGGCGGGCAAGGACCAGGTGAAGGCGCAGGTCGACCGGCTGCTGTCGGAGCAGGAGGAGGCGGCCGAGAAGTACAACGGTGCGAAGGAGCGGGCCGACCAACTGCGCAAGCAGGGCGGCCAGTTGCAGGACCAGATCGCCCGGGGCCAGGAGCGGGCGGCGGAGCTGGCCTCGGGGCTGGCGGCGGTGGCGGGGGAGGAGTACCGGCACGGCGGGGTGGACCCGACGGTGCAGTTGATGTTCTCCTCCGACCCGGACGCCTACCTGTCGCGGGCCTCCTCGGCGGACCAGGTGGCGAGCACCCAGGCGGGCGTGCTGCGGGCCCTGCGCGCGGAGCAGCTCAGGCTGGACCAGCAGAAGCAGGAGGCCGCGGTGGTGCTCGGTGAACTGGACCGCTCCACCCAGCTGTTGAACGGCGCCAAGGGCGAGGTGCAGCAGAAGCTCCAGGAGGCGCAGCGGCTGCTCTCCACCCTGAGTGCCGCCGACCGGGCCGCCATCGTGCGTGGGGAGGACGGCGCCGCGGCGTCCCGGAGCGCGAGCCGGATCGACCCGTCCACCCTGCCGCAGGCGAGCGGGAACGCGGCCGCCGCCGTGCGCACGGCCCTGGACCAGCAGGGGAAGCCCTACTCCTGGGGCGCGTCCGGTACGGCCATCTTCGACTGCTCGGGACTGATGGTCTACGCCTACGCCAAGGCCGGGGTGGCGCTGCCGCGGACCTCGCAGGAACAGGCCACGGTGGGGACCGCGGTGGGCCGGGACTGGCACAACGCGCAGCCGGGCGACCTGGTGATCTACAAGGCGAACCGCTCGCACGTGGGGATGTACATCGGCGACGGCAAGGTGGTGCACGCGCCGCGGGCGGGGGACGTGGTGAAGGTCATGAAGGTGGACGCCATCGAGATCAACACCATCCGGCGGCCGTGAGCCCGGATCTGACGGTGTGACAACTGGACTTTTCCACAGGGTAGTTGCACTGCTCTGGGATACTGGTCTGGACCATTGACGCCCGGGCGGCCCGGTGCCTACGGTGTGCTCACACCTGGCGCAGGCATGCCAATGAGCGGCTGTGGCCGCTGTGGCCCGCGGCGGTGCACCCCCACGTGCACCGTGCCGCCGCCTGCGTTCGGCGCACCTCTCCATCCACCCCCACGGAGGAGCACCATGCGCACGCGTACCATCGTCGGCGCGGCCGTCGCCGCGCTCGCCGTCCCGATCGGGATGGCCGTCCCGGCCCAGTCGCACGGCTTCGTCAACCTCCCGCCGAGCCGCGCCGCACTCTGCGGCTCGGGCGTGGTCAAGAACTGCGGCGACATCCAGTGGGAGCCGCAGAGCGTCGAGGGCCCGAAGGGCTTCCCGTCGCGCGGACCGGCCGACGGCACCATCTGCGCCGGGGCGGACGCCCGTTGGGCCCCGCTGGACAACCCCCGCAACGGGGCCTGGCCGACCACCAAGGTGACGGGCGGCGCCCAGCAGACCTTCACCTGGAACATCGAGGCCCGGCACGCCACCACCAACTTCCGGTACTACCTCACCAAGCAGGGCTACGACCCGACCCAGAAGATCACCCGGGCCAGCCTCGACCTGAACCCCTTCCTCACCGTCCCGTACAACGGCAAGCAGCCCGCCGCCGTCACCACCCACACCGGCACCCTGCCGACCGGCCGGACCGGTCACCACGTGGTGGTCGCGGTCTGGGACGTGTACGACACCACTAACGCGTTCTACTCCTGCACGGACGTGCAGTTCTGACGCGACGGCAGACGGCAGACGGCAGACGGCAGACGGCAGACGGCACGTGCCCGCTCGCCCCGGTGGGGGCGGGCGGGCACGTCCGCGTCCGTGCGCGGGGGCCGCGGCGGGCCTACCAGGCGACCGGCAGGGCGGCCGGGCCGCGGTTGACGGTGCCGCGCAGCCACCGGACCTCGGCGGCCGGGACGGCGAGGCGCAGGCCGGGGAGGCGGGTGAGCAGGGTGGAGAGGACCACCTCGGCGTGCATCCGGGTCAGCGCGGCGCCGACGCAGTAGTGCGGGCCGTGGCCGAAGGCCAGGTTGGGCGACTCCTCGCGGGCCAGGTCGAGCGCGTCGGGGTCGGTGTAGACCCCGGGGTCGCGGTTGGCGGCCAGGTAGGAGACGTAGACCGCCTCCCCGGCCCGGACCAGGACGCCGCCGACCTCCACGTCCTCGGTGGCGACCCGGGGCATCCCGACGCCGTTGCGCTGCGGGATGAAGCGCAGCAACTCCTCGACGGCGCCGGGGAGTCGGGTGAGGTCGGCGCGCAGTGCGGCGAGCTGGGCGGGGTGGGTGAGCAGGGTGTAGACCATGGTGGAGGTCTGGTTGCGGATCTGGTCGAGCGCGTTGAGGACGATCATCACCGAGAGCGAGATCAGCTCCGGCCGGCTGAGCTGCCCCGCGCCGTGGGCGGCGACCAGTTCGCTGAACAGGTCCGCGCCCGGGTGTTCGGCGCGGTGGGCGGCCAGCGCCTTGAAGTAGCCCGCGATCTCGGCCTTGACCGCACCGGCCTCGGCGGCGGTGTGGTCGCTGGACAGGATGACGGCCCGCCAGGCCTGCAGCAGCGGCAGGTCGGCCGGCGGCACGCCCATGAGCTCGGCCGTGACGGCGGCCGGGAGCGGGCCGGTGAGCGCCTCGGTGAGGTCGGCCGGCGGGCCCTGGTCGAGCATGGCGGCCAGCAGTTCGTCGGCGGTCCGCTGGGTGCCGGCCCGCAGGTGCTCCACCCGCTTGCGGTGGAAGGTCTGCGCGGTGAGGCGGCGCAGCCGGGTGTGGTCCGGCGGGTCGGCCCGGCCGACCCCGCCGGGCGGGGCCACGGTGTGCGGGGTCATGCTGGTGATCGGCCGGTCCACGGTGAGCGCCCGGCTGAACCTCGGATCGGAGGAGACCGCCTTGACGTCCTCGTAGCGGGTGGCGAGCCAGGCGTCGCCCTCGCCGAAGGCCAGCTTGACCCGGGCGAACGGCTCCTCGCGCAGCAGGCGGTGCAGCAGCGGGTCGAAGGCCAGCTCGGGCAGGTGGTCGACCGGCCAGGGGTGCACCTGGCCGACGGGGCAGCGGAGTTCGGTCATGCGGGGGCCTCGGCGGGGAGAGCGGTGGGAAGGGCGGTGGGAAGGGCGGTGGGAAGGGCGGTGGGAAGGGTGTGGCGCAGCGGGGTGAGCTGCTGGATGTCGTAGCGCAGGCGCAGCGCCTCGACCGCCTGGTGGTCGATGCCGCCGTCCGCGTTCAGCAGGTCGAGCAGCTCCTCGAAGTAGCGCTCGTGGTGCGGGGGCGGGGAGGCCTGGAAGAACATCCGGGCCGGGCGGCCGGTCGGGTTGGCGAAGGCGTGCGGGCAGCCGGGCGGGACCAGGATCACGGTGCCGGCCTTCGCCCGCTGGTAGCGGGCGCCCTCGGGGGAGCGCCAGTCGTGCCAGTCCTGCGGGGTGCGGTCCTCGGGTTCGAAGGCGAGCACGTCCAACTCGCCGTCCAGCAGCAGGAAGAGCTCCTCGCTGCGGCCGTGCGCGTGGGCGCCGACGTCGAAGCCGGGCGGCACCACCACCTCGAAGCTGGAGGCGGCCAGCGAGTGCGCGCCGGTCACCTTGAAGGTGACCTGCTGGGCGGCGGCGTGCACGGTGCGGCCGCCGCCGGGCGGGACGATCAGGCCGTCCCGGGGGTTGAGGTAGGTCACGGCCGGCTCACCACTCCACCGGGAGGGTCTCCGGGCCGCGGATCAACGCGCCGCGCTGCCACTCCAGTTGATCGACCGGAACGGCCAGCCGCAGCGTCGGGAAGCGGTCCCAGAGGGAGGTGAGGATCAGCTCGGACTCCAGCCGGGCCATCGAGGCGCCGGGGCAGTAGTGCGCGCCGTGGCCGAAGGAGACGTGCGGGTTCTCGGGGCGGCCGAGGTCGAGGACGTCCGGGTCGGCGAAGACCGAGGGGTCGCGGTTGGCGGTCAGGTAGGAGACGTACACCGGATCCCCGGCCGGGATCGGGACGCCGCCGACCTCGACGTCCTCCAGCGCGATCCGGGACAGGCCGACCGCGTTGCGGTGCGGGATGTAGCGCAGCAGTTCCTCCACCGCCCGTGGCAGCAGGTCGGGTTCGGCCCGCAGCCGGGCCAGCTGCTCGGGGTGGGTGAGCAGGGCGAAGACCATGTTGGCGCTGTTGTTGCGGACCGCGTGGCCGCCGCCGAGCTGGATCAGCACCGCCAGGCCGACCGCCTCGCGCAGGGTCAGGACGGACTCCTCGACCGCCTCGGCCAGCACCCCGGCCAGGTCGTCCCTCGGCTCCAGGCGGCGGCAGCCCAGGAGTTCGGTGAAGTACTCGGCGAACTCCTCCTTGGCCCGCTCGCTGGCCTCCCGGCCGGAACCGGCGGAGATCACGGTGTCGGTCCAGTCGGCGATCAGCTGGTTGTCGGCGGGCGGCACGCCCATCAGCTCGCCCATCATGGCCAGCGGGAAGGGGCGGTTGAGGTGGGCCATCAGGTCCACCGGGCCGCCGTGCCGGGCCCGTTCGGTGGCCATCGTGTCGAGCAGGCCGTCCATCACCTCCTGCGCGCGCTCGCGCAGCCGGCGCATCGCACGGGCGGTGAAGGCCTTGGCCACCACCCGGCGCATCCGGGTGTGGTCCGGCGGGTCGGCGAAGCCGAGCGCCCCCTCCATCGGGATGAAGTGCGGTGCCACCCGGGTGACGTCCCGCCCCCAGACCGCCTGGCGGCTGAACCGCGGATCGGCGGAGACGAACTTGACCTCCTCGTACCGGGTGACCAGCCAGGCGTGGCCGGTGCCGTTGGGCAGCCGGACCCTCGCCACCGGGTCCTCGTGCAGCAGCCGGTGCAGCATCGGGTCGAAGGCCAGGCCCGCCAGGTCGGGCGGGTTCCAGAAGTGGACCTCGGCGGTCTCCGCGGTGGTGGTCAATTGACGCTCCTGATCAGCGTGTTGGCGAAGGAGTGCGGCGCGACCGGGACGGTCCAGCGGCCGAGCGCGACCTCGGCGGTGATGCCCGGGCCGAACCCGGCGATCAGCCCCCTGGCCCGGTCGGTCGCGCTCCCTTCGTCGAACAGCCGGGCCAGCGCGTCGAGCACCACGGCGCTGGCGATGTTCCCGTACTCGGTCAGGGTGGCCCGGCTGAACCGGAACACCTCGGGTGCCAC
>NZ_BAAAYB010000050.1:0-62020 GCF_039535905.1 Kitasatospora albolonga | reverse complement strand
GTTTGCCCGCCTTGTCGGCCGAGGCCGCCACCGCGAAGTAGGTGGACATGGTGGTGAGCAGCTGCTCGCGCTGGCTCTCCGGGAGGTCCATCAGCGGGCCGAGCACTGGTGCCGATCCGGGAGGCGGTGGAGGGGAGCTGACCACCAGCATCGGCAGCGGGGGAGGCGTCGAAGACCCGAGACGGTCTCGGAGCGGGGGGCCGCGCTGGCCAGCGCGACCTGGGCCAGTGGAGGGCCTGCGGGGTCTGGTCGAGTCTGGAGTAGCAGGGGCTCACCCGGCCCGACGGACCGTCTGGAGCCGTAGCGTCTCGACCAGTTGCTCCATCGCCGCGCCGTCCTGCATGGAGACGATGCCGATGTGGGCGTCGGGGGTGAGGCGCCAGGCGGAGCCCATCTGGTGGCTGCGCAGGGCGGGTTCGATGTCCGGCAGGGCCTGCCGGGCCAGGCCGGGGGCGTGCGCGACCACCACGGCGAAGGTGCCGTCGTAGGGCAGGGTGAGCATGTCGGCGGCCTCCAGGACCCGCCCGGGGTTGCCCATGCCGCCGCGCAGCACCACGTCCACCAGGGCCGAACGCTCCTGGTCCCACTGGATCTTGAGGGCGGCGGTGCGCTCGTTGAAGGCGTCCACCATGGCGCCCACCACCTCGTCGTTGTACCGCCAGACCTCGCTGGCCATCGCGACCAGGTCGGCGCTGCTGGCCGCGCCGGTGCGCTCGGCCTCGGCGACCATCCGCTCCCACAGGCAGCGGAAGCCCAGCCGGTAGGCGGTCTGCACCATGGCCAGCGGCACGCCCTGCTCGGCCCGGCGGCGCCCGGTGACCCGGGGGGCCTCCAGGGTGATCTCCTCGCCGGTGAGGCCGCGCAGGGAGTAGGCCAGGTTGTCCCGGACCGCCTCGTGCAGCTGGCCGGACGGCAGCGGGCCGGCGTCCTGGTAGACCTTCAGCTCCTCGCGGATCCGGCGGACCGTCTCCTCGGTCAGCTCCGGCAGGCCGTCGAGCAGGATCCGGGCCAGCCGCTTGGTCGATTCCCCCAGCACCGTGGTCGGTTGAGCGTCCATAGCGGTCAGGGTAGGAAGCGGCGGCCCGGCCGCTCCGGGGCCGTTCGTGCCCGGCCGGGCGCGGCCGCACGGTGGGGTGGCGGGACGGGTGGGCGGACGGGCGGGCGTTCGGGGGGTGAGGCGGTGTCGCGGAGTTGACGCGGTGTCATCCGGAAGGCTGTCCGGCGCTTTTGTCGCCACCGACAGAACCGGCCGGGCCACCGCTGTTTGCCCCTACAGGGTTGCGGATCCGCGGTACCGACCCGTTCCCGGCGTCGTTCTCAGTGCGCCGGACCGGGACGAGCGGAGGAGAGCGCGAGATGGAGAGCCGCGAGATGGAGAGCACCGTGCTGGAGCGCGACCTGACCCATGGACCTGTTGGTGTCGCCCCAGGACAGCATCCCGGTCCGGGCCCGGCTGGGGCTACCGGGCCGACGACCCGTACGCCGTGCACGTCACCTTCCACGTCCACTCGGCCTCCCCGGTCAGCTGGTACTTCGCCCGGGAGCTGCTGGCCGAGGGCGTCTACCGGGCCACGGGCAGCGGGGACGTGCGGATCTGGCCGAGCACCGTCGGCGGCCGCGGCCTGCTCACCGTGATGCTCCGCTCGCTGGAGGGCGACGTGCTGCTCCAGGCCGACGCCTCCACCGTGGCGGAGTGGGTCCGCCGCACCGAGGAGCTGGTGCCGCCCGGCACCGAGCTCGTGCACCACCAGGTCGACCGGGTGCTGCGCGAGCTGCTGGCGGACGGCTCGACCCCCGGGGCCTGAGCGCCGGCGGCGGCGGGTACCGTTCCTGGGTGAGCACGCACATCGTCTGGGACTGGAACGGCACCCTGCTGCACGACATGGCGGCCGTGGTGGCCTCCAGCAACGCGGCCTTCGCCACGCTCGGCATGGCGCCGATCACGCTGGAGCAGTACCGGGAGCTGTACACCTTCCCGATCCCGAAGTTCTACGAGCTGCTGCTCGGCCGCGAGCCCAGCCGGGACGAGTGGACGGTGCTGGACGCCGCCTTCCAGGACCGCTACCAGGAGCTCAGCGACGCCTGCGGGCTGACCGAGGGCGCGGCCGGGCTGCTGGCCGGCTGGCGGGCGGCCGGGCGCAGCCAGTCGCTGCTGTCGATGCACGAGCACCACCGGCTGGTGCCGCAGGTGCGGGCCCGCGGGATCGAGGAGCACTTCGTCCGGGTGGACGGCCGGGTCGGCGAGTCGTACGGGACGGGCAAGCGCGACTACCTGAAGCGGCACCTGGAGCGGCTCGGCCAGGACCCGGCGCGCACCGTGGTGATCGGGGACGCGGCGGACGACGCGGCGGCCGCCCACTGGATGGGCGCGCGTGCGGTGCTGTACACCGGGGGTTCGCACACCCGGGAGAAGCTGGCGGGGCTCGGGGCCCCGGTGGTGGACTCGCTGGCGGAGGCGGTCGAACTGGTCCTGGCCGACGAGGTCTGACGGCGCGTCATGTGACCGGCCGGTTTGGACAACGTGTCCAGGACGGTGTGATCTTCGTCCGGCTTTCTGCCTCCATGTCCCCTGACACCCTGCTGGGCTTTGGTTAGGGTGAGTGACGTCGTCGGGTGCCGAATCCGTCACCATTACCCGGACGAAGGTCGCTTCATGCGTGCCATGGGCCACTTTCCTCCGGTGCTGGTGGAGGATTGCGGGTAGACCCGGCGGTGTACCCGGACCCATCACCGAGTCACGCAACGGCGCGCGACAGGAGCCATACAGCCATGCAGACCAAGCTGGACGCAGCCAAGGCCGAGCTGCTCACCAAGGCAGCGGCAGCCGCTGAGAACAGCCAGGTGGGGGGAGCGGCACCCGGGGAGGGCCTGAGCAACGGTGCTCTTGCCTCGTACCTGCGGTACTACTACCTCCACACCGCCCCCGAGGACCTCGTCGACCGCGACCCGGTGGACGTCTACGGCGCGGCGGCCTCGCACTACCGCCTCGGCCTGAAGCGCCCGCAGGGCACCGCCGAGGTCCGGGTGTACACCCCCACGGTGGAGGAGAACGGCTGGTCCTGCGGCCACACCGTGGTCGAGGTCGTCACCGACGACATGCCCTTCCTGGTCGACTCGGTCACCAACGAGCTGACCCGCCAGGACCGCGGCATCCACGTGGTGATCCACCCCCAGCTGGTGGTGCGCCGTGACCTGACCGGCAAGCTGCTGGAGATCCTCGACCTGGACGCCTGCTCGCGCAGCCAGGCGGCCGGCACCGAGTGGCCCGCCGACGCCACGGTCGAGTCCTGGATGCACATCGAGATCGACCGCGAGACCGACCGCGAGGACCTGCACGCGATCGAGGCCAACCTGCGCCGGGTGCTCGGCGACGTCCGCGAGGTCGTCGAGGACTGGGGCAAGATGCGCGACTCCGCGCTGCGCCTGGCCGACGAGCTGGCCGAGGAGCCCCCGGCCCACCTGGCCGAGCAGGAGGTCGGCGAGGCCTGGGAGCTGATGCGCTGGCTGGCCGACGACCACTTCACCTTCCTCGGCTACCGCGAGTACGACCTGGCCGAGCACGAGGGCGAGGAGGTGCTGCGGGCCGTCCCCGGCACCGGCCTCGGCATCCTGCGCTCCGACCCGCTCAGCCACGACACCGACCACCACCCGGTCTCCGAGGCCTTCGGCCGGATGTCCGCCCCGGTCCGGGCCAAGGCGCACGAGAAGAAGCTGCTGGTCCTCACCAAGGCCAACAGCAAGTCCACCGTGCACCGCCCGGCCTACCTGGACTACGTCGGCGTGAAGCGCTTCGACGCCCAGGGCAACGTGATCGGCGAGCGCCGCTTCCTCGGCCTGTTCTCCTCGGCCGCGTACACCGAGTCGGTCACCCGGATCCCGGTGGTCCGCCGCAAGGTGCAGGAGGTGCTGGCCGGCTCCGGCTTCGCCAACGAGAGCCACGACGGCCGCGACCTGCTCCAGATCCTGGAGACCTTCCCCCGGGACGAGATCTTCCAGACCCCGGCCGAGCAGCTGCTCTCCATCGCCACCAGCGTGCTCTACCTGCAGGAGCGCCGCCGGCTGCGGCTGTTCCTCCGTCAGGACGAGTACGGGCGCTACTTCTCCGCGCTGATCTACCTGCCGCGCGACCGCTACACCACGCGGATCCGGCTGCGCCTGATGGACCTGCTGCTGCAGGAGCTGAACGGCGAGAACATCGAGTACACCGTCTGGTCCACCGAGTCGGTGCTGACCCGACTGCACTTCGTCGTCCGGGTCGCCAAGGGCAGCGAGCTGCCCTCGCTGACCGACGCCGAGGTGGAGCGGATCGAGGCCAAGCTGGCCGAGGCCGCGCGCTTCTGGATGGACGGCTTCCACGACCAGCTGCACGTCGAGCTGGGCGAGGAGCGCGCCGCCGAACTCGGCCGCCGCTACGCCAACGCCTTCCCCGACGGCTACCGCGCCGACTTCCCGCCGCGCACCGCCGTGGCCGACCTCAAGCAGATCGAGGCGCTGAGCGGCGAGGGCGACTTCCGGCTCAACCTCTACCAGCCGGTCGGCGCGGGCGACGACGAGCGCCGCTTCAAGATCTACCGGGTCGGCGGCCCGATCTCGCTGACCGAGGTCCTGCCGGTGCTCCAGCGCCTGGGCGTCGAGGTGCTCGACGAGCGCCCGTACGCGCTCACCCGCGAGGACGGCTCCAAGGCCTGGGTCTACGACTTCGGCCTGCGCCTGCGCGAGGCCTCCGCCCTCACCGACGAGGCGCGCGAGCGCTTCCAGGACGCCTTCTCGGCGACCTGGACCGGCAAGGCGGAGAACGACGGCTTCAACGAGCTGGTCCTCACCGCCGGTCTGACCTGGCGTCAGGCCGTGGTGCTGCGCGCCTACGCCAAGTACCTCCGCCAGGCCGGGAGCACCTTCTCCCAGGACTACATGGAGGACGCGCTCCGCAACAACATCCACACCACCCGGTTGCTGGTGAACCTCTTCGAGGCCCGGCTCAGCCCCGGCCACCAGCAGGGTGCGTCCGAGCTGACCGAGGGCATCCTGGAGGAGCTCTCGGGCGCCCTGGACGAGGTCGTCTCGCTGGACGAGGACCGCATCCTGCGCTCCTTCCTGCACCTCATCAAGGCCACCCTGCGGACCAACTTCTTCCAGCACGCCTCGGACGGCGAGCGGCACTCCTACGTGTCGATGAAGTTCGACCCCAAGGCCATCCCGGACCTGCCGGCCCCGCGCCCGGCCTTCGAGATCTGGGTCTACTCGCCCCGGGTCGAGGGCGTGCACCTGCGCTTCGGCAAGGTCGCCCGCGGCGGTCTGCGCTGGTCCGACCGGCGCGAGGACTTCCGCACCGAGATCCTCGGCCTGGTCAAGGCCCAGATGGTCAAGAACACCGTCATCGTCCCGGTCGGCGCCAAGGGCGGCTTCGTCGCCAAGCAGCTGCCGGACCCGTCGGTGGACCGCGACGCCTGGCTGGCCGAGGGCATCGCCTCGTACAAGACCTTCATCTCGGCGCTGCTGGACATCACCGACAACCTGGTGGCCGGCGAGGTCGTGCACCCGTCCGAGGTGGTCCGCCACGACGAGGACGACACCTACCTGGTGGTCGCCGCCGACAAGGGCACCGCGACCTTCTCGGACATCGCCAACGGCGTGGCCGAGAGCTACGGCTTCTGGCTGGGCGACGCCTTCGCCTCCGGCGGCTCCGCCGGGTACGACCACAAGGGCATGGGCATCACGGCGCGCGGCGCCTGGGAGTCCGTCAAGCGCAACTTCCGCGAGCTGGGCCACGACACCCAGACCGAGGACTTCACCGTGGTCGGCATCGGCGACATGTCCGGTGACGTGTTCGGCAACGGCATGCTGCTCAGCGAGCACATCCGGCTGGTGGCCGCCTTCGACCACCGCCACATCTTCCTGGACCCGAACCCGGACGCGACGGTCTCCTTCGCCGAGCGGCGCCGGCTCTTCGACGTCCCGCGCAGCTCCTGGGACGACTACGACAAGAGCCTGATCTCGGCCGGCGGCGGCGTCTTCCCGCGCTCCGCCAAGTCGATCCAGCTCTCCGCCCAGGTGCGCGAGCGGCTCGGCATCGAGGAGTCCAAGCTCACCCCGGCCGAGCTGATGAAGGCGATCCTGCAGTCCCCGGTGGACCTGTTCTGGAACGGCGGCATCGGCACCTACATCAAGTCCTCCGCCGAGACCAACGCCGAGGTGGGCGACAAGTCCAACGACGCGATCCGGGTCAACGGCGGCCAGGTCCGGGCCCGGGTGGTCGGCGAGGGCGGCAACCTCGGCTGCACCCAGCTCGGCCGCATCGAGTACGCCTCGACCGGCGGCCCCGAGGGCACCGGCGGCTGGATCAACACCGACGCCATCGACAACTCGGCCGGCGTGGACACCTCGGACCACGAGGTCAACATCAAGATCCTGCTCAACCAGGTCGTCGCCGACGGCGACATGACGGTCAAGCAGCGCAACAAGCTGCTCGCCGAGATGACCGACGAGGTCGGCCACCTGGTGCTGCGCAACAACTACGCGCAGAACGTGGTGCTGGCCAACGCCGTCGCCCAGGCCCTCTCGATGGTCGACGTGCACGCCCGCATGATCAACCGCCTGGAGGGCAACGGCCAGCTGGACCGGGCCATCGAGTTCCTGCCGACGGACCGTCAGATCAAGGAGCGGGCGGCCGGCGGGCGCGGGCTCTCCCAGCCCGAGCTCTCGGTGCTGCTCGCCTACACCAAGATCACCCTGGCCGACGAGCTGCTCGCCACCGAGCTCCCCGACGACCCGTACTTCCGCACCGCGCTGCACGAGTACTTCCCGAGCGCGCTGCGGGCCCGGTTCGCCGAGGCGATCGACCAGCACCCGCTGCGCCGCGAGATCATCACCACCCTGATCGTCAACGACACGATCAACCGCGGCGGCTGCACCTTCGCCTTCCGGCTCCGCGAGGAGACCGGCGCCACCATGGAGGAGATCGCCCGCACCCACGCGGCGGCGCGCGCGGTCTTCGGCCTGGAGCGGATCTGGTCGGACGTCGAGGGCCTCGACAACGCCGTCCCGGCGCGGGTGCAGACCAAGATGCGCCTGCACACCCGCCGGCTGGTCGAGCGGGCCACCCGCTGGATGCTCAACAACCGGCGCCAGCCGCTGGACATCCAGGGCACCATCGAGTTCTTCCAGTCCCGGGTCGACCAGGTCTGGGACAGCCTGCCCAAGCCGCTGCGCGGCGAGGACCTCACCTGGTTCGAGGGCGTCCACCGGGAGCTGGCCGAGGCCGGCGTGCCGGAGGAGCTGGCGCTGCGGATCGCGGGTCTGTCCTCCGCCTTCCCGACCCTGGACATCGTCGGCGTCGCGGACCGCAGCGGCAGCGAGGTGACCGACGTCGCCGAGCTCTACTACGACCTGGCCGACCGCCTGCAGATCACCCACCTGCTGGACCGGATCATCGAGCTGCCGCGCGACGACCGCTGGTCCTCGATGGCCCGCGCCGCGATCCGCGAGGACCTGTTCGCCGCGCACTCCGCGCTCACCGCGGACATCCTGTCCTGCGGCACCGAGGGCTCCACGCCCGAGGAGCGGTACGCGGCCTGGGCCGAGCTCAACTCGACCCTGCTGAGCCGGGCCAAGACCACCCTCGACGACATAAGGGGTTCGGACAACTACGAGCTGTCCAGCCTCTCGGTCGCCATGCGGGTGATCCGCACCCTGCTCCGCACGGGGCGTCTGACGGTCCGACAGTTCACCGCGAGGGCGGTACCGGCTTCCCTGCCGGTACCGCCCTCGCGGCATCCCTGGTCGGAACCCGGGGGCGCGAGCGGACAGGTAGGGGCGTGGAACTGTCACTACGGGCCCGGCTGCGCGCCGGGGACCAGAGCGCCTTCGGGCAGCTCTTCGACGAACACGCACAGGGGGTGTACGGGTATGCCGTACGGACGCTGGGGGACTGGGCCGCCGCCGAGGACGCCGTCTCGCTGACCTTCCTGGAGGCCTGGCGGCTGCGCGGGAAGCTGGAGGAGGACGGCGGGTCGGTGCGGCCCTGGCTGTTCGGCATCGCCACCAACGTGCTGCGCAACACCACCCGGGCCGGCCGCCGCCACCGGGCCGCGCTGGCCCGGCTGCCGGACCGGGAGGTGGTGCCCGACTTCGCCGACGAGCTGGTCGGCCGGATGGACGACGGCGCCCGGCTGGCCGCCGCCAAGCGCGCGCTGGAGCGGCTGCGCCGCCGCGAGCGCGAGGTCTTCCAGCTCTGCGTGCTGGCCGGGCTGGACTACGCCTCGGCCGCCGAGGCGCTCGGCGTGCCGGTCGGCACCGTCCGCTCCCGGCTCTCCCGGGCCCGGGCCCGGCTGCGCGACCTGGCGGCGGAGGAACTGACGGAACCTCACCGCGGCCGCGGACAGGTAGGGAGTGACCGCGTCGAAGCGGTCCGGTCAGAGGGGAAGAACTGATGAACCACGAGCACGAGCCGGTGCTCCCCGCCGACCGCCACCAGCTGTTGAGGGGACACCTGATGAGCGAGATCAGCCGGAAGCCCAGGAGCACCACCCGCCGTTACGGATGGGCCGCAGTGCCTGTGCTGGCGGGCGCGCTGGCGCTGACCGTGGTGCTGAACACCGGGGGCGCCGCCCCGGACCGCCTCGGCGGCCTCGGTGGTGCTGGACCGGGCGGCCGCGGCGGCGGCGGCCAAGCCGCGGCAGGAGGTGAAGGACAGTCAGTACGTCTACGTGCAGCGGCAGGACCCGGAGGTGAAGGCCGAGCTCTGGCTGCCGGTGGACGGCAACGGGCCCGCCCTGCTGGACGACAGTCGGTACGGGCGGCGGGAGCTGACCCCGCTGGACGAGCCGGCCAGCGTCAACACCCGAACTACCGCTACGTGGCCACCCTGCCGACCGACCCGGCGGCGCTGCTCGCGCTGATCAAGGCTCAGACCGAGGGGCAGGGCCAGAGCCCCGAGCACGCCGCCTTCAAGGCGATCAACCGGCTGGTCGCCGAGCAGATCGCGACACCGGAGGTGAGCGCGGCGCTGTTCCGGGCGGCCGGGCTGATCCCCGGGGCGGTGGTGCACGAGGACGTCACGGACGGGCTCGGCCGGCACGGTGTCGGGGTGGCGCTGCCGGACGGCAAGGCCACCGTGGAGTGGGTCTTCGACCGCGACAGCTACGAGTACCTCGGCGCCCGCTGGGCCAGGCGCGGACGCGGTGGTCCGCGGGCGCGTCGTCGACAAGGCGGCGACCGCCCCTGAGACACCGTCAGGACCCGGCCCGAGGGTGGCGGCCGCTGGAGGGCGTCTGGCCACAGGGCGAGGTCGTTCGGCCGTTGCCCAGCTCGCGGACCGGCGGCGGGTCGGCGGGGCGCCGAGCGGGCCGGGTCGACGGCGACCACGGTGGGGCGCAGGGTGGCGTGCGGGGATGCGGCCGCTGACCTTGGCGGCCTGAAGGCCGTCACCCGCCGTCCGGGCGGCGCAGGTAGCGCGGCCCGTGCCCTCGGGAGGGCGGCGGCGTCGGTGAGTTGGATCAGCAGGTCGGAGTCGACCGTCGGCGGTGCGCAGGGCGATCCGCAGCTGGGCGTTTCTCGTCCAGCGCGGTGCCCACCGCCAGCTCGGCGCGCCCGGTGGCGGCCACCAGGTGGACGCCGAGCAGGCCGCCGCGCTCGGCCACGGCGGACAGCGCCGGCTGAGCGGGCGGCCGGCCGGGGAGGTGGGGGAGAGCAGCGCGTCCAGGTCGTCCACCACCACGACAGCCGGGCCGGGGCGGTGAGCACGTCGGCCGTCTTGCGCTGCTGCCGACCCGGGGGCCGTCGTCGGGGCGGTGCCGCCGCCGGCCGTCACCAGGGCCGGGGCGGGCTGCACGGCGGCCCGGGCGTTGTGCCAGGCGTGTACGAGAGGCCGTCGAACAGCGCCTCTCGGTGGGCGAGTTCGTCCAGCAGGTCTCGGCGGCGAGCAGGGCGCGGCGCGGGTCGGCCCCGGCGTCCACGTGCTCGGTGACCTGCGGCAGGTCGGTGCAAACTGGTCCGCCAGCCCGGGCGGAGACCTCGGAGTGCCGCCGCCTGCGCCGTCGACGCACCGTGTGATTCCGCGGCTAGCCCGGCTGCTGCGGAGACGGTCGAGAGGCTGACCTAGGGTGCGCAGCCAGCTCGGTCTGCCGGTGACCTGTGCGGGTCCGCCGCCGATCAGCAGGTGCGGTGCCGTTGGGCTCGTCCGGTCGGCGACGGTCGACAGCAGGTCTCGTTCCCGGCCGGTGCCGAGCAGGGCGGTGGCGGTGCCGGGGCCGCCGGCAGCGGCGGCAGCGGGGCGCCAGCTTGTGAGCGGGGTGACGTTGTCGGCTGTGAGCAGGTCCATGCAGCCGCAGCTGCTCGCGGCAGCGGCCGCGGGAGACCGAGGAGGCCTCGGCGCAGCGTTTGCCGCAGCACCGCGCCAGCGCGCTCGCCCAGGCGGGGGAGACGCGTCCGGCGAGTCGCGACCAGTTCGCGGCCGCCGCAGCGGCGGTACTAGGTGAGCTGGGTGTCGACCTCGCCGGTGACCACGCGGTGGCGCGCGACGATACCGGCGGGCAGCGCCTGCGGTCTCGCCAGGCAGACCGGGAAGTACTGCCGAGTCCGGGCCTTCTCCGGCAGGACGGCGTAGCGCCTCGCGCGGCGCAGGTGGTGGAGGGGCGCGTCGAGCAGCAGCACGGTGGTGCCGCGGTCCGTCAGTCCGCGCCGCCCGACTCGTCGTGCAGGCCGTCTCCGCGCGCTAGTCGCACCGGCGGCAGCTCGGTGAGGCCGTGCGCTCGGTCTGCTCGGTGGCGAACCCGAGCCAGTCAGTGCGCGAGTTTCCTGACCGTGCAGTCGGCTCCAGGTGCACGCAGCCAGGAGGCCCAGGTAGCGCAGTCGGCGAGTGGCCTCGTCGGCCGTCGGCCACACACCAGGCTGAGACGCAGCTCGGCAGGGTGCAAGCAGCGGCGAGCTGGGCGCGCGCGCGCAAGGGCCAGGCCGGCCAGACCGGGGGCGCGGCCCGCGAGCAGGCTGCGGCGGTCTGCAGGTCCACGGTGACGGGGACGGCGGCAGCAGCGGTGCGCGGTGCCGGGGCGCCCGGAGTCGCGGTGCCGGCCGGAGGTGAGCGCGTCCGGTGTGCGGGCCGCTGCTGCCCAGAGCGGTGGCCGGCGTCCGAGCGCGGTGAGCGCAGGCGGCCGGTCGGCCAGCGCTGCGCGCTGGCGCGCCTGGCGGCTCGCGACGGCGGTCGTGCTGCTAGGGCGCGGCTGTGGCCTCGTGCGGGCTCGGCCGGGCGTCGCGGCGGAGACAGCGAGCGGCGGCCGCCGACCGGGGCTCGGTGGCGCGTTGCGGCGCGGCGGCGGCCGTGACGACTGGGGCTGACGCGTGGCGCCTAGCTGAGCGCGGCCGAGGCCGTCGGTTGCGTGTGCAAAATTGGTTGCGTCCCTGGTCTCGGGGTCTGGTGTGACCAGCAGGGTGGATCTCGCCGATTCCGGATCTCAGGCCGTCCGCTGGGCGCAGCTCGACCGCCTCGTCGCGCAGGAAGCGCCGTCCAGCACGGTGCCGTGGTGGACGGCCAGGTCCCGGACGCACGTGGCGTCCGAGAGCTGGAGCTGAGTAGGTGCAGCCGTGAGACGTCCGGTCGTCAGCGGACGTCGGACGCGCGGGAGCGCCGATGGTGACCCGTCCCGTGTCATGGGGCGGTGGCACGCCGCCGCGTGCCGGGGCCGCCGGTGACGTGCGCGAGCTCGGCCGGGCCGGGCGTCGTCACTGGTCGCGTCCGTGGGCGGGCTCGTTGAGCGAGAGCCCGCGCCGTCGAGCAGCGGGGTGGTGCGAGCGTCTGCTCGTACGATCCGCGTTCCCGCGTACAGGTGCACATGGGCTCGCGGAAGTCGCGGGCCGCGCACGCCCACCGGCACCGGCGAGGGCCCAGAAAACCGCCCCCGCGACCAGGCGCCGAGCGCCGTACCGACGGGCCGTGACCGAGGACGCGTGGCCGTTCCGCGGCTGCCGGTCCGCTGCGCGCTCGGAGGACAGTGTAGCGCGAGTCTGCATCGCGCACTCCCTTCAGTGATGCCCGTTGCTGGGCCACAAGAGTGGTGCCTGTCATCCTGCACTACTGGTGACACTGCGCGCCCGGCACCCGATCGACGATCTTGCGATGATCGCATGGTGGAGCGACGCCCGTCGAGTCACCTCGCCGGGAGCGGTCACAGTCGGCGCCGTCGAAACCTGACGCGCCGTTTAGAGTTGCGAAACCACGGCGAGCTGCAGTAGCCGCAGTAGTACCGAGGAGACAGCGTGCGGCCAGTCGGAGCAAGTACATGCTTGAGGAGGCCCTCGGACGGAGGGGCCACCGGCACCGTCTGGCGTGCCCGGGTGCGCGAGGACGTGGTCGTGCCGAGGGATCGAGCCGGTGCACGTGCCGTGGCGATCAGGATACGTGCGCGAGCGGAGCTGGCTCCGCCGACCCGGACGTGTGATGCGCTCTTCCTGACGCGAGGCGCTCCTGTGCCCTGCTCCTGGCTGACCCGACCCCAAACATCGTCGACGGTCCGCGATCGCTGTTGGTGGAGCGTGCAGAGCTGCTGGCCCTGTGCGGAGCCTGGTGTCTAGGCGCCACCCGGACCGCTGTTCCACCTAACACTGCGCGGTTGGGAACACGGTCCGTTCAGTCCCGCATACGCCGGCGCGCCTGCTGATGACCGCCCAGCACTGCCACCGACGCAGCGTCGCGCCTGGCATACGCCACTGCGCCGAGCAAGGGTGGTGCACCGCGACCATCAAAGCCCCTGCAAACGTGCTGCTACGCCTCACCACCGTGGACGGCGCCGAGCAGCGATGCACCACGTAATGTCTCACCGGACTTCTGGCGTCGCCGGCTCGCCGACTCCCCGGCATCACCCGCAGCCACGAGTTCGTCAAGGCACCCCGCCTACAGCGCCCGACGTCCCGCCGTACGGCCGCCCGCAGACCTCGCGGTGGACGTCTACGGCAGCCGGAGCATCATGCTGTAGACGAGCTGACCACGCGGCCGGCGCCCCGTTCCAGGGGACACACCCGGTGGGCGATGGCCTCCAGGCTGCACCTCGGCGCCAGGACCCGAGCGCCGCGCACCGTGCACCGTAGCCGCTCTGGACGGTGATCATGAGCGCTGCTGCGCGATAGGATCGCGCCGAGCGCCCCAGTCGTCCGTGGCGCTGCCCAGCCGCTGCGGTGTGGTGGACGCGCGGATCGCGTGCTACGCCTCGCCGGACCAGGCGCGACGGCGCCTTCGCGGTCGGCGAGCTGCTCCGCCGGACCGCGGCCCACCGGGCCACCGCGCCCGACCGAGCACCGACGCCTCGCTCCGTGCCGGGGCCGGCTCCAGTCTCGCGATCTCCTCCATCACGGCGACCCAGACATCTGGCGCAGAGCAGACCAGGTGGCTGCCCTCGGGCAGATACGACGCACGGCGCCGCCACCGGTTGATGAGGCCCAACTCAGGGCGCGCCCCGCCGCTCGGCGCCTGCCGACGCGCACCGCCGCTGATGCCGCAGACCCCGGCGATGCACGCGCCGTGCACCACCGGCGCCGACTCGTGCACGTCGCTCCGCTCGGCCGCGCCGGCGAGCAGCCGAACAGCGCCAAGTTGGCAGAGCCGCAGCTCCAGGGTCGCCGGCGACCGCAACCACAAGCAGACCGAGGTCTTCGCCCCCGGCGACTACGGCGCCAGGACGACTGGCCCCGCCCCGCAGGTGGCGCCGCAGCCCACAGTCCACCCGCAGCCGCCCCGGCCCCGCAGGGCTACCAGCCGCGCGCAGCGTACTCGCACGTTACCCGCCCGACCAGCCGCAGCCCCACCAGCCGCATGCCCACCGCAGCCGGCCCGCCGCAGGGCGACCCCGCACCGCAGCCGCCCGGTCGGCTACAACAAGCGCCAGCCGGTGGCCCCGCCGCCGTACCAGGGACGCCAGCAGCCCCAGCCGGGGTACGGGTACCCGCAGCAGCAGTGCGCAGCCCGGTTACGGCCACCCCCAGCAGCAGCACAGCCGCCGCATACACAGCAGGCGCACCGCCGCCCGCCCGGCCGGTCCGCCGCGCCCCCGAGCCGGCCCGCCGCGCCGCCAGGAGCCCCCGCACCCGCGTGCAGCGCGAGCCCGAGCCCGCGCGGCTAGGCGAGCGCGAGCCGGCCGGCGCAGCCGGAACACGATGTACATCCCGGGCCTGGGCTGCCTGAAGGGCTGTCTGATGGTCACGTGGTGCTGGCCCTGGCCAGCCGTGGACGCTGTGGAACTTCACCGACCTGCCCGTCTGGTGGGAGACGTGAACGGCTGTTCGCCGACGCGAGCGAAACTTGGGTCAGCAGCCTGACGAGCAGTTAGCGCCGGGCCGTCAGCCCGCGAGGCAGTGATTGGCGACTTGTCGACAATTCACGAATTTTTCATGCCCCTGAGGGCTGTTCCGGGCCGATCGCGTCCTCACCGAGACGGCCCTCGGCGCGCGTAGGTTGGGTGCTGAAGCACCGACCTACCGAGCGCGCAGAAGGGCAGCGACGCTCCCGCCGCCTACGGAGCAGCAGCATGGCAACGCAGATCGGCCAGCACAGGTACACCGTCAAGCAGGTGATCGGCGGGGTCCGCCGGTGACCGTGTGGCTCGGTGAGGGCCCCGACCGGTGGCAGTCAAGCTGCTGCGCGAGGACCTGGCATCCGATCAGGTGCTGTCCGGCAGCTTCGTCCAGGAGCGCGCCGCGCTGACACAGCCTCGACACCCAACGTGGCGAGAGGTTACGCGACATGGTGGTGGACCGGCGACGACTCTACAGCCCTGGTGATGGAGCTGTCAGGGCACCGACTGCGCTCCGGCTGGAGCGCGAGGGCGCGCTGGCCCTGCCGTCGCCGTCTCGGTGATCGCCGACGTGGCCGACGGCCTGGCCGCCGCGCACGCCGCCGGGATCGTCCACACGGACGACGTCAAGCCGAGAACGTGCTGCTGGACCTGGCCGCCCCGGCGCCCCGGCGGCGCCCCGCGCGCCAAGCTCCACACGATGCGGCATCGCCCGCCTGGTGACGCCCCCGGCGCACCCGGGCCACCCGGATCATCGGCACCCTCCGACTACCTCGCCCCCGAGATCATCGAGGGCTGGAGCCGCGCGCCGCGGTCGACATCTACGCCCTGGCCACCGTGCTCTACGAGCTGCTCACCGGCTTCACCCCGTTCGGCGGCCGGCCACACCGGCGCGGTGCTCCCGACGGCACGTCACGAGCAGGTGCCGGCCGTCCCCGGCCTGCCCGAGGGCCTGTCCCGATCATCACCGAGTGCCTGGCCAAGGCCCCCGGCCTCCCGGCTGCGCGCGGCCGAGCTGGCCACCCGGCTGCGCGAGCAGCTCCGTGACCTGTGTCGGCCTGCGCAGCTGCCCCCCGCGAGCGCGCCGAGGCCGAGCCCCCGCTCACCCCGGGCGCGAGGCGGGTCTACACCGAAGTGGACGCCGGCCCCGGCACCCACCGCCGCCGGCGCGGCCCGGCCGTCCCGCTGGTCCAGGCCCCGCTGCCGGACTCCACCCGCGACACCCACACCAGCCTGCGCCGCCCCTCCGACCGCGAACTCGCCTCCTACGCCGCCGAATCGCAGGCCCCAGCGCCGCGAGGCCGCTCCGGCCGGAACACCGCAAGGGCCGCCGGGCGCTGGTGCGCCGCCGCCGGCTCTACGCGGTTGCTGATCGCGGCGGTGCTGCTGCTGGCCGGCGCGGCCGCCGCGTACTCCGCCTTCGCCCCGGGAACGGCACACCTCCGGCGCCCGACCGGCGGGAATCCACTGGGTGACGGATACCCATGCGCAGCCGGGCCCGCCGAACCATTAGTCTGGTGGCGTGGCAGCCGTCGATCCTTCCGAAGAGCTCAAGTCCCTCGAAACGACCATGGGGTCGATCGAGGCCCGTCCTCGACCTGGACAAGATCCGCGGGCCCGACATCGCCGTTCTGGAGGAGGAGGCAGCCGCCCCGGCCCTCTGGGACGACGTCGCGAACGCCCAGAAGGTGACCAGCCGGCTCTCCTTCCTCCAGGGCGAGGGTCCGCAAGTTCGAGACCCTGCGCGGCCGGGTCGAGGACCTCGGCGTGCTGTTCGAGCTCGCCGAGGCCGAGGACGACGCGGACACCCGCGCCCGAGGCCGAGGCAGAGCTGACGTCGGTGCAGAAGGCGGTCGAGGAGCTCGAGGTCCGCCACCCTGCTCTCGGGCGAGTACGACGCCCGCGAGGCCCTGGTCAACATCCGGGCCGAGGCCGGCGGCGTGGACGCCGCCGACTTCGCGAGCAGCTGATGCGCATGTACCTGCGCTGGGCCGAGCGGCACGGCTACCCGACCGAGGTCTACGACACCTCGTACGCCGAAGAGGCCGGCATCAAGTCCGCGACCTTCACCGTCAAGGCGCCCTACGCCTACGGCACCCTCTCGGTCGAGCAGGGCACCCACCGCCTGGTCCGCATCTCGCCCTTCGACAACCAGGCCGCCGGCAGACCTCCTTCGCCGGCGTCGAGGTGCTCCCGGTCGTCGAGACCTCCGACCACGTCGACATCGACGAGGGCGAGCTGCGCGTCGACGTCTACCGCGCCTCCGGCCCCGGCGGCCAGGGCGTCAACACCACCGACTCCGCGGTCCGGATCACCCACCTGCCGACGGCATCGTGGTCTCCTGCCAGAACGAGCGCTCGCAGATCCAGAACAAGGCCTCGGCGATGAACGTCCTCCAGGCCAAGCTGCTGGAGCGGCGCCGTCAGGAGGAGCGCGCCGCGATGGACGCGCTCAAGGACGGCGGCTCGTCCTGGGGCAACCAGATGCGGTCGTACGTGCTGCACCCGTACCAGATGGTCAAGGACCTGCGGACGGAGTTCGAGGTCGGCAACCCGCAGTCGGTGCTGGACGGCGACATCGACGGTTCATCGAGGCCGGCATCCGCTGGCGGAAGCAGCGCGAAGCCGCCGCGTGATCGGTAAGGATGCCGGCCTCGATGAAGATCAAGCACAGCATCGAGGCCGGCATCCGCTGGCGGAAGCAGCGCGAGGCCGCCGCGTAAGGACGCACCGAAAAGGGCCCCGGGAGTTCCCGGGGCCCTTTCGCGTGCGGGTCGGTCAGGCCAGGGCCTGACGGGCGATCAGCGCCACCGCCAGCAGGCCGACGATCAGCGCGAGCAGCGCCCGTGGGCGACAGCGCGGGACGAACGGGCCCTGCTGGTCCTGCAGCCGGGCCCGGTTGGCGCGGCCGACCGGGCAGCGGCCGTCACATCACGCGGCCGTTGCAGTTGGCGCACACCAGATGGTCGCAAGTCATGCGATCTCCTCCTTGCTGGTTACTGCAACGCGCCGGACGGGCCTCCGGTTCCTCGGACGGCCCTGGACGGGGCGCTCTCAGCTACCACTGTGCCAGGTTCCGCCCGTTCCGGCCCGTCCTCCCCGTTCGCCGACCGCTCAACCGCATGCCGGGCTGTGACATGGGTCGCACTTATCCGGGCAGAACGGGATATTTCTCGCCAAATCCCAGGTGAACCCCCGGACAGTGCCTGCGGGCCCGGAGGGCTTCGCGTAGGGTCCGAGTCCTGACCCACCTAGGATGGCCCCCGTGATGCAGCCGTGATCAGATTCGACAACGTCTCCAAGACCTATCCCAAGCAGAACCGTCCGGCCCTGGACAACGTCTCGCTGGAGATCGAGAAGGGCGAGTTCGTCTTCCTGGTCGGTTCGTCCGGCTCCGGCAAGTCGACCTTCCTGAGGCTCTGCCTGCGCGAGGAGCGCCCGAGCACCGGCGCGGTCCACGTGCTGGGCAAGGACCTCGGCAAGCTGTCCAACTGGAAGGTGTGCCGCACATGCGGCGTCAGCTGGGCACCGTCTTCCAGGACTTCCGCCTGCTGCCGAAACAAGACCGTCGCGCAGAACGTCGCGTTTCGCGCTGGAGGTCATCGGCAATGCCGAAGAGCGCACATCAACAAGGTGGTGCCCGAGGTGCCTCGACCTGGTCGGCTCGGCGGCAAGGAGGACCGGATGCCCGGTGAGCTCTCCGGTGGTGAGCAGAGCAGCGCGTGGCGATCGCCCGGGCCTTCGTGAACCGGCCGATGCTGCTGATCGCGGACGAGCCCACCCGGAAACCTCGACCGCAGAACTCGGTCGGCATCATGAAGCTGCCTCGACCGCGATCAACCGCACCGGTACCACGGTCCTGATGGCCACGCACGACCCAGGCCATCGTCGACCAGATGCGCAAGCGCGTGTGATCACGAGCTCGACAAGGGGCTGCTGCGTCCTCCGACCAGGCCCGCGGCGTCTACGGCTAACCAGAACTGAGCCACCCGACGCCCCGTCCGCCGTGCCCGTTCCACCTGCCGCCCCTGGAGTAACGCCATGCGCGCCCAGTTCGTCCTGTCGGAGATCGGCGTCGGTCTCCGCCCGCAACCTGACCATGACCATCGCGGTCGTGGTCAGCGTCGCCGCTATCGCTCGCCCTCGCCGGCGCCTCGCTGCTCGTCCGCGACCAGGCCAACTCCATGAAAGGGGTACTGGTACGACAAGGTCGAGGTGAGCATCTACTTCTGACACCAAGTCGGACGCCAAGACCTCCGCCCAGTGCTCGGCGGGTGCCGCCACCGACCAGCAGATCGCCGAGGTCAAGGGCCAGCTGGACAAGATGACCCAGCTGGTGCAGAGCTCCACCTTCGAGAGCTCGCAGGACGCGTACAAGCGCCTGGAAGGAGACCAACCCGGACAACCCGCTGCTCGCCGCGCCGTGGGTGCCGGAGGCGATGCCGCAGTCCTGGCGGGTCAAGCTGAACGACCCGACCAAGTACGACGTGGTGCAGAGCGCCTTCGCACGGAAGAGCCGGGCGTCAAGTCGGTCGAGGACCAGCGGAAGATCCTAGGATGAACCTGTTCGGCCTGCTGAACGGTCTGCAGACCGCCGCGTCGTGATCATGTGCTGATGCTCTTCGTCTGCCCTGCTGCTGATCGTGAACACCGTCCGGGTGTCCGCGTTCAGCGACGGCGCGAGACCGGGATCATGCGCCTGGTCGGTGCCTCGAACTTCTACGTGCAGATGCCGTTCATCGCGGAGGCGGCCTTCGCCGCGCTGCTCGGTGCGGTGCTGGCCTCCGGGCTGCTGCTCGGCGGGCACTTCTTCGTGCAGGAGTTCCTGGCCCAGCGGGTGCAGTTCATCCACTTCATCGGGCTCTCCTCGGTGCTCACCGTCATCCCGCTGCTGGTCGTGGTCGGCATGGGGATGGCCGCATCGCGGCGTTCATCACCCTCCCGGAAGTACCTGAGGTCTGACGCCCCCTCAGGCCAGTGCGCCTAGACTCCCTTGCCATGCCGGTGACTCTGCGTGCGGGGAGTGCGCCAGGGAGCTGTGCCCTCCCTGGCGTTCGGCGCCGTGCTGTTCACCGGGGCGGTCACCGGGGCCTGGAGCGGGGCTCCGGCCGAACGGGCGCCCGCCCACCTCCTCCTCCGATGCCCTGGCCGGGCGTGACCTGGCCGGGGCGTCGCTGTCCCGGCAGCAGGCCGAGCGGCTGGGTCGCCGAGGGGGGCGACCCGTGGGCCGCGTACTACACGCCCCGAGGAGTACACCGACCTGACCAAGGGGCGCTACCGCGGCGTCGGGCTCTCGGTGCGGCGGGCGGCGGACGGGGCCACCACGGTGGACCGGGTGCACCCCGACGGGCCCGCCACCGGCAGGCCGGGATCGCGGACCCGGGGACGTGCTGCTCGGCATCGACGGCACCCCGGCCGACCGGCTCCCGGTCACCGAGGTGGTGGCCGGGCTGCGCGGCGAGGGTCGGCACGGCGGTGGAGCTGGACGGTCCGCCGACCGGGCTGGCCGGCCCGTGAGCTGACGCTGCGCCGGGAGCCACGAGCTGGCCGCCCGGGACGTGAACGGTGGAGCAGCTGCGGCCCGGGGTGGTGAAGGTCGCGGTGCGCGGCTTCACGCGCCCGGTGTGTGCCGCCGACGAGGATGGCGCAGGCCGTCGCGGGCGCCCGGGCGTGTCCTGCTGGACCCTGCGGCGGCAACTCCGGCGGGCTGGTGGACCAGGCCGTGGGGGACCGCCTCGCTCTTCCTGGAACGGCGGCCAGTGGCCTCGGTACCAGGAGCGCGCGGCGAGCGGCGCGAGCTGACCGCAGCGCGCGGCGGAGACACCACCGTGCCCCTGGTGGACGTGCTGGTGCGAACAGGCAGGCACCATGAGCGCCGGCCGAAACTGCTCGCCGGGCGCTACCAGAGACCGCAGCCGCGCCGTCCTGGTCGGCTCCCGCACCTTCGGCAAGGGCACCGTCCAGCAGCCCAGCCGCCTACGCCGACGGCGCCGTCCTGGAACTCACCGTCGGCCGCTACGCCACCCCGGCCGGCCGCTCGCCGGACGGCACCGGCCTCACCCCGGACGTCCCCCAGCCGCCGGGCGGCGACCCGGAGGCGGTGACCCGGCTCGCCGACACCGTGCTCTCCGGCTGGGCCGCGCCAAATGGGCTGACCACCGGGCGGGCGAGGTGCGAGAATGCCCCGGTGCTATGGCTAAGGACAACGGGAAAAGAAGCTGATCGCGCAGAACAAGAAGGCCGCGACACGAGTACACCATCCTCGACACGTACGAATGCGGCATGGTGCTGACCGGCACGGAGGTGAAGTCGCTCCGCGAGGGGCGGGCCAACCTGGTGGACGGTTACGCCTACGTGCAGGGCCACGAAGCGTGGGTCGACAACGTGTTCATCCCCGAGTACACCCAGGGGACATGACGAACCCGACGCCTCTGCGGCGCAAGCGCAAGCTGCTGCTGCGCGAGCTCGAGATCGCAAGATCGAGTCGGATAGTCAGAGGAGACCGGCCACACCTGGTGCCGGCTCTCTCCTGTACTTCACGACGGCCGCGCGTGAAGCTGGAGCTGCGCTCGGCCGTTCGCAAGAAGCTGGATCGGACAACAGCGCAGACCCTGCGCGAGAGAGCAGGACCGCGCGAGTTTCCGACCGGGCCGTCGCGGCGGCACGGAAGCGCCAGCGGGGTTAATCGCTTGCCCTGGCCGGTGGGCCCTGCGCGTACTATGCCCGAGCAACATCCCCGGAGGGCCCGCCGCCGGAGCTGTTTGTCAATTCAACATGGGATGATCGTTTCGACAGGACGTCGAAACAGGCGAAGCGAGCCGAGGAACGCGGCAAGTGATCTCGTTAACCATCTGTCGCAAAAAAATAATCGCCAACTCTAAGCGCGATCCCAGCAGTTCGCTCTCGCTGCCTAAGCAAGAGTGAATGGGTGTCAGCCCGGGGAGTTCCCGACCCGGATCCTGGCATAATCTAGGGAACTCATCCGCCACCCCGGCCACGGGGGTCGGCGGAAAAATAAAAACAGTGGCTGGGCTGTTGGCGGCTTGTCCGCGTGACTGCCAGGGCCGAGAAACTCACAGCGGACTGCGCTCGGAGAAGTCCTGAATCCACTCCACTGGACCCGGGTTCGATTCCCGGCATCCCACAGACCCATGTCGCTCGAAGGCCGCACTCCGCGAGGAGGCGGCCTTCTTGCGTTTCGGCGGTCTCACACCGCGCCGGGCGGCCCGGTGAGAGGACCGTACCGGCGGTTCACAACCCACAACTCCCCGGAAATCCCGGCCCGTTAGGGTCGTCCAGGTCAGGGCGCCGAACTTGCACAAGGGGAGTTGCGATGAGTGGAGACACGGCGGTGCGACGGGGCTGGATCCAGGAGTGGGATCCGGAGGACCGGGCGTTCTGGGAGCGGACCGGGCGCCGGACCGCCAACCGCAACCTGGTCTTCTCGGTGCTCTCGGAGCACATCGGCTTCTCGATCTGGAGCCTCTGGTCGGTGATGGTCCTCTTCATGGGGCCCAAGTACGGGATCGACCCGGCCGGTAAGTTCTTCCTGGTCGCGATGCCCACCCTGGTCGGCGCCTTCGTCCGGATCCCCTACACCGTGGCGGTGGCCCGCTTCGGCGGGCGGAACTGGACGGTGGTCTCGGCGGCTGCTCCTGCTGCTGCCCGCACTGGCCGCCGCGTACGTGATGGAGTCCGACCTCCTACACTAATACCACCACCTTCATGAGGTGGTTCGCCGCGCTCACCGGGCTCGGCGCGAACTTCGCCGTCACTCGATGACTCAACATCAAACGCCTTTCTTCCGCAGCACCGCAAGGCTGGGCGCTCGGGCTGAACGAAGCTCGGGCGGCGGCAACATCGGGTGCCGGTGATCCGGCTGGTCGCTCGCTCAGCGGTGATCACCTGGGCGGGGCCACAGCTGACCCCGGGACTGGTGCTGCGGCAATGCTACACTGCCTGGCTGATCGTGATCGCGGCACCCTCGCGGCGCGCTCTTCATAGGACAACTGGCGGCGATGAAGAACGACAACGGCGCGCTGGCGAGGTGCTGAGGGAGCGTCACACTGGCTGATGTCGGTGCTCTCACATCGGCACCTTCGGCTCTTCATCGGCTTCAGCTTCGCTTTCGGCCTGGTGCTGCAGAGCCCAGTTCGCCGCCACCCCGCTGCAGCCGCCCAGCCTCACCTTCGTCGCGCCCGCTGCTCGGCTCGCTGATCCGCCCGGTCGGGCTGCTGGCCGACCGCTGGGGCGGCGCCCGGATCACCCTGTGGACTTCGCCGTGGATCGGCCGCCGCACCCTGGTGCGTGCTGTACGCCTCCTCGGAGCGCTCGCTGCCGGTCTTCCTGGCCGGTTCACCACGCTCTTCGTGCTGGCCGGGCTGGGCAACGGCTCCACCTACAAGATGATCCCGGTGATCTTCGAGGCCGAGGCGCAGACCGGATCGCCGAGCTCGGCGTGCCACCGCGCGAGGCCGCCGCCTGGTCACCGTCCGCCGGATGTCCGCGCGGCCGTGGGGTGATCGGCGCGGTACGGCGCGCTCGCGGCCTCGTTCATCAACCTGGCCTTGCCGGCAGTCCTTCTGGTCGCCACGGACCGGGACCCGCCGCCTTCGCTCCTTCTGGCGGCGTACGCGCCGTCTGCGACTCGTGCCTCACCTGGGCCGTACGTATACCTGCGCCGCCTAGCGCATCTGGGTCTGGGGTCAGCGCGGTGACCGCCCGGTGAAGGAGCGGGTCGCGGCGACCCCGCGGGGCCGGACCGGCCGTCATCCCTCTGGACGGCCGGTCGGCCCGTGTAGAAACCACCCCGGAAATCCGGCCGACCCCTGCAGCGACACCGGTGACCCGAGTGGGAGGATGCCGCGGTCCACCCACCCTCCGGCCGCCGCAGCCGGGGCTCGCGCACCACCGAAGGACCCACAGCCATGGACGAACTGACGGCGCCCTCACGCCGCCGAGCCGGTGCCCGTCCGCTGGCCGGATCACGTCGCATCACCTGCCGCCCGCCGCTCCGTATACGGCAGCTGCACGCTGCTCCACGCGCGTGGGGCGCCGCCGTGCAGCGGGCCGCCGCACTGCGGACTCGTGCCGCTGCCCGACGACACGCGAACCCTCGTCGCCGCCACCCGGGCGCGTGGTGTGCCGTTGGGCCGTGCCGGATCGTCGCGTGGTGGCCGCGCCGTTCGACCAATCATCGCGGGATCGTGGTCTTCGGGGCTGGATCGCGGCCGAAGGCCCGAGGCTGGGGGCTCGGCGACGAGCTGATCGAACGGCTCGCCAAGTGCACCTCCGTGCTGGACGCAGCGGCCCCAAGGCCAAGTGGCGCCATCCGGCCGCCGGGCTGCGGAGAGTGAGTGGTCGGCAGTAGGTCGGAGGTCCTCGGTGGAGTGCTGGAGAATGCTGCTGGAGGAGCGGCGTCAGAGTGGCAAGCGGATCGCCGTCCAGCTGCACGGCGCCCCGCAGGCGCGACTTCGTCGACATTCGCTCACCTGGACGCGGCGGGCGCCGTAGGTGGTCGAGGTGGACCGGTCTACCGACTGGCTGCGCCCGCCGACATCGCCCCGCTGGACCGGCTGCTGGACGCCTGCTGCACCGGCGCGCTGGACGCGAGTCACTTCACTCCGCCCCGGCGTTTGACTCAGCCTGCTCGACCGGGCAGCGGAGCGCGGCCTGACCGAACCAGCTGCTGCACGACGCTGCGTTTCCGCGACGTCCTGCCGGTCTTGCGTCGGAGGCCCGTGACTGGCCGCCCGCGGAGAACTGGACATCGTCCACGTCTGGCCCGAACGGATGCGGAGCTGGGCGCGATAGGTGCAGCTGCTCACCTGGCCCGGCTCACAGAGCTGCGGGCACGGCGGCTCTCGGTGGCCGGGCACCGGCGTGGTGGAGCTGCGCGGCAGGCCGCCCTGGTGACGGCGAGCTGCGGCCCGTCCGCCGCCGGATGGCCGCTGCTGCGCGCCGTCCCGCCGACCCGGCTGGGTGGTGGCCCGCGCCGAGCTGCTCCGCGCCTGCCCGGCCAGCACGGCAACGACGAGCACGCGTGGAGAGACGCGATGGCCCGCCTGCGCGCGGCCTCGGCACGCCGCACCTGGTCGCCACCGCGGTCAAGCGCGGCTACGACCCGTCCTGGCGGTCGACCCGACGGCGGAGCCGGGGAGAAGTACGTTGGGCGCCGTCTGAGACGGGCCGCCGGCCGGGCCGGAAGCCCCAGGGTGCGCAGGGGACTGCAGCGAGTACGGAGGTGCGACCGACGTGTGAGGTCGGGTGGCAGTCGAGCCAGTTGCAGGTGCTGCCGTTCCCACCGCGCGCAGTTCCTGCGCGATGCGGGGTGATACCACTACGAGTGGTGGTGCGTGTGCAGGTGATGTGTGCGGGGTGTCTGCCGCTGGCGGGGTCACTGGCGTAGATCTTCCGTCGTCTCTTTTTCCCCATCGCGGTGTTCACAGCCGCCACTGAACGAGGCCATGCACAGCAGCTACCAGACTCAGACACCGTCCGATAGTGGTACCTGCGAGATCGCCGCGGAGCAGCGCCGAGGCGCCTCGACACACGTCTGAGCCGCCGTGTTGGAGGAGAAGCTCGCCGAGGTCCGAGTACATCCTCGAGGACAGCCGCCAGCAAGCGCGTCCACGTGCGGCACGGCCCGCGAGCCCGCTCGCGGAGCTGGGACGCCGCAGGTGTGAGCCGCTTGGCTCGGGTGGCGCACCTGTCACGCGGTCTGCAAACACCGAGATGGATCGAGGACTCCCTGTTCGCGGGCTGCGATCGCGCGATCGCTGCCAGCAGTGCCGATCGCATGCCCCGGAGGAGCACGGGAGTCCCGTCGCAGACCCGCTCGACCCGGCGACCCGGCGTGCGCGTAGACCTCTGCACATCGGCCGGCTCGTGGTCTGTGGCTGGACGCGAGTTCGTGTCGCGCTGGTGATCGACTGGCGGGCCCGGCCAGCCGCGCCGTTCTACCCGCTCGACCCCGTCTGTCTTTGAGCCGGGCCGGGATGTTGATCCGCGTCCGGTGATCCGGTCCAAGGGCCGCCGGTGATCGGCGTCGAGGAAGGACCTGCTCCGTCCGGACCTGACGCGACCACCTTTGGGCGGTCAGTGAGCTGGCGGTGTCGGCGACGGCGCGCTGATGGCGACTGCTGGGCCGGCGCCCGCCGACACACATGTCGCGACATCGTCTTCTCGATCCAGAAGGAGCAGGACGAGGTGATCCGGGCCCCCGCGCCCGTGCCACCCTGGTCACCGGCGGCCCGGGCACCGGCAAGACCGCCGTCGCGCTGCACCGCGCCGCCTTCCTGCTCTACCGGGACCGCCGCCGGTACGCGGGCGGCATCCTGGTGGTCAGCCCGACCGCGCTGCTGGTCTCGTACACCGAGGGCGTGCTGCCCGCGCTGGGCGAGAGCCAGGTGGCGATCCGCGCGCGGCAGCCTGGTCGACGGCATCGAGGCGGCCGGTACGACACCCCGGGACCGCCCACGTGAAGGGCTCGGCCCGATGGTTGACGCTGCTGCGCCGGGCGGCCAGGCCGCCCTGGAGCTGGGTGCCCCGACCGAGCTGAAGGTCTTCGCCCGCGCGAGGCGCTGCGCCTGGACGCCGGCCGCCTGAAGGCGGTGCGCGGCAACGTGATCGGCAGCGCGGCACCCCGCTCACCTGCTTTCGCCCGCGGGCCCGCCCGGCTGCTGCTGGACGCGCTCTGGCAGCAGGCCACCCGGCACCTGCCGCGCCCCGCCGACCACTACGCGCGCGAGCAGCGCCAGGAGGAAAGGAGGCCTTCGACGAGTACGTCTCGGACGAGGCGGCGTTCCTGGACTTCCTGGAGGCCTGGTGGCCCGCGCTGACGCCCCGTCGGGTGCTGGCGCCCTCAAGCAGTCCCGGCACACCAACCGATCGCCCGACGCGCGCGTCACCCCGGAGGAGGCCCGGCTGCTGGCCGACTCCTGGCGGCACCTGACGTCCCGCGGGGAGGGCGAGCTGTCGGCGCACGACGTGGCGCTGGTGGACGAGCTGCAGTTGCTGCTCGGCGAGGCGGCGGTCCGCAGGTCCGTGAGGTGGACGCGGTCGACATGCTGACCGGCCTGGACGAGGTGACCACCTACGCGACCGGATGTCCCGCCAGCGGGAGCGCGTCCCGGTGGAGCGCACCGAGTACGCCCACGTGATCGTGGACGAGGCGCAGGACCTGACGCCGATGCAGTGGCGGATGGTCGGCCGCCGGGCCCGGATGGCGACCTGGACCATCGTCGGCGACCCGGCGCAGTCCTCCTGGCCGTTCCCGCAGGAGGCGCAGGCCGCGATGGACGAGGTGCTGGCCGGCAAGCCGCGCCGTCGGCACACCCTGACCGTCAACTACCGCAACCCCTCGGAGATCGCGGAGGTGGCGGCCAAGGTGCTGGAGCTGGCCGCTCCCGGCACCCCTTCGCCGACCGCCGTCCGCTCCACCGGCCTGGAGCCCCGCTTCGCGGCGGTCGGCTCGACCGAGCCGGCCGCGGTCGCGGCGGCGGCCCGGGCCGAGCTGGAGCGGCTGCTGGCCGAGGTGGACGGCACCGTCGCGGTGGTGGTCCCGATGGACCGCCGGGCCGAGGCGGCCGGCTGGGTGGCCGGGCTGGGCGAGCGGGCGGTCGCGCTGGGCTCGCTGGAGGCCAAGGGCCTGGAGTACGACGCCACGGTGGTGGCCGACCCGGTCGGCATCGCGGGCGAGTCCGAGGCGGGGCCTGCGGGTGCTGTACGTGGCTCTGACCCGGGCCACCCAGCGGCTCACCGTGCTCTCCGGCCCGGACGACCTGCCGGACGCGGACGGGGTGCCGGCGCTGCTGCGCTGACGGACCGCCAGCTGACGCGGGGACAGCGGAAGGCCCCCTCACCGGACTTGGTGAGGGGGCCTTCGAAGCTGTGACACCGACCCGCCATGCTCGCCTCGCGGCAAGTGGTCCCTCTAAGGGACGAAGGTTGGGCCCGGGGGCTTGGATCGAGCCGGTGCCTTGTCCAATGTAACGCATCGTCCGCCGAGGGCAAGAAGCCTTGTCGACTCCGCACACTCAATGAACGTTATTTCTATCGAACCCTTGGTGAGTGCGACGATCGAGGTCTAGCATGCCGACTGCGCAGGCATTCAACAAAGTGTTGATTTCAGGAAGAAGGACGTCGATGGCGACGGTGCCCAGTGTCTCGAACTCGATCACGGTCCGGTTGGAGGTGCCCGCCACCGGCAACGCGGTGAGCTCGATCACCACCGCCGTCGAGTCCTCCGGCGGCTCGGTCACCGGCCTGGACGTCACCGCCTCCGGCCTCGAGGCGCTGCGGATCGACGTCACCGTGGCCGCCGCCTCGGTCGCCCACGGCGAGGAGATCGTCGAGAAGCTCCGCGCGATCGACGGCGTGGCGATCGGCAAGGTCTCGGACCGCACCTTCCTGATGCACCTCGGCGGCAAGATCGAGATGTCCTCGAAGCTGCCGATCCGCAACCGCGACGACCTCTCGATGATCTACACCCCCGGCGTGGCCCGGGTCTGCATGGCGATCGCGGAGAACCCCGAGGACGCCCCGCCGCCTGACCATCAAGCGCAACAGCGTCGCCGTGGTCACCGACGGCTCGGCCGTGCTGGGCCTGGGCAACATCGGCCCGAAGGCCGCCCTGCCGGTGATGGAGGGCAAGGCCGCGCTGTTCAAGCGCTTCGCCGGCATCGACGCCTGGCCGATCTGCCTGGACACCCAGGACGCCGACGAGATCGTCGCCATCGTCAAGGCGATCGCCCCCGGCTTCGCCGGCATCAACCTGGAGGACATCTCCGCGCCGCGCTGCTTCGAGATCGAGGCCCGGCTGCGCGAGGCCCTGGACATCCCGGTCTTCCACGACGACCAGCACGGCACCGCGATCGTGGTGCTGGCCGCGCTCACCAACGCGCTCAAGGTGGTCGGCAAGCCCATCGACGAGATCCGCGTGGTGATGTCCGGCGCGGGCGCGGCCGGCACCGCGATCCTCAAGCTGCTGCTGGCGGCCGGCGTGCGGCACGCCACCGTGGCGGACGTGCGCGGCGTGGTCCACGAGGGCCGCGACGACCTGAACGACAGCCTGCGCTGGATCGCCGAGCACACCAACCGCTCGGGCCGCACCGGCAGCCTCAAGGAGGCGGTGGCCGGGGCCGACGTCTTCATCGGCGTCTCCGCCCCGAACGTGCTGGACGGCGACGACCTGGCCACCATGGCCGAGAACGCGATCGTCTTCGCGCTGGCCAACCCGGACCCGGAGGTGGACCCGGCGGTGGCCCGCCAGACCGCCGCCGTGGTGGCGACCGGCCGCAGCGACTTCCCGAACCAGATCAACAACGTGCTGGTCTTCCCCGGCGTCTTCCGCGGCCTGCTGGACGCCCAGAGCCGCACCGTCAACACCGAGATGATGCTGGCCGCCGCCCGGGCGCTGGCCACCACCGTGGCCGACGACCAGCTGAACCCGAACTACATCATCCCCAGCGTCTTCCACCCCGACGTGGCCAAGACCGTCGCGGCCGCCGTCCGGGAGGCCGCGCTGGCCGCCCGCGGCGAGACCGAGCCGGCCCCGGCCCCGCCCACCCCGGGCATCGTCGGCACCCTGGACACCACGTCGTTCCCGGCCGTTCAGCTCTGATCCAGCCGCAGCTCGGGCGGGGTGGCGGGCCCGGTCCGGACCTCCCGCGCGGAGGGTCCGGCGGTCGGCCGGCCACCCTACCCGAGCCCGCTCGCCCCGAACCCTTGCGACACAAGGGGAAGGGGCGTGTTTGGGCTTGTCGGTGGCAGGGCGTACGGTAGCCCTGCACGGGGCAGGCGTGTCCGACAAGTACGGAACGTCCCCCTGGGCCCTCGGCGTGTCGTCCCGGCCCGCCGCCCGCCCCGGTCCACCGGAGCGGACGGAGCGTCACAACTCCGTCCGGCGGGCGCTGTTCGGGTCAACCGCGGCGGGGACCGATTGGCTTTCTCAGTGCCGGTCGGGGCAGGATTCGTACCCAGGCAGTGCGGTTTGAGGCGCTTCGGGGTGCAAGCCCGACCCCTGACCAACCCTCGCCTGAACGAGCACAGTGTGCGGACCAGCGGCCCTGCCGTCGCCAGTGATGGCGGCCCGGCGGGACGACCGACGGGCCCCGCACACCGCAACGCGAACAGACCACAGGAGTACACATGAACCGCAGTGAGCTGGTGGCCGCTCTGTCGGAGCGCGCCGAGGTGACCCGCAAGGACGCCGACGCCGTTCTGGCCGCCTTCGCCGAGGTCGTCGCGAGGTCGTCGCCAAGGGTGACGAGAAGGTCACCATCCCCGGCTTCCTGACCTTCGAGCGCACCCACCGTGCCGCCCGCACCGCTCGTAACCCGCAGACCGGCGACCCGATCCAGATCCCGGCCGGCTACAGCGCCAAGGTCAGCGCCGGTTCGAAGCTGAAGGAGGCCGCCAAGGGCAAGTGACGCCCCTGGTAGCCCCTACGACCGTGGCCGGTCTCCCCTCGGGGAGACCGGCCACGGTCGTTTCGCGTGCCGTCCGGATCAGACGGCGACCAGCTCCTCGTCGGCCGGCTCCTCGTTCTTCAGCTCGACCTGGGCGCCCAGGTCGCGGAGCTTCTCCATGAAGTTCTCGTAGCCGCGGTTGATCAGGTCGATGCCGTGCACCGTGGAGGTGCCCTCGGCCGCCAGCGCCGCGATCAGGTACGAGAAGCCGCCGCGCAGGTCCGGGATGACCAGCTCGGCGCCGATCAGCTTGGACGGGCCGGAGACCACCGCGGAGTGCTGGAAGTTGCGCGCGCCGAAGCGGCAGGGGGTGCCGCCGAGGCACCCTCGACGTAGAGGCGGCCCGGGTAGACGGTGTCGCCGGTGAGCAGGATGCCGGTGTGCGGGTCGTGGAAGGCGACCGAGGCGGCGTGGTGGCCGGGGATGGCGAAGCAGTTGAGCACCCGGCCGCCGCCGAGGTCCAGCGGAACGGTGGCGGTGGGGTCCTCGGTGAGGCCGAGGAAGGCGTACACGGAGTCGCGGTCGGCCTGGACGAGTTCGGTGTCCGGGCGGTCGGCGAACTGCGGGTCGCCGGCCTTGTGGTCGCCGTGGCCGTGGGTGTGCAGGACGACCAGCCGGTAGCCCTCGCGCGGGTGGGCCGCGAGCCACTGGTCGATCAGGCCGTCCACGGTGGCGCGCAGCGGGAAGTACTCGGGGGAGGCGGTCGCCCCGGTGTCGATCAGGACGGCGCGCTCGGCCCCGAAGAGCAGGAAGAGGAACGGGGCCTCGAAGTGGACGGCCTTGTTCTGACGGAGGATCAGGGTGTGCTCGTCGTACGCGTACACCTGGATGTCCGGGTCGGTGTTGTGCTTGGACGACTCCGAGCCGTGGATCCACCGGACGTCCAGGGGGAGGGCGGTCGGGGTGCTGTCGTTGAAGATGATCGTGTCCACGTCGGAGCAAGCTAACGGCTCGCCAGGTGATCGTCCAGCGACTTGTCCGTCCAGGGGGCCAGGGCGGTGCGGCAGGCGTGGTCGAGGTGGCGCAGCTCGCTCAGGTCGAGGTGGACGGGGCGGTCGGCCGGCAGGCGTTCGAGGGTCTCCAGCAGGCGGGGGAGGCGGAGGAAGGTGGCGTTGCCGGCCAGCCGTAGCGTGACGCTGCCGTCGCGGTGGTCGGTGACGGACAGGTGGAGGTGGGAGGTCTCCCAGGCGGCCTTGAGGACGGCCAGCAGCAGGCCGAGCAGGACGCCCTCGAAGAGGTTGGTGGCCAGGATCGCGAGCGCGGTGACGGCGAGCACCACGGCCTCGCCGCGGTGCGAACGCCACAGCGGCACCAGGGACTTGACCGGGATGAGCTTGGCTCCGGCGTGCACCAGGACGCCGGCCAGGGCGGCCAGCGGGATGGCGGTGAGGGCGGCGGGGATCAGGGCGGCGAAGAGCAGCAGCCAGAGGCCGTGCAGGACGCGGGAGGCCTTGGTGCGGGCGCCGGCCTGGACGTTGGCGGCGCTGCGGACGATGACGGCGGTCATCGGGAGGGCGCCGAGCAGGCCGCAGACGGTGTTGCCCGCGCCCTGGGCGAGCAGCTCCTTGTCGTACTGGGTGCGGGGGCCGTCGTGCAGGCGGTCGACGGCGGCGGCGCTGAACAGGCTCTCGGCGGAGGCGATCAGCGCGAAGGCCAGCACCGTGCCGAGCGCGTCGAGCCGGCCGAGCAGGGCGAACTCCCCGGCCCCGGGCGGGTGGACGGCCTCCAGCAGCCCGGAGACCCGGACCCGGGCCACCTCCAGGCCCAGCGCCCAGACGGCCAGTGAGGCGAGCGCGACGGCGGCCAGCGGGGCGGGCAGCAGCTGGAAGCCGGGCGGCAGGTGCCGCCAGAGCAGCAGGACGGAGACGGTGCCGCAGCCGAGGGCGGCGGCGGTGAGGGCGCCCGGCGAGGCGGCGGTGGAGGCCAGCAGCCGGGGCAGGCCGGCCAGGTTGGCCAGGCCGTGGCCGGGGGCGGGGGTGTCGGTGAGGGCGTAGAGCTGGCCGGAGACCAGCACCAGGCCGATCCCGGCCAGCATGCCCTGCACCACGGCCACCGAGATGGCCCGGAAGGCGCGGCCGAACTTCAGGGCACCCATGGCGAGTTGGAGGAGGCCGGCGGCGAGCGTGAGCACGCCGAGGGCGGCCAGGCCGAAGGTGCGGACGGCCTCCAGCACCAGGACGGTGAGGCCGGCGGCGGGGCCGGAGACCTGGAGGCTGCTGCCGGGCAGCAGGCCGGTCAGCAGACCGCCCACGATGCCGGTCACCAGGCCGAGTTCGGCGGGTACGCCGGAGGCCACGGCCACGCCGACGCAGAGGGGGAGGGCCACCAGGAAGACGACCAGGGAGGCGGCGAGGTCCTGCCGCGGGAGGACGGGACGACGGGGCATCGAGTCCCTCTCAGGTTCTTGACGGTGCGTCAAGAATGAGTAAAACAACATGGTCGGACCGGTAGCAGAGTACTTCGGGGGCGCACGGCTGCACCCGCGCCGGGCCCGGTGAAGGGCGCGTGCGCGGGCGTCCGGCCGTGCTGGGCGGCGCAGCCGTCGGCGGGTGCGGTGCGCGACGGTGCGGTGCGGTCAGGTGCGGTCAGGCGCGGCGCAGTTGGGAGAGCGCGGCCACGCCGAGGACCAGGACGACGACGGCCACCACCCGGTAGCCCTGGGCCAGGCCCTCGCTCAGCGGCCCGGTGGAGATCGCGGTGCCGACCACGGCCACTCCGAGGGCACTGCCCAACTCCCGGGTCGAGCTGTTGATGCCGGAGCCCAGCCCGGCCTTCTGCGGCGGCAGCGCGGCCATGATCCCGGCCGAGAGCGGCGGGGTGGCCAGGCCCGCGCCGCAGGCCATCAGCACCATGTAGACGGCGTACAGCGGGTACGGCGTGGCCGGGCCCGTGGTGGAGAGCAGCGCCAGCCCGGCCAGCAGGAAGGCGAAGCCGTTGGCGACCACCGTGAGCCGGCCGAAGCGGGCCGCCAGTGCGGCGCTGCGGCGGGAGACCACCAGCATGCCGACCGCCAGCGGAAGCACGCCGAAGCCGGTGGCCAGCACCGAGAAGCCCTTCACCTGCTGGAGGTACTGAGCGTTCACGTAGAAGAGGGCGAACATCCCGAAGAAGACCGCGCCGATCCCCAGCGCGCCGGCCCGGACGGCCGGGACGCGGAACAGCCGCGGGTCCAGCATCGGGTGCGCGCAGCGCAGTTCGTACCAGGTGAACCCGGCCAGCAGCAGCGCGGCGGCGGTCAGGCTGAGCAGCACGGCGGGTGAGCCCCAGCCCTGCGCCGGGCCTTCGATCACGCCGTGCAGCAGGGCGACGAAGCCGAGCACCAGCAGGACGCTGCCCACCGGGTCCTGCCGGGTCCCGCGCAGCGGGGTGACTGGGACGACGGCCGCGACCAGCGCGAGCAGCACCAGGGCGATCGGCGCGGCGGCCCAGAACAGCGACTGCCAGGGCAGCAGTTGGAGCAGCACGCCGCCGCCGACATTGCCCAGCACGCCGGCCAGGCCGGTCATCGAGGCCCAGGTGGCGATGGCCTGCGGGCGCTCGGCGGGCGGGAAGACGTGCACGATGACGGAGAGGGTGGCGGGCAGGACCAGGGCCGCGCCCGCGCCCATCACGGCGCGGCCGGCGATCAGCAGGGCGACCGAGGAGCCCGCCGCGCAGAGCACCGCGCCGAGGGCGAAGACGCCCAGGCCGGCGAGCATGGTGCGCTTGTGGCCGTAGTGGTCGCCGGCGACCCCGGCCGGTATCAACAGGCCGGCGAAGACGATGACGTAGGAGTCGACGATCCAGAGGAGCTGGGTGGCGTCGGGGTGGATCGGGCTGGCGGCGATCGGCGGCACGGCCAGGTTGATGGCGGCGACCATGGCGATGGTCAGCACCACGCAGGCGCAGAGCAGCGCGAGCACGCGCCGCGGCCGGTGCGAGGCGGTGGTGGGCACGGACGCTCCGGGCTCGTGGAGGAGTTGAGGTGGCATGGGCCCAGGCTAGGAAGTACGGACAGTTGCGTTCAAGTGCAAAGATGGCAAGGGAGGATTGCGCCGGACGCAATCGGGAGAGGTGGGCGGGATGGCCGAGCTGGACCTGAACCTGCTGGTGGCGCTGGACGCGCTGCTGGAGGAGGAGAGCGTGACCGGAGCGGCCGAGCGGCTGCACCTCTCGGTGCCGGCCATGAGCCGCACCCTCGGGCGGCTGCGCAGGGCCCTGGGCGATCCGGTGCTGGTCCGCTCCGGGCGTGCGATGGTGCCCACACCCCGGGCGGTGGCGCTGCGCGCGCGGGTGCACGGGGTGCTGGCCGAGGCGCAGTCGCTGTTCGCCCCGGACGCGGCACCCGACCCGGCCACCCTGACGGGCAGTCACGCCCTGCTCGCCCACGACGAGATCGTGCACTCCCTCGGGGCCGGGCTGCTCGCCTCGGTGGGGCGGCTGGCCCCCGGCCTCACCCTGCGGTTCCTGGCGGAGCCCTCCCACGACAGCGACCTGCTGCGGCGCGGCGAGGTCGCGCTGGAGATCGGCGTGATCGCCGACGCCCCGCCGGAGACCAGGGTGGAGGCGCTGCTGACGGACCGTCTGGTGGGCGTGGTCCGGGACGGCCATCCGCTGGCCTCCGGACGGGTCACGGCACGGCGCCTCGCCGGGGCCCGGCACCTGTCCGTCTCCCGCCGCGGCCGGCTCACCGGCCCGCTCGACCACGCCCTGGCCGAGGCCGGCCTGGCCCGGACGGTCGCGGCCACCGTGCCCACCTTCGCCGCCGCCCTGCTGCTGCTCCGCGAGACCGATCTGGTCGGCATGGTGCCGGAGCGGCTCTGCCGCCGCACGGTCGAGGGGCTGGGGCTGTGCACCTTCCCCGTGCCGGTGGACCTCCCGGAGCTGCCGATCGCGATGGCCTGGCACCCCCGCTACGAACTCGACGGCACCCACAGCTGGCTCCGCACCCAGGTCCGCGAGGTCGCCGCGACGTACGCGGGCGCGCGGTGAGGACGGTGCCTCGGACGGGCGTGCGGGCGCGGCTCCCGCGCGTGCTCACCGCCGGCGGGGGTCGGTCGGTGGTGTCAGTCCTGCTCCGGTGCGAGCGCCAGTTGTCCTGACGCGCGGGCCAGCAGGTCGATCAGCAGAGCGCGTTCCCCGGGGCTGAAGCCGTCGGCGATCCGCCGTTCGATGGCGACGGCCTTCGCGTCGGCCCGTGCGAGCAGTCGGCGTCCGTCGTCGGTGAGGTGGACCTCGGCCACCTTGCGGTGCCAGGGGTGCGCCTGACGGGTGATCAGGCCCTTCGCCTCCAGGTTGGCGAGCACGGTGGCGATGGTCTGTGGTGTGACCAGGCAGGCGCGGGCGAGTGCGGCGGCGGAGAGCCCCGGCTGGTCGTCGAGCGTGTACAGCGCGGCGTACTGCGGAACGGTGAGCCCGAGCGGCCGGAGTGCCGCGTGCTTGGCCGCCATCAGCTCCTGCTCCACCCGCTTGATGTGCAGTCCGACGCGTTCCGTGACCGGCATCTCCATGGGGGCGATCGTACGCCACCGGCTCGAACCCTGGCTCATGACAGAGCTCTGCTACATGACAGAACTCTGTTATCTTCGGGGCGTCACTCGGCCACTCACCCATGGAGGCACCCCTTGGCCAGCCGCGAACCGCTCGATCACGTCGTCGCAGGGTCCGGCCCGGGTCTGGTCCTGATCCACGGCACCGGCGCCGACGCGACCTCGAACTGGGAAGCCCTCATCGACGCGATGCGTGACCGGTACACCGTCGTCGCCCCGAACCTGCCCGGCGCCGGCGACACCCCCGTCGATCCCGGACCGATCGACCTGGACTCCCTCGCCGACCGGGTCGCCGCCACCGCCCGGGCCGCCGGACTGGAACGGTTCCACCTGGTCGGTCACTCGCTGGGCTCCGTCGTCGCCACGGCCGTGGCCGCCCGCCATGCCGATGCCGTGACCTCGCTCGTCCTGCACGCCGGATGGGTCAGGACGGGCCCGCGCGAGGCGTTCATGTTCGACCTGTGGGCGCGCCTGCTGCGCACCGACCCGGCCCTGCTGGCCCGCCAGTTGATCCTCACCGCGATGGGGCCCGGGCTCCTCGGAACCCTCGACGACGCGCAGTTCGCCGACATGGCCGCGGGCTTCACGGCCATGCTCGACGAGCGCATCCTCGGGCAGATGGAGCTCGACGCCCGCATCGACCTCCGTGACGCGGTGGGCCGGGTCACCGCGCCGACGCTCGTGCTGGCGAGCGCCGACGACCTGGTCATCCCGCCCCACCACCAACGCGAGCTGGCCGCCGCCATCCACCGGGCCGACCTCCTCCAGGTCCCCGGCGGCCACGGCCTGCCGTTCGAGGACCCGGCGCGGTTCTTCTCGCTCATCGCCGAGTACGTGGACAGGCGCCAGGCGCAGGACGGGGCCTGAGCCGTCGTCACCGACTCGCGGCGGGTTCGCCGCGAGTCGGTGCGGGCCCGGGGTGCGACGGCGACTAGCGGGTCAGCCTCAAGGTGACCAACTCGAAGGGGCGCAGGCGCAGTTCGACCGCGTCGCCGTCCGTGGTGGCGGAGCCCGTCGGGCGTTCCAGGAGGTCGCAGAGCCGCGCCCCCGCCAGCGGGAAGCCGGTGGTGAGGCGGGCGGTGGCCCGGGTGCCGTGGGCCTCGTAGAGGCGGACCACCACGTCGCCGCTGCCGTCGTCCGCCAGTTTGACGGCGCTGAGCACCACAGCCTCCTGATCCACCGTCACCAGCGGTGCCACCCCGTCCGCCGCGCCGGTGATCCGCCGTTCCGGCAGGTTGATCCGGTACCCCTCGCGGACCGCGTCGCCGACCGTCGCGCCCGGCGCCAGCGCGTGGTGGAAGCGGTGCAGCCCCTGGTCGGTGTGCGGATCGGGGAAGCGCGGGGCGCGCAGCAGTGAGACCCGGACGGTGGTCGTCGTGCCGTGGTCCTCGGGGCGCACCGTGCGGGTGACGTCGTGGCCGTAGGTGGAGGCGGTGACCAGGGCCACGCCCCAGTCGGGCTCGCCGAGGTGGAGGAAGCGGTGGTTGCAGGCCTCGAACTTGGCCGCCTCCCAGCTGGTGTTGGTGTGGGTGGGCCGGTAGAGGTGGCCGAACTGGGTCTCGGCCGCGTACCGCTCGGTGTGCAGGTCGAGCGGGAAGGCGGCCTTGAGGAACTTCTCCGTCTCGTGCCAGTCCACCTCGGTGTCAAGGTCGAGCCGGCGGGCGCCGGCGGCCAGGGTGAGGGTCTGCGTGACGGTGGAGGAGCCGAAGGACCGGCGTACCCGGACGGAGACCAGGCCCGGGGAGTCGGCGGCGACCTCCAGCGAGTCGAGCATCGTCAGGTCGGTGCCGGTGTTGCGGTAGAACTGGTCCACGTCCCAGGCGTCCCACATGTTCGGGAAGTCCGGGTGGAGTTGGAGCAGGTTGGCCGCCGCGCCGGGTGCCACCGCCTCCCGGCCGGTGGCACCGTCCAGCACCGAGACGACCAGGCCGAGCCCGTCCACCTCGACCGTCAGCAGGCCGTTGGCCAGCCGGAAGCCGCCACCGTCCCGCTCGGTCACCGAGCAGCCCGCGCCGGGAGCCACCACCGCGCCGGCCCCGGCCGGAACGCCCGAGCGCCCGTGCGGCGCGGCGTTGAAGACCAGTTCGGCGGAGCCCTCGCCGGCCAGCGCGGCCAGCGCTCCCTCGATGATCCCGGTCAGCTCGGCGGCCACCGCCGCGTAGGTGGCCTCGGCCTCCCGGTGCACCCAGGCGATCGAGGAGCCGGGCAGGATGTCGTGGAACTGGTGCAGCAGGACCGTCTTCCAGATCCGGTCCAACTCCTGCTGGGGGTAGGGGAATCCGGTCCGGACGGCGGCGGTCGCGGCCCACAGCTCGGCCTCCCGCAGCAGGTGCTCGCTGCGGCGGTTGCCCTGCTTGGTGCGGGCCTGGCTGGTCAGGGTGGCGCGGTGCAGTTCGAGGTAGAGCTCGCCGACCCAGACCGGCGGGGCCGGGTACTCGGCCTCGGCCTTGGCGAAGAACTCGGCGGGGCGCTCCCAGCGGACCCTGGGCGAGCCCTCCAGGTCACGCAGCCGGGCCGCCTTGCCGACCATCTCGCGGGTGGTGCCGCCGCCGCCGTCGCCCCAGCCGGTCGGCGCGATGGAGTGCCTGGCCCGGCCCTTGTCCTTGAAGTTCCGTGCAGCGTGGGCGATCTCGCGCCCGAGCATGGAGCAGTTGTAGGTGTCGACGGGCGGGAAGTGGGTGAAGATCCGGGTGCCGTCCAGGCCCTCCCAGAGGAAGGTGTGGTGCGGGAACTTGTTGACCTGGCTCCAGGAGATCTTCTGGGTGAGCAGCCACTTGGAGCCGGCCGCCTTGATGATCTGCGGCAGCCCGGCGGCGAAGCCGAAGGTGTCCGGCAGCCAGGCCTCCTCGTTCTCGATCCCGAACTCGTCGAGGAAGAACCGCTTGCCGTGGACGAACTGACGGGCCATCGCCTCCGAGCCGGGCATGTTGGTGTCCGACTCCACCCACATGCCCCCGGCCGGGACGAACCGGCCCTCGGCCACCGCCTTCTTCACCCGGGCGTAGACCTCGGGGCGGTGCTCCTTGATCCAGGCGTACTGCTGGGCCTGGGACATGGTGTAGACGAACTCGGGCTCGTCCTCCAGCAGCGCGGTCATGTTGGCGGTGGTGCGGGCCACCTTGCGCACCGTCTCGCGCAGCGGCCAGAGCCAGGCCGAGTCGATGTGGGCGTGGCCGACCGCGCTCAGCAGGTGGGCGGTGGGCTCGGCGGGGGAGGCGAGCACCGCCTCCAGCTGCGAACGGGCGGCCGCGGCGGTGGAGTTGACGTCCTGGAGGTCGAGGGCGTCCAGGGCCCGCTCGACCGCCCGCAGGATCTCCCAGCGGCGGGCGCCCTCCACCGGCAGCTCGGCCATCAGCTCGCCGAGCACCTCCAGGTCGAGGACCAGCTCGTGGACGGTTCGGTCGAAGACGGCCAGGTCGAGCCGGGCGAGCCGGTACTGCGGCTCGGAGCCGGCCGTCTCCTTCTCGCCCAGCTCGGTGGGCAGGAAGGGGTGGTAGTCCAGGATCACCGGGTTGGAGGCGGCCTCCACGTGCAGCAGCACCTCCTCCCCGCCGACGGCCGGGTCGGCGATCCTGACCCACTGGTTGCGCGGGTTGAGCCCCTTCACCGGGGTGCCGTCGGGCCGGTACACCAGGCCCTCGCACTGGAAGCCGGGCATGTTGGCGTCGAAGCCCAGGTCGATCAGCGCCTCCACGGTCCGGCCCGCCCACTCCGCCGGCACGGTGCCGCTGACGGTCAGCCAGCTGGTGCCCCAGGGTGCGCCCCAGCGGTCACCGGCCGCCACCGGCGTGCGGGGAGCGGCGATCCCCTCGGCGACCGGCACGGGCTCGTCCGGGGCGGTCCAGATCCCGGCGGTCAGTGGCACGCTCTCCGGGTACACCGCCGGGCGGACGCGCTCCTCCAGGACGCGCTTGAGCCGGGCTTCGACAAGGCTGCGGTCGTCGTGCATGGGGTGAGGGCTCCCTGGAGTGGTCAGCGGACGTCGTCGACTGTGAGGATCTCGGTGATGCCGCGCGCGGCCAAGTGGGCCTCGTCGTGCACGCGTTCGAGCAGGAGGGCGGTCGGGCGGGCACCGTCGGCGGCGAGCGCGGCGAACGCCTCGAAGTACGGGCCGCCGGGTGCGCAGACCGAGCGCTTGGGCGCCTCCCGTTCGCCGCCCACGTCCAGCACCAGCGCGGTGCTGCGCGGGGCCGGCGGCCGCCAGTCGGCCCGGGCCTCGGCGACCGCGGCGGCCAGCGCCAGGCCGGCCGGCTTGGGGCGCCGGTCGTTGGTCAACAGGCCGAGGGTGTACTCCAGTTCGGGGAAGTCCGCGAGCGAGCGGCTGACGTCGTGGGAGCACCACCAGGTGATGCCCCACAGGTCCGGGCAGTCCAGCGCGGCGGCCACCGTGGCGGCGGTGAAGCGGTCCGCCCGCCCGGGCGGGACGTGCGGGGCGGGGGCGCCGACCTCCTGGAGCCAGACCGGCCGGGCGGGGTCCTCGGCCCAGGCCTTGGCCAGCTCGATCAGGTAGGCGGCGTGGCCGGTGGTGGCGGGGGCGTCCGGGCCGTGCCGCTGGGCGGTGCCGTTGAAGACCCAGGAGTGCACGGCGGTGGCGCCGCCGATCCGGGCCGCCTGGCCGGGGGTGAAGGGGTGGTCGTCCTGGTGGTACGCGGCGTCGTACTCGGCGTGCACGTGCAGCTTCCCCGGGGCGCCGCGCTCGCAGGCGGCCAGCATCCGGGCCAGCCAGTCCTCGGCCTGCTGAGGGGCGATCAGGTCCGGGTCGGGGTGCGGGCCGGAGGAGAACTGGTTGATCTCGTTGCCCACCGTCATGCCGAGGAAGTTCGGCCGGCCGGCCAGGGCGGCGGCCAGGGTGCGCAGGTACTCCTCCTGGGCCGTCGTCACCTCTGGGTCGGTGAAGATGTTCCGCCGGTGCCAGGTCTGGGTCCAGGCGGGCAGGAAGTCGAAGCTGGACAGGTGGCCCTGGAGGCCGTCCACCGCCACGTCCAGCCCGCGTTCGGCGGCCGCGTCCACCAGGTCGGCCAGCTGCTCCACGGCGCGCGGGCGGATCAGGGTGCGGTTGGGCTGGAACAGCGGCCAGAGCGGGAAGACCCGGAGGTGGTCGAGGCCGAGCGCGGCGATCGAGTCCAGGTCCGCCCGGACGGCGCCGGGGTCGTAGTCCAGCCAGTGGTGGAACCACCCCTCGCTCGGTGTGTAGTTGACGCCGAAGCGCGGTACGGCAGTTGACCTGGTCAACCCTTCACTGCTCCTTCCTCGACCCCGCGGAAGAAGAACCGCTGGAGGGTGGCGAAGACGACGACGATCGGGAGGAAAGCGATCATGGTCCCGGCGGCGATCAGCCGGGGGTTGGCGCTGAAGGTGCCGTTCAGGTACTGGAGCCCGACGGTGAGGGTGTACTTCTGCGGGTCGTTCAGCACGATCAGCGGCCAGAGGAAGTCGTCCCAGGCGCCGATGAAGGTGAAGATGACGACCACGCTGAGCATCCCGCGCACGTTCGGCAGCCCGACGTGCCACAGGCGCTGCCACACGTTGGCGCCGTCCACCAGCGCGGCCGCGTCCAACTCCGGCGGCACGGCGGCGAAGGCGGTGCGCATCAGCAGCACGTTGAGCATCGCCAGCGCGCCGGGCAGCGCCACCCCGAGCAGGGTGTCGGCCAGCCCCAGGCCGCGCACGGTGACGTACTGGGAGACGATGGTGACCTCGCCCGGCAGGATCAGGGTGGCGAGGAAGAGGCCGAGCAGCAGCCGGCCGCCGCGGAAGCGCAGCCGGGCCAGCGCGAAGCCGGCCAGGGTCGCACCGACGGCGTTGCCGAACACCGCGACGGCGGCCACCAGCAGGGAGTTGGCGGCGTAGGTCCAGACCGGGATGGTGTCGGCGACGGCCCGGTAGTTGGCCAGCGTCGGGTGCTCGGGGAGGAAGGCCGGGGTGCGGGTGTAGATGTCCTCGGCCGGGCCCTTGAGCGAGGTGGAGAGCTGCCAGAGGAAGGGGCCGACGGTCAGCAGGAGGACCAGCAGCAGCAGCGCGTAGCGGACGGCGTTCCCGGACGGGGAGGGGGAGTTGAAGCCACGGCGGGCGCTCCGGACGGTGCGGGCGGTGCGGGCGGTGCGGATGGCGGGGCCGGTACGGGTGGGCATCGTGCTCAGACCGCCTTCCGGTTGAGCCGGGCCAGCAGCAGCATCGGCGCCAGGGTGATGGCGAAGAGCAGCAGGCTGAGCGCGGAGGCGTAGCCGAGGTGGCCGGTGAAGCCGCGGCTGTACATCTGGATCAGCATCACCACCGACATGTCGCGCCCGCCCGGCCCGCCGGTGCCGTTGGAGAGCACGTACAGCTCGGAGAAGACCCGCAGCGCGGAGACCGAGATCAGGACGGAGACCAGCAGCATGGTCGGGCGCACCCCGGGCAGGGTGACGTGCCAGAACCGGCGCAGCGCGGAGGCCCCGTCCACGGCGGCCGCCTCGTGCAGCTCGCGGCCGACGTTGGCCAGCGCGGAGAGGTAGATGACCATGTAGTACCCGAGGCCCTTCCAGACCGTCAGGGCGATGGCGCTGAGCAGCAGCAGCCACCGGTCGGTGAGGAAGGGGACGGGGGCGGTGACCACCCCGAGCTGCTGGGCCAGGCCGTTGACCACGCCCCGGTCGTCCAGCACCCAGCCCCAGATCAGCGCGACCACCACGGCGGAGGCGATCACGGGGGTGTAGAAGGCGGTGCGGAAGAAGGTGATGCCGGGGAGGCGGTGCTGCACCAGCAGGGCGAGCAGCAGCGGGAGCAGGGTGAGCAGGGGGAGGCAGACCAGCAGGTAGACGATGCTGTTGACCAGTGCGTCGGCCAACTGCTCGTCGCTGAAGGCCCGTTCGTAGTTGGCGAGGCCGGTGAAGTGCCCGCCGCCGAGCGGCTTGGCGTTGGTGAAGGAGAGCACCACCGTGTTGAGGGTGGGCCAGAGGTTGAAGACCGCCAGCCAGATTACGGCGGGGCCGGCCAGTAGCCAGGGGGTGAACCAGCGGCGGTGGGTCATCCGTTCCTTCCTGGGGCCGGGGGGGCGTCGGGGTGGGGGGCGGAGCCGGGGGTGCGTTGGGGGCGCGGCCCGGCTCCGCCTGACCTGGGGGTGCGTCAGTTCTTGAGCAGCTGGTTGCAGCGGGCCACCGCGGTGTCCAGGGCGGCCTGGGAGGTGGTGTCCCCGCTGATCGCCAGGGCGATCTGCTGGTTGATGACGTCGCTCATCGCGTCCTGCACCTGGACGGGCTGGAGCATCTTGGCCTTGGCGAGCGAGCCGAAGGCGATCACCTTGGCGTCGCTCGCGTTGGTGCCGTCGCTCTTGGCGAAGTACGGATCGCCCGCCGAGGCCTTGGTGGAGGGGAAGATGCTGGTCAGGTGGGCGAAGGCGGCCTGGTTCTCCGGGCTGGTGACCCAGCGGGCCAGCGCGATCGCGGCCGGGGCGTTCTTGGTGGACTTCGCCACCGAGACGCCCTGGACGTAGAGGGGCGGGGTGCCGAAGGCGGCGGAGGGCACCACCTTGGGGGCCAGCGTCGGGTTGTCGGTGGCCAGCGAGGTGATCAGGTTGCCGCCGCCGGTGGTCCAGGCGACGGTGCCGGCGGTGAAGAGCTTGGAGTTCCCCGCGTACTTGTCGGTCAGCACGTCGCGCGGGAGCAGGCCCTCCTTGAAGGCGGCCCGGTACTTGTCCAGCAGGGCGGCGGCCTGAGGGGTGTTGAAGGTGAAGCTCTTCCCGTCGGCGGCCATGATCGGCACGCCCTCGTTGGCCAGGTCGCCGAGGCCGGGCTTGCGGCTCATCAGGTAGGCGTCGGCTCCCGCCTTCTCCTTGAACACCCGCGCCTGGGCGATGAGTTCGTCCAGGTTGGTGGGGAGCTTCCGGGGGTCCAGGCCGTACTTGGCGAGGAGTTCGGAGTTCCAGTAGTTGACGTCGGTGTTGAGGTACCACGGGTATCCGTAGGCGCCGTCCTGGCCGGGGAAGCGGTAGGCGTCGATGCCGCCGGCCACGTACTCCCCGGTCAGCTTGGGGTCGGACGTGGCGAGGTCGAGCAGCAGACCCTGCTTGGCCAGCGGGAGGGCGAAGTCGGGCGGGAGGTTGACCACGTCCGGCAGGGTGCCGCCCGCCGCCTGGCTGAGCACCTTGTCCGAGTACCCGTCACCGGGCTGGTCCAGCCACTCGACCTCGGTGCCGGGGTACTGCTTCTGGAAGCCGTCGATCACGCCCTGCACGTAGGCGGTGAACTTGGGCTTCAGCGCCCAGGTCTGGAGCGAGACCTTGCCCTTGACCTCGCCGCCGACGGGGACGGTGTCGTAGCTCTTGCTGTCGTTGCCCAGGCCGCAGCCGGTGAGGGCGGCGGTGGCGAGCACGGCGGTGGCCAGTGCCGCACGGATTCGTCTCATGAGGGTTCCGGTGTCCGTCCTGCCGAGGGGTGGAAGAGGAACGTGCTAAACCGGTCTAGTGACGTCGGGGAGCATGCTCCTGGCTAGACTCCGGTGTCAAGAGAGAGGTCAGGTTCGATGGGCAGACCGACGATTGCCGACATCGCCCGCGAGGCGGGGGTCTCCAAGGGCGCGGTCTCGTTCGCGCTCAACGGGCGGCCGGGGGTGAGCGAGGCCACCAGGCAGCGCATCCTCGCGGTGGCGGAGCGGATGAACTGGCGCCCGCACAGCGCCGCGCGGGCGCTCGGCGGGGCCCGGGCAGGAGCGGTCGGGCTGGTGATCGCGCGCCCGGCCCGGACCATCGGGGTGGAGCCGTTCTTCGCCCAGCTGCTGTCGGGTCTCCAGGCCGGGCTCTCCGCCCGCTCGGTGGCGCTGGAGCTGATGGTGGTCGAGGACACCGCCGCCGAGACCGAGGTCTACCGCCGCTGGGCGTCCGAGCACCGGGTGGACGGCCTGGTGGTGGTGGACCTGCAGACCCGGGACCGGCGGATCGCCGTGCTGGAGGAACTCGCCCTGCCCACCGTGGTGCTGGGCGGCCCCGGTGGCCACGGCACGCTGTCCAGCGTCTGGGCCGACGACCGCGAGGCGATGCTCTCGATCGTGGACTACCTGGCCGCGCTCGGGCACCGCCGGATCGCCCACCTGGCCGGCCTGCCGGCCTTCCAGCACACCCAGCGCCGGATCCGGGCCGTGCGGGACGCGGCGAAGCGGCTCGGCCTGGAGGCCGTCTCGGTGCCCACCGACTTCAGCGACGCGGAGGGCGCGGCGGCCACCCGGGCGCAGCTGGCCAAGGCGGCCCGGCCGACCGCGCTGGTCTACGACAGCGACGTGATGGCGCTGGCCGGGCTGGGCGTGGCGGCCGAGATGGGGGTGTCCGTGCCGGGAGAGCTCTCGGTGGTCTCCTTCGACGACTCGGTGCTGACCCGGGTGGTGCACCCCGCGCTGACCGCCCTCACTCGGGACACCTTCGCGCTCGGCGAGCAGGTGGCCCGCACCCTGCTGTCGGCCGTGGACGAACCGGGGCGGCAGGCGGTGCTGCAGATGCCCACGCCGCGCCTGGTGGTCCGGGAGAGCACGGCCCGCTGCATGACCCCGCACCCTTGACAGGGACAGCTAAAGCGATTTAGGTTCCCGCCCAGCCCGGCCGCACACCTCGACGGCCGGGCCACAGCGCCATCCGCACCAGCCCACCCTCTCGGCGTCCCCTCGCCGGATCGGAGCACTCGGATGAGACGAACCCTTCTGCCCCTGCTGCTCAGCGCCGCCCTGGGCACCGCCGCGCTCGCCGTACCGCAGGCGGCTGTGGCGGCTCCCGTCGCAGCGGCGGGGAACCAGCCCTACGCGTCCTACTGGCACCCCAGCACCATCCTGAACTGGGACCCGGCCGCCGACCCCGACGCCCGCTTCAACCGCTCCAAGGTGCCGCTCCAACCCCGGTTCTCCGACCCGCAGTTGAAGGCCAACCCGAACGCCAGGGCGGGCGAGGGCAAGGTGGTCTCGCTGGTCTCCTTCGGGCCCACCTCCAACAACCCCTCCCAGGGCTCCGCCAGCCCGAACTACTACGCCTTCAGCCACTGGCAGTACGTCGACACCCTGGTGTTCTGGGGCGGCTCCGCCTCCGAGGGCCTGATCCTGGCCCCCAACTCCACCGTGATCGACGCCGCCCACCGCAACGGCGTGAAGGTCTACGGCACCGTCTTCTTCCCGCCGGCCGCCTACGGCGGCCAGCTCCAGTGGGTGCGCGACTTCGTCCAGAAGTCCGGCTCCACCTACCCCGTCGCCGACAAGCTGGTGCAGGTCGCCCAGCAGTACGGATTCGACGGATGGTTCGTCAACCAGGAGACCGGCGGCGGCGATGCGGCCCTGGCCACCGAGGTGCGCAACACCATGCGGTACGCCAGGTCCAAGGGCGCCGTCGACTTCATGTGGTACGACGCGATGACCGAGGGCGGCTCGGTGAGCTGGCAGAACGCCCTCACCTCGGCCAACGACGCCTTCCTCCAGGAAGGCTCGCAGCGCACCTCCGACTCGATGTTCCTGAACTTCAACTGGAGCTCCTCCGGGCTCAACTCCTCGAAGAACCTGGCCCGTTCGCTCGGCCGCAACGAGTTCGAGCTCTACTCCGGCATCGACACCGAGGCCAACGGCTACAACACCTCGGTGGACTGGGCCTCGCTCTTCCCTGCCGGTCAGCCGCACACCACCTCGCTCGGCCTCTACCGCCCCGAGTGGACGTACAACTCCTCGTCCTCCCGGGCCGATTCGCACGCCCGCGAGGCGCGGTACTGGGACGGCGCCAACGGGGACCCCTCCAACACCACCACCTCCTCGTCCTGGAAGGGCCTGGCCACCTACGTGCCGGAGTCCTCCCCGGTGACGGCCAAGCCCTTCGTCACCTCCTTCAACGGCGGCCAGGGCGACTTCTGGAACTCGGCCGGGACGCGGGTGAGCCCGACCGGCTGGAACAACCTCTCGCTCCAGGACGTCCCGCCCACCTACCGCTGGCTGGTCTCCTCCTCCGGCAGCAGGCTCACCCCCTCGGTCGACTTCACCGACGCCTACGAGGGCGGCTCCTCGCTGCGCCTGTCCGGCACCCTGGACGCCGTCAACACCCTGCGGCTCTACCAGACCCGTCTGCCGGTGGCCGCCGACACCAAGCTCTCGGTGGTTCTGAAGACCCCGGCCGCCGGGGCCTCCAACCTCAAGGCCGCGGTGGCCTTCAGCGACGCACCGACCACCTTCGTCCCGCTCGACCTCGGGGCCACCACCGGCACCGGCTGGGAGCACAAGACCCTGGACCTGTCGGCGTACGCCGGACGGACCATCGCCCAGCTCGGCCTCCAGGTCACCGGCAGCGCCGCCTCCTACGATGTGAAGGTGGGTCAGCTCGCGGTCCACGACGGCGCGGTGGACGCCCCCGCGGCGCCCTCGGGCCTGACGGTGCTCGGCTCCACCGACGTGACCGCCGCGCAGAAGTCGCTCCGCCTGGCCTGGACGGCCTCCTCGGGCGGCGCCCCCGTGCACCACTACGAGGTCTACCGCCGCAACGCCGACGGCAGCCGCACCCTGCTCGGCGCGACCCCGAACGACGCGCTCTTCGCGCCCCGGCTCGACCGGGCCGGCAGCGAGACCACCACCACACTGGAGGTGGAGGCGGTCTCGACCGAGTACGGCCGCTCGGGCGTCGCCACCACCACGGTCACCTGGGGCGGCACCACCCCGCAGACCAACCTCGCCCTCAACCGCCCCGCCACCGCCTCGGGGACCTGCAACGCCAACGAGGGCCCGGCCAAGGCCGTCAACGGCAGCGCCTCGGGAGGGAACGGCGACAAGTGGTGCACCCTCACCTCCACCAAGTGGCTGGAGGTGGACCTCGGCGCGGCCAAGCCGCTCTCCAGCTTCGTGGTCAAGCACGCGAGCGCGGGAGGCGAGAGCACGAGCTACAACACCCGCGACTTCACCGTCCAGGTCCGCAACGCCACCACCGACGCCTGGACCACCGCCGTCACGGTCACCGGGAACACCGCCGGCACCACCACCCACCCGGTCAGCCTCACCGCCCGGTACGTCCGGCTGGTGGTGAGCAAGCCGACCCAGACCACCGACCCGGCCGCCCGGATCTACGAGTTCGAGGCCTGGGGCTCCTGACGCCCCGTCCGCGTTCGAGGTGACGAGAGAGAGGACCAGCCCCGTGCCGGTCAGCATCACCGCCGTCGAGTCCACCGACCTGTTCACCGGCACCGCCGAGGCCCCGCGCCAGCTCCTGCGGGTCACCCTGGACGGGCCGCCCGCCGTGGTCACCGTGACCGGGCCGGGGGTCGAGGGCGCCGCGGCCGGCACGGGGACGGTCGAGGTCCCGCTCGACCTCACCGCCCACCCGGTGGGCACCGAACTCCCGGTCACCGTACGGGCCGGGGACGCCCTGGCGGCCGCCAGGGTGGTGGTCGCCGAGCCCGGCTGGACCATGTACATGGTCTCGCACTTCCACTACGACCCGGTCTGGTGGAACACCCAGGCCGCCTACACCTCCCCCTGGGAACTGCTCGCCGGGGACGCCACCACCCGGCCGCTCTGGGAGCGCAACGGCTTCGCCCTGATGGAGGCCCACCTCGACCTGGCCCTGCGCGATCCGGACTACCGCTTCGTGCTGGCCGAGGTCGACTACCTCAAGCCCTACTTCGACCTCCACCCCGAGCGCCGAGCCGAGCTGCGGCAGTTGACGGCCGAGGGCCGGGTGGAGCTGGTCGGCGGCACCTACAACGAGCCCAACACCAACCTCACCGGCGCAGAGACCACTATCCGCAACGTCCTCTACGGCATCGGCTACCAGCGCGACGTCCTCGGCGGGGACCCGCGCACCGCCTGGCAGTTGGACGTCTTCGGCCACGACCCGCAGTTCCCCGGGCTGCTCGCCGAGGCCGGGCTCACCGGCAGCGCCTGGGCGCGGGGGCCCTTCCACCAGTGGGGCCCGATCCAGAAGAACTTCCGGGAGGCCAAGGACGACGCCACGGTGATGCAGTTCCCCAGCGAGTTCGAGTGGCTCGCGCCCTCGGGCCGGGGCGTGCTCACCCACTACATGCCGCACCACTACTCGGCCGGCTGGTGGATGGACAGCTCGCCGGACCTGGCCGCCGCCGAGGCGGCGGTGTACGGGCTCTACCGCAAGCTCAAGCCCGTCGGCGCGACCAGGAACCTGCTGCTTCCGGTCGGCACCGACTACACCCCGCCCAACAAGTGGGTCACCGAGATCCACCGCTCCTGGGCCGCCAAGTACCTCTGGCCGCGCTTCGTCTGCGGCACCCCGCGCGACTTCCTGGACGCCGTCCGTGCCGAACTCGCCTCGTCGGGACGGGCCTTGAGCCCGCAGAGCCGGGACATGAACCCGGTCTACACCGGCAAGGACGTCTCCTACATCGACACCAAGCAGGCCCAACGGGCCGGCGAGACCGCCGCCGTGGACGCCGAGAAGCTCGCCACCCTGGCCGCCCTCCAGGGCCTGGGCCGCTACCCGGCCGCCGCCCTGGACAAGGTCTGGCGCCACCTCGCGTACGGCGCGCACCACGACGCCATCACCGGCTCCGAGTCCGATCAGGTCTACCTGGACCTGGCCGGCGGCTGGCGGGAGGCGCACGATCTGGCGGTAGGCGTGCGGGACGCGGCCCTGGCCGCGCTCACCGGTGCGGTCGACACCCGGGGGGAGGGGCTGGCGGTGGTGGTCACCAACACGCTCTCCTTCGACCGCTCGGGCGTGGTGCGGGTGCCGCTGCCGGAGGGCGTGACCGGCGGACGGCTGCTGGCGCCGGACGGGGGAGCGGAGCTGCCGAGCGCCGTCCGGGACGGCGAGCTGTGGTTCCGGGCCGAGCAGGTCCCGGCGCTCGGGTGGCGCTCCTGGCGGCTGCTCCCCGGCCCCTCCGCCCGGCCGCTCTGGTCGGCGGCCGAGGGCACGACCGCCGCGAACGCGCGCTACCGGGTGACGGCCGACCCGGCGCGTGGCGGCGCCCTGAGCAGCCTCCTGGACCTGCGGTGCGGGCGCGAGCTGCTGCAGGAGGGGCGGGTCGGCAACGAGCTGAGGGTCTACCAGGAGTACCCGCAGCACCCCGACTTCGGTGAGGGGCCCTGGCACCTGCTGCCCAAGGGGCCGGTGGTCGGCTCCGCCGCCGGGCCCGCCGCGGTGCGGCGGGAGACCGGGCCGCTGGGGGAGCGCCTGGTGGTCACCGGAGAGGTGGACGGTCTGGCCCACCAGCAGACCGTCACCCTCTGGGCCGGGGAGGACCGGATCGACTTCCGCACCACGGTCGTGGACCACCGGGGCGCCGACCGGCTGCTCCGGGTCCGCTTCCCGGTCGAGCTGCCCGGCGCCCTGCCGGTCAGCGAGGTGGCGGACGCCGTGATCGGCCGCGGCTTCGCCCTGCCGGACGTGGACGTGGCCGAGGCGCCCTGGACGCTCGACAACCCCGCCAACACCTGGTTCGGCCTCGGTTCCACCGCCAGGGTCCGGCTCAGCGCGCCGGACGGCTCGGCGCTGGGCGAGCGGGCGATCGGGGTGGCCGAGGTGGTCGTCCCCTCGCTGGAACGGGCGCGGGAGGCGCGGGAGTTGGTCGTCGCGCTGGCCCGCTGCGGGGTGACCGCGACCACCGCCGGCGCCGACTGGGCGCGCTACGGCTGGCTGGAGGTGGACTCCAACCTGCCCGACGTCCGGATCGTCCTCGGCGGGCCCGAAGTCAACCCGCTGGCCGCGGAGTTGCTGGCGTCGGCCGGGGACGCGCACCGCGCCGTCCTGGCCGAGCACGGGCGGGTCTGGGTGCCGGCGCACAAGCCGCTGCGCGAGGTCTGGCAGCCCAACGCCGACCTGCGCGGGCCGCGGGCGCTGCCCGTCCTGATCCTGGCCGACCCCGCCTCGGTCCCGCTGGACGGCGCGGTGATCGATGCCGTCAGCCCCGACGGGCCGCTGCCCGAGGCCGAGCGGCTCACCGACCACACCGTGGCCCTGCTCAACCGCGGCATGCCCGGCTTCGCGGTGGACCCGACCGGCGCCCTGCACCTCTCCCTGCTGCGCTCCTGCACCGGCTGGCCCTCGGGCGTCTGGATCGACCCGCCCCGGCGCACCGCCCCGGACGGCTCCTCCTTCCAACTCCAGCACTGGACGCACCAGTTCGACTACAGCCTGGTCTCCGGCGAGGGCGACTGGCGGGCCCTGCACCTGCCCTCCCAGGGGCAGGAGTACAACCACCCGCTGCTGCCGGCCGTGCTCCCGGCCCGGGCCGGCACCCTGCCGGCCTACCACTCCTGGCTGCGCGTCGAACCGCAGCGCGAGGTCCGGCTGAGCGCGCTGAAGCCGACCGGGAACCCGCACGCGCACGGCTCGGCCGCCCCCGCCGATCCCGCGAGCGGCGTCACGCTGCGCCTGGTGGAGTCCACCGGCCTCGGCCGGGCGGCCACCCTCTCCGGCGCGCTCACCCTCACCGACCCTCACCGGGCCGACCTGCTGGAGCGTCCGCTCGCCCCGGTCGCGCTCCCGCTCGCACTGGACGGTGCCGGGATCGTCACCCTGACGGCCCGTCCGGCCGCGCCCGAGGCCCCCGGCGGTGCGCTGCTCGGCCCGGCGGCGGAGACGGCCCAGCCCGTCCACTCCCGCTACTGGCTGCACAACCGGGGCCCCGCTCCGCTCGGGTACCTCCCGGTCTCGGTCGGCCTGACGCCCGGCCTGGTCCCCGTGGCGGACGGCGCCCCCGTCGAGCTCTCCGCCGTCCTCGCCTCCCAGCTGGTGGACGCCGAGGTGGAGGGCACCGCGGAGGTGATCGCCCCCGAGGGATGGGGCGTGAACCCGCGCCGCCGCCCCTACCGGCTCGCCGCCTCCGGCCACGTCCGCTTCCCGGTCACCCTCGCGCCGCCCGCCGACGCCGCGCCCGGGCTGTACTTCGTGGCGGTCCGGACCGAGCACGACGGTCAACTGGTCGAGGACGTCTGCACGGTGGCCGTCGGTGTCGACCTGCCTTCGCCCGGGCCCGCGCCCGAGGAGTGGTCCCAGACCAAGGGCACCACCGCCACCGAGGGCCGGGACACCGGGCTCACGGTCGACGTCGCCGCGGACACGGTGCGGGTCGCGCCCGGCGGCCGGGCCGAGCTGGTGCTGCGGCTGGCGAACCGGACCCGGGGCGAGATCCGCGGCGAGCTCCAACTGGTCTCCCCCTGGGGGAGTTGGGAGCTGCTGCCCGACCCGGTGCGGGGCTTCCACATCGCGGGCGGTGCCACGGCCGAGGTCCCGTTCACCGTCCACGCCCCGACCGGCAGCGCACCGGGCACCTTCTGGGCCGTCATCAAGGTGATGTGGTACGGCCGCTGCCAGTACGCCCCGACCGTCGAGTTGGTGGTGTCCCCGTGAACGGCCCCGCCGTCCCTGGCGCCGCCGGCGGTCACGGCACCCACGGCACCCACGGCGCCCCGTCCGTGCTGGGGCTGCTCGACGGGCGTCCGATCCCGCGCACCGGGCTGGACCGCCGCCTGGCGGCGCTGCGCTCCGGCCCGCGCTCCTCCGCCCTGCCCGCCCCCGGCAGCGCCGAGGACCGCCAACTCACCCGCTGGGTGGCCCAGGTACTGCTCACCGAGGAGCTGTGCGCCGCCGTCGCCGCCGAGCGCGGCCTCGACCTCGCCGAGCCCGGCCCCGTCCGCCTGGACCAGCGCGCCGCCGTGGAGCTGGGCTCCATCACGGCCGCCGCCTTCGAGGGCAGCGCCGCCGTCCGCGCCGTCTACACGGCCGTCACCTCCGCCGTTCCCGCCCCGCCCCCACCGCCTCCGCAGCCGGTCGATCCGCTCTGGCAACTGGCCACCCCGGACGGAGAGTTCGAGGCCGCGCCGGAGAGCCTCCCGGCCGCCCTCGCCGCCGCCCTGCGCGCCGCCCCACCCGGCACCCAGGTCACCGCCGACGGCTGGACCGCCACCCTGGTGGGCCTGCGCTCCCGCCCCGCCACCACCCCCACCGCCGACCCCCACGGAGCCGCCCGCCGCCTCACCTTCGCCCGCTGGCTCGACCACACCCGCGCCACCCGCCTGACCCTCGTCCCCGGCCTGGAACACCCCGGCGACCCGTCCCAACCGGACAACCACCACCGGCACTGAGGGTCACCCCGCCGACGCCTCCCGGAGCAGCAACTCGCGCAGGGCGAGGGCGGTTTCGGAGGGATCGGCCGCGGTGAGCACCACCTGCTCGGCCGCGGTCGACGGCCCGGTCAGCGGTACGGCCCGCAGCCCGGGCGGAGTCACGTCCAAGGCCGACTCGACGGTGATGCCGATGCCCGTGCCGGCCGCCACGTGGGCCGCGATGGCGTGCACGCTGTCGGCGGTGCGGATGATGCGCAGGTCGGCGCCGCCGATCCGGAAGGCGGTCAGCAGGCGGTCGCAGAGGCCGCTGTTGACCTGGTGCGGCCAGGTGAGCAGGCTGCTGGCGGAGAGCTCGGAGGTGCTCAACTCACGCTGCCGGGCCAAGGGATGGGTGGCGGGGAGCAGAGCCACGAACCGCTCCGTGGAGAGTGCGGTGGCGCTGACCCCGGTGACCTCGCCGAGCGCCCAGGCGACGCCCAGCCCGAGGGTCCCGGCCCGCAAGGCGGAGACCTGGGCGGCGGTGGACATCACCTCCGGCACGATCGTCACCTCCGGGAACCGCTCGCGCAGCAACGGCAGGCAGCGCAGCAGGAGTTGGTGGCAGGTGTACTCGGCGTGCGCGACCACGAGAGTGGTGTGGGCCCGCTCGCCCGCCGCCAGTGCGCGTCCGCGCTGCTGGAAGCGGAGCAGCTGCGCCAGCGTGGCCCGGGCCTCGGGCAGCATCGCCTCCCCGAGCTCGGTCAGCGAGACCCGGCGGCTGGTGCGGTGGAACAGCCGCCCGCCCAGGCTCCCCTCCAGCCGTCGGACCGCCTCGCTGACGGTGGGCTGCCCCCGGTGCAGCCGGGCGGCGGCCCGGCCGAAGTGCAGCTCCTCGGCGACGGCGACGAACGCTTCCAACTCGATCCTGTCCACGGGAGCCACGCTACCCCGATCGATCGCCGCGGCCGATCGCTGCGGTCCGCAGATCGCCGTTGATGGCCCGTCAGCCACGGGGTGTGATGGACGGCGAGAGCGAAGGACCGACGAACGGAAGCGGTGAACAGCTGTGATGACCTCGCACGATCTGGACGGCACTCCCACGGTGACCCTGGCGGTGGTGTACCACTCCATCCACGGACACACCGAGGTGCTGGCCGAACACCTGGCGGCCGGGGCCCGGTCGGTTCCGGGGACGGAGGTGCACCTGGTGCCGCTGCGCGCCGCGGACGTCAACGCCGGCCGCTGGTACGACCCGGAGGTGATGGCCCTGCTGGAGCGGGCGGACGCGATCGTCTTCGGGTCCCCGACCCTGATGGGCAGCGTCTCGGCGGTGTTCAAGGCCTTCATGGAGGCTGCCTTCACCCCGTTCACCACCCAGGCCTGGAAGGACAAGCTGGCCGGGGCCTTCACCATGTCGGCCTCGCAGAGCGGCGACAAGCTCACCGTCCTGGAACAACTCGCCGTGTTCGGCGCCCAGATGGGCATGCAGTGGGTCGGCGTCGGCGACATGCCCGGCAACAACTGGAGCGGCGGTAGCCGCGACGACCTCAACCGCCTCGGCTCCTGGCTCGGCCTGATGAGCCAGAGCCACGCCGACCAGGGCCCCGAGAGCGCCGGCTCCCGCGGCGACCTGCTCACCGCCGAACGCTACGGCGAGCGGATCGCCCGCCTCACCCAACGCTGGGTCAACGCCGTCCCCTACGAGACCCCCCGCATGACCGAACACGAGGCCCGCGCTCTCTCCGCCTCCCTCCGCGCGCCCGGCTCCTGACAGCACCTTCGGTGGACCCCTCGGGCCCGCCCCGTAGGAGGCCGGGACCGCCGTCCGGTCACCCGCTCCCGGCGAGGGTGGCCACGGCGAGGGCCGCGGCGGTGCCGATGGCGGTGCTGATCGCGGCGTCGTCCGCGCCGGGGGCGGAGCGGGTGAAGACGGCGGCGGCGTAGTGGCGGCCGTCGGGGAGGGTGACCACGCCGGCCTCGTTGCGGACGATGCCGAAGAGGCTGCCGCTCTTGGCGGCGACCCGGGTGGGTGGGCGGAAGGCGCTGCCGAGGCGGTGGCGGGTGAGTTGACGGGCCATCACCGAGCGGACCCGGGCGCAGGCGGCGGGCGGTCCGGCCCGGTCGGTCCAGATCAGGGCGAGCAGGCGGGCCATGTCGCGCGGGGTGGTGCGCAGCGGGGAGCGTGCCGGGTCCAGGGTGCGGGAGGCGAGCAGCAGCCGGTCGGCCTCGGCGTGCTGTAGGGGAGTGGCGGTGGGGGACCAGCGCTGGAGGTCGGCCCAGTCGGCCCGGCCGAGGTCCTCGCCGACGGTGTCGAGCATGGTCCGCAGGTCGGAGCCGAGCACGGTGCCGGCGAGGCCCAGCCGTTCGGCGGTGGCGTTGACGGAGGCGGTGCCGACCCGGCGGAGCAGCTCGTCGGTGGCGGGGTTGTCGCTGACGGTCAGCATCAGCACCACCAGGTCCCGCAGGGAGAGTTCGACGTCGTCCGCCAGCAGCGAGAGCCCGGTGGGCCCGTCGGTCCGCTCCCCGGCCCGCAGCACCACCCGCTCGCGCGGGTCGAGCCGGCCCTCGGCGAACCAGGTCTCGACCTCCAACGCGATCTGCACCTTGCTCACCGAAGCCGCCACCACCGGCGCCTCGGCGTCGAGCGCGACCTCACCCTCACCGCCGACCTCCAGGACACACAGCGCGCCCTCGCAGCCGGCCGCCTCGAAAACCGCTCGGATGTCGTTCCCCGTCATGACGCCGATTGTGCCGGACGCCCCCGCCCGGGGAGGGGGCGGGGGCGAGGGGGTCAGGACAGCTGGGCGTCCGAGAGGGGGCGGACCGGGGTGAGGGCGGTGACCTCGGGGGTGGTCACCGGGGGGACCGTGCGGGTCTCGGTGCGGTCGGCGTAGCGGAGGAACTGCGGGAGGCGGTCGACCCGGCGGAGGTGACCCTTGATCAGGGCCAGGCCGTGCACGTGCTCGCCGTCCTCGCGCCAGCAGACCAGCGGGACGCGGTAGGTGTCGCCCTCGGGGGTGCCGAAGACCGCCTCGTAGGACTGGGCGTCGAGCAGGCTCATGCCGCGCCCTCCTTCGGGGAGACCGAGAACAGGTGGCCGTAGTCGGTGACGGCGGCGGCCAGGTGGGCGGCGTCGGCGAGGTGCAGGGCGTGCCACATGAGGACCTGGTTGGCCGTCAGGACGTGGAAGCCGAGCTCCTCCTCCAGGGGCCTGATGGTGCCGACCGCGCGGATGCCGTTGCCGGCCACCAGGACGGCGTCCGGGCGGTGCGCGGCGACGGTGGTGCGGATCCAGGCGGAGAGGTTCTCCGGGGTGATCGCCTTCTGGTTCGAGGGCAGCCCGCACGGGCCGTGGTGGATCACCTGGTAGCCGAACTCCTGGAAGTAGTCGGCTCCTTGGGTGGAGAGCGCGTCGTCGAACCAGGGCGGGTTCACCACCGCGATCCGCCGGGCGCCGAGTGCGTCGAAGGCGGCCCGGGCGGCCTTGGTGGTGCCGGTGAGCGGCAGTCCGCGGGTGACCGGCAGCAGCCGCTCGTAGAGCTCCTGCTCGCCGGCGGCCTTGAGCGCGTACGAGGAGGAGGTGAACCCGAGGGTGAGGGCGTGCAGCGGGGAGGCGGCCAGCAGCTCGACCGCCTGGTCCAGATAGGGGGCCTGGACGAAGGAGCGGATCGGGTCGTGCGGGATCTTCTCGTCCATCTCGCCGCCGGCCCTCATCGCGGCGAAGTGGATCCGGGAGCCGTGGATGGTCACCGACTCCGGTGCGAGGGCCTGGAGTTCGGCCTCCGGGCCGACGTCGGCGTGCGGGACGACGACGCCGATCCGGGTGGAGGCGTCCCAGCCGTCGAGGGGCGGGGGAGTGCTGCTCATTGTCGCTCTCCTCAGTGGGTGGGGACGGTGGCCTCGTCGGCCAGCCGTCCGCCGGACACGGTGCCGGTGCCGGTGTCGTCCAGGAACTTGGGGTGCTTGCGGCGCATGTTCGCCAGCACGAAGTCGTACGGCAGGTCGTCGAAGGCGCCGTGGTCGGTCAGGAACTCCATCGAGCCGCCGCCCTCGGCGGTCGGGTGGTAGAGGCTGTCGGTGCGGCCGTCGAACTCCAGCGGCTGCATCCCGTAGAGCTTGCAGAGCAGCTTGTTGAAGACCGGGGTGGCCTTCACCCACTTGCCCTCCAGGTGCACCTGGGTGAGCGAGTGGAAGAACACGTCGCTGCCGATGTGCTCCAGCAGCCGGGGCGAGGCGAGGTGGTTGCGCACGTCGCTGTAGAGCAGCCGGGAGGGGATGCCGACGGCCCGGACGGCGGCCGCGTAGAGCACCGACTTGTGCATGCAGAAGCCGGACTTGGTGGTGACGGTGTTCGAGGCGCGCAGGCCCTCGGGGGTCAGCGGGGCGCCGTAGACCTCGTAGAAGACGCCGTCGCGGACGGCGTAGTAGAGCTCGACCGCCTTGGTGACCGGGTCGGCGGAGCGGTCCTTGACGGCGTGGTCGACGAAGGCCTGCACCTCCTCGGTCTGGTGGTCCAGGAAGGCGGTGGGGAGTATGAGGTGGTCCAACTGCTCGGTCATGACGGGAAGTTCCTCTCGGAGGGCCCTCTCAGAGCCCGAGAAGGGTGGCGATCCGGTTGCGCTGGATCTCGGAGGTGCCGGAGTAGATCGTCCCGGCGATCGAGTTGCGCAGGTCGCGCTCGATGCCGTACTCGGTGAGCACGCCGCGGCCGCCGTGGATCTGCACCGCGTCCAGCGCGGTCTGGAGGTTGGCCTCGGAGACCACGGTCTTGGTGGCGGCGAGGTCGAGGGCGGAGTCCTCGTTGCGCTCCACCTTGGCGCCGGTGTCGGTCAGCCACTTGCGGGCGGTCTCGACCCGGATCTTCATGTCGGCGATCTTGTGCGAGACGGCCTGGTAGTCGCCGATCGGCCGGCCGAACTGGTGACGCTCCTTGGCGAAGGCGATGGTGGTCTCCAGCCGCCTGGTCATCTCGCCCAGGGTGAGCGAGAAGCCGAACAGCACCTCGCGCTTCATCACGTGGTCCAGCACCAGGAAGCCGGTGCCCTCCTGGCCGACCCGCTGACGGACCGGCACCCGCAGGCCCTCGAAGGAGAGGGTGCCGATGGGGCTGGTGCGCAGACCGATCTTGTCCATCGCCGGACCGACCGTCAGGCCGGGGGTGCCGGCCTCCACCAGCAGGGTGGTGAGGCCGAACGGACCGGGCCTGCCGGTGCGGACGTAGAGCAGGAAGAGGTCGGCGACCGGCGCGTTGGTGATGAACATCTTGCCGCCGTCGACCACGTAGTGGTCGCCCTCGCGGCGGGCGGTGGTGGTCAGGTTCATCGCGTCCGAGCCGCCGCCGCTCTCGGTGATGGCGTGCGCGGTGACCGCCTCGCCGGAGGCGATCCGGGGCAGGTGCTGCTCCTTCAGCTCCGGGCTTCCGAAGCGTTGGAGGGGCACTCCGACCGAGACGATCTGGGTGGAGGCGGAGAAGGAGAGCCCGGCGTCGTGCGAGACGTACCCGAGGCCCTCCAGGGCGCGCATGGTGGCGGTCAGGCCGTGGCCGGCGCCGCCGTACTCGGTGGCGACGTGGGTGCGGAGCAGACCGGTCTCCCGGAGCACCTCCCACTTGTCGCGCGGGAACTCCCCGGCGGCGTCCGACTTCGCCAGGTCGGCGTTGAGCCGGTCGGCCCAGGGCGCGGTGAGCTGGTACAGGTCCTCGGTCACGTCAGGCTCCTCGGGTGGGTCGCGCGCGGGCCGGGTCCGCCGGCCGCTCGGGTCGGGCCCGCCGCCAGGGGGTGCGGCGGGCCCGGGTGCGGGGCGGATCAGTACTGCGAGAACCCGTCCTCGGAGAGGGTGTGCTTCTCGGTGCCGACGATCGGCGGGTTGAAGATCGAGACCAGCAGCAGGTCCTCGTCGTCCGAGGCGATCAGGTAGTGCGGGTCGTGCTGGTCCAGGACGTAGATGGTGCCCTTGGTGATCTTGTGACGGGTGCCGTCCTTCTCCACGACCTCGCCGGAGCCGCCGACGCAGTAGCAGGCCTCCAGGTGGTTGCGGTACTGCAGCGCACTGGAGGTGCCCTTGCGCACCAGGGTGTCCGCGACGGCGAAGCCCATGCCGTCGGACTTGGTGAGCAGGCGGTGGCTGGTGCCGTTGCCCCACTCGACCGGGGCGACGTCATCGAGGCTGCGAACGAACATGTCTGTCTCTCCTATGCGAAACGCGGAAGGTGTTCCGTGTGGGTGGTGGGGGTGCCGGTGGCGCGGTGGAACGGTGACGCGGTGGAACGGAGGGTGCGTCAGACGGTGGCGGGGCTGTGCTCGAGGATCAGCGCCACCATGGAGTCGATGGTCCGGAAGTCGTCGGGGGTGAAGTCCAGGTCGTCGACGGGGAGTCGGTAGGCCTCGGTGAAGTGCGACAGCAGGCGCACCAGGCCCAGGCTGTGGAGCACGCCGGACTCGATCAGGTCGTAGTCGCCCGTCAGGTCCGAGGCGTCCTCGCCGGCCAGGAACTCGGCCGCGACGTAGGTGCGGACCTCGTCGGCGATCTCGGTGCTGCTGCTCATGTGTCGCTCTCCTTCAGGCGGTTCTGCTTGATGAGGTTGCGGTCGGGCTTGCCCGTCGAGGTGCGGGGCAGGGCGGTGCCGGTGACGTGCACGGAGCTGGGGATGGCGTGGCGCGGAAGGTGGCGGCCCAGGTGGGTGCGCAGCCGCAGACCGGTGAGCGGGGTCCCCGGCCGGTGGGTGACGTGGGCGTGCAGGCGGACCCCGGCCTCCGGGTCGGGCAGCGGGACCACCACCGCCTCGGCGACGTCCGGGTGGGCGGCGATGACGTTCTCCACCTCCTGGAGGTTGGTGCGGATGCCGCGGACCTTGACGTGCCAGTCCGCGCGCCCCTCCAGGAAGTGACGGCCGTCCGGGGCCCGGCTGACGATGTCGCCGGTGCGGTAGAAGACCTTGCCGTCGAGCTCGGTGAAGGCCGCCGCGTTCAGCTCCCGGCGCAGGTAACCGGTGGTCTGGAACGGTGTGCTGACCAGCAGCTCGCCGCTCCCGGGGCCGTTGATCCGCCGGCCGTCCGGGTCCAGGACCAGGGCGTCGGTGCCGCGGATCGGCCGGCCGATCGGCATCGGGCCGGACAGGTCGGCGAGGTCCAGCCGGTGGATGAAGGAGTCGTTGGTCTCCGTGCACCCGAACACGTTGTGGAACGCCGCCCGGGGGAAGGCCGGTGCGGTGCGGCCGAGCAGTTCGGCCGGCATCCGGTCGCCGGTGAAGACGGTGTGCCGGACGGTGCGGAAGACCCCGGCCCGCTCGAGCATCAGCCGGTACATCATCGGGACGCCCTGGAGGAAGCTGACGCCGTGCCGGGCCACCAGCTGGGCCAACTGCTCGCCGTCGGTGGACCGTTGACGGTCGACCAGGACCACGGTGGCGCCCAGCCGGAGGAAGGCCCAGACGTCCAGCAGGGCGAGGTCGAAGTTGAGCGGGGCGTAGGACAGGGCGGTGTCGTGGGCGGAGAGCCCGAACTCCTCGGTGGCCCAGTCGGCGAAGGCCTCGAAGCCGTCCTGCTCGATCGGCACGATCTTCGGCGTGCCGGTGGAGCCGGAGGTGGTCAGCAGCAGCCTGGTCCGGGCCGGGTCCGCCACCGCGAAGCCCTCGGCCTCCAGCTCGTCCGCCGCGACCGGGGCGGCGGCGAGGGCGCCGTTCTCCTCCGCGGTGAGCACCCGCACCGCCCGGGCCTGCCGGGCGAGGCGGTCGAGCACCTCGTGGCCGAGGTCGGGCGAGGGGGCCAGGGCGACGTGCCCCCGGCCGGCCAGGGCCAGCAGAAGGGCGACGGTGCGCGGCGTCTTGTGGGCCGGCACGCAGACGGTGCTGCCTTCCGGCAGCGCCAGCTGTGCCAGCTTCCTGCTCAACTCCTCAGTGAGAGTGAGCAGTTGGCCGTAGGTGACGGCCTGATCGTGGTGGTGGAGTGCGATCTGGTGGGGCCGAGTGCGGCCGTGGGAGGCGACGGTCTCGGCGAGGCGGGACGATGGCACGGCGGGATTCCTCGCGGTCGCAGCCTGGGGCAGTCGGGGTGCCGTTCGGCTGTTCGAATCGTGCGCTGTCGAGAGAAAAGTTAGCCGAGCAGGTACATGCTTGGTCAAGCATCCACTTGGCGAAGTGGTTGTGACGCGGACCACTCAACTTGCTTGTGCAAATAAAAATGACCCCGAACGCCGAGGCGTGTCGGCGGGCTCAAGCGTGACTGCGAGGGCCGGGCAGCGTCAGCCGCAACGGCCGCACGCGCTAACGCCCTGCCCGAGACCGGAGGGCCCACGGCGTGGATCGTGCGGTGAAGGTGTTATGAGCGCGGAGGAGGAGCACCTCGCGTAGGAAAACCAAGCGGCAGAGGCCTGCGCCGCCCTGGTAGCAAGCTGCCGGCCCTCGTCGGCTGATGACGCCGTAGACGCCCGACGTGTCCGACGGGCCACAAGGTACTGGAAGGTCGAAAAGCTAGCCGGCACCGTCCCTCACCTTCCTCAGGCGGCTCAAACACGGAGGTGTGTCACCGAGGACTGGCCGAGACTCGGACCTTTGTCGGCCAAGGTCCTGCTATGCAGCAGCTGCATGTGGTCGCGGCAGTGCTCGGAGGTGCTCCAGGGAGACGTGACTCAGGACAGTCCATATCCCGTGCTGCGCTGCACGGGCCAGGGCCAACTCGCGCTCCACGCAGGAGCTGGGCAGCGTGAGCACGCGGTTCCACACACCGCGATGTGCGCTGGATGGTGAGGTAGAGGACAACGGGTGGAGAGTTCGGCCATGGTGCTCCTCGGGGTTGCTGCGTCTCCCGGTGAACTGCCGTTTGGGCGATACATGCTCATGCAATTGCTGCTGGCGGTCGAGGCACGGTCGGTTTTCTCGGCCCGCGTACTGACACGGAAGCAGCCCGGACCGACACATCGGAAGTGGGTGACTCCGGCATTCCTCCCGGATTGCGACGAGAGTGCGTAGGGCACTACTTTCCAGCAGGTGGAAAACGGCAGCGCGACGCTACTTACTGTGAGGGAAGCCCGAATTGACAAAGCGCGACGTTTGTAAGCAGCCACGGAGCGGGACCAACACGACAGAGCAGGCGAGTGCCATCCCGTCGCCAGCTATCTCAGGACACAACTAGGTTCGCCCCACTTCACGCCGATCCGCGACCAGCGCAGGTGGGCACACGCGTATGGTACGCCCTGCTCGGCACCCTCCCGGCAGAAAGTCGGTGTGCGCCGCACTCGGTTTCACGATGCTGGCAGCGACTCGCCCCACACACGGCGGCCCCGCACGGCGCTGCACCCAGTTCGTCACACGCGCAAGCACCCGCCATGGCGGCGAGCCGGCCTCACTCCTCGACCGGCCGGAGACAGTGCCGACACCCGAGGACCGGGCAGTGTCCGCGTGGGCTCTGACGGTCTCGCCCCGGTGGACCTGCCCAAGCGTCGGGACAAGTCTGCGCGCGTTCACGCCGACATCACTGTCCCCGGCGCCGGACGCACCGTGTCAACTGCCAGCCGTGGCGCGCACAACGAGACGTTCTCATGTCCACCGACGCGGGCAGACCTCCCGGTCGGCTGGCGGCTGCTGCTCCCCGAGTCATGAAGGGCGGCCGCACACTGCACAGCGAGCAGGCCCGGATCCCGTCGCGCAGTCACGGACACCACAGAGCGAGGAGTCCTGCGGCCTGGTCGACCTAGACGTTGGGCCCGCTTAGCGCCACGCGCCGTGCCGCTGTGGGGGAGCCTGACGTGATACC
>NZ_BAAAYB010000049.1:0-40633 GCF_039535905.1 Kitasatospora albolonga | reverse complement strand
CCGAAGCTCCGCGATCCCTCGCGGCCGGGCCGTCGGCTCCCGCGGTCATCCGGCACCCGCCGCGCTCCCGACCCGCCCCTGGCCGTCGGGTCCGCCGGGACGTGCCGTCACCACAGCATTCTTCCCAGAGGAGCACCCATGACCACCGCCACCACCATCGACCCGGGCACCACCGACCCGAGCACCACCGAAGCCCTGGACGGCCTGCTGAAGGCCGACCTCCACCACCTCGCCTCCGCCCTCGGCATCCCGGGCAACTCCCGGCTGCGCAAGGGCGAACTCGTCGAGGCGATCACCGCCAAGCGCGCCGCCGCGGCCGCGCCCGCTGCACCCGCTGCACCCGCCGCGCCCGCCACGCCCGCCACGGTCCGGCCGCCGGCCCAGGTCCCCGCACAGCCGCCCGAGCCCGACCGCGACGGTCTGCTCCCGGCCGCCGGCGTGCTGGACCTCCGCGACGGCAAGGCGTTCCTGCGCACCTCCGGCTACCTGCCCGGTCCCACCGACCTGCACGTCTCTCCCGGCCAGGTCCGGGCCCTCGGCCTGCGCCGCGGCGACGTCCTGACCGGGGCCACCCAGCAGCCCGCCGGCCCGGCCCAGCCTCGCAACGGCTCCAACCGTCACCCGGCCGGCGGCGAGCGCCGTCCGCTGCTGGCGCGGATCGACACGGTCAACGGCCGCCGCACCGAGGACGGACCCCAGCACCGGCCCGCCTTCCACGACTTGACGCCGCTGTACCCGCAGGAGCAGCTGCGCCTGGAGACCGGCCCGCGCGAACTCACCGGCCGGGTCGTCGACTTGGTGGCCCCGATCGGCAAGGGCCAGCGCGGTCTGATCGTCGCGCCGCCGAAGGCCGGCAAGACCATGGTCGTCCAGTCCGTCGCGGACGCCATCGCCCGCAACCACCCCGAGGCGCACCTGATGGTCGTCCTGGTGGACGAACGCCCGGAGGAGGTCACCGAGATGCGGCGTACCGTCCGCGGCGAGGTCATCGCCTCCACCTTCGACCGTCCCGCCCGCGAGCACATCGCCCTCGCCGACCTCGCGATCGAGCGCGCCAAGCGGCTGGTCGAACTCGGCCACGACGTGGTCGTCCTGCTCGACTCCATCACCCGGCTCGCCCGCGCCCACAACACCGCCGCGCCCTCCAACGGCCGCACCCTCAGCGGCGGCCTGGACGCCGGCGCCCTCCAGGAGCCCAAGCGGCTCTTCGGCGCGGCCCGCAACACCGAGAACGGCGGCTCGCTCACCATCCTCGCCACCGCCCTGGTCGACACCGGTTCCCGGCTGGACGACCAGGTCTTCGAGGAGTTCAAGAGCACCGGCAACATGGAGCTCCGCCTCGACCGCCGCCTCGCCGACAAGCGCGTCTTCCCCGCCCTCGACGTCCGCGCCTCCGGCACCCGCCGCGAGGAACTCCTCCTCGGCCCGGCCCGCACCTCCGCCGCCTGGACCCTGCGCCGCGTCCTCAACGCCCAGGACACCCAGCAGGCCACCGAACTCCTCCTCGAGCGCCTCAAGCGCACCCCCACCAACGACGACTTCCTCCGCCAGGTGGCCACCAACTCCCCGGCGGCCGCGACGGCCTGACCGGTGAGCCTGGGCCCCGGGCCGGGGGTGCCCGTATATCCGGCGACAGCGGGGCGGTCCGTGGCGGAGGATGAGCGCCGTTCGTGGACGTGACGAAGGGGCTGTGCGCGTGGGGATGACGGTGGCTGCGGAACTTCGGGGCAGGTTGGACGAGGTGGCCTGGGACGCGCTGGATCAGGGGGACCACTCCATCACCGTCGCGGAGTTCCGGCAGGCCGTGCAGCGCCTGGTGTCGGCGGGTTCGCTGGCCACCAAGGCGGACTGCGTACCGCTCTACCGCCTGGTGACCCTGGACGGCGGCCTGTCGCCCCTGGCCGAAGCGGTCCTGCCGCTACTCGTCCAGCTGGCCGCGCATCAGGAGTTCGGCCCCCGGACGGAGCTGATCCGGGTACTCGCGCACGTGGGAGGGCCCGACCTGCCGACGGAGAAGTGGGACCGGGCCCGGGAGTTGATGGCGGACCCGGTGCCGGCGGTCCGGCGGGAGGCCATCGCGTTGGCGGGTGGGATCACCCGCATGGTGGAGCGGTGGCGTGTCGAGACGGATCCGACGGTGCGGATGGCGCTTCTGCTGGCCATCGGTGACGAGGCTGCTTCCGAAGGCGGCTCGATGGCCGATCGCGCACGTGAGGTGATCGAGGAGGTGCTGGCGGGGAGCGACCCGGTGTTCTGGGTGGCGGGGGTCTACGCAGCGCTGCGGGTGGACGGTGAGCTGCCGGAGCGTCGGATGTCCCGCCTGGTGGACGCGCTCTCCGATCCCGAGGTCCGGCCGCGGTTCGGAACGGTCTGGTGCCGGGTCGACTGCGACGGTTCGCTGGAGCGGGAGGAGGTGATCTCGTGGTTCTTCTGGTCGCTCAAGACCGACCGGGTGGCGCAGTCGGAGTTCGTTCGACGTCTGGCGCAGTCGGCACGTCAGCGGCCGGAAGCGCTGCTGTGGCGGGCAGTTCTCGACCTGGGGTGGCGGATCCTCACCGACCGGCGGTCGTTCGATGCCGAACTGCTGCCCTTGGCGGGTGAGTTGCTCGACTTCCCGGACGCGAGCGTGAGGTTGCGTGCGGCGAACATCCTCGCCGTGCTGGGACGGCGGGCGGCGCCGTACACGGACGGGCTGGCTGAGCTGCTGGAGGATCGGTCGACCGACGAGGAGTTCGACGGGCGGGTGGGCGACTTCGCTCGGTGGGCACTGATGCGCATCGGTGACGCGCGGGCCCTGCCCGGTCTGGTGGAGCAACTCCGGTTCCGGGAGGAGGATTGGGAGAGCCATGTGATCGGGGACCCGCGACGGCCGGATCTGGTGGACGTCCTGGGGCCGTTGCGGGCGCAGGCGAGCCTGTTGCTGCCGGAGGTCCGTGAGGTCCTCCGGCACGCGGAGCCGAGGGATCGCGTGACACGTCCCTTCCTGGACGGGTTGGCACTCTGGGGCGAGGACGCCCTGCCGGCGCTTCCCGAGGTCGTCCCCTTCTTGGCCGACAGCTTCACGTCGGCCCACGCGATGGGAGTCCTGGACGCGATCGGGCCGGCGGCGGCCTCTGCCGTCCCCAGCCTGCTGGCGTGCGAGGTCATGGACTGCGAGGGGAACCACCGCGCGGTCGCCGCACTGGCTGCCCGCCTCAGCGGAGCGGACCCCGGCCCGGTCGGGCGGTCCGGCCACGGTGACGACCGCGCTGCCCTGGAGCAGTGCGTGCTGGCGATCGCGGGCGGCGGTGACGGGTTCTGGCGGTTCCGGGACGCTCTCGGCAACCTGGTCCGGCTCGGAGGGATCAGTCCGGCGGTCCGGGAGGCGCTGGTGACGATCCGTCGGTCGGACCGCAGGCTGTGGGGTGAGCGCTCGGAGGAGGGCGGCTACCAGGTGGTGTTGCGGGATCAGGAGCTGCGGGAACTGATGGATCGTGTCCTTGCCCTCCCTGACGTAGCCGCCTGAGCGTGGGCCTGTCGCCGGTGGTGGTCCGCCCGGGGCGGGGGTGCGTGCCCCGGGCGGTCGCGTGTTGGGGTCGGGTCGTCAGTTCAGGGTCCAGACCTGCAGAGGAGAAGAGGAGTTGGTCTGCTGGGTGACGAGGGCGCCGTCGGCCGCGGAGGCGGTGGTGAGCAGGAGGCCGCTCTTGGCGGAGGTCACGGTGTGGCCGCCGGTCACCGAAGTGACGGTCCAGCGTTGGTTGGTGGTGCCGGAGCAGGTCCACTGGATGATCGCGGCGCCGGGGGAGGTGGAGCCGGCGTTGACGTCGGCGCAGAGGCCGGAGGCCTGGTTGACCAGGGTGTAGGTGCCGTCGGACTGGCGGGTGAACTTCCACTGCTGGTTGGTGCCGCCGTGGGTGGTCCAGGTGACCAGCTGGGTGCCGGTGCTGGTCGAACTGCCGGGCACGTCCAGGGACTTGCCGCCGATGGTGAGGGTGTGGACGCCGTCCAGGGTGCCGGGCGTGGTGGGCCAGGTGAGGTCGGGGGCGGCGTAGTAGCCGATCCCGGCGGCGGTCCAGCGCGGGCCCTGGGTGGTGAGGCGGTCGCGGAAGGACGCCCAGTCGTGGGTGGACTTCGGGGACCAGCCGATCTCGGCGATGGCGGGCAGGCGGGGGAAGGTCATGTACTCGGCGTAGACCGAGGGCGCCGGGAACTGGCTGGTGGAGGTCGGCAGGCTGGTGGAGCCGCGGTAGGCGCGGTCGGCCCAGAGGGCGGCCTCGACGCCGAGCACGTCGGCGGCCGCGACGACGGGGGAGGTGCCGTCGGTCTTGGCGGTGACGGTGGACGGGTCCCAGTCGTAGGCCTTCTGGGCGTTCACGTAGCCGGACCAACTCAGGCCGTACGGAACGGTGCTGTCGTACTTCATGTCGAGGTACGCGTGGTCGCTGGGCGACATCACGAACTTGGCGCCCTGGGCGACGGCGTGGCGCAGCTGCTTGATGCCGGTGGACTCGGCGGCCGTGCCGACGCTCGCCCGGTCGCTCGCGTCGCCCCAGAACTGCAGGACGCTGCCGGCGGGGAGGGCGGACTGCCCGAGCTGGTGCCAGCCCATCACGGTCTTGCCGCGTGAACTGGCCGCCTGGGTGGCGGCGTTGGCGTAGGCGTCGTACTCGGCGGTGGTGGCCTGCGGGGTCTCGTCCCCGCCGAGGTGGACGTAGGGGCCGGGGGTGAGCTGGGCGACGGCGTCGATGACGGTGGTGAGGAAGGCGGAGACGTTGGCGATGTGCTGGGTGTCCTTGAGGCAGTACAGGCTGATGCCGACCTCGAAGCCCGCATAGGGCGCCTTGGCCTGGTTGTTGCAGTTGAGGCCGGGCACGGAGGCGAGCGCGGCGGTGGTGTGGCCGGGCCCGTCGATCTCGGGGACGACCGTCATGAAGCGGGACTTCGCGTACGCCACGATGTCCTGGTACTGGGCGGTGGTGTAGTACCAGGAGGTGCCGCCGGTGAATCCGCTCTGGGTGGAGGCGCCGGTGGTGGTCAGGGCGGGGAGCGCGCCGACGGCGATGCGCCAGCCCTGGTCGTCCGTCAGGTGCAGGTGGAGCGTGTTGATCTTGTACGCGGCGGACTGGTCGATGGAGCGCTTGACGTCCTCGACGGAGAAGAAGCGGCGCGCCACGTCGAGCATCACGCCCCGGTAGGCGTAGCGCGGCGCGTCGGATATCTGCACCGGCGAGACGGTCCACGGGCCGGGGCGGACGGTGGTGGACTCCACGGCGGCGGGCAGGAGTTGACGCAGCGTCTGGACGCCGCGGAACAGGCCCTCGGCGGAGTGCGCCGTCACGGTGGCGCCGGTGGCGGAGGAGGAGAGCGTGTAGCCCTCCTGGCCGAGCGCGGCAGGGCCCGTGGGGTCGAGGACCAGCGCTCCGGAGGCCGGGGCACTGGCGGCGCTGGAGACCGGGAGGGCGTAGCCGGTGGCGGGGGCCAGCAGGGCGGAGAGGTAGCTGCCGACGCCGAGGGCGTCCGGGGCGGTGGAGACGACCGCGATCGGGGTCTGCGCGGTGAGGGTGAAGCCGCCGCCGGCCACGGCCGTCTCGCTGACGGGCTGCGGCACCACCGGGGGGAGGGTGGCCGCGGCGGCGGTCTGCGGAGCGAGGGCGAGGGAGAGGGCGGACGGCAGCAGCGCGAGGCTGAGGAGGACGGAGCCGAACCGCGCGGAGCGTCGGCGTCGCGGGGGAGGGCTCTGAGGGCGGCGGGCGGAGGCGCTCACGGGGGCTCCAAGGTCGGCCGGTTCGACGAGGGCGTGCCGGGTCGTCACCCGGAACGGGGCCGCCGCTGCAGTCCTCGGTGATTAATGTTGCTCGGAACAGGGTTGTTCGTCGCACGTGTGAGCAAAGATGGCGGAGGTGTCGAGCCGCCGTCAAGCGTCGTCCGGGGTGTGGTGCGGGTCACATGCGATTCCTGTCAGCAATCGGGCCGCTGCTCCGCTCAAGTCCGCGAGAGCCAAGCGAACCGACAGGAGCAGGACATGAAGCACCGCATCGTCGTTCTCGGCGCCGGGTATGCCGGGGCCTATGTGGCCGGGAGCCTGGCCCGCCGCCTGTCCCCGGTGGACGCCGAGATCACCGTGGTCAACGCCGAACCGGACTTCGTCCAGCGGCTGCGGCTCCACCAGCTCGCGGCCGGCCAGGAGATCGAGGCCCCGGAGCTGGCCGAGGTCTTCGCGGACACCGGGGTACTACTCCGCCTGGCCCGCGTCACCGCCGTCCACCCCGAGCGCCGGGCCGTCGCGCTGGCGGCCGCCGACTCCGACTCCGACACCGGCACCGACGGCGGCGAGCTCGGCTACGACACGCTCGTCTACGCACTGGGCAGCCACGCCGCCGACCGCGGCGTCCCCGGGGTGGCCGAGCACGCCTTCCACGTCACCAGCCGCCCGGCGGCGCTGCGTCTGCGCGAGCACCTGGACCGCCTGGAGGAGCGGCGCGGAGGAGGGAGCGTGCTGGTGGTCGGCGACGGGTTGACCGGCATCGAGACCGCCACCGAGATCGCCGAGTCCCGGCCCGGCCTGTCGGTGACGCTGCTCGCCCGCGGCGAGTTGGGCGCCCCGCTCTCCGACGGAGCCCGCGTCCACCTGCGCCGGGCCTGCGAGCGGCTGGGCGTCACCGTCCTGGAGCACACCGGCGTCGAAGCCGTCGAAGCGACGCGGGTGCTGTGCGCCGACGGCACCGCACTGGCCTGCGACGCGACGGTGTGGACGGCCGGATTCGCCGTCAGTTCCCTTGCCGCCGCGGCCGGGTTGGAGGTCGACGAGGACGGCCGGATCGTCGTCGACCGCACCATGCGCTCACGCTCGCACCCCGAGGTCTACGCGGTCGGCGACAGCGCCCACGCCACCGGCGACAACGGCCGGCCGCTGCCGATGTCCTGCGCCTCGGCCGGCTACACCGGCATGCAGGCCACGAACGCGATCGTGGGGTGCCTGACCGGCCGCGAGATCGCGAACACCAAGCTGGAGTACCTGGGCAACCACATCAGCCTCGGGCGGCGGGACGGGATCCTGCAGCTGGTCGACGACGAGGCGCGGGCCAAGCCGAAGTTCCTGGGCGGCCGCAAGGCGGCCCGGATCAAGTCGGCCATCCTCGGGCTGTCGCTGTGGACCACCTCGCACCCCACCTTCGGCCTGCCCCGGCGCAGGCACCGCCTGGCCGCCGTGCCGCACCCGTCCACCCGGACGAAGACCGTCCACCCGGCGAAGACCGTCGCGTAGCCGCCTCGCTAGGGTGACCATCGTGGACAGCACCGTCACCGACGCCTTCGACACCAGCCGGTTCGAGGCCAGCCGGAACCGGCTGGCCTCGCTGGCGTACCGGATGCTGGGCTCCGCCGCCGACGCCCAGGACACCGTGCAGGACGCGTACTTGCACTGGCAGGCCGCCGACCGCCGGCGGATCGAGGTGCCGGAGGCCTGGCTGACCAAGGTCGTCACCAACCTGTGCCTGGACCGGCTCCGCTCGGCCCGGGTGCGCCGCGAGCGCGCCGTCGGGGCCTGGCTGCCCGAGCCGCTCCTCGACGGCGACCCGATGCTCGGCCCGGCCGACACCTTCGAGCAGCGCGAATCGGTCTCCCTGGCCGTACTCACCCTCATGGAACGCCTCTCGCCCCTCGAGCGGGCGGTCTACGTCCTGCGCGAGGCGTTCTCCTACGGCCACGCCGAGATGGCCGAGATCCTCGACATCACCGAGTCCGCGAGCCAGCAGCACCTCCACCGGGCCAGGCAGCACCTCACCACCGCCCGCCGCGCCGGTGGCGAGGTCGACCCGGCGACCGCCCGCAGGATCGTCGAGGAGTTCCTCGCCGCGGCCTCCTCCGGCCGCACCGACCGCCTGGTGGCGCTGCTCACCGGCGACGCGACCGCGGTCTCCGACTCCAACGCCGCCGGCCTGGCCACGACACTGCTGCGCTACGACACCCCGGAGCGCGTCGCCGCGATGGTGCGGGCCGCTTGGCGGCCCACCCCCGCGAAGCGGCGGCTGGCAGGCGGCACTCCCGCCGTCCACTACGCACCCGTCAACGGCGCTCCCGCCGTCCTCTTCGTGGTCGACGGCCGGATCATCGGCGCCGTGACCTTCGACGTCACCGACCGAGGAATCGCCACCGTGCGCGGCATCGGCGCCCCCGCCCGCCTCACCCGTCTCACCGAGGCCTGGCAGCAGCACTCCCCGGACGCACCGCTCGTCGCCGAATGGTGACCCGGCCGCGGCGCCGGCCGGCCGCGGCCTGACCAGCCGTCAGGCGGTCGGGGCCGGGCCGGTGGTGGAGCGGATGACCAGCTCGGGGTCGAAGAGGAGTTCGCCGGTCGGGACCTCGCGGCCGCCGACCAGGTCGAGGAGGCTGCGGGAGACGCCGTGGGCCAGGCGCTCGGTCGGCTGGCGGACGGTGGTGAGCGGGGGGTCGGTGAACTCGGTGATCAGGGTGCCGTCGTAGCCGACCACCGAGACGTCGTCGGGGACGGAGCGCCCGAGCCGCCGCAGGCCGCGGATCACGCCGAGCGCCATGAAGTCGCTGGCCGCCACGATCGCGGTGGCCCCCAGGCCCAGCAGCACGCCGGCCGCGGCCTGCCCGCCCTCGACGGTGTAGGACTGACGGACCACCAGCCGTTCGGCGTCCGGCAGGCCGTGACGGGCCATCGCGTCCACGAAGCCGCGCACCCGCTGGTCGGCCGGGCGGTTGCCGTTCGGGCCCGAGACCATGCCGATGGCGCGGTGGCCGAGGCGGTGCAGGTGCTCGACGGCCAGCGCGGCCGCCTGGCGGTCGTCGGTGGAGAAGACCGGCGCCGGCACCGCGTCGGCGAACTCGCCGTTCACCCCGACGTACGGGATGCGCCGGGTGCGGAGGATCTCGTAGACCTCGGTGTCCGCGTCGTCGAGCGTGTTGGAGGCGGAGAGGAAGACCACGGCGGCGATGCCCTTGTCGATGATCGCCGAGATGTAGTCGCGCTCCTGGACCCCACCGGGGAAGACGGGGCAGAGCACGGTCTTCAGCCCGTGCGGGGCGAGCGCCGACTCGATCCGCTCGGCGACGTCGGTGAAGAACGGGTTGGACACGTGCTCGGTGAAAACCGCCACCAACTGCCCCTGGACGGGCCGCTCGTAGCCCAGCTCGGCCATCGCCCGCTCGACGGCGTCGCGGGTCTTCTCCGCCACCCCCTGGCGACGGTTGATCACCCGGCTGACCGTCGCCTCGCTGACGCCCGCGCGCTCGGCGATCTCGGTGATCCCGACCTTCATGGGTGGTGCCCCTTCCGGGCCGGGGCCGCCGTGGACGGGGCGGCCGAGATGACTCACGACCTGCAGTACTACCACGGAAGGCGGGCCGGGCGGAGCGGGCGGGCGGCAGCGGAGCGCGGGGGCGGAGTCAGCCGCGGCCGGCCGGCGCCGGCTCCCACGGCTGGAACCAGGGGGCGGGCCACCGCTCGGCCGCCGCCAGGAGCGGGTACTGGGTGGCGCCGTCGATGCTCTCGCGGATGATGTCGGCGTGGCCGCCGTGCCGGGCGATCTCCTCGATCAGGTGCAGCAGGACCCAGCGCACGGACCACTCCTCGACCTCGGCGGGGATCCACCGGGTGCCGCGCGGCGCCGGGACGGCCTGCCCGAGGTCGGGGACCGCGGCGATCACGGCGTCGGTCCGCGCGGCCGCCCGCGCGTGCTCGGCCAGCACCCCGGCCAGCGTCTCCTCGGGGGCGAGCCGGAACTCCTCCGACTCGTCCGCGGTCCGGTCCGGCTCCGGCTCCCGCAGGACCAGGCGCATCCAGCCCTCCTCGCACCGGGCGGCGTGCTTGATCAGCCCACCGATCGTCAGCTCGCTGGCGGTGGCCGCCGTGCGGGCCTGATCCTCGGTCAGACCGTGGGCAGTGACGCGCAGCAGGCGCCGCTGGTGGGCCAGATAGGTCATCAGTGCCGTGCGCTCGTCGGCTACGGGTGGGGCGATGCCCGACATGGCAGGGTCCTCTCGGTGATGAAAAGTCTTGCAGCAACTTGCAGAAGACCAGCAGACCCTACTGTCCGCACCCCGCCGGGCGGAACGGGGGCCGGGATTTCCGCAGGCCGGGATCTCCGCGGGCCGGGACGCCGCCAGGTGTGGGCGAATCGGCGTAGCGGTCGCGCGGATCCGGGCGGGCCGGCCGTAGCCTGAGGTCTTCTGGCGGATTCGTACCGTTTTGGTCCTGGGTGTCGGAGGTGCCGCATGGCCGTGTTCCCCGCCCGCGTGGTGTTCGGCGAGAGCGACCGCGCGGCCGTCGCGGCGGCGGTGACCGAGAGCCTCACCACCGGGGCGCTCACCCTCGGCCCGCACACCGCGCGCTTCGAGTCCGCCTTCGCCGCCGCCCACGAGGCCTCGCACGCGGTCGCGGTGGCCAGCGGCACCGCCGCGCTGGAGATCGTGCTGCGCTGCGTCGGCGTGGCGGACCGGGAGGTGGTGGTCCCGGCCAACACCTTCTACGCGACCGCCGCCGCCGTGGTCCACGCCGGGGGCACGCCCGTCTTCGCCGACGTCGAGGCCGCCACCTTCGCGCTGGACCCCGAGAGCGTCGAAGCGGCCCTCTCCCCGGACACCGCCGCCGTGGTGCTGGTGCACATCGGCGGTCTGATCACCCCTCGGGTGGACGAGCTGCGGCGGCTCTGCGACGAGCGCGGCATCCCGCTGGTGGAGGACGCGGCGCACGCGCACGGCTGCAGCTACCGGGGCCGGCCCGCCGGGTCCTTCGGGGTGGCCGGCGCGTTCTCCTTCTACCCGACCAAGGTGGTCACCAGCGGCGAGGGCGGAATGATCCTCACCGAGTCGGAGGAGCTGCGCGACGAGGCGCGGATCCACCGCGACCAGGGCAAGGGCACCTTCGGTGCCAACCTGCACGTCCGCAACGGCGCCTCCTGGCGGCTGAGCGAGCCGAACGCCGCCATCGGCGAGGTGCACCTGCGCCGGCTCAAGGAGTTCATCGAGGTCCGCCGCTCCGTGGCGCGGCGCTACACCGACGCGCTCGCCCCGCTCGACGGGCTGGAGCCGCTGGCCGAACCGCCCGGCTGCCGGAGCAACTTCTACAAGTACGTCCTCCTGCTGCCGCCCGGGGTCGACCGGGCCCGATTCAAGACCGCGCTGCGCGAGCGCTTCGACGTCCGGGCGGCCGGCGAGGTCTACGAGCTGCCGCTGCACCGCCAGCCGATCTTCGCCGGCCTGGCGCACGGACCGCTGCCGGTCGCCGAGGACGTCTGCGCGCGGCACGTCTGCCTGCCGGTGCACTCCGACATGACCGACGACGAGGTCGACCAGGTGATCACCGCCGTCACGGCGGTCCACGCCGAGCTGGTGGGGTGAGGGAGCGTCATGCGGGTAGCGGTCACCGGGGGCTGCGGCTTCATCGGCTCGCACGTGGTGGAGCGGCTGCTGGCGGCCGGTCACCAGGTCCTGGTGGTGGACACGGTGACCCGGGGCCTGCACCCCGCCGCCGACCACGCCCGGGTCGACATCCTGGACCCGGACGGCCTGGCGGCGGCCTTCGAGGGCAGCGAGGTGGTCTTCCACCTCGCCGCGATGGCCGACGTCGGGCAGGTCGAGGCCGACCCGGTGCGCTCGGTGCGGCTCAACGTCGAGGGCACCACCTGCGTCCTGGAGGCCGCCCGCCGCAGCGGCCTGGCCCGCACCGTGCTGGCCAGCACGGTCTGGGTCTACGGCGCGGCGGCCGGTGAACGGAGCTCCTCGGCACCGGAGTTGGAGGAGGACACCGCCTTCGACCTCAGTCGCAGCGGGCACCTCTACGTGGCCGGCAAGCTGGCCGCCGAGCTGGTCGCCCACAGCTACCGCGAACTCTACGGCCAGCACTTCACCGTGCTGCGCTACGGCATCCCCTACGGCCCGCGGATGCGCGACGAGCTGGTGATCGCCCGCTTCGTCCAGGAGGCGCTGGCCGGCCGACCGATCACCATCGCCGGGACGGGTGCCCAGACGCGCAACTTCGTCTACGTCGAGGACCTCGCCGACGCCCACGTCCGGGCCCTCGATCCCGCCGCCCAGGACCAGACCATCGCCCTGGAGGGCAGCACCCCGATCTCGATCCGGGAGATCGCCGACACCGTGGACCGCCTGCTCGGCCCGGTCACCGTTGAGCACGTCCCGGCCCGGGCCGCCGACTACGCCTCGCGTCGGATCTCCAACGCCAAGGCCGCGCGCCTGCTGGGCTGGAAGCCCGGCACGCCCTTCGCCGAGGGAGTGCGCCGCTACGTGGACTGGTACCGCGACAACGCTCCTGCCCGGACCGAATGACCTTCTTCCGCAAGGGAGTTCACCGTTGCCGCACGCCCTGCTGATCTCCGGCTCGCTCGGCCAGGGCCACGACGTGATGGCCCAGGCCTGCGCCGACTCGTTGCACCGACGCGGCTGGACCACCCGCACGGTCGATGCGATGGCCCTGCTCGGCCGCCACGGCTCGGCCGTCGGCGAGCGGGTCTTCCGCCGGTTGCTGGACCTGCCCGGCGCCTACGACGCCTTCCACTTCGCGGCCCTGCGCCCGGGCACCCGGATCGCCCTGCTGGCCGAGTCGGCGGCCCGCGCCCGGCTGGTGCCGCGGCTGCGCGAGCTGCTGGCCGAGCAGCCCGCCGAGCTGGTGGTCTCGGTCTTCGCGACCGCCACCGCGGCCGTCAACGAGCTGCGCCCGAGCCTGCCCGGCACCGTCCACCTGGTGCTCTGCACCGACGTGACGCCGCACCGCCTCTGGGTGCAGGAGGGCACCGACCTGTTCCTGGTCACCTCGGAGGTGGCCGCCTGCGCCGTCCGCCGCTACCGGCCGCAGGCCGCCGTCGCGGTGGTGGCCGCGCCGCTGCGCCCGGGCTTCTACGCCCCGCCCGGGCGGGACGAGGCCCGGGCCGAGCTGGGCGTGCCGGCCGGGGCGCGGTGCGTGCTGCTGATGTCCGGGGCCTGGGGGCTCGGCCCGATCGCGCGCACCGCCCGGGCGCTCGCCGAGGCCGGGCCGCACGTGCTCGCGGTGGCCGGCCGCAACCGGGAGCTGGAGGCCCGGCTGCGCTCGCTGGCCCGGCGGCAGCCCCGGCTGCACGCCTTCGGGCACACCGACCGGATCCCGGCGCTGATGGCCGCCGCCGACCTGGTGGTCACCAGCTCCGGCGACACCTGCAGCGAGGCCCGGGCGATCGGCCGCCGCCTGCTGCTGCTCGACGTGGTGCAGGGGCACGGCCGCGACAACCTCCAGCACGAACTGGAGCTGGGCCACGCCGACGTCACCTCGGCCGGCCCCGAGGAGGTGGTCCGCAACGCCCTCGCGGCGCTCGGCCGCCCGCTGCCCCCGCCCTCCGCCGGGGCCGATCCCGGGGTGTGGGAGAAGGGGTTCGCCGAGGCCCTCGCGCGGGTCGGACTCACCGACTCCGCTCAGTCGTACGGGTAGTGACGCCTCGTCAGTTCGTGGTCGCGCAGCGGGCCGATCTCCAGTCCGAGCCGCGAGCAGTGCTCCGCCACCAGCGGGAGGGCGTCCAGGGCCGAGCGCCAGGAGCCCGGCGCGGAGGTGCAGTCGGAGTCGTGCAGCAGCACGGTGGCCCCGCCGTGCAGGCCGGGGTGGAGCGTGCGGTAGACCGAGGCGGGGGTCGCCCCGGCGCTCCAGTCCCGGCCCCAGGCCGTCCAGAGCACCGGGTGGAGCTTCAACTGCCGTGCGGCGAGCAGCAGTCCGGTGGTGAGCACGCCGTAGGGCGGCCGGTACCAGAGCGGGCGGTGGCCGCAGAGCTCGGTCACCGCCTCGACGGTGCGCCGCAGTTCGCGCGCGTCCCGGGCGGGGGAGGGCCCCCACTGCGGGCGGTGGGTCCAGCCGTGCACGGCGACCTCGTGGCCTCGGTCGGTCAACTCCCGTCCCAGGTACGGGTACTGCTCCAGCATGGTGCCGAGGAGGAAGAAGGTGGCGGAGACCCCGAGCGCGTCCAGACGGTCCAGGAAGAGCGGGGTGGAGGCCGGGTCGGGGCCGTCGTCGAAAGTGAGCGCCACGTGCCCGGCGGCCCCGTGCCCGGCCAGGCGGCGGAAGAGCAGCCCGCGCACCGGGGCGAGCCGGACGGCCGCCGGTGCCAGGTGTACGGCCTCGGCGGAGGTGGCGGCCAGCAGGGCGGCCCGGCCGGCGCCCATCAGCCGAACCGCGAGTTCAGCCGCTGGAACAGGTGCGGCGCCGTCCCGTGCACCCGCCCCGGCACCCGGAACCAGCCGGGGACGAACAGCTCGTCGCGCCGTCCGACCACCGCGCGGTAGACGGTTTCCGCCACCCGCTCGGGCGGGCTCGGCTTTGGGTGCTCGCGCTGGTACGGGGTGCCCCGGCGGGCGAAGAACGGCGTGTCCACCGGCCCGGGCACCACCACCCGCACGGCCACCCCGCTGCCGCGCAGCTCGTACCGCAGGCTCTCCGCGAACAGGCCGAGGGCGGCCTTGGTGGCGGAGTAGACCGCCTCGTCGCGGACCCCGACCGCGCCCGCGATCGAACCGACCAGCACGATCCGGCCCCGTCCGCGCTCCAGCATGCCGGGCAGCAGCAGGCGGGAGAGGCGGAGCGGGGCCAGCAGGTTGAGCTCGACCATGTCGGCCAGCACGTCCATCGGCATCCGGGAGAAGGGGCCGCGCCAGCCGATGCCGGCGTTGGCGACCAGGACGTCCACCCGGCCGTCCACCGCGAGGGCACGCGCGGCCAGCTGCTCGGGCCCGCCCGGAGCGGTGAGGTCGGCGGGGATCGCCAGACCGCCGGTGGCGTCGGCGACGGCGCCGAGGCGGGGGCGGTCGCGGCCGGAGAGCAGCAGGCGCCAGCCGGCCGCCGCGAGGCGGGTGGCCGTGGCGGCGCCGAGGCCGCTGGAGGCGCCGGTCACCAGCGCGACGGCCGGAGCGGGGTGCGGGGTGTCAGCCATGGATCACCGTCCACCGTGTCGGCGGTGCGGCGGCGGTGGCCGCCGTGCCGGAACTCCCACCGTCTCACCGGACCGGCGGGCGCGCCCTTCCGCGGGTTCGCCGCGAGCCCGCCTCCGGCGGGGTGGGGTTGGAGGCGGAGGCCGTGTCGGACGTGGTGCCGGGGGAGGCGGAGGTGAGGTTCGGAGCCGGGGCGGACGTCGAGTCGGACGTGGTGCCTGGCGTGGTGGGGACGAAGGGCGGGGTGACGGCAGGGCCCGCAGTGGGGGCTGACGTGGTGCTGGGGCCGGTGGGCGGGGCGTCGGTGCCGACCTCGCCGAAGCGGGCCAGGGCCAGGACTCCGCCGACGGAGACCAGGAATCCCACGGCCGCGAGCCAACCGAGGCCGGGGCGGGCGTGGTCGCCGAGGGCGAGGACGCCCACCACCCCGGGGCCGACGGTCTCCGAGACCCCGGAGGCGGCGGTGGCCGCGGTCACCGAACCGCGTTGCAGTGCGAGGGCGTACGCCAGGTAGCCGCCGAGGCCGCCGAGGGCGAGTGCGTAGGCCGCGGGGTCGGTGAGCACCGAGAGCGGCCCGGAGACCTCCAGGACCCGGACGGCCAGGCTGGTCACGCCGAAGCCGACCCCCGCCAGCAGCCCGAGGCCCACGGCCACCCCGTCGCCCTCCCACCGGGCCAGCAACGCGGTGAGCAGCAGCATCGCGAAGGTGGCCAGCAGCAGGGCCAGGTGGAACGCGGGCCCGGCCCGGTCGCGGCCGGTGGCGCCGGAGGCGGCGGCGAGCAGGACAAGCCCGGCCACCACGGCACCGATGGCCGCCAGGTCGTGCGGCCGGAGCCGGACGCCGAGGTAGCGGACGGCGGCCGCCGCCGTGACGGCGAGGCTGGCGTTGGTCAGTGCCTGGACCAGGAAGAGCGGCAGGGTGCGCAGCGCGACGATGCTGAGCGCGAAGCCTCCGACGTCGAGCGCGGTGCCGAGCACGAACGGGCCGTTGCGCGCCAGCCGGGCCGCCAGCCCGGCCCGTAGGACGGACTCGCGGGGGCACGGCCCGGGCGCCGCGCGCCTGGAGGACGGACGCGAAGCCGAAGCAGACGGTCGCGGCCAGTGCGGTGGAGAGCCCGAGGATCATCCCCACCAGTCTCCGGCCGCGCCCCGCCGCACGCAGGGCGGACGCGGCCGGACGGCCGGACGGCCGGCTCGGGCGGTGGGGAGCAGGGGCCTGATGCCCCGTCGGCCGCGACGCCGGGAGTCCGGCGCGCGCGGCGGTCAGGCGTCGGCGGTGCGGTCCGGCGCGCAGCCGCGGAGGACGAAGGCGACCACGTCGTCCAGGGCGGCGGCCGCCTCCTCGGGCGGGAGGAGGCCGCTGGCGGCGAGGTCGGCGAAGCCGTGGACGGCGGCCAGGGTCGGGAGGCAGAGCTGTTCGGCGGGGCCGGGGCGGACCTCGCCGGTGCGCTGACCGTCCGTCAGCAGCTCGGCGGCCCGGAGCAGGCCCCGGTGGGCGGCGGAGGTCAGGGCCTCGGTGGCCTGCGGGTCGTGCTTCACCGCGTACATCAGGTCGAGCAGCTGGGGGTGGGCGGTGGCGAAGCCGACGTAGGCGCGGACCAGGGCGCCGAGGCGGGCGGCGAAGGAGCCGGGCTCGGAGCCGGGTGCGGGGTCGGCGGTGGCCAGGGCGGTGTCGAGGCGTTCGAAGCCGGCCAGGGCGAGGGCGTCGAGCAGGGCCTGCTTCTCCTTGAAGTGGCGGCTCGGAGCGGCGTGGCTGACCCCGAGGTCGCGGGCCAGCTCGCGCAGCGAGAGGGCGGCCGGGCCCTTCTCCCGCAGGACCTGCTCGGCGCGCTCCAGCAGGGCGGCTCGGAGGTCTCCGTGGTGGTAGCGGCGGGGGTGCATGAGCGCACTCTACCCGCTATGTGATCACTGGCTACATTGTTGTCATTGACAGCATTGTTGTCGATGCCTACATTCGGACCATGGCCAACACAGCGAAGTGGAACACCGCCGACATCCCCGACCAGTCCGGCCGTCGGGTGGTGGTGACCGGCGCCAACAGCGGCCTCGGCATCGCCACCGTCGACGCGCTCGCCCGGGCCGGGGCGCACGTCGTCCTCGCGGTGCGGGACGTCCGGCGCGGCGAGGCCGCCGCCGCGGGCGTCAAGGGCGCGCGCGGCAGCGTGGAGGTCCGGCGGCTGGACCTGGCCGACCTGGCCTCGGTGCGGGAGTTCGCCGAGGGCTGGGAGGGCGGGCTGGACGTCCTGGTCAACAACGCGGGCGTGATGAACGTCCCCGAGGGCGCGACCAAGGACGGCTTCGAGACGCAGTTCGGCACCAACCACCTCGGGCACTTCGCCCTGACCAACCTGCTGCTGCCGCACCTCACGGACCGCGTGGTCACGGTGGCCTCCGGCATGCACAAGTACCCGGGCAACCGGATCCACTTCGAGAACCTGAACCTCAAGGGCGAGTACCACGCGATCCGGGCCTACGCCCAGTCCAAGCTGGCCAACCTGCTCTTCACGCTGGAGCTCCAGCGGCGCCTGACGGCCTCCGGCTCGCAGGTCCGCGCCTTCGCGGCCCACCCCGGGTACGCGGCCACCAACCTGCAGAGCCACGACGGCAGCGCGGTGCGCCGCGCCCTGATGGCGGTCGGGAACCGGATCATCGCCCAGGACAGCCGGGCCGGCGCCCTGCCCTCGCTCTTCGCCGCCACGATGGACCTGCCCGGCGCCGCCTACGTCGGCCCGGACGGCTTCGCCGAGAACCGCGGCCACCCCACCCTGGTCGGCCGCACCGCCGCCGCCAGCGACCCGGTCAGTGCCGCTCGGCTCTGGACGGAGTCCGAGCGGCTGACCGGGACGGGCTTCGCGGGCGAAGCACGTCAGTGACGGTGCGTCAGGACGACACCGTCCAGCGCTGGTTGGCGTTGGCGGTGCAGGTCCAGACGATCAACGCGGTGCCGTCGGCGGTGCCTCCGCCGGAGGCGTCCAGGCAGAGACCGGACTTGAGGTTGCGCAGGGTCCGGTCGGCGGCGCGGTAGGTCCAGGACTGGGCGGGGGTGCCGTTGCAGCCGTACAGCTGGACCACGGTGCCCGGGGTGACGGCGCCGTTGCGGACGTCCATGCACTTGCCCTTGGCGCGCAGGGTGCCGTCGCCGGGGACGGCCCAGGTCTGGGCGGCGGTGCCGTTGCAGGTGTAGAGCTGCAGGGCGGTGCCGTCGGCGGAGTTGCCCCCGGTGACGTCCACGCACTTGCCGCTGCTGCCGGTGACCGGCCCGGCGGGGGTGACCGGGGGCAGGGCGGCGGCGATCGCGGAGGCGACGGTGAAGACGTCTCCGGTGGGCGTGGTCGGGTAGGCGGTGGTGCCGCGCGCCCAGGCGTCGTCCATCGCGAAGAAGTCCACGGCGGCGGGGGCGGTGCCGGTGGCCAGGGCCGTTTCCAGGGACTGGAAGTAGGCGGCCCAGCGCTTGGCGTAGAGGTCCTTGACCAGGCCGGAGTACTCGCGGGCGGCGTAGTCGCGCAGGCCGTTGCCGTCGGCCTGGGAGCGGTTGCCCCAGGTGGTGACGAGCGAGCGGGCGTCGTACCGCAGCCGGTCGGTCTCGGCGGCGGACGCGCCCCAGCCGTCGACCTGGGCGAGCCAACTGCCCACCAGGAAGCGGCTGTCGGTGGCCATCAGCTCGTCGAGGGCGGCCAGGTCGCGGTTCCACTCGGCGGTCAGCGCGCGGAAGGCGGTCAGGTCCTTGGCGGTGTGGGCGGCGGCGATCTGCGGCAGCAGCGCGCGGCCGCGGTTGTCCAGGGCCTGGCGGGCGGTGTGCAGCAGGTCGAAGCGGTAGGCGTCGCTGGTGCGCAGGGCGGGGGCGACCCGGAGCAGGCTGGTCAGCGCGTCCTGCACGGTGGCCGGGTCGTAGCGCAGCGAGCCGGGGGACCAGCTGGCCGAGGTGCTCGCGGTGAGCGACGGCCGGGCGGTGAACAGGCTGTCCTGCGGCTCGGCCCAACTGCCGGAGGGCATCGAGTACGGGCCGGAGCGCAGCTTCTCCCAGGCGGCGGCCGCGTCGGCGTCGGCGGCGCCGTAGCGCGCGGTGGCGTAGCCGCGGAACCAGGCGGGCTGGTCGATCGGGCCGGCCGACCAGGCGAGGTCGGCGAAGAGCGCGAAGGCGGCCGGGTCGGTGCCGGTGCCCTCCGGCATGTAGGCGATGCCCTTCACCGCGCTGCCGGGCTTGGTCAGCCACTGCTGGAAACGGGCCGTCCACACCGCGGAGTTGGCGCCGAAGGTGGTCTTGCCGCCCATGTTGGCGATGGTGCCGAAGGCGTACGGGGTGCCGTGCCAGGAGGCTTCCCGGTCGAGGTTCTGGTAGCGGTCGGAGAGGCCGTCGACGATCAGCATCCTCGACTTGTCGACACTGGCCAGCACCGCGTCCGAAGGGTTGTCCTGCCAGCCGAGGATGGCCCAGGTGGCGTCCGGGTGGGCGGCGAGCATGGCGCGCTGGATCGCGTCGGCCGCGGCCGTGACGTCGATGTCCCCGGCGCTGCCGCCCTCCTGGAGCGGGTCCATCTTGAACATGCTCGAACTGCCGAAGGCGGCGGCCTGGTTGGCGTAGTAGGCGGCGGCGACCTCGGGGAAGCGACGGTCGTTCGGGTCGAGCCAGGACGGGCGGGTGAAGCCGACCCAGGAGCCGGGGGCGACCACGTGGGCACCGGGGTTGCGGGCGGCGAAGTCGGCCGGGACGGTGCCGAAGTAGCCGGGCAGCACCGGGGTCATGCCCAGCGCCCGGAGCCGGTCGCAGATCTGCCGCCCGACGGCGGCCCGGGCGGCGATCAGCTCGGCCGAGACCGCGGTGGAGGCCGAGCCGGACATGTTCTGCATCAGCCACCAGGGCTGGTGCGCGGGGCCCGGCACCCAGGACCGCAACTCCGCCTCGCCGTAGCCGAACTGCTGCAGCGTCCGGTAGTAGGGCTGCTCGGCGCCGGCGGTGACCAGCACCTCGTTGATGCCGTGCAGGGCGAGCACGTCGATCTCGCGCTGGTAGTCGGCGAAGCTCCGGTAGGCGCCGGTGTAGCCGTTGTCGACGTCGTTGAGAGCGTAACGGTGCGGCACCACCGAGGAGTTGGTGTACGGGGCGGCGACCGCCGGGAGGGTCGCGGGCAGCGCGGAGGTGCTGGTGCCGGGCAGGCCGATGTCCACGTGCGCGACGTTGCGCAGGTACCAGCCGACGCCGGTCAGCAGGGTGGCGGGGCTGGTGCCGGAGACCTGGATCGCGCCGGGGCCGCCGGAGACCGAGAAGGAGTCGACGCCGGGGGCGGTCCGGTCGACGGGCCGCAGGACGAACTGCGAGGCCTGGGCCGGGAGCAGGCGCTGCAGGCTCGCGGCGGCGGGGGAGGTGTCGAAGGCGGCCGCCCGGGCGGCGGGTGCGGAGGTGAGCCCGGCGCTCACCGCGGCCAGGGAGATCAGCACGCCGGACAGGCGCCGGCGGAATCTCGGCTTCATGGTCGTCTCCTGGGGAATGCGCTGTGGGGGATGGCATTATTAACGGAGCGTCCGTAAATATCTCGGCGGCGTGCCGGAGTGTCAAGGACCCGGGCGCGGAAACCCGTTCGGACCGCCGGTCCGGGCGCCCAGTACAGTGCGAGACCGGCCCGCACGAGCGCGGCCGGCCAGGAGAGCCAGGAGGGAACCGGGTGCCCACCCAGCGAGCGGCCACCGGGCCGCACGTGCTGCGCGCGATGAACGCGGGCGCGGTGCTCGCCGCGCTGCGGGCCACCGACGCGCCCGCCGCGAGCGTCAGCGCCCTCGCGGCGGCCACCGGGCTCTCCCGGCCCGCCGTCACCCGGGCCCTGGCCGCGCTGGCCGAGGACGGTCTGGTGGAGACCGTCACCGCGGCGCCCGAGGCGGCGGCCCCCGGCCGGCCGGCCCAGCACGTGCGCTTCCGGGCCGAGGCCGGCCACGTCGCGGGCGTCGACATCGGGCCGCACAAGGTGCTGGTGGTGATCGCCGACCTGGCGGGCGGGGCCCGGGCCGAGCGGCGGGTGACGGTGGGTCAGGACGTCGACGGCCCTGGGCTGTTCGAGACCGTCCGCACCGCCCTGACCGCCGCCGTCGCCGAGGCCGGGCTGGCCCCGGCCGACCTGCGGGCGGTCAGCGTCGGCACCCCCGGCATCGTGGACCGCGAGCGCGGCGAGATCCTGGTCGCCCCGAGCATCCCGGGCTGGGCGGGCCTGCCGGTCGTGCCGCGGCTGCGGGAGTGGCTGCACTGCCCCGTCCTGATCGACAACGACGTGGACCTCGCCGTGCTCGGCGAGCGCTGGCGCGGCGGCTCCGGCGACGCGGACAGCCTGGTCTTCGTCCAGTGGGGCGAGCGGATCGGCGCGGGCATGCTGCTCGACGGCCGGCCGTTCCGGGGCGCGGGTGGGGCGGCCGGTGAGCTGGGGTTCATCGACGTGCCGTCCGGTGACGTACCGTCCGACAGGGTCGGTGACGCCGCGTCGGCCGGTCCGCTGACCAGCGCGCTCGGCCCCTTCGAGCGCTTCGCGGGCGCCGGCGCGATCCGGCGGCTGGCCGAGGAGGCGGGGGTCGCCCTGGGGCCGGACGGCGAGATCGGCCCGCTCTTCGCCGCCGCCGCCGCGGGCGACCCGGCCGCCGTCGCGGTGGTGGACCGGGCCGCGGACCGGTTCGCCCGGGGCCTGGCCACCCTGCTGCTGCTGGTCGACCCCGGCCGGGTGGTGATCGGCGGCGGCCTCTCCCGAGCCGGGGAGACCCTGCTCGGCCCGGTCCGCCGCCACCTGCGCGACCGGACCCTGACCGGTGCGGAGGTGACGGCCTCGGCCCTCGGCGAGCGCGCCGTCGCGGTCGGCGCCCTGCGGCGCGCGCTGGACGTGGTCGAGCCCACCCTGATCGCCTCCGCCTGATCGCCTCCGCCTGGCGGGCTCTGCACGGCCGTCCGGTCCGCGGCCGCCCGGTCCTGGCGGGGCCGGACTCAGTGGTCGCGGGTCACGGTCCAGGCCGGGAGGTGGTGGAAGAAGGCGACCGGGTCCGGCCGCCAACGGTCGTACCAGGTACCGGCGATGGCCGAGGCGTCCCCGGCGTGGCGTTCGGCGTCGGCCTGCAGCGCGCGGTCGACGCCGTGCCGCCGTCCGATCGCGCGGACCCGGTCGAGGGTCTCCTCGTCGCCGTCCGGGTCGCCCAGGGCGGCGGTCAGCAGCGCGCGTTCGGCCGGGTCGAGGTCGGCGGTCAGCAGCGCCCGGACGGCGTAGCTGCGCCGGCCGGAGCGCAGGTCGGAGCCGACCGACTTGCCGACCGCGGCCGGATCGCCGAACAGGTCGAGCCAGTCGTCGCGGAGCATGTTGGCGATCCCCAACGCGGTCGCGTAGCGCCGCAGTTCGGCGTCGTGCGGGGCGGGGTCGGCCCCGGCGGCCAGCAGGCCGAGCCGGAGCGGGGCGAGGATGGAGTAGCGGGTGGTCTTGTACTCGGTGACCGCGTGCAGGAAGCCGAGCCCGGGAACGGGGCCGAAGTCCCGTTCCAGGTCCAGGAACTGGCCGAGCACGGTGGTGGCCCCGACCCCGGCCAGCTCGGCCGTCATGGCGGCGGCCCGCTCCGGCGGCAGGTCGGCGCCGGCCAGCACGCGCAGCGAGAGGAAGGCGGCCAGGTCGCCCGCGAGCACGGCCAGGCCGGTGGCGGTGCGGGGCTGCTCGGGGTGCTCGTCGAGGTAGCGCTGCGGCACGGAGGGTGCCCCGCGCCGGACGGCCGAGCCGTCGATGACGTCGTCGTGGACCAGGCCGTGGGTCTGGAGCAGCTCGATGCCGATCGCGGCCTCGGTCAGGCCCGGCGCGGGCTGATCGGTGATCAGGGTCGCCGCCTCGTACAACACCGCCACCCGGAGCCGTTTGCCGCCGCGCAGCGACATGTCCCGGAGCAGTTCGAGGGCGCGTGCGGGGAAGGTGCCGTGCTGCAGGCCGTCGAGGGCGCCGCCGCCCGCCGGGTCGGTCAGCGCGTCGAAGTACGCGGCGAAGCTGGTGTCGAAGCGCTGCCGGTGCTCGGCGGCGCGCCGCAGGGCGGCGATGATCGTCTGGTCCACGGCCCCAGACTTCCATCCGCCCCGCGGCCCGCGCCAACTGCGGCCGGCCGGCGGTCGTCGACCGCCCGCCGGACGTCCCGTCAGGCGGGATCGATTACCACGACCGGGATCTCGCGCTCGGTCTTCGCCTGGTAGTCGTCGTAGGCGGGCCAGTGACCGACCATCAGGGGCCAGTAGGCGGTGCGCTCCTCGGGCGTCGCGGTGCGGGCGGTTCCCTGGAGCACCTCCGGGCCGACCTGGATCCGCACGCGCGGGTCGGCGGCGAGGTTGCGGTACCAGAGGGGCGCCTGGTCGGCGCCGCCCTTGGAGGCCACCAGCAGGTAGCGGCCGTCGGCCTCGCCGTAGATGAGCGGTGTGCGCACGGGCGCGCCCGAGACGCGGCCGACGGTGGTCAGCAGCAGGGTCTGGGTGCCCTGCCAGTACTGGCCCTCGGTGCCGCCGCTGCCCACGTACTGCCGGACGTGGCTGAGCTGCCAGCTGCCCTCGCGGGGGTCCTGGGGGTTGTCCCAGTCGATGTCGTCCACGATCTCTCCCTGCGTTCGTCGGTACGGTACACCGCCTCCAACGTGCCGCAACGCGCTCGGAAACGGTCGGAATTCCGGCCGCCCGGTGTTGCGCGGGTCTTGACGCGCACTGCGTTCACTCTCCAGTCTTTGCTCAAACATGCGCAGTTCGCGCAGCTATTGCTCAACTTTGCTCACTATCTGCCACTGGAGAGCATCCATGGGATGGCACCACCGCGTGCTCGGTCTCTGTACCGCAGCCGTCGTCACGGCCGGCCTCGCCGTGTCCGCCGGTACCCCGGCCGTCGCCGACAGCACGGCGGCCAACACCTCCGCCCCGATCGGCGTGAAGCCGATGATGGGCTTCAACAACTGGGCCAGGTTCACCTGCGCCGCGCAGGCCCGCCTGGACGGCACCCGCGACGGCTACTCGTTCCAGCAGTTCATGCAGGACCAGGCCAAGGCCATGAAGGACACCGGCCTGGTCGCGGCCGGCTACACCAACCTCACGGTGGACGACTGCTGGATGCAGCGCACCAGTGCCGGCTACCTGCACGGCGCCGCGACCTGGGGGAGCAGCAGCCAGCCGGGCTACGACTGGGAGCTGACCGGCTACGCGGACTACGTGCACTCCCAGGGCATGGAGGCCGGGCTCTACAGCACCTCCGGGGTGAACACCTGTCAGGGCGTGCCCGGCGGCGTGCTCGGCCACGAGCAGGTGGACGCCAACTCGCTCGCCTACTGGGGCGTCGACTCGATCAAGCTGGACAACTGCGGCACCAGCATCACCAACCGCCAGCAGGTGTTCACCACCTTCGCCAACGCGCTGAAGACCGCCACCGCGAACACCAGCCGCAAGATCCTCTTCAACGAGTCGGCCCCGGCCGGCTACGGCCCGACCAGCGCGGAGAAGTACAACTCCCAGGAGTGGGTGCGCGGCCTCGGCCAGATGTGGCGGGTCAGCCCCGACATCGCCGTCTGGCACACCAACACCACCTCCGCGTGGGACTGGCAGCACGGCGGCGACTACTACGAGGGCGGTGTCCTGCAGAACTTCGAGGACACCGTCGCGCTGGCCCGCTACAACGGCCCCGGCAACCACAACGACGCCGACATGCTGCTGATCGGCGACAACAACCAGCTCACCCTCGCCGAGCAGCGCAGCCAGTTCGCGCTCTGGTCCGCGATGGGCTCGCCGCTGATGATCTCCAGCGACGTGCGCAAGATGGCGGCCGACCCGGTGGCCTACGCCCCGCAGCTGGCCATCCTGAAGAACGCCGACATCATCGCCGTCGACCAGGACACCACGACCGGCGGCTACCTCGCCGCCCGTGACGGCGCCTCCACCACCGCGGGCACCGAGACCGTGGTCAAGCCGCTCGCCGACGGCTCCCGCGCCGTGGTGGTGGTCAACAAGAACAACGCCGCCACCACCGTCACCATCGACCCGGCCCGGATCGGCTTCGCCAACACCGGCTGCGCCCGCACCGTCAAGGACCTGTGGAACCACACCAGTTCGCAGGTCAGCGGCTCCTTCACCGCCACCGTCGGCGCCCACGACAACGTGATGTACACCATCGCGCCCGGCAGCTGCGGCACCGCCCTGCCGACCGGCCAGATCCAGGCCGCCCAGTCCGGCTTCCAGGCCTACGCCCTCTGCCTGGACGCCTACAACGGCGCCACCAACGGCACCACCGTCGGCCTGTGGGACTGCCACTCCGGCGCCAACCAGCAGTGGCAGCGCCAGACCGACGGCCGGATCACCTCCCTCGCCTCGCCCTCCCTCTGCCTCTCCGGCGAGACCACCGGCCTCAAGCTGCGCGGCTGCAACGGCGCCGACGCCAAGCAGATCTGGAGCTACGGCCTGGCCGGACAGCTCAAGGCGAACGGCCTGTGCGCCGACATCGCCGGCGGCTCGGTGGGTGACAAGACCAAGGCCGTCGCCACCTACAGCTGCGGCACCCACCAGCCCAACCAGACCTGGAGCGCGCCCTTCGCCACCCCGCCCACGTCCTGACCGGGTGAGGGGAGGAGCCGGGCGGTCCGCCGAGGGGGCGGACCGCCCGGCTCCGCTTCGCGCTCCGGCCCACGGGTATGTTTCCGGGCGGGCGCCTCGTCCGGGGCGCCCAGAACTACCTGGTGGGGGTTGGACGTTGATGCACACGAAGAGACGGCCGGGCGGGGCGCGGCGGTTCGCCGCGACCGTGACGGCACTCAGCGCGCTGGCGGTGGCCGGGCCGCTCGGCCCCGGGGCCACCGCCGCGCACGCCGATCCGGCCGGCGGCTCCGGTACCGGCTGCGCCGTCGCGGGGCCGGTGGTGACCTGCGGCTTCGACTGGACCGGCGGCCCCCAGCAGTGGACCGTCCCGAGCGGGGTGACCAGCGCGACGGTCACCGCGTTCGGCGCGGCTGGCGGCCGAGGTGACGGCCTGGACCCGGCTGCGGGCGGCCCGGGCGGGCAGGCGGTCGTGACCCTGGCGGGGTTGACGCCGGGTCAGGTCCTGCAGGTCAACGTCGGCGGGTCGGGCGCCCCGGCCCGACCCGGCGGGCCGGTCGGGACGCCGGCCGCCGGTGGATGGAACGGCGGCGGCCGGGGCTACGCGGGCGGGGGCGGGGCCTCCGACGTGCGGGTGGCCGGGGCCACCGGTGAGTACACCCTGCAGGACCGGCTGGTGGTGGCCGGCGGCGGTGGCGGCGCCGGTGGCGCCTCCGGTGGTGGTGCGGGCGGCGGCACCGTCGGCGGGTCCTCGCTCGATCCCGGGCAGGTGACCTCCGGCGGGACCCAGACGGCCGGCGGCTCCAACGCGCAGGGCGGCGCGAGCGCCGAGGTCTTCGGCAGGAAGGTCGACTGCCACGACGGCGGCTTCGGCTCCGGCGGCGGCTGCCTGCTCCAGTCCGACCTGCTCGGCGGGACCTTCGCCCAGGGCGGTGGCGGTGGCGGCGGCTGGTACGGGGGCGGATTCGGTACCGGTGCCGGACAGGGCGCCGTCGCGGGAGGGGCCGGCAGCAGCCACACCGGCCCGCGGAACGGCGTCGCGGTGACGGACCCGGCAACGGCGACGGGGGGTACCTTCGCCGCGCCGGAGGGGGCCAACGGCAACGGGCGGGTCCGGATCGCCTACGCACTGCCCGGCTACAGCGCCGGTGGTCACCGGGCGGCGGCGGGCACCTGGACCCTGGCGCCCGGACAGAGCGTCAGCAGCGGCCCCGGCGCCGGCAGTCAGAACGGCGCCTACCTGCTCACCATGCAGAACGACGGGAACCTGGTGGTCAGCTCGCCGGACGCCCCCGGGGTCCCGTGGGCCAGCAGCACCTCGGGCAACCCGGGCGCGAGCGCCCGGTTCACCGCCGACGGCGCACTCCAGGTGGTGAGCGCGACGGGCGCCGTCCTGTGGCGCTCCGCCGTCACCGCGGGCACCGGCTCGACCTTCGTCGTCAACGCCGGCGGCGCGCTGCAGATCCTCGACCGGTACGGCGTCTCGCGCTGGTTCGCCTCCCTGACGGGCGAGTTCGCCGGCCTGTCGCTGACCCCGGGCGACGCGGTCTCGGTCGGCGCCGCCAACCACCAGCTCGTGATGCAGACGGACGGCAACCTGGTCTGGTACGACGGTGCCTTCCGTCCGCTCTGGGCCAGCAACACCTGGGGCAACGCGGGGAAGGGCTACCGCTTCGAGTTCGCGCCCCGGGGCACGCTGGCCATCCGGGACGGTGCGGGCACCGGGGTCTGGTCGGCCGGGCCCGCCTCCGGCGGTTGGTGGCTGCGGCTCCAGGGCGACGGCAACATCGTCGTCGCGGACGCCGCCCGCACCCCGATCTGGGCCACCGGGTCGAGCGGCTGAAGCCGCTCCACCGGGCCGGTCGGCTGACGCCGCTCCACCGGGTCGAGCGGCTGATGCCGCCCTGCGGCCGAGCGCAGGACGGTCAGGCCGGCACCCACATGCCGGCCTGACCGTCCGTCAGGGGTGGATCGGGGAGGGCTCAGGAGCGGATCAGGCGATGGTCCACTGCTGGAGCGCGGAGTTGGTGTTCGGCTGCTGGGTGACCAGGGCGCCGTTGGCGGTGGAGGCGGTGCTCAGCAGCAGGCCGCTGTGGACCGAGGCGACGGTGTAGGCGCCGTTGGCCAGGCGGTTGACGTTCCAGCGCTGGTTGGCGGAGCCGGCCGTGCAGGGCCACTGGATGATCTTGCCGCCGGCCGCGGTGGAGGAGTCGCTGACGTCCAGGCACATGCCCGACTCGCCGTTGGTGAGGGTGTAGGAGCCGTCCGCCTGGGCGGTGAAGGTCCACTTCTGGTTGAGGCCGGTGCCGAGCGTCCAGGTGATCATCTGGGTGCCGGCGGTGGTGCTGTGGTTGGGGTCGTCCAGCGCCTTGCCACCGGTGGCGAGGGTGTGCACGCCGGCCAGGGCCGGGTTGACCGTCCAGCTGAAGGTGGTCTGCGAGCTCGCGGTGCCGGAGGACGCGGTGACGGTGACGGTCGAGACCGCGGCGGTGGTCGGGGTGCCGGAGATCAGACCGCTGGAACTGATGGCCAGTCCGGCGGGCAGGCCGGTGGCCGAGAAGGTGAGCGGCTTCTGCAGGCTGTCGGTGGCCGAGAGCTGCAGCGAGACCGCGGTGTTGACGGAAGTGGTCTGGTTCCCGGGGGAGTTGACCACCACGGACTCGGGGGCGGTGCCCGCCGCGGTGAGGGTCAGGGTCTGCTCGGCGGCGGTGCGGCCACTGCCGACGGCGCTGCCGCTGCTGTCGGTCCAGGTGCGGCCGGGGGTGGTCTCGGCCAGGCGGCCGGTGGTGGCGGAGAGGCCGATGACCAGGCCGCTGTAGCGGTTGACGATCCGGAAGGTCCCGGGGGCGGAGGTGTTGGAGAGCACCCACCACTGCTGGCCGACGGCCGCGTTGCCGCCCGCGGCGGCGGTCGCGGTCGGGGCGTTGCCCCAGGCGCGGCCGGCGTTGGCGGTGGCGTCCACGCCGAGCAGCTGGTTGGTGGCGGAGTTGGCGATCCGGTAGGAGCCGTCGCCGACCGCCTGGAAGGTCCAGGACTCCAGCGCGGCGCCGGTGCCGGTGGCCACCGAGGTGGTGGCGGAGCTCCCGGAGACCTGGGCCAGGACGCGGCCGTTGCCGTTGGCGATCTTGTAGGACTTGCTCAGGTCCACCGGCGCGGCGGCCGGGGCCGAGGAGCCGACGCCGAGGTTCACGTACTCGCCGGACTTCCCGCCCGAGCACCCGAAGGAGCAGTAGGTGCGGAAGTTCTTGCCGACGATGGCCGAGCTGGTGCGGTTGGCGCTGTCCAGGAACCAGCGGTACCAGGAGGCGGTGTGGTAGCTGCCGGTGTCACCGAGCTTGAACCACTTCTGGGTCGCCAGGTCGGCGGTGGCGTAGATCTCCTGCGGCGCGTTGCCGCTCTGGTCGACCGCCTGCGGCTGGCCGAGGTAGAGGCCGAGGTAGGCGTTCCAGGTGACGTCCATGACGAACAGCGGCGAGGTGGCGGGCATCTTGCTGGCCGCGATCTGCTGGGCGGAGGTGCCGGTGTTCGCCGGGTCGTACTCGCCCGCGACCGGGGTGTACCCGGTGGTGCTGGAGGCACCGACGGGCACCATGTTGCTCTCCTTGCCGCCCTTGCCGGGCTGCGACCAGGAGCCGTCGTACCACTTCTGCCAGGAGTTCGGCGCCATCTTCGCGGAGATCGGGGCGCGCGCCACGTGCTCGTAGAAGGCCTTCCAGCCACCGGACTTGTCGACGATCCGGGAGCCGTAGAAGACGTAGAAGTAGCCGGAGACGGTGTCCACCAGCAGGCGCTGGTCGCCGTCGCCGTAGGAGTAGGTCTGGTTGGGGAAGCCGGTGGTGTCGCCGCGGGTGGTGCTGAACGGCGAGGTGATGACGTGGTCCTTGATCTTCCAGGTCTTGCCCTGGTCGCTGGAGACCGCGTAGTCGATGGCGTCGTAGTGCAGGCCGTCGCTGAAGGGCTGCGGGGTGAACTCGTTGTGCACCAGGCCGTACCAGTCGCCGGTGTCCGGGTCGACCCAGACCCCCGCCAGGTCGCAGTAGTTGCGGTGCGCGTAACTGGCGCTGCCGGTGGCGGCGGTGGCCTCCAGGCCGGTCGGGCTGTTGTTGCAGCGCCAGGTGGTGTCGTTGTTCTTGTCGTTGGCGTTGGCCGGGTTGACGTAGTTGCTGACCGTCGCGTTCCGGGTGGCGGTGTCCAGGTCCGTCCCGGTGAAGAAGTCCCAGTAGCGCGGGTCGTTGCTGCCGTAGAGCGCCGCCGACTGCTGGTACCAGAAGGAGCCGTCCTTGTCGATGTACGGCGCCGCGGGGGTGTCCGTGGGGTGGGTCCACGAGCCGGTGGCGCCGACGGTGACGCTGTAGGTGGGGGCGAGGTCCTCGGCCGAGGCGGGGGTCGGGCTCGCCAGCACGGGGGCGGCGATGGCCAGGACGGTGGCGAGCAGGGCGCCGCCGGTCCTTCTGGCGGGAGTAGGCATGGGGGTACTCCTCCGGGGGTGGGGTGATGAGGGTGTCGCAGGTGTCGCAGGTGTCGCACGGAGGCCGAAGTGGCCTCCTCGGTAGGGAAGTTCAGTTCTCCGACATGCGGAAGTCGTAGTGCGGCGGCACCGGAAGGTCCGGGTGGACGGCGAGCCAGAGGGCGTCGAGCGAGACCTCGCCCTCGCGCATGTTGTCCACCCGGATGCCTTCGGCCAGCAGCCGCCGGACCAGTTCGTGGTCGCCGAGGGCGTACGCGGCGGTGGCCTCGGCCAGCCGGACCCGGCCGTGTCCGCGGGCGGGGTGGGGGAGGGCGGCGACGAGGGCCAGGGCGTCGGCCGGACGGTCGGCGCGGAGCAGGGCGTCCAGGGTCTCGATGCCCAACTCGACCATGTCCAGCCGGAGTTGGTGGGCCTCGGCCATCAGGTCGGCGGCCCGCTGGGGGGTCCTCGGCGAGGTGGGCCAGGGCGCGCAGCACCCACGGGGTGCGCCGGTCGGCCAGCGAGCGCAGCCAGGCCTTGCGGGCCGCCGCCGGTTCGCCGTCGGCCAGGCGGACCAGACCCAGGTGGTAGAGGGTGTGCCAGTCCCCGGCGCCCGCCTCCGCGCTCTCCTTGGCACTCTCCTCCAGCAGGGCTCGCCAGCGCTCGCCGGTGACCGGCTCGGCCGGCGGGTCGCTCACCGGTAGGGTTCCGGTGGCCAACAGCCGCTGCCAGGGCCGCTGTTCGGGGCCGGGGGGGGCCGAAGGGCAGCAGCGCGGAGGCGGGCAGGCGGCCGGCCTCGATCTCCAGGGCGGCCCAGCCCTGACCCTCGCTCAGCATCTCCTCGGGCTCGCCGAAGGCCGTGGCCGCGGCGTGCGCGCGGTCCAGCTCGGCGGGCGGCAGCAGACGGTCCAGTGCCTCGCCGGCGGCCGTCCGGGACTCCTTCCAACTGCCGTGCACGGCAGCCGGGTCGACCTGGAGCAGACCGTAGGCCTCGGTCCACGACCACGTCCCGCCGGCCGGCATCGGCAGGTGCTCCAACTGGGTGCGGGCCAGGCCCGCCTGGATCTCCAGGTACGGGTGGTCCGGGCCGGAGAGCCACTCCTGCCAGTGGCGGCCACCGGGGGAGGTGCCCCAGCAGAAGACCTTGCGTCCGCGGAGCCGGGCGGTGGACGTCTGGACCAGGCCCGCGCCGTCGGCGTCCAGTGCCGCGATCCACCGGCGCTCCCCGGGCGGGAGGTCGAGGAAGTGGTCGGCGGCGTGGACGGCCCGGCCCGGGTAGCTGTGGTCGGTCCCGGCGCGCTCGGGGAAGGGGAGGCGGCGCAGGTCGCTGCGGTAGTCGTAGTGGAAGGCGTGGTCGGCCGGGGCGAGCACCCGGGTGTCCGAGGTCTGCGGCACGGCGGCGTTGGACCACCAGTAGACGGCCGCCTCCTGCCCGGAGGGGTTGTGCACCTCCACGTGGACGTAGAGCGCGGGGGAGCCCGCGGGCAGCCAGGCGTCGATCCGCAGCACCAGGCGGCGCAGCCGCTCGAAGGCGAACATCCGCAGCACCGGGGTGCCGTCGGGGGCGGTGACCCGGGCGGCGTGCAGCGGCTCGCAGGTCAGCGGCCAGTGGCCGGTGGTGCCGAGGTTCCACTCCACGCCGCCGGCCAGCCAGGCGTCGCGCAGCGCGAGGTTGGCGGGCTGGAGGACGGGGTTGCGGTGCAGCAGCTCGCGGCCGGTGGGGCGGTGGACCAGGGACCACAGGCGACCGCCCTGGCCGGGGAGGAAGGTGGCGGTGAGGAGCTCGTTCTCCAGTACCACGGAGGGCAGTTGGCGCGGGGAGCGGCGGCGGTCGTAGCGGTCCTGCCGGGTGTAGGGCAGCAGGGAGGCCGGCCTGCCGTAGCGCAGGCCCCGCCGCAGCTCCTCGTCCAGCCCCTCGCCGTGCGCGGTGACGGCGGGAATGCCGTGCAGGATCGGCAGGGTGGCGACCGGGTCGGCGGCCCCCTCGATCAGCAGGGGCGCGGTGCGCAGGGAGGTCGCGGCAGGGGCGGTGGCGGGCGGGGAGTCGGTGGGCACGGCGGGGGTCCGTCCTCTCGGGGCACGACGCACGGCGAGGAGATTGCGAGGACCGTAAGACCATTTTGACCGGTAAAACAAGAGCCTCGGCAGAAATTGCCGAAACCGGGCAGAGGGGGCAAGTCCGAGCGGTGTGCGCCGGGCCTTGACCGGGAGTTGCGGTGGTCGTAACGTCGACGCCACACGCTTGACCGGTAAAATTCAGGGGGCATCCGACATGGTGGAGCATCCGACGTGGTGACGATGCAGGACGTGGCCGACCGCGCGGGTGTCACCAAGCAGACGGTCTCGAACGTCATCAGCGGACGCGTCCCCGTACGCCCCGAGACCGCCGCCCGGGTGCGCTCCGCCATCGAGGTGCTCGGCTACACCCCCAACCTGGTGGCCCGCTCCCTCGCCACCGGCAGCACCAGGACCGTCGGACTGCTCGTCCCGACCGTGGCCGGCGCCTTCTACGCCGAGATGGTCGAGGCCGTCGAGGACGTGGTCGAGGAGCACGGCTACCACCTGCTGCTCGCCACCACCCGCCTCGACGGCGAACGGGCCCGCCGCCACCTGGCCAGCCTCACCAGCCGCTCCGTGGACGCCCTGCTGATCGCCGGGGACCGCGATCTGATGGCCCATCTGCCGCTGCTCGCCGCGGCCCGCTTCCCGGTCGCGCTCTGCGCCTGGGAGACGGCGGTGCCCGACGACTTCCCGGTGGTCACCGTCGACTACGAGCACGCCGGCTACCTCGCCGGACGCCACCTGCGCGAACTCGGCCACGAACGGGTCGCCGTCCTGGAGAGCCCCGACCACGGCTCCCGGCTGGCCGGCTTCCGCCGCGCCTTCGCCGCCGACGGGCTGACCGTCCCGGACGGCGCCGTCCACCGGGCGGCCGAACCGACCGTGGCCGGCGGCGTCGAGGCGGCCCGGGCCGCCTTCGCCGCCGACCCCGGCCTGACCGCCGTCTTCGCCACCCACGACGTGCTCGCGCTCGGCGCCCTCGACGCGGCCAAGGCCACGGGGCGGCGCGTCCCCGAGGACCTCTCGGTGATCGGCCACGACGACAACCTGGAGGTCCGGCTCACCCGGCCGCCGCTCACCAGCGTGGCGCTGCCCCTGCGGGAGATGGCCCGTCAGGCGGTCGAGCTCCTGCTGCGGGCCGTCGCCAAGTCCGGGCCGGTGGTCAACTCGCTGCACCTGCTGCGGCCGGAGCTGATCGTGCGGGAGAGTACCTGCCCGCCACCGCCGCGGCCCTGACGGGCGGGGTGTTCCGGGCCGGCGGGCGTTGACGCGACCTCAGCTCGCCGCACCTGGTTCCGGTCACCCGCCAGTACGCCCGACCGGTGCGGCCGACGCCCTGGGTGGAGCCGGGCGGAGCGCGTGCGCGAGACTCTGTCCGTGGCTGTCCGTGGCCGCCGTCACCGCGACCGGCCCACCCGCCAGCGCCCCTGCCCACTCTGCCCACTCTGCACTGGAGCCGAGATGTCCGAAGCCCCCGCGATCACCGTCCGAGACCTCGCCGCGTCCGACGAGAAGGACTGGCGTCGACTGTGGGCCGGGTACCTCGAGTTCTACGAGTCCACCGTGCCCGCAGCGGTCACCGACTCCACCTGGGGGCGGCTCCTCGATCCGGACCAGCCCCTGCTGGGCCGCGTCGCGGAGCACGACGGCAGGGTCATCGGCATCACCAACAGCGTGTTGCACCACAGCACCTGGCTCACCGGCCAGGTCTGCTACCTGGAGGACCTCTTCGTCGACCCCGCCCACCGCGGGCTGGGGGCGGGCCGCCTGCTCGTCCAGGACCTCTTCGACCTGGCCGCAGCCCGCGGCTGGGCCCGCGTCCACTGGCTCACCGCGCACGACAACCCCGCCCGCGGCCTCTACGACACCTTCGTCCCGGCCGACCGCTTCGTCCACTACGAGCGCGACCTGCCCACCGTCGATCCCTCCCCGGCCTCGGCCGACCGGCCGTAACCCGATCCGTGGCCGACGGAGGCGGCGGCCGGTCGGTGCCTGGGCTCCTGCTCAGCTGCCGAGCGCCGCCGCGGCCGCGTCGACCTGGGCGTGCAGGGCGGTCCTGATCTCCGCCATGGCGGCGGCGTTCTCGGCGATCGCCTGCTCCTGGTAGGCGAAGTCGACGGAGTGCCAGACGCCGACCAGGTTGCTCCGGTGCCGGCAGGCCGCGTCGGCGGTCGCCACCTGGAGCTCGCGCGGCGAGGGCGCCGAACCGTCCTGCCAGGCCTTGTCACCCAATGCGGCCACCGGGTCCGGGTAGTCGAAGCCGCTCTCCTTCATGCACCCCGACCACTGGGCGAACACCGCCGCCGTCCGGGCGTCCTTCTGCGAGTCCACCAGGGTACGGAACTTGAGGTCCTCGGCGAGCTGGGCGTCACCCACCCTGCCGTCCACGGAACCCGTCAGCTTCCGCACTGACTCCCCGACGCAGCCGCGCTCCGGCACCGTCCGACCGTTGATCAGCTGCCCGCCGGGGCCGTACTTCTGCTTGGGGTCAGAGGCACCGCGCAGTGCGGTGGTCATCTCCGGGCTGAGCTGCAGCCGGGGCGGCTGGACGCCCGCCCCCGGGTCGCCGCCCTCCGGGTGGTAGCCCCACTTCGCCATGGTGGCGGCGTTCTGCGGACCGTAGCGGCCGTCGACGCGGGTGGTCGGGGCGTCGGCGTCCCGCGCGGGCGGGGCCGGCTGCGGGGGCGCGTAGTCGAAGCCGAAGCGGGCCATGCAGGCGGTGGCGAGCTTCGTCTGCGCCTTCTGGACCGTCAGCAGCTGGGCGGGGCTGAGCAGGTAGCCGTCCAGCGGCAGCGGGCGGTCGTTGGCCGAGTCGAGCACGGGCACGGCCGTCGGCACCGGGGGCGGCGCGGCCACCCGGGTCGGCGCGTCGGCACCGCGCGGCGGGGCGGGGTCGGTGCCCGCGCAGCCGGCCAGCAGCAGCGGGAGGGCGAGCAGGAGCACGGGGGCGGAGCGCCGCGGGCGGCTGAACACGGGCGTGGCCCTTCGGAGTCGGTCGGGTGCGGATCGCGGATCGCGGGGTGGCGGATCGCAGGGTGGCGGTCGCTGGCCGAACTGCCGGGCCGGCGACCGCCGTTGGGCCTGGCCTAGCCGAAGAAGCCGGCCGCGTTGTTGTTCTTCATCTGCGAGTTCAGGTCACGGAAGCTGTAGTCCGGGATGGTCTGGCAGGCGTAGCTGCAGTTCCGCTGGCCGCTGTTGTAGTAGACGGTGAAGGAGCCGGGGTAGTAGCTGTCCACCGAGGCGGCGTGGTTCTTGACCGAGAGGCCGGCGCCGTTGGTGCCGTAGGCACTCTCGCCGAAGCGGTAGTTCGCGTAGTCCGAGATGTTCCCGGTCTGGACGAAGACGGCGCCGTATCCGCTGCTGCTGGAGTTGTAGTACAGGCAGACGTAGTAGCCGCCCTCGCAGTCGGCCAGCTTGGAGGCCGAAGCCGTGCCGGCGGTCGCCAGGCCCGAGGCCACGACGGTGCCGGCCACGGTGGCGGCGGCGAGGAACTTATGGATGCGCATGAGGGTGTCCCTTTCCGGACGCCGGTGACTCCGGCGCCGGGGTGCCATGCTAGATCTTTTCTGAAGAAATGATCAACATCGCTCGGAGCTGGCTGGGAGCCAACGCCGCTGGTGGGGGCGTGATGTGACGCACCGTGAGTCCGATCGGCCTACGGTCGGCGGTCAGCGTTCCGCCAGTCGCCGGGACGTCGCGACGACGTCGTCGAGCTGCGCGGTGGTGAGGCGCCGGGCCTCCCGGATGACCGCGGTCACGTCGGCGGCGCGGAGGTGCAGCGACGGCAGGACGTCCGGCAGGCGTACACCGCCGAGCGCCGCTAGATCGCCAGCGGGAACGCCGAGCACCCCCGCGAAGCCGACCGTCAGCTCGGGGCTCACCTCGGCGGTGCCGCGGCCGACACCGCCAGGTAGACCTGCCCGCGGGTCACCGCGTGCAGTGCCTTGACCGTGCAGGGCCATTTGAGGTTCCGGCTGTGCGTCAGTTCCAGGAGTACCGCGCCGAACCCCGGCTCGCAGCGGTGGTACGGCCGGTCGCCCCCACCCCGGCCTTCCCCCGACGCGACGGGCTGCGCCCGGATCGCATCCAGCAGGACGCTCCGATCCTTGGTCTGCATGGTCATCGTGTTGTAGAGGACGCGGCTGATCGACCAGCGCGGGTTACGGGTGACTGGTGCCAGGTCGTCGGGCACCGGCTGCCCGGCCATGACGAACAGGTCGGCAGCATGCACGCCGAGTACCGGCCCGAGACCCCTCAGCAGCGATTCAGCCGGCGGCCTCCCGTCGAGCGTGGTCCGCAACTCCTCCGGGCTCACGTCCCCTGGCGCCGAGAGCTCGAAGGCATCGAGCGATCGCAGTTCCAACAGGCGTGCCAGTAGCACGCCGAACCCCGCCACTCCTGCCATTCCGTCAGCCTATCGACGTGCGGCCACCTGAACTGAGGGCCAACTGGGAACATTGGGACCGCCCGGCCCCCAGCTACGGAGGAGCGGACAGCACCTCGTAGCTTCTGGTTGTGGGTCGGGCTCGAGCATCGGCTGACCCCCCACGTGCGTGGGGACGAAGCCCAGATCGGGACGATGGTCCTGACCTGGGCCGGCTGAACCTCACGTGCGTGGTCCGGCTTCAGGATGAAACCCCGGGTGCCTCGGCTGACCTCTGCTCGCGCGGGGCGGACCCCTTGACGTAGAAGCCCTGGACCTTGCGGGGCGGCTGACCCCTGCTCGCGCGGGGCGGGCACCTTGGCCTGGCGCTTATCGACGTCGTCGACTAGTGCTCTGACCGGTATGGTTCGCCGGGTTGGGACGGAGGACTGCGGTGTTCATTGAGATCGTCTTCATGGGTCTGGCGATCGACCGGGACGATGTCGAGGAGGCGCTGGAGGCCGCGTTCGGCGCCGATGGTGAGATCACGGGAGCAGGCGGCGGAATGGGACGTTGCCATCTCGACTTGGAGATCGAGCCGAGTCTGGACCGGGGCGCGGCCTTGGAGCGGCTCTGGAGCGTGTTGGCCGGTCTGGGCGTCGAGGAGTGCGCGACGCTGAACGTCGGGGACTGATCAGGCCGCGGCCCGCCCACCGCAGCGCAGGTTCTTCTCGCTGCGGACGCGGGCGCGCTCCTTGCGCTGGGCGGCCAGGAGGTCGGGGTGGCGGGCGTTGGCATTGCGCCAGCGCAGGTAGGAGTGCGGCGCGCGGGTCTGGACCGGGTGGTTCGGATGGCTGGAGTTGGCGAGGGTGAACTGCCGCAGTGGTCCGAGGTGCGCCTCGATCGGGTTAGACCAGGAGGCGTTGGTGGGTGTGAAGCAGAGGTGGACGTTGTTGTTCTTCGCCCAGCGCAGGATCTTCTTGCCGTTGTGGGCGGAGAGGTTGTCCAGGATCACGTAGACCGGGGCGCCGTCGGGGCGGGCGGCGCGGATCGACCTGAGGGCGGCCAGGGTGTTCGTGGTGCCCTTGCGGCGCCTGTTGACGCCCCACAGGGTGTCGTCGCCGACCGAGTAGCAGCCGTGGAGGTTCGCCAGGACGTGCTCGATCCGGTCGAGCTTGGCGTCGTACTCGGGGTCGGTGGACTTCTTTCAGGTCCTGATGCGCTGGAAGGTGACGCCCTGTCGGGCGAGCAGGCATCGCAGGGCCTCGCGGCCGATCCGGATCACTCTTTCGTGGACTTCGCGCAGGTAGACGAGCAGTTTTGCGTATCGACCAGCGGGTGAAGGGCTGCCAGAGCTTGGTGGGGGCGGGTGATGGCCGTCTGGACGACGAAGTCCTCGTCGTCAGGACTGAGCAGGCGGGGACGGCCTCCCGCCCACCGAGGGTCCAGACAGGCCAGCCCGATGTCGGTTTCGGCGTTGGCCGGGTCGGGCTCCAGCTGCCCAGCTGTTCGGGACTCGATGACCCCTTGCGGGAGGTGGGGAGGATGGTGGTGTGGTGGCGGGGTTCGTGTGTTGGTGGTGTGCGCGATGATCGAGGGGAGTCAGGAGCAGGCCCTGGCCCAGTACATCGACAGGTCAAGGTGGAGCGTGCCGGGGCCGTGATGATCTGTGAGGTCTCGCTGCCGCCTGCCCGAAGGAGTGGCGTGCGCTGTAGGGAGGATCTCGTTGTGACGACTTATCCGCGTGGCCCGCAGGGCCAGCGTCCCGATGTGTGGGTCACCGAGGCGTTCCCGCCTGCACTCCAGCGGGCTCTGGCCGCTCGTGGCGGCGTCCCGGTCCCGGTGCACGATCTCGTCCTGCACCAGCTGCACCAGCGCACCCCGGCCGAGCTCAGGGAGAGGATCGAGCGCCGCTGGTATCTGAGGTTCAGCCAGCTGACAGCCGCTCAGATCACCGAGCGGACCGATGAGATCGCGCTCGACCTGATTGCCCCCGGTACCTGCCCGGACCCGTGGTGCGAGGACGGCTGGCTCCTCGACCAACACGACACCGCCAGAGGCTGCCCCCGCTGCCGGCACCGCACCGTCGACACCACCGCACTCCCAGCCGACGGTGCACCCGCCTCAGCAGGAACCGTCACCGCCGCGGTCGCATCCATCCGCCACAGCATCCTCCTCGCCCGCACCACCAGCCACGCCCGCCAGTCCCGCGCAGCAGCCCAGCGGCACAACCACCCCCGATAGCTTGGGACACCGTCGCCAACTACCTTCGCTACCGGGTCCCCTTCTGCCCGAACCGGGCGACCTCAACCGCCCACTGCGAGCGGGCTTCGGTGTCGTCGGTGAACTGGCCACGGCCTGCTGCAGCCGCGAGCTCTGGGTACCCAGGGTGCATGTGGCGATCGGGCCCAGTGACCAGTGCGGATAGGAGAGGTGCCCCAGGGGCGAGGCTGCGATCAACGCGGGTCAGGATGCCTAGCTGCTGCCTTAGCTTCCTCGGATGCGCCACACCGGGGGGAAGCCGAGCCATGATCTGTCCCCACGTCAAAGTCGTTCCCGTCGCACCAGCCGCTTTGAGGATGCCCTTCACAGCCGTAGCCAGCGGGTCGAGTCCTGGTTCTTGAGGTCGGACTTGCCGGACATACGCGGAAACGGTCCGCGCTGCTGGACGTTGACCGCGTTCCGCCCGCCGCATATACGCGACCTTGGTCACCCACGCATCGACAGCCTTGTAGTCCTTGTCACTGAGGGCACGCTCAGCCGCATCTGATGCGCTCAGGAGCGCGGCCACCAACCGAGACAGCTCGTCAGGGGCGAGTAGGTCACCTTCCCGGCGCAGACGTCGGAGCATCCTACGGGCTTGGGTACCAGCTTCATTCTGCTTCTGGGAGGTCGACCGAGGACGAGCGGCCACATGGACCGGGCGGCTGTTGGAGCGAGGGACTGCTCCGCCTTTGTCAGTGTGGTCGCGTTCACGCAGGTAACTGCGCGCTGCGGACAAGACCCTCTGCTCGGCAGGGCTGGATCCGCGTCGGGTCAGGGATGCCGCCAGGGGAAGTCCTGAGCGGATGTCCCAGCTTCGTCGTTCCCGGATGGCGTTGGCCAAGTCCTGGAAGACCTGCCTTTGGTATTCCTCGTGGGTGGCGAGCCACTGCCGGGCTTCATCGAGTGCAGCTGCCGCGACCGTGTGGTCGGTGGCTTGCAACGTCTGTACGAAGTCGGCGCCGGCCGCACAGAGGCGGCGGACGTGCTCCACCGTCCCGGAGCGTCGAGCGGCCTCCAGGCCGCGGACGAAAGTGGCCACGCGCGCGGAGTACTGGCCGTAAACCGCGGTGGCCGGCTTCTCGGAGAGCCCAGTTGGACGGCCAACTGGGCTCTTGCGATTCTCAAGGATCCGGGAAGCGGCGGGGGTGACCAGCCCGTCGTCGTCCCACGTGCACTCCTCGATTGGCACCCACTCGGTGGGGCGTGCCATGGTCTGGGTGCCGATCCAGACTCGGCGAGAGGCTCCGTCGTTCTCGCATCGCACCCGGTACACGTACGGGCACCGGGAGAGGTACGCCTGATCCAAGGCCACTCCCGGGCCGGTTGCGTCCGGGGAAGTGGTGTACGGGTTCCACCCGTTCCGGGGGTTTCGTCCCGGTGACGGGTGTCGCCTGAGAACGTAGAACGGCCACCGGTTGATCCTTCGAGATGTCTGACGTCACGAAGAGGAGACCAACACGATGACCGCACCCGACAGTCTGCCGCTTGCCGCACTCCTGGAGGAGAACCTCGCCTCGGCGAGTCCCGACTTGTTGCGGGCGATGGTGAAGACGTTCGCGGAGGCGATGATGTCCGCGGATGTGGACCGGGCCTGCGGCGGCGAGTACGGCCGCCCCGGCGAGGACCGGGTCAACTCCCGTAACGGCTACCGGAACCGGGACTGGGACACGCGTGTCGGCACGATCGACCTGGCCATCCCGCGCGTCCGCTCCGGGACCTACTTCCCGAGCTGGCTGCTGGAGCGCCGGCGCCGGGCCGAGCAGGCCCTGGTCTCCGTGGTCGCCACCTGCTACCTGCTCGGCGTCTCGACCCGGCGGGTGGAGAAGCTCGCCGAGAGTATGGGTGTCACCCAGCTCTCCAAGTCCCAAGTCTCCGAGATGGCAAAGCACTTGGACGAGCGGGTCGCCGAGTTCCGAAACCGCCCACTTGACCAGGGCCCCTACACCTTCGTCTGGGTCGACGCCCTCACCCAGAAGGTCCGTGAGGGCGGCCGCGTCGTCAACGTCCACTGCCTGGTCGCGGTCGGGGTCAACAACGAGGG
>NZ_BAAAYB010000048.1:0-23006 GCF_039535905.1 Kitasatospora albolonga | reverse complement strand
GTACGTCTGGGTGGTGCCCGGTCCCGTCCCGCCGCCCGTGATCGGGTCGGTGAGGGTGACGGGCGCGGCGGCCGGGGAGTCGACCGCGTTGCGGTAGGAGACGGCCCAGTCCACGGTGTCGCCGTGCTCGGCGGTGGTGGCGCCGGGGTGGGTGACGTCGCGGACCGACTTGGTCAGGGTGGACGGCGAGGCGGTGGCGCTCTCGACGGCCGTGGCGGTGGTGGTGGACGGTGCGACTCCGACCAGCAGCGCGGCGGTCAGGGACGCGGCGGTGGTGGTGGCGCGGAGGAGGTGGCTGGTTCGGGAAGCGAAGAGCGTTCTCAGCATGGATTCCCCACCTGGGTCGGTGGGCACCCGGCACGGCGCCGGAGCCCTCCCGGGGGCGACCCTAGGGGAGCGGTGCGCGGGCGAAGGAGCGATGAACGGAAGATATGGTGATCGGAAGGAATTCGGACACGAAGCACAACCGGTCGGCTGACGAATCGTCAGGAATAGTGACCGGAACGGTCGTTCGTGGCCCTGGGGTCACGACGAGCGCCCCGGCCGGGGCCGGGGCGCTCGTGGGTCGTGCGGTGGTGGCGCCGTCAGCCGCCGGTGGGCGGTGGTTTGGCCACGCTCAGGGACCAGCGGACGCCGGCCGGTGCGTCGACCTTGACGGCCGCCTCCGGGCGGGCGTTGCGCAGCCCGATCTGGTTGTAGGTGGTGCTCGACTCATGGGCGACGCACTCCAGCGGGAAGCCCAGGCCGGTGGGTTCGAGGGTGACCGTGAGGGTGCCGGCACCCTGGCAGACCACCATTACCGAGACCGGGCCAGGGGTCAGGCCGCCGCTGATGGGCAGGGTGTGACTGCCCGTCCGGTCGGACACGCTCGCGAGCATGGTCTCGTCCGGGACCTTCGGGGCCTCGGTGACCGCCTGCGACGCCACGCGCTCCAGCCGCTCGCCGGGCCGTGCGGACGCCGAGGCCTTCGCCTCGGCCGCCGACCCGGCCGGTGCCGTGCGGTCCGGCCCGCCGCAGGCCCCCACGCCCGCGACCAGCAGCAGGGTCGCGGCGAGGGTGGCCAGTGCGGTGCGTCGCTCAGCGGTCACCGGGGACCGGCTCAGGCGGTCTCCCACACGTACCAGCCGACGTTCTGCGGGGTGTAGGCGACGACGGTCTTCTTGGGCGAGGTCGAGCAGTTGCTGTAGATGGTGTAGCTGGTGCCCGTGGTCTTCAGGCGCCAGACGCCGTAGCGGGCGTGGGTGGTGCGGCGCGGCGGGGTCTCGGCCCAGGTGGTGTTGCCGAGCTTGGCGGTGAGCTTCGCGGAGAGGTCGACGCCGTACTTGCCCTCGACGTTGGCGAGCAGCGCGTTGGCGCTGACCTTGAGCTCGCCGGAGACGGACATCCCGACCTCGCCGGATGCCTCGGCGCTGAACACCGACTTGATGGTGCGGGAGGTGCCGTTGTAGTTGGCCTGGTCGACGCCGACGCCGCGCATGACCTTGCCGTTGTTGGCGGTGGTGTTGTAGTAGCCGTGGGCCGGGCCGCAGTAGTCCGCACCCGGGACGTTGTTCGGGCCCTTGCCCGGAGCCGGCTCGACGGACGGGTCGGTGACCTCCACCAGGTCGCCCTCGGTCTCGGTGACCGGCGGCTCGACCGGGATCTCGGTGCCCGCGTCCTCGACGGCGGCCACGCCGGACGGAGCCGCGGGCAGACCGGCGGAGGCGAAGGCCGGCGCGGTGATGCCGGTGGCCATCAGAACGGTGAACGCGGAGACCACGAGAGCCTTCTTGACCTGCACACTCATTTGAAACCTCTTCACATCTGTGCCGCCCCCCGGCGGCTGATGTGAAGAAGTTATGGCCGGTCTTCATCTGCTGTACAGCCTCAAGTTGATCTTCTGAGCAAGACTTGAGCTTGATCGACTCCGATACCCGGACATGCCCGGCTATGTCGGCCGGGTTTCCTGAGCATCCCCTGAGGAAGTCCTGGGGGAGCGCTGTGACACCAGGCCAACTTGGCAGCTTCTGGGGAGATTTGGGCGAGAGGGAGCGGTCTGCCGCAAATCCGCTGGACCGGCCCGACACCCCGCGGTGAGACTGGCGCCGATGAGCACCCACCCGCCGTACACGGGCATGGACCCGCGCCACTTCGGAACGCTCCTCGGCCCCGAGCACCTGGAACCCCTGCTCGCCGAGCCGGCCCTGCCCGACCCCGGCGGCACCGTGCTCGACCTGCTGCGCGATGCCGCCTCCGAGGGGGCCGGCCGGCCGTGGCCGAACCGCACGCCGGGCCGGCGGGCCCGGCTGGACGGCTACTGCTGAAGGCCCGGACGGGAGTTGAGGCGGGCGGCCTGGCGGAAGAGGTGGTCGCGTTCGGCCGGGCTGGCGGCGTGGCGGGCGGCCTCGGCGTAGAGGCGGGCGGCGGTGGCGAGGTCGCCGTCGCGTTCGTGGAGGTGGGCCGAGACGGCGGTGTGACGGGGGACGGAGGGGGCCACCTCCGCGAGGGCCGCCAGGCCGGCGCGCGGGCCGTCGGCCTCGCCGACGGCGACGGCGCGGTTGAGGCGGACCACCGGGCTGTCCGTCAGCCGCGCCAACTCGTCGTACCACTCCACGATCTGGACCCAGTCGGTCTCCGCGGCGGAGGGCGCGTCCGCGTGCAGCGCGGCGATCGCGGCCTGCGCCTGGTACTCACCGAGGCGGTCCCGGGCCAGTGCGGACTGGAGCACCGCCACCCCCTCCGCGATGGCGGCGGTGTCCCAGCGGCCGCGGTCCTGCTCCGCCAGGGGGACCAGGGCGCCGTCCGGATCGGTCCGGGCCGCGCGCCGGGCGTGGTGCAGGAGCATCAGGGCGAGCAGGCCGGCCACCTCGGGGTGGTCGACGGCCGCCGCCAACTGCCGGGTCAGCCGGATGGCTTCGGCCGCCAGGTCGAGGTCGCCGCCGTAGCCCTCGTTGAAGACCAGGTAGAGCACCCGCAGCACGGTGGCCACGTCCCCGGGCCGGTCGAGGCGGACCGTCGAGACGGTGCGCTTGGCCCGGCTGATCCGCTGCGCCATGGTGGCCTCGGGCACCAGGTACGCCTGGGCGATCTGACGCGTGGTCAGCCCGCCGACCGCCCGCAGGGTGAGCGCGACGGCCGAGGAGGGGGTCAACGACGGGTGCGCGCACAGGAAGTAGAGCCGCAGCGTGTCGTCCGCTTCCGGCACCGGACCGGGCTCGGGTTCCTCGTGCACCAGCTCCTCGCGGCGGCGCCGGGCGCTCTCGGCCCGGGCGCCGTCGAGGAACTTCCGCCAGGCGACCGTGACCAGCCACCCCTTGGGGTCACGCGGTGCCCCGGCCTCCGGCCAGGTCCGGAAGGCCTCCACCAGCGCCTCCTGCACCGCGTCCTCGGCGGAGGCGAAGTCGGCACCCCGGCGGACGAGGGCCGCCAGCACGCCCGGGGTCAGGGTGCGCAGCAGCACCTCGTCCACCGGCGGGGTCACCCCGCCGACCCGTGGCAGTCCAGGTCGGCGTCGACGGGCGGCATCGACAGGAACGGGCGCAGCTCCAGCCACTCGTGGATCGGCTTGCCGTCCTTGCCGGGCGCGGCCGACAGCTCGCCGGCCAGCTCCACCGCCCGCTCGTAGGTGTCCACGTCGATCACCATCCACCCGGCGATCAGGTCCTTGGTCTCGGCGAAGGGCCCGTCCGTGACCGGCGGCCGCCCCTCCCCGTCGTAGCGGACCCAGGTCCCCTCCGGTGCGAGCGCCTGCCCGTCGACGTACTCGCCGGTCTGCTCCAGCTTGGCGGCGAAGTCGCGCATGTACTGGACGTGGGCGGTGATCTCCTGCGGCGTCCAGTGCTCCATCGCCACGTCGTTGGCCGGCGCCGGGGCGCCGCGGTAGTGCTTCAGCAGCAGGTACTTGGCCATGATCGTCTCTCCTCCGTGCGGTGCGGCGGGGCCCATTCTGGCCGCGCTCACCCCTGGGACGGAGCCGGACACGGCTTCTCGACATCCCCGGCGGACTTCTTTTCCCGGAAGTTCTTGCGGAGGCCTCCGGCGGGCCCGGAGTCTGGGAGGAGGCACGCCGTCGCCCGGCGCGTCGTCCGGACCCGACAGGAGGTCGGCACCGAATGACCGGTCACGAGGCCCGCCCGTGGTGGCGGGACGCCGTCATCTACCAGATCTACCCGCGCAGCTTCGCCGACGGGAACGGGGACGGCGTCGGCGACCTCGCCGGCATCAGGCGCCGCCTCTCCCACCTGGTCGAGCTCGGGGTGGACGCGCTCTGGACCTCCCCCTGGTACGTCTCCCCGATGGCCGACGGCGGCTACGACGTGGCCGACCACCGCGACGTGGACCCGCTGTTCGGCACGCTGGCGGAGGCCGAGGCCCTGATCGAGGAGGTGCACCGGGCCGGTCTGCGGATCGTCGTCGACCTGGTGCCCAACCACGTCTCCAGCCAACACCCCTGGTTCGGCGCGGCGTTGGCCGCCGGTCCCGGCTCGCCGGAGCGCGAGCGCTTCCACTTCCGGGCCGGCCGGGGCACCCACGGCGAGCTGCCCCCGAACGACTGGACCTCCTACTTCGGCGGCCCCGCCTGGCACCGCGTCGACGGACCGGACGGCACCGAAGGCGAGTGGTACCTGCACCTCTTCGCCCCGGAGCAGCCCGACCTCAACTGGGAACACCCGGACGTGCGGGCCGACTTCGAGCACACCCTGCGCTTCTGGCTCGACCGCGGCGTCGACGGATTCCGGATCGACGTCACCGACGCGCTGGTCAAGGAGGCCGGCCTCCCCGACCGGGCCGACCACCGCCCCGGCACCCCGCTGCCCTGGGCCGACCAGCCCGGGGTGCACGAGATCTACCGCTCCTGGCGCCGCCTGACCGACTCCTACCCGGGAGAGCGGATGTTCGTCGGCGAGCTGTGGAGCCCCGACCCGGAGCGCTTCGCCCGCTACCTGCGGGCGGACGAACTGCACACCGCCTTCAACTTCCCCTTTCTCAGGGCCCCTTGGGACGCCGACGCACTGCGCGAGGTGATCGACAGCACCCTGGCCGCGCACGCGCCGGTCGGCGCGCCCGCCACCTGGGTGCTCTCCAACCACGACACCACCCGGCACGTCACCCGCTACGGCCGCCGCGACACCGCCTTCGCCTTCGACGGCGGGACGCGCCACGCCAGCCCCGTCGACCTGGGCCAGGGCACCCGCCGGGCCCGGGCGGCCGCCCTGCTCTCGCTCGCCCTGCCCGGCAGCGCCTACGTCTACCAGGGTGAGGAGCTCGGCCTCTGGGAAGTGGAGGACCTGCCCGCCGCCGTCCGCCAGGACCCGACGCTCCATCAGTCCGGGGAGACCGACCCGGGCCGCGACGGCTGCCGCGTCCCCCTCCCGTGGTCGGGCTCCGTCCCGCCGTTCGCCTTCAGCCCGCCCGGCGCCGCGCGGGAGCCCTGGCTGCCCCAGCCCGGTGCGTGGAAGGACTTCACCGCCGCCGCCCAGAGCGGTGACCCGTCCTCGACGCTGGAGCTCTACCGCAACGCCCTGCGCCTGCGCCGCGCCGAACCCGGCCTCGGCGAGGGCCCCCTCAGCTGGCTCCCCACCGCTCCCGGCGTGCTCGCCTTCACCCGCCCGGGAGGGTTCACCTGCGTGGTCAACCTATAGGTGGGCACCGTCGCGCTGCCCACCCACGAGGCCGTCCTGCTTGCCAGTTCGCCGCTCGACGGCGCCTCGCTCCCGACCGATACCGCCGTCTGGCTCCGCGCGGGCGCCCGGAGCTGACGAGGTGACAGCTGGAGTGCGCCGAAAGCGGGGCGAGGTGACATAGGGAGGGCGTCCGCAGCACGAGCGAAACAAACCGGCCATACCGTTTTGCTATGGCCGACATTTTCGACTCGTACACGACAGCGGGAGCGTGGGACGAGATGTTCGAGCGACCCGGGGTGGTGCGACCGGCCTACCAGGCCGTCCTCGCCGCCCTGAGCCCGCTGGACTCCCTCGAACTGCGGTACCGCACCGACCAGATGGCCCGGGCCTTCACCGACCGGGGCGTCACCTACGCCTACGGGGGCGAGGAACGCCCCTTCCCGCTCGACCTGGTGCCGCGTCTGCTCGACGCGGTCGAGTGGGACCGGCTGAGCCGCGGGGTCAGGCAGCGGGTGCTCGCACTGGAGGCCTTCCTCGCCGACGCCTACGGCGCGCAGCGCGTCTTCGCCGACGGTGTGGTGCCCTACCGGCTGCTCTACTCCTCACCGCACTTCCACCGCGCCGCGCACGGCATCGAGCCCGCGAACGGGGTCCGCATCCACGTCTCCGGGATCGACCTGGTCCGCGACGAGGAGGGCCGGTTCCGGGTGCTGGAGGACAACGTCCGCGTGCCGTCCGGCGTGTCGTACGTGATCGAGAACCGCCGGGTGATGACCCGGACCTTCCCGGCCCTCTTCGCGGAGCAGTCCGTCCGCCCGGTGGACGAGTACCCGCAGCGCCTCCTGGGCGCGCTGAGAGCCGGCGCCCCCGAGGGCGTGACCGATCCGGTCGTGGTCGTGCTCACCCCGGGGGTGGCCAACGCGGCCTACTTCGAACACGCCCTGCTGGCCCGGCTGATGGGCGTCCAGCTGGTCGAGGGCCGCGACCTGGTCTGCTCCGGCAACCGGGTCCGGATGCGCACCACCCGGGGCGAGAGCCCGGTCCACGTGATCTACCGCCGGCTGGACGACGACTTCCTGGACCCGCTGCACTTCCGGCCGGACTCGCTGATCGGCGTCCCCGGCCTGCTGGCCGCCGCGCACGCGGGGAACGTCACCCTCGCCAACGCCGTGGGCAACGGCATCGCCGACGACAAGCTGCTCTACACCTACGTCCCCGACCTGATCCGCTACTACCTGGGAGAGGAGCCGCTGCTCCCGAACGTGGAGACCATCCGCCCGGAGGAGCCGGGCCGGCTGGAGGAGGTGCTGGACCAACTGGACCGGCTGGTGCTCAAGCCCGTGGACGGCGCGGGCGGCCAGGGCATCGTGATCGGCCCCCGGGCGGACCGGAGCACGCTGGAGCGCCTGGCCGGTCAGGTGAGGGCGTGCCCGCGCAGCTGGATCGCCCAGCGCCCCGTCGCGCTCTCCACCTCGCCGACCCTGAGCCGCGACGGCGACGGCCGGGACCGCCTCGCCCCGCGCCACATCGACCTGCGGCCGTTCGCCGTCCACGACGGCGACGACGTCTGGCTGCTCCCCGGCGGCCTGACCAGAGTGGCCCTGGGGGAGGGCAACCTGATCGTCAACTCCAGCCAGGGCGGCGGCTCCAAGGACACCTGGGTGCTGGCGACCGGCACTCCGCCCGGCCCGGTGGAGGAGGAACGGCCGAGCCCCGTGAACGAAGTGGTCCCGCGTCAGTCCGGCCCCGGCGGCACGCCCGGCGGCCCGCCCCAGGAGGAGGAACAGCAGTGATCACCACCGACACCATGCTCTCCCGGATCGCCGAGTCGCTGTTCTGGCTCGGCCGCTACGTGGAACGGGCCGACGACACCGCACGCATACTGGACGCCTATCTGCACCGGCTGCTGGACGACCCGTGGAGCGGGGAGGACGCGGCCTGCCGCTCGCTGCACGCCATCCTCGGCGTGTCGGCCCCGCCCGAGCGGCAGTGCGACACGGACTCGGTGCTGGCCCGGCTGGCCTTCGACGCGACCGGCCCCGACTCCATCGAGGGTGCGCTCGGGGCGGCCCGCGAGAACGCCCTGACCGCCCGGGACGTGGTCTCCACCGAGATGTGGGAGACCCTCAACTCCACCTGGCACCAGCTCGACGAGCACCGCCGCGCCGCCCGCCGCACCGGCCCCGACGCCTACCTCGGCCTGGTCCGCCGCCGGGCCGCGCTGTTCTTCGGACTCGCCGACTCCACCATGAGCCGGGACGACGGCTGGCGCTTCGTCATCCTCGGGCGGAGCCTGGAGCGGGTCGACATGACCGCCCGGCTGCTCGCCGTCCGGGGGTTGGCGGGGGTCCACGCCCCGGACTGGGCCACGCTGCTGAGCGCCAGCGGGGCCGAGGAGGCCTTCGTCCGCTCCCGCGGGGCCGGCAGCGATCCGGCCGAGGTGGCGTCCTTCCTGCTGCTGGACCGGGGCTTCCCGCGCTCCGTCCTGCACGCGCTGAGCGCCGCCGAGGAGTGCCTCGCCGACCTCGGCGGCGGCACGCCCTCCTGGCAGCCGCCCGAGCCCGCGCGGCTGGCGGTGGGCCGGATGCGCACCAGGCTGGAGTACCTGTCCGCCTCCGAACTCGACCGGCTGCCGGCCCTGTTGAAGGAGCTGCAGCTCGCCTGCGGCGAGGCCACCCGGGCCGTGGCCGAACGCTACTTCCCCTGCGACGGCCCGATCGAGTGGTCCCACCACGCCGTGACGCGCGAGGGGGTGTGAGCGCGGTGGCCAGCCGACTGCGGATCCGCCACGAGACCCGGGTGGGATACCCGAGCCCGGCCGGCTCCTCGTACAACGAGCTGCGGATGAGCCCGCTCACGCTGCCCACCCAGACCGTCCTGGACGCACGGGTGGAGGTGACCCCGAGCGCCGAACTGTGGACCTACCGGGACTACTGGGGCACCCGGGTCACGGTGTTCGACCTGGCCGACTCGCACACCAGCCTGGTGCTGACCGCGACCAGCCTGGTCGAGACCGCGCCGCCGGCCGCGCTGACCGCGCCGCTCGGCCGGGCCGAGATCGTCGCACGGTCGGCCGACAGCCGGCTGACCGAGTACCTCGCCGGCACGCCGCGCACCACCGTGGGGCCGGAGCTCGCGGCGCTGGCCGCCGGGGCCGCCGAGGGCCTGGACGCCCACGAGGCCGCGGCGGCGCTGACCGACCTGGTCAGGGAGCGGGTCTCCTACACCCAGGGGACCACTGGGGTGCACAGCGGAGCACAGGACGCCTGGGACCAACGGGCGGGCGTCTGCCAGGACTTCGCCCATCTGACCGCCGCGCTGCTCCGCGCCGCCGGCATCCCGGCCCGGTACGTCTCCGGCTACCTGCACCCCTCGGCGGACGCCGGGTCCGACCGGCCGGTGGCCGGTGAGAGCCACGCCTGGGTCGAGTACTGGTCGGGCGAGTGGACCGGCCACGACCCGACCAACGGGACCCGCCCCGGCGAGTCGCACGTCATCGTCGCGCGCGGGCGGGAGTACGGCGACGTGCCGCCGCACAAAGGCGTCTACCGCGGAGCGCCGGGCGAAGTGCCGCGCGTGCGCGTGGAGTTCACCCGCCTCGCCTGAGAGCTGCACGCGGTGCACGGATGCTCGGGGGCGGTTCCCGTCACGGTGGGACCCACCCCCGAGCCCGGTACCGGAGGCTGACGGCTCCTCAGGCGGTCACGCCGAGGGTGTCGTCGAGCCAGTCGTAGACGCGGGCCTGGGTGAGCCGCATGGCGCCGGGGTGGCAGTGGGCTCCGGCGCCCTCCTCGGTGGTGAAGCGGATCAGCGTCTTCGGGCAGGTGAGGTGGTCGAAGAGCAGCTCGGGCTGGCCCTGGAAGAACATGTCCTCCTCGGCGTCGCAGACCAGGGTCGGGCACTGGATCCGTTCGGCGATGCCGCCCGCGAGGGTGTGGTCGAGGTAGGAGGCGTTGAAGGCCCGGGGCGTGTCGGCGCCCATCACGTACATGCCGTGGTTGATCGCCCAGCGGGCGATCGGGTCCTGGGCCATGATCCGTTCCATGGCGGCGTCGAGTTCGGGGGCCGAGGGTGCGCGCAGCAGCCGCTCCGCCTCCTCGCGGGTGCCGGGGATGTTGCGCACCGCGGTCAGGCCCAGGTCGTAGAGGCCGTCGACGGCGACCAGCGCGGCCAGGCGGTGCTCGAAGGCGGCGGCCCTGGGGGCGAGGATCCCGCCCATGCTGATCCCGAGCAGCGCGATCCTGTCGTTGTCCACGTCCGGGAGGGTCTCGGCGAAGTCCACGACGGGGGTTATCACCTGCTCCCAGTCGGGCCGGAAGACCAGGCCCTGGTGGTGGCGCGGGCCGGGCATGCCGGGGCCGTCGAAGACCAGCACGGTGTAGCCGCGCTCGACGCCGGCCATCGCCCCGAAGAAGTGCATCTCCTCCGCGGTGCCGTCGAATCCGTTGTGCATGATCAGCGTCGGTCGCGGGGTGCCAGAGTCGTCGACGCGGTACAGGTAGCCGGGCAGCGTGGTGCCCTCGTACGGGATCTCGACGGGCTCGATGACCGGGGTGAACAGGGCCGCCGCCGCCCGGAAGCACTCCACGCTCCGGTCGTAGGCGTGGTCGTGCCGCGGGTCGCACGGGTTCCCGTGCAGGAAGAACTCGGCCGACCGGTAGTAGTTCGACGCCCGCAGGAACCCGTCCCGGGCGCTCACCCGGTGGCCGGCGGCCAGCGCCTTCTCCGCCTCGCCCGACACCCGGTCGGCGGTCGCCGTCCACTCCGTGTACCAGCTGGCGTAGTCGCCCTCGACGATGCGCTCGCCGGTGGCGACCACCTCGCCGAAGTCGGCTCCGCCGTAAGCGATGTGACTCATCGACCGCAGGGTCTCGTACCAGAACTGGATGTTGTCCGGGAACAGCAGCTGCTTCATCGCCCACACTCTCCTCGACCGCGCCAAGCACTGATCTGTGCTTACGGGGAGGACTGTAGCCCCCCGGGGGAGACTAAGCAAACATCTGTGCTTACGATGTGGGGGTGACTTCCGAACCAGCCGATCCGCACGCGTCCGCAAGAGCCCCGAACAGGTCCGCGCCGCGTCCACCAAGCGGTCATCGACCTGCTCTGCGACCCGGCGGGCGAGGACCTCAACATCCCCGCGATCGCCCAGCGCGCGGGCGTCAACCACACCAGCCTCTACCCGGCGTTGGGGCAGCCTCGACGCGCTGCTGGCCGACGTGGTCACCAGCCGCTCGAACGCGACTCACCGCTCACCGACACCGGTTCCTGCGCGGCGACCTCCTCGCCTGGGCCGAGGCCAGCGCCGCGAGCATCCCGCACGGCGGAGGGGCGCGCCCTGGTGCGAGCCGTCATCCTCTCCATGCCGGGCGGTGTCCGAGCACAGGCGCCGGACGAGCGCACCCAGCACTTCCGCCGCCGGATGCACTCCATCGAACAGATCCGGCAGCGCGCCACCGCCCGGGGCGAGCACGCCGCCGCCGCTGAGCAGATCCTCGACCAGCTGATCGCCCCGTTCTACCCTCCCGGCGATCTTCGGGATCGAGCTCCGCCACCGGCTACCCGGAACTCCTGGTCGACCGCTTGCTCGGGAGCCCGGCGCCCGGCTGACCCGCGGTGGGCCTCCCACGGGCGCGGCGCCGGGCTGGGCCGGGCTGGCCGTGTCCGGGGCCGCTTCCGCGGTGCGGCCCGGACGTCCGTCAGGTGCCGACGGGCTGGCGCCGCCCGCAGCCACTCGGTGATGAGCAGGTTGGTCTCGGCCGGCCGCTCCTGCTGGATCCAGTGGCCGCAGTCGAGGCTGACCACCTCGACGTCGGGCACGAACGCGGCCAGGTTCTCGGACCGCCTGTAGCGGTGTCGCCGGTCGCCGTAGATCATGAGCGCGGGCCGGCGGACGATCGGGTCCACGTCCCGCCAGCAGCCGCCAGTTGCGGTCGAGGTTCCGTACCAGTTGACGCTGCGTGAACCCGTCGACTCGAAGGCGGCCACCAGGACCGCCAGTTCGGCGTCGCTCATCACGGCTCGCCGCGCGGGGCCTCCGCCCGGGCGAGCTCGATCAGCGCCATGCCGGGCCCGGCTGCGCCGGGGCTCGTCCTTGCGGTAGAGGTTGCGCAGGAAGCGGGCGGTGTTCCGGTCGAACACGGCGTCCGCGACGCCGGCTGCCGGTTGAAGTGGACGAAGTAGAAGTCAGCGCCGAGCACCTCCTCCATGGCCTCGATCCAGGGCTTCGCGCACGCGCTCCTGGTAGGGCAGGCTGAGGTTGACGACCCGGTTCACCCGGTCCGGGTGCAGCAGGGCCAGCCCCCAGACGACCATGGCGCCCCAGTCGTGGCGACGAAGGCGGCGTCCCGGTACCCGTAGTGGTCGAGCAGGGCGACCAGTCGCCGTCAGGTGCGCGAGGTCGTAGGCCGTCACCTCGGCCGGACGGGACGAGTTCCCGTAGCCCCGTTGGTTCGGACGATGACGTGGTGGCCCGCCGCGACCAGGGCGGGTATCTGGTGACGCCAGGAGAAGGCGTGCTTCGGGCCATCCGTGGCAGAGCACGACGGGGCTTCCCGCGTTCTGGCGGCCCGCTTCGAAGACCTCCACTCGACACCGTGACCTGGGACAGGGGGGTTCGGGGAATCGGCCGGATCGAACATCGCGGTGGTCTCCTTCTGTGTCGGTTCGGATGGCCGCCCCCGGGCAGGCCCGGCTGACGGCTGACCGGCTGACCGCTGACCGCTGACCGGCTGACCGGCGTCAGGCCGCGGTGCGGACGCCGCTGGAGGCGTGCCGCATCGTGCCGAGGGAAACCGGTCACCTGCCCGTGACCGGTTTCCCTGGAAGTCTTGGCGACGTGCGAACCGACCGCTGGTGGCGTCCTCCTGATAGCTCCCAGCGGCGCGGCCGGGTGACGGCGGCGGAGGTCGCCCGCGAACTCGAGGTGTCCGAGCGCACCGCCCGCGCGACCTCGACGCCCTCGCGATGGCCGGGGTCCCCGTGTACTCCCTGCAGGGCCGGGGCGGCGGCTGGCGTCTGGTCGGCGGCGCCCGCGACCGACCTGTCCGGTCTGACGGCGTGTGAGGCCCGGGGCGCTGTTCCTGGTGGCCGGCCCGGCCTCGGGCGCAGCACCGGCCGTGAAGGCGGCGCTGCGCAAGCTCGTCCACGCCCTGCCCGAGCGTTCCGGTCGCAGGCCGAGGCAGCGGCGGCCGCACGGGTCACCGACCGCTCGGCTGGGGATCGAGGTGGCCGAGCCCCGCCGCCCCGGCACCATCAGACGTGCTCCAGGACGCGGTGTATCCGGGCGTCCAGGTGCGGCTGGGCTACCTCGACGGCCGCAGGGCGCCGCACCGAGCGACCGTCACGTCCGCTGGGCTCGTCGCCAAGGCCCCGTCGTGGTACTGGTGGCCGGCACCCGAGGCCGGCCGGCGGACCTTCCCGGATCGACCGGGTGTCCTCCGCCGAGCGACCGGAGACCCGGTACACCGGCCAGATGGCTTCGACCTCGCCGCGAGCTGCGGGAGATCACCGACGAGGTCGACCGCCGCCGGCTGCCGCTGGAGGCCCGGCGCTGTGCCCGCCCGACGCGATCGGCCTGCTCCGGATGGCCTTCGGCACCCGCTGGAGGTCGGGCCCCGCAGGCCGACGGACAGGTCCGTGTGGCGGTCCGCGGCTACGACGAGCAAACGCTCGCCGGTGAACTCGCCGGACTGGTCGCACTGGTTGGAGGTGAACCGACCCACGGGTCTACGGGACCACAGCTCGCCATCGGCACCGCACTGGTCGAACGCTACCGCTGACACCCGTCGCTGGGCCCGGCTGGCTTTCACACTCCGGCCCAGCCCGCCCGCCCGGATCGACGAACTCGCGGACGGCGAGCGGCGGCGATCGTCGGCGCCGGCCTCCCAGGACCGGACCGTCCTCGTGGACGAACGCTTCCGCGCCGGGCCCGGCCGACCGGGACGGGCCGCACCGCCGCCTCGAACTGGCGCGGCAGCGGCACGGTCCACCACTGCACCGCTCTCGAAATGCGCTGGCCAGGACCCTCGCGCCCGGACGAGGATGGCGCCATGACGTCCTGGATCCTGACCCCCGAAGCCTTCGACTCGGCGAGCGCGAGCAGCCTGCGCCGCGACTACTACGACGAGGTCGCGAGCCGGTACTGGAAGCGGCCGGCGACGCCCGAGGAGGTCGACCGGAGCCTGGCCGGGGGCGGGGTCGAGCTGCTCGCCCCGCCCACCGGCCAGTTCGTGGTCGGGCGCTACGGCGGAGAGGCCGCGGCGTGCGGCGGGATCCTGATGCTGGACGCCGAGCGGGCCGAGCTCACCCGGGTCTACGTGCGCCCGGCCTTCCGCGGGAAGGGCGGTGCGGGCCTCCTGCTGGAGCAGCTGGAGGAGGAGGCCCGCTCGCTCGGCGCCCGTCGGACGGTCCTCAACACGCGCCTCGACCTGGTCGAGGCGCGCGCGCTGTACGTCCGCCACGGCTATGCCGAGATCCCGGCGTACTGCACGGGGCCGTACATGGAGATCTGGTACGGCAAGGATCTCGGGCCGGGCCGCTGACGGCCCGGCAGGTCGCCTCAGAACCGCAGCACCTCGCGGTCCAGCGGGTACTCCGCCCGGTGCGGGCCCTCGTACGGGGACGGCGTGATCGGCAGGACGCCGGTCGGCTGGATGCCCAGGTTGTCGTCCCAGAGCCGGGGTTCGACCTGCCCCAGGACGTGGAACTCCCGGAAGGTGAACGGCGGGCTGTCGGTCGGGAAGAACTCGGGCGTGGTCATCACCTGGAAGTGCAGGTGCGGGGTGGTGGAGTTGCCGCTGTTGCCGATCAGGCCGAGCTCCTGGCCGGGCTCGACGCAGTCGCCCTCCCGGACCCGGAGCGAGCCGGGCCGCAGGTGGCCGTAGAGCAGGAAACGGCCGGGGGCGACCTCCACGGTGACGTGGTTGCCGGTGGTGTCCTGGATCGGCGGGACGGGCGGCGTGATCGGCGGCGTGTTGTCCGGGACGCCGTCCTGGACCTCCACCACCCGGCCGCCGGCCGCGGCCAGCACCGGCTGACGGTAGCTCAGGTAGCTGTCGAGCAGCGTGGGGTCACCCGCCCAGGTCTCACCCTGCTCACCGACCCGGTACCAGTCGATCGCGAACCGCTGCGGCACGAAGAAGCGGCCGTTGATCGGGGCGAAGCCGCGCCTGTGGTGGGTGTTGCCGCAGCACGACTCGCTGGCGAACCAGGCGCCCGGGGCGACCGGTGCGGCGAGGTCCAGGGGGGCGGTGCGGCCGAGCGGGGTGGCCTGCACCGTCTCCTCGAACGGGGCCTCGCCGGAGGGGCCGAGGATGGTGCCCGCGAAGTGGTGCTCGACCACCTCGGGCACGGGCTGCCCGCCGTCCAGGACGAAGTCGAGCCAGATGACCCACTGTTGGGAGCCCTGGAGGACGGTCGGCTCCGGCGGGGGCGGCGCCGGGGTGTACGCATCGGCACCCGGAAGCGGGTCGCCGACGGGGTTGGCGGCCGCGGCCAGGTCCTCGCCGCTCAGTGACCCGATCACCCGGTGCGTGCGCGCGTCCTGGACGTCGACCCGGTCCAGCCGCACCTGCGCGCGGCTGGACAGCGCGTTGGTGGCGAGCAGTTCGTAGGAGAGGCGCGTCCGCCCGTCGGTGGCCTCGAAGGGTGTGGGCTCGGTCATCACGGACGCCGTCAGCGGGGTGAACCGCGTGTCGGGCGGCAGGGCCTTCGGGGCGGCTCCGGCCACCGGGGCGGCCGCCGCCAGCAGGACGGCCGCGGCGAGGGAGGCGGTGCCGAGTCCGCGGCGGCGCGGGGTACGGCCGGCCCGGCCGGCCGCGGTGGTGAGGGCGGGAGTGGGTGCTGTCATGGTGCTGCTCCGTTCTCAGCGGGCGGCCTGCTCCTGGAGCAGGGCCGCGATCCTGGTGACGTCCGCGACGGTCTCGATCAGGCCCTCGATGTCCGGCGCGGAGGCCCCGTTGACGCCCACGAAGAAGGTGTGCAGGCACCCGTCACGGGTCTCCAGGAAGCCGCCGAGGGTCTGCGCCCCGATCGCGAGCCGCTGGTTCACGCCGTCTTCGCCGGCCACCGTCCCGGGCTTGGCGAACACCTTCCCCTTGGCGGCGCAGTCCGGGCAGAACGGCGCGAGGCTGCCGTCCACGCCGAGGACCGGCAGGGCGTACCGGAAGCGTTCGGCGTCGGGGGTGGCGAGCCAGTGCGCGAGGACCTGGTTGACCGCGCGCGGGGTGACCCGGTCGACCGGGTTGCCGCCGCGGCCGTCCAGCAGCTGCACCTGGGTGGGGTCGACGCCGGCCTGCTCCAGGAAGGACCGCAGCACCGGGAAGCCGTCGTCGCAGGCGTGACCGCCGGCCGTCACCGCCATCAGGCAGATCGCGAGGTTGGCGCCGAGGTTGTGACTGACCTTCAGGACCAGCCGGGCGTACTCGGCGTAGACCGGGGAGACGTACGCCGCGACCTGCGGCGCCCCGGCGTAGTCGGCGGGCAGCGTGCCGGCCGGGTTGGGCCCGGTCGGCGGGGCGGTCACGGTGACCCCGGCGCGGGCGAGGGCCTCGATCAGGGCGGTGCGGCCGAAGGCGTTCGGGTCCTGGACGGAGGAGACCCGCAGCACCGGTGCGGAGTCGGCGGCCACCGTGCCGGAGAGGGTGATCCGGGTGCCGTCGGGCGAGGCGGTGACCTGGACGTCGGTCGGGCCGCCGGGGGCGACCGTCCGCACGGTCGACGTCACCTGGTACGGCGCGACCTGCGGCCGCCACATCAGCTCGGCCGGCCGGCCCGGCTGGGTGGGCGTGCTCAGCAGGTCGATCAGGTTGTCGTTGACGATCAGGGGAGTGGGGGCCGGGTCGAGGTTGGACCCGGCGGTGAACAGGCGCGGGTCGACCACCACGTCGCCGCGGACCTCGGTGATGCCCGACTCCCGTACCTGAGCCGCGATCAGGTCGAGCCCGGCCAGCGGGTCCTCGGGGGTGAGGGTGGCTCCGGGGAGGTCGTTGGCGTAGGTGTGGTCGATGTCGGTGAAGTCGACCGAGCCGTCCGGCTCGGTGCGCCCGCCCATCGTCAGGTCGCCCTGCGCGACCAGGGCGAGGGCGCCGTCGAGCACCGAACCCTCGCGGGTGCCGAGCGCGTGCACCGGAGTGGTGAAGCGGTGCTCGGTGCCCAGGGCGTGCCAGGCGCCCGAGACGCTGAACAGCTTGGTCACCGAACCGGGGACGAAGAACTGGTCCGGCGTCAGCGCGTGGACGGTCTCCCCGCTGACCGGGTCCATCTCCAGCAGGCCCCACTGGCCGTGCCGGTAGGCGGGCTTGTCCATCACGGCGTTGATCTCCGGGCCCAGCGAGCCCCGGGGGTCCTGCGGCGCGGCGGCGGTCAGGGTGGCGGCCGCCAGCAGCGCGGCCCCCACCCTCAGCCGGACCAGCGCCCGACGGCTCTTCGGTCCCATGCGGTGCACCTCACGGCGAGTCGGCAGAGCCCGTCCGAACGGGCCCGTTCCGCTCGCACCCTAGGCAGCCACCGCCCCCGGAATCCCCGCAGGTGGGGCCCCGACCCGCCGGAGCCCCACCGATCGGCCCAGCCGGGCCGGTGCTCAGGCGAGCTCGTAGACCACGGTCACCGGGGCGTGGTCGGACCAGCGCTCGGGGTGGGTGGCGGCGCGCTCGACCACGGCGGAGGTGGCGCCGGCGGCGAGGCCCGGGGTGGCCATCTGGTAGTCGATGCGCCAGCCGGAGTCGTTGTCGAAGGCGCGGCCGCGGTAGGACCACCAGGTGTAGGGGCCGGGCTGGTCGGGGTGGAGGGTGCGGACGACGTCCACGTAGCCGGCCTCGGTGAGGACGCGGGTGAGCCAGGCGCGCTCCTCGGGGAGGAAGCCGGCGCTCTTCTGGTTGGCCTTCCAGTTCTTGAGGTCGATCTCCTGGTGGGCGATGTTCCAGTCGCCGCAGACCACGACCTCGCGGCCCTCGGCCTCGGCGCGCTTGCGCAGGTCGGTGAGGTGGACGAGGAACTCCGCCATGAAGCGTTCCTTCTCGTCCTGCCGTTCGGTGCCGACTTCGCCGGAGGGGAGGTAGAGGCTGGCCACCGTGACGCCGGGGAGGTCGATTTCGGCATACCTGCCCGAATTGTCGAATTCGGCCGAGCCGAAGCCGATCGCGGTACGGGTCGGCTCCTGCCGCGAGAGGACGGCCACGCCGGCCCGGCCCTTGGCCGCGGCGGGGGCCCAGACCGCGTGCCAGCCGTCCAACTCGCGCAGCTCGACCGGGAGTTGGCCGTGCTCGGAGCGGACCTCCTGGAAGCAGATCACATCCGCCCGGGTGGCGGTGAGCCACTCCAGCAGGCCCTTCTTGGCGGCGGCCCGAATGCCGTTCACGTTCGCGGTAGTCACAACAAGAGTCACCGGGGAAGGGTATCCGGCCGGTCGGGTGGCCGGTGGAAGGCGGTGCGGTGACGGCTGCGCGTCGTGAACGCGATGTGAAGTCTTGTCCGGCGAAGGTCAAGGAAGCGCATTGGTCTTGACCATCTCGGCGGGCAAGCCCTACTGTCACTTACTGCAAAGACCTTTAATAAAGAAGGACGGATAAAGCCCGCCCCTCCCACCTGCCAGAACGTCGGGCGCGGGGCAGGCCCGGCGACCTTCAGGGCGGAGGACACGGTGGGGCAGAACCAGCTCGCGGCAGTACCGGAGCCGAAGTACTGGCACCTGCGCACGGTCCTGGTGCGCACCATCGACGCGGAGTTCTCCACCGGTCAGGTGCTGCCCAACGAGCGGGAGCTCGCCGCCCGCTTCGGCGTGGCCCGGGCCACCCTGCGCCAGGCGCTCGACCAGCTGGAGCTGGAGGGCCGGCTGGTCCGCCGCCGTGGCATCGGCACCCTGATCGCCGCCCCGCGGGTCGGTGTCCCGGTCAGCCGCCGCGAGGAGGGCTGGCCCGGGGTGAGCCGCAGTCAGGCCTGGCGCGAGGTCGGCTGCGAGAGCGCCCCCGCCACGCCGCAGCTCGCCCTGTCGCTCGGGGTCGAGCCCGGGAGCCTGGTGCACACCGTCCGCCGGATCCGTCTGGTCCAGGGCCAGGCCATGGCCACCGAGTCCCTGCACGTGCCGGACGCCGCACTGCGCGCGCTGCCCCGGGTGGTCGGCGGTGCCGCCCAGTCCGAGGCGGATCCGGCGCGGCTGGTGCTCCGTCAGCTGGAGCGCCTGGTGATCGACGGCGAGTCCCGCGCGGTCGAGCTCGGCGTGGCCGAGGCCGAGGAGGCCGGACTGCTGCAGCGCCCGCCGGGCACCCCGGTCCTGGTGGTCACCACCCAGTACGCCGCGGCCGGCCGCCTCGCCGCCCTCTCGGTCGCCACCTACCGGGCCGACACCTGCAAGCTCACCTTCGGCGAGACCGGCCTGGTCGAGGTCACCCCGGTCGAGAACAAGCAGCCGGTCGGCGCGGCCGCCGCTTCCTGACGGCCCTTCCGACCGCCCTTGTGACCGCCCCTTCTGACCGCCCGGAGGGCGGTCAGGGGCGCGGGGAACTGCGCGGGACGGAGGAACGAGACCCGTGTGCCGGGTACGGACAGCCACGTGCAAGTGGAGCTCCGTACCCGGCACACGGGTCTCTGTCTTCCGATTTCGCGCAGTTCCCCGCGCCCCTGACGGCCCCTGCGGGGCCGCCGGGTCAGCGCGGGACGGAGGAACGAGACCCGTGTGCCGGGTACGGACAGCCACGTGCAAGTGGAGCTCCGTACCCGGCACATGGGTCTCTGTCTTCCGAATTCGCGCAGTTCCCCGCGCCCCTGACGGCCCCTGCGGGGCCGACGGGTCAGCGCGGGGAATCGACCGCGAAGAGCTGGTCCTCGACGTGGTCGAGGGCGACGCGGAGGGCGCCCATGGCGACGACCTCGGTGCCGAGGGCGGCCAGGGCGACGTCGGGGGCGCGGAGGCAGTAGAGGGCGAGCTGTTGGCGCAGGGGTTCCAACACGTCGTCAAGACCGGCCGCCCAGCCGCCGACCACCACGATCTCGGGGTCGAGGGCGAGGACCAGGGCCGCGACGTCGTGGACCAGGCGGCGCAGGAAGCGGTCCATCGCGACGAGGGCGACCTCGTCGCCCTCGCGGGCCAGCCGCAGCACCCGTGCCACCGCGGCCTCGTCCAGCGGGTCGAGCGGCTTGCCGGTGGTGGAGAGCAGGCGCTCCGGGGTGGCCTCCTGGCCGAGCAGGTGCAGTGCGCCGATCTCGCCGGCGGCGCCGCCGAAGCCGCGGTGCAGCCGCCCGTCGATCAGTGAGCCCGCGCCCGGGCTGAGGCCGGCCATCACGAAGACCAGGTCGCCCTTGCCGACCGCCGCGCCCTGCCAGTGCTCGGCGATGGCGGCCAGGTTGGCGTCGTTCTCGATCATCACCGGGCAGCGGAACGAGCGCCGCAGCCGGGCGCCGAGGTCCAGCCCGGTCCAACCGGGCATCGCGGTGCCGAGCTTGACGTTCCCTTCGCGGTCCACGATGCCGGGGGAGCCGACCGCGACCGCCCAGAGGCTGTCCCGGGAGACCCCGGCCTTGCGGAGCACCTCGGCCACGGTGGCCCGGACCAGGGTGAGCCGCTCCTCGGGTTCGAGGGTCTCGACGGCGGGCTTGGCGTGGCTGCCCAGCACGGTGCCGGTCAGGTCGGCCAGGATGACCCGGATGTCGTGGACGCCGATCTCGATGCCCAGGATGTGCCCGGCCTCCGCGCGGAAGCGGAACCAACGGGCGGGGCGGCCGCGCTGACGGCCCGTGTCCTGGGACTGCTCGACCTCGGCGACCAGCCCGGCCTCGATCAGCCCCTCGATCACGCCCTCCACCGTCGGCCGCGACAGTCCGGTGTCCCCGACCAGCTGGGTCAGGGTGACGGCCTGTCCGTCGCGCAGCGCCCGCAGGGTGACCGCGGCGTTGATCCGACGCAGCAGCGAGGAGTCCCCTCCGGTGAGCCGATCCGCCAAGTCGCTGCCCTTCCGCCGTCTCACGCGCGACTGCACCGGCACGCGTGAAGGAGTACGCGGGCGACACTGTCCGGGCCCCCACGGGTGGGCCCACCGGGCAGCGCGACACGGGGTACGGCGCCGGAGGGCGTGAGCCGGATGCTACTCGGAGCGACCTCGGCCCGCGAGCGTTTCCGCAGCTCATCACCGGTTCGGTATCGAAACGGTACGTAGGCCCCGTCGCCCGGCGGGGTCGGCCGGGCCCGAACGGCGGGCGCCGGAACGCGGCGGTGCGCGACGGTGCGCGGTCGCGGCCGCGCACGGACGTGACCGCGCACGGACGTGACGGGGCAGCGACGGGGGAGTGGTGGCGGGGCGTCAGCCGCCGAGGCGCCAGACCGTGGTGGTCTTCACCCGGCTGTCCTCGAGGTCGGCCGCCGTCGGCACCTGGTAGACCGCCACCTCGGTGAAGGCCCCGCGCGGCAGGTAGGCCCGCCCGGGGTCGCCGACCAGCACCAGCGCGCCGCGCTCCTGAGCCCGGGTCAGGAACGGCAGCACCCGCTCGGCCATCGCCCGCTCGTAGAACACGTCCCCGGCCAGCACCACCTCGGCCGGTCCGCCGTCCCCGCCGAGCAGGTCCGCCAGGACGGCGTCGAGCCGCACCCCGTTGGCCTCGGCGTTGAGCGCGATCGCGGCCACCGCGTACGCGTCGATCTCGGCCGCCGTCACCTCCGCCGCGCCGCGCAGCGCGGCCGCGACCGCGACCAGCCCTGAACCGGCCGCCAGGTCCAGCACCCGACGGCCCGCCACCACCTCCGGGTGGTCCAGTACGTAGCGGGCCACGGCCTGGCCGCCGGCCCACGCGAAACCCCAGAACGGCGGCGGCAGGTCGGCCTGGCCCTTGCTCTCCTCGGTGTGCTCCCAGAGCGAGATGGCCGAGGCGGCCTGGTGCAGCCGCACCTCCGGCACGAACGGCACCGGCGCCAGCTCGGTCTGCTCCCGCACGAACCCCCGCAGGGCCTGCTCGTCCACCGTGGCCACACCCATGCTCCGCGCCTTCCTCTCACCGGTGCCCGGATCCTACGCCGGGTCCGCCACCTCGCCGACCGGCCGCAGCAGGGCCCGGGGCGGTCGGGGGTGACCCAGACCCTACGGCATCTGACGGCCCGTCACGTGCGCGTCACGTGTCCGTCGTACAGCCGCAGCACAGCGGCAGCACGGAGGCAGCGCGGCTGCCGCGCGCACGAGGCGCACCGGGGCCGCAAGGGACCGTCCCACCAGCTGGAATTCGCTCGTCCGGGTGGGTCGGCGCTGCTAGACATGCCCGTCATGAGCGACCTACGACTGCGCCCCGCCGACCCCGACGAGATCCCCGCCCTGCTGGCCTTCTGGGCCAGGGCTGCGGAGGGCACCAGCATCACCGACGACCCCGAGGGGGTCGGACGCCTGATCGCCCGTGACCCGGAGGCGCTGATCGTCGCCGAACGGGACGGCGCGGTGGTCGGCACCGTGATCGCCGGCTACGACGGCTGGCGGTGTCACCTCTACCGGCTCGCGGTCGACCCGGAGCAGCGGCGGCAGGGCATCGCCGCCGCACTCCTGGCCGCGGTGGAGGAGCGGTTCGCCGCACTCGGCGGCCGGCGGGCCGACGCGATGGTGCTCGACCACAACGAGCTCGGGCAGCACGCCTGGCGGGCGGCCGGCTACGGTCCCGAGCCGGCCTGGACCCGCTGGGTGAAGCCGCTGGGCTGAGCGGCCCCCCGGATCTCCCCGCGGGTCGGTCACGGCGAGGGGGCGACGTCCGCTCCGCGCCGCTCGGGGTGCGGCGTCGTCGGACGGGGCGTCAGGGGTGCGGCGGCGCGGAGGCGTGGCGGACGTGCGCCCCTGGCGTGCGCTCGCACAGGCGGCGCAGCCCGACTGGTGGTAGTGGCCGGAGTACGTACGGTGAGATCAGGTACGAGTAGCCACACCCGCAGGAGTCCGGGACATGCGCATATCCACCCTCGCCGGGGCCGCCGCCCTGCTGGCCGTGAGCGCGCTGCCGCTCGCCGGCCCGGCCGCCGCCCGGACCGAGTCCGACCACAGCTCCACCGTCCCCGGTGGGACCCCGCCCCCGCTGACCACCCCGGCCCCGTCGGTCCCGTCCGGTCCGGCCGCGCCCCTGCCGCACGGCCCGGTGCGGGCGGGCAGCGGACCGGTGCCGGACAGCGGTCGCACGGTACTCGCGGTGGGCCTCGGCTCCGCCTCCGTGCTGGCTGCGGGCGGGGCCGTGGTGCTTAGGCGGCGTCAGAGCCGGTAGCGGTACCGGCCGAGACCGTCGCGTTAGGGCGGGTGGCGCGGTGTCGGACCGTCGTGCCACAGGAGCGGCGAGGGAGAAGGAGGGTCCCGGATGGCGACTGCCATGGGACGAGAGCGGCGGGAGGGCTGGCGCCGCCGGGCGCCGGGCGTGCTCGCGCTGGCCTCGGCGCTGTTGGCGCTGGGCGCCTGG
>NZ_BAAAYB010000047.1:0-46632 GCF_039535905.1 Kitasatospora albolonga | reverse complement strand
CCCTCCGCCGGCTCCACGTCAACGGTCTGGTCGACCGGCACTCCGCTGACGGCCCGTCACCCCGCCCGGAGTACCGCCTCACCGAGCTCGGCCGCAGCTTCCTGGCCCCGATCGAGGCAGTCGGCGGGTGGGCCTTCGAGCGACGGCGACGAGGTGATGGCCGCCCGGGACGCCGCTCTGCCCCCCGAGCCGCTGTCCTGACCGCCCGGCCCGACCGGCTACGATGACCAGTACGGCGGACGAGCCGGCCGGGCGGTCGCGTCGGGTCCCTTCGGGGGCTCGCCGAGGAACGTCCGGGCTCCACAGAGCAGGGTGGTGGGTAACGCCCACCCGGGGTGACCCGCGGGACAGTGCCACAGAAAGCAGACCGCCACCGACTCCGGTCGGTGGTAAGGGTGAAACGGTGGTGTAAGAGACCACCAGCGACCGAGGTGACTCGGCCGGCTAGGTAAACCCCACCTGGAGCAAGGTCAAGATCGGCGCCCCCGGGCGCCGTGCGCGGATGCACGAGGGCTGCTCGCCCGAGTCCGCGGGTAGACCGCACGAGGCTGTCGGCAACGGCAGCCCTAGATGGATGGCCGCCTCCCCGGGCCGCGCAAGCACCCCGGGAGACAGAACCCGGCGTACAGGCCGACTCGTCCGCCGCCAAGCTGGGGAAAGGCCCCCTGACCTGCGTCTTCGCAGGTCAGGGGGCCTTTCTCATGGCCGATGGGAGGAGTGCGCCCTCCGGCCCGTTCGAGTCCTCACAGCCCGGTGCCGGGGCCCGGGGTGGGTCAGGCCTTGCCCCAGGTGCCGGAGGACCAGAGGGCGCCGCCGGCGTTGGGGCCGCCGTTCTGGCGGTAGAGGACGAAGTTGCCGTCCTCCTGGGCGATGACGTAGGCGCCGGGGTTGCCGTGGGTGTTGGTGCTCCACGGGGTGCCGAACTCGGTGAGGACCTCGAAGGCCCCGTCCGGGTTCATGTACGCGAAGCTCTCCGGCTGGTTCCAGGTGCCGGTGGACCAGATCGGCCGGCCGTCGGACTTGCGGTAGAGCACCACGTTGCCGTCGTTCTGCTTGAGCAGGATGGTGGTGCGGGACTCCACCCACATGCCGCCGAGGAGCCCAAGGTCGGACTCGATCTTGCTGGACGGCTTGCCGGTGTACGCGCCGTTGACGACCTCGGGGAGGGCCCCGGTCCCGTTGCTCCAGAACGGGTCCCCGCCGGTGCGGGGGCCGACCAGCAGGTCGCCGAGGGCGAGGGCGAAGTAGGAGTCGGGGTGGTTCCAGGTGCTGGTGGACCAGAGGCCGCCGCCGGTGGTGGGGCCGCCGCCCTGGCGGTAGACGACGAAGTTGCCGTCCGTCTGCATGGTGGCGTAGGCGCCGGGGTTGTTCCAGGTCCGGGAGGACCACAGGGCCTGGATGCGGGAGCCGTCGGTGGCGACCAGGTAGAGCACCAGGTTGCCGTCGGTCTGCATCACCAGGGTGGTGCTGCCGGCGTTCAGGCTGCTGCCCGACTCCAGCCGCTGGCCCGGCATCAGGAAGGCGACCTGAGGCGCCTCGGAGTCGGACGGGGCCGCGTTGGGAGCGGACTTGAGGGCCTTGGCGGCGGGCGCCTTCGGCATCGTGCGGACGACCGGCGCGGGCTTCTCGGACTTGCCCGCGGCGTGTGCGGCGACGGATCCGGTGGTGCTGGTGGCCAGGATCGCGCCGGCGCCGATCAGGAGCGCGGCGGCACGCTGAAGCGTGCTCTTACGCATGGGTCCCCCTAGGAAAAGGTGAAGAAGCTGTCGAAGACTGGTGTTCGACAGAGAGTTTCTACACCACCCGAGTGACAACCGGACGGGATTTTCCCGGCGCCCGGGGCCGGGAGAACGGCTCGGGACGAGGGGGTGAAGTCCAGGGGTGATTCCCCCCGGCGGGTGGGCCGGGGGGAATCACCGAGGTGGGGGGACGGCTCTGGGGCCGTGGTGGCTCAGGCCTTGCCCCAGGTGCCGGAGGACCAGAGGGCGCCGCCGGCGGCGTGGCCGCCGCCCTGGCGGTAGACGACGAAGTTGCCGTCCGCCTGGGCGATGGCGTAGGCACCGTGGTTGCCCTCGGTGTAGGTGCGCCAGTGGAGGTTGTTGTCGTCGGCGACGAAGAGGACGCCGTCCTCGTCCATGTAGGCGTAGGAGCCCGGACGGTTCCACGTGCCGGAGGCCCAGATGGCCCGGCCGTCGGACTTGCGGTAGAGCACCAGGTTGCCGTCGTTCTGCATGATCAGGATGGTGCTGCGGGACTCCACCCAGGTGTTGGGGTCGAGGCCCTGTTCGGTGCCGATGGTGTCCGACGGGTTCTCCGTGTACTCGCCGTTGACCTCGGTCGGGACGAAGCCGGTGCGGGCGTCCCACAGCGGGGCGTCGGAGCCGGGGACGCCGATCATCAGGCCGCCCCAGGCGAGCACCAGGACCGCGCCGGGGTGGTTCCAGGTGTTGCTGTGCCAGATGGCGCCGCCGGTGGCGTCGCTGCCGCCCTGACGGTAGATCACGAGGTTGCCGTCGGCCTGCATCTCGGCGTGGGCGCCGGGGCTCCACCAGGTGCCGGAGGCCCACAGGGCCTGGATCCGGGAGCCGTTGGAGGCGACCAGGTAGAGCACCAGGTTGCCGTCGGCCTGCATCACCAGGGTGGTGCTGCCGGCCGTCACGCTGTCGCCGGGGGCGAGCACCTGGCCCGGGCGCACCACCGCGGTGAGCGCGGCGGCGGCCGGGGCGGCCTGGGCGGTGGAGGGCGCCGACCGGAGGGCCTTGGCGGCGGGCGCCTTCGGCATGGTGCGGGTGATCGGCTCCGGCTTGCCGGTGAGGCCCGGTGCCGGGGCGGCGACGGCTGCGGGCCCGGCGGTGGCCAGGACGGCGCCGATGCCGACCAGGAGCGCGGCGGCACGCTGGTACGTGCTCTTACGCATGGTTCCCCCTAGGAAAGGTAAAGAAAGTGTGTATGTCTTGAGTGCGACAGAGAATTCATACACCAATGCGAAATCGGCATCCGCGGCGGGGGGTGTGCGACGGGGGATCCTGCCCCGTGGGCCCCGGGCGGTGGTCACCGGGGTACTACGTCCGCGAAGCGGGGTGTGAGGCGACCCCAATGTATCCCGCCGGACCGTCGGTCCGGTAGGACACGGAACACCCTTTTCCGATCTTGTCCGGGCCGGGGGCGCGGGCCCAGACTCGACGCATTCCACGTCTCTTCCCACCGGGCCCCGTCGGGTCCGGCGATCGGGCGTGCGGTGACGAAGGGGGACGTGATGGTGGATCAGGAGCGGGTGCTGCGGGCCCGGATGAGGCTGCTGAGCCTGGACCGCAGGCTGCTGCGCGGGACCGACGGGCTGTGGGTCTACCGGACGCTGGTGCAGGTCAGCCCGGAGGCGTACGGGTCGAGGCTGGCGCGGGTGCTGGTGGAGGCGAGCGGCTCGGAGCGGGTGGCCGGACTTCCCGGGCGGCGGCGGGCGTTGCTGGCGGAGGCCAGGGAGTGGGCCGAGCGGATCGAGCCCGGGCACCCGTACCGGGAGAAGGTCATGGCGCGGCTGGTGGAGGCCGAACTGCGGGAGGGGATCGGCGGCTGACGGCACGTCGGCGGGCCGCGCCGGGCTGGAGGCCCGGCGCGGCCCGGGGCCGTAGGGGTGGATCGTGGGCGGGTCAGGACTGCGCGGGGAGGACCGGCGGGAGGCGGGTCAGGACCGCGGGGGGAAGACCAGCGGGAGGAGGGTCCGCTGGACCTTGGCGAAGGCGGCGGCGGTCTCGGCGAACTCGAGCCGGGCGTCGCCGGTGGTGAGCGAGGCGATCAGGGTGGTGCCGCCGTCGGGGGAGCCGTACATCAGGGCGCCCCAGCCCCAGAAGCCGCCGTTGTGGGTGTAGAGGGTGCCGGCCTCGGTCTCCTCGACGATCAGGCCCAGGCCGTAGGCGAACTTCGTGTGCGGGGTGCGCATCTCGGCCATCAGCTCGGCGGGGAGGAGGCGGCCGCCCAGCAGGGCGGAGAAGAAGACGTGCAGGTCGCGGGTGGTGGAGATCATGTCGCCGGCGGCGGAGATCCACGAGGGGTTGGAGCGGGTGACGTCGACGGTCCGCCACTCCTCGCCGTCCCGGTAGGTGTAGTAGCCGTGGGCGTGCGGGCCGGGCAGCTCGGGCGAGGCGTCCGGGACCAGGGTGCCGGTGAGGCCGAGCGGGCCGAGCAGGCGGTGGTGCATCTCCTCCGCGTAGGGGCGGCCGGCCAGCCGCTCGACCAGAAGGCGGGCCAGCACGTAGTTGGTGTTGGAGTAGCTCCAGTCGGTGCCGGGCTCGAACCGGGCCGGCTTGGCGAGGGAGAGGCGGAGCAACTCCTCGGGGCGGTAGGTGAGGAGGAGGTTGTCCACCCACTCCTGGCCCTGCCAGGGGATGCCGGGGGCGGTGGTGCCGTCCTCGTAGTACTCGCCGGTGTGGTTGAACAGGCCGCTGGTGTGCTGGAGCACCATCCGCACCGTGATCCGGCGGTCCAGCCCGTACCCGGGCAGGTGGTCGTCGACCGGGTCGTCCAGGCCGAGCAGTCCGTCGGCGACCAGGAGCAGGACCAGGGTCGCGGTGAAGGTCTTGGTGTTGCTGCCTATCCGGAAGTGCCCGTCGGTCGGTGGCGGGGCGTCGGAGCCGAGCTCGCCGACGCCGGCGCTGCCGGTCCACTCGCCCTGGCAGTCGTTCACCCGGACCTGGATCCCGGCCCAGCCGTCGGCGGCGATCTCCTCGACGGCGGCCCGGAGTTCGGGGCGGTCGGTGCTGGTGGCGGTGGTGACGCCGGTGGCGGTGGTGGTGAGGTGGTCGGACATGGTGGCGATCTCCTTGCCGGGTCGGGGTGTTGAGGGGTGGCGGGTCAGAGCGAGCGGGCGGTGATGTCGCCGTAGGCGGTGGTGGCGCGGATGGTGAGGGCGGGGGAGCCGTCGTTGCGCAGGGCGTTGACGACGCGGCCGTAGGAGGTGGAGGCGTCCAGTGCGGCGGAGCTGCCGCGGGCGGTGGTGACGGTGATGTCGCCCTTGGCGGTGGTGAGTTCGGCGTCGCCGGACAGCGAGCCGAGCCGGATGTCGCCGGCCTGGAGGGTGATCCGGGCGGCGCCGGTGCCGTCGAGGTCCACGGTGCCGTCGGCGCCGGTGAAGGTGACCTCGCCGAGGCGGCCGGTGGAGTGCAGGGCGCCGTCCGCGATCTCGGCCAGCACCCGGGAGCCGGTGGGCAGTTCGACGGTCACCTCGACCGAACCGGAGGGGCCGAAGGCCCGGTTGGCCGACTCGGGGGTGTGGATGCGCAGCGCGCCGTCCTGCTGCTCGACCACGGTCTGCTCGGCGGCCTTGACGTCTCGGCTGCTGCCCGGGTCGGCCGGGAGGATCCGGACGGTGGCGTCGGTGCGGTCGGTGGCGATGATCCGGAGCCGGCCGGAGGCGATGGTGATGGTGGCGGTGAAGGTGTTCACGGTGGTCCGTCCCTGCGTCGTTGGCGTTTTCTGACATCGCAAACGCTACGTTGCAGTCACGGTATGGGCAACCAGGAAGTTGCATCAAGTAGAGGAAACTGCAGGTGAAGTGGCATAAATCATTGCAACAAGAGTGCTGGCTAACGCAACGTCAGCTGATGCATTGTTGCAATGGGCCGATGGTGAACGCTCAGGTGGCGAGGTACTGGGCGGTGCCGGTGCGGCGGGCCGTGGCGAGGGCGGCGACCAGGGCGTAGCGGGCCGGGGTGAGGATCCGCCGCCAGTCGTCGAGGGCGTACACGCGGACCTCGGTGTGCTCGGCCGGGTCGAGGACCAGGGCCTCGATCTGGTCGGCCGTCAGCAGGCCGCCGTCGAAGGCGAGGCCCAGCTTGGCGGGCCAACCGTCCGCCGGGGCTTGGAAGATGACGCCGAGCAGCCGCGGCTCGCCGCGCAGGGTGTGGCCGGTCTCCTCGCGGACCTCGCGGACGGTGCTCTCCCACGGGTGCTCGCCGTGGTCCACGTTGCCGCCGCCGAACTGCCAGACCTCGGGGTCGTAGACGGACTTGAGCATGACGGGGCGTCCGGCGGTGTCGGTGGTGAACGCGCACGTCCAGACGATGCCGTGGGTGAGCGTCTTCAGGTGTTCGGCCAGAGGTAGCTGCACGAACGATCAACGAGGCGCACGGGCCGCCGGTGGCGGGGAGGTGGATCCGGCCACCCGATCGAGGGCGGGGCTGTCAGTCGAACAGCGGCTGCTGGTCGGCGGGTTGGGTGGCCGGCAGGCCCTCCAGCGGAAGCTGGTCCTGGCGGGCGGCGGCCTCGGCCAGCGGGACGTGCGTCATCGAGCCGGGGCAGAGCGCCAGCGAGCGGCTGTGCAGCTTGTGGTCGTGCACGACGCCGTAGCCGGCGCGGGTGGCCAGGGGCATCAGGGCCACCTGGCGGGAGCAGGACGGCTCCGGGCAGCGGACGCGGGGCAGCTTCATACCGCCAGCATCGCGCAGGGGTGCGACAGTGCGCGGCTCCCCGGCGGCCGCTACTGCGCGGGGGCGGCCGGGCGGAGCACGGCCCGCAGGGCGGCGCCGATCGCGCTGGGGTCGACGTCGCCGAAGAGCGCCTGCTGGGCGATCAGGCCCTGGGCGGTGGCGATCAGGATCCGGGCGAGGTCGGCGGCCGGGACGTCGGCCGGGAGCCGGCCGTCCTGCTGGTACTCCTGGACCAGCCCGGACCAGAGCTCGTGCAGGGCGGCGAACCCGGCGCGCAGGGCGGCGGCCAGGTCCTCGTTGCGCTGGGTCTCGGCCCAGACCTGGAGGATCAGGCGGGTGGAGACCAGCGGGTCGTCGCCGCCGGCGGCCATGTGGAAGACCCGGTCGAGCACGGTGGAGAGCAGTGCGTCGGGCGTGGGCCGGGGGCTGGCGCCGGCGGCCTCGGCGTAGGCGGAGCGGATGGTGTCCACCACCTCCACGGCGATGGCCCGGATGATGTCGTCCTTGCTGGCGAAGTACCGGTAGACCGCCCCGGCGGAGAGTCCGCTCTCGCGCAGCACGTCCTGCATCGAGGTCGCGTGGAACCCGTTGCGGGAGAAGCAGCGGACGGCGCCGTCGAGGATCTGGCGGCGGCGGGCGTCGAGGTGTGCCTGGGATACGCGGGCCATGGTCGCCACCGTAGAACGAACATTCCTTCTTGACAACCGCGCCACGGGCGTCCGACAGTGAGTCTCGTAAAACGAACGATCCTTCTTTTTTGACTTGAGAGCGGAGAACAGTCATGTCCGCCGACCTGCCGCCGACACCGCGTCGGATCGCCGTCGTCTGCCTCGTCGTCCCCCTGCTGGTGGCCTTCGCGCTCTGGGCCTTCGCCTGGCCCGCCGCCCGCCTGGCCCCGCACGACCTGCCGGTCGGCGTGGCCGGGCCGGCCGCCGCCACGGCCGAGGTGAAGGAGCAACTCGCGCACCGGCAAGGCGCGTTCGAGATCCACGAGTACGCCGACGGCCCGGCCGCCCGGGCCGCGATCGAGCAGCGCGAGGTCTACGGCGCGCTGGTGGTGGGGCCGCAGGGCCCCGAGCTCTACACCGCCTCGGCGGCCGGGCCGGTGGTGGCCCAGCTGCTCCAGAGCGCGAGCGGCGGCCGGGCCGCGGTGACCGACGTGGTCGCGGCCCCGGCGGCCGACCCGCGCGGCGCCGTACTGGGCGCCGGGCTGCTGCCGCTGGTGCTGGCCGGGATCGCCTCGGGGGCACTGGTGACGGTGCTGCGGCTGCGCGGTGCGTCGGCGATCGGCGCGCTGCTCGGCGCGGCCGCGCTGACCGGGCTGGTGGCGGTGGCCGTCGGCCACGCCTGGCTGGGCGCGCTGAGCGGCAACTGGCTCGCCGAAGCAGGGGTGTTCGGGTTGACCGCGCTCGCGGTCGGCGCCACCGCGGCCGGGCTGGCCTCGCTGATCGGCATGCCCGGGATCGGGATCACCGCCCTGCTGATGGTGCTGGTCGGCAACGCCTTCTCGGGCATCACCTCGGCCCCCGAGATGCTGCCCGGTGCGGCTCGGGTGATCGGCGCCCAACTCCCGCCCGGCGCGGCCGGATCGGCGCTGCGCTCGGTGGCCTACTTCGACGGCGCGGCGGCCGGCCAGCCGCTGCTCACCCTCGCCCTGTGGGCCGGGCTCGGCCTCGCGGTGGTCGGACTGGTCGCGGCCCGGCGGCGGGCCGCCCCGCCGGTCGGGACCGCTCCCGGGGGCGCCCCCGAGGCGGCTCCCGAGCCGGTGGCGGCGGCCTGACCGGTCGTCAGCGGGCGCCGGTCACGCAGGGCCCGCCGGTCCCGCCGGGCCCGCTGACGACCGCTCGGGTCTTGAGCCTGTGCCTCGGCCTGCGCCTCGGCCGGGCCCGCCGGTCATGCCCGGGGGAGCCCCCGGGTGAGCAGGAGGGCGGCGGCGGCCGTGGCGGCGAGGGCGAGCACGGTGGCGGCGGGGGAGAGGCCGAGGGTGGTGAGGGTGGCCGCGGCCGCGATGCCGAGGGCGGGGCCGAGGTTCATCGCGGTCTGCTGGAGGCCGCCCGCGGTCCCGGCGTCCGCCACGGCGGCCCGGCGCACCACCACGGCGGTGCCGGTGACCATCGCGGTGCCGAAGCCCGCGCCCAGCAGCAGGAACCCGGGGGTGCTTCCCCACCAGGAGGTGCCGGGCGCCAGCCGGGAGAGCAGCAGTGCGCCGAGCGCGGTCAGCAGGAGCCCGGAGGCGGCGGCGCGGCGCGGGCCGTGACGGCGCATCAGGGCCGCGGCGGCCGGGGCCGCGCCGACCATGGCGAGCGCGAGCGGGAGGCCGCGCAGTCCGCCGTCCTGGGCGGACAGGCCCAGGGTGTCCTGGAGCAGGTAGGTGACCAGGTAGAGCGTGCCGAACACGGTGGCGGAGACGCTCACCAGGACGGCCAGGGCCGGTGCGGTGGGGGCCGTGCGCAGCAGGGCCGCCGGGAGCAGCGGGTGCGGCGTGCGGCGCTCGTGCCGCACCAGCAGGAGGGCGGCCAGGCCGGTGAGTGCGGGGGCCACCGGGCCGGGGTGCGGGAGGGCGGTCAGGGTGTGCACCAGCCCGGCCAGGGTGAGGGCCAGCAGGGCGGCCCCGGGCAGGTCGAGCCCGGGGCGGGCGGCGGTGGTCGGTCCGGGGAGCCGTACGGCGAGCGCGAACAGGCCGACCGCGACGGCGGGGACGACGCCGAGGAAGAGCACGGTGCGCCAGCCGAGGTGGGTGGTGAGCACGCCGCCGACCACCGGGCCGGCCGCGGCGGCCAGGCCGATCGCGGCGGTCCGGACGGCGATCGGCGTGCCCAGCCGGTCCGGCGGGTAGGCGGCGCGCAGCAGGCCCAGGGTGGCGGGCTGCAGCAGGGCGCCGAACACGCCCTGGGCGGCTCGCAGGGCGATCACCCAGCCGATCGACGGGGCGCAGCCGACCGCGGCCGAGGCGACGCCGAAGCCGACGGCGCCGACGGCGAAGACCCGGCGCTGGCCGTAGCGGTCGCCGAGCCGGCCGGCGAAGACCAGCAGGGAGGTGACCGCGATCAGGTACGCGGTGCTGGTCCACTGGACCTGGGCGAAGGTGGCGGACAGGTCGCGCCGCAGGGTGGGCTGGGCCACGGTCAGCACGGTGCCGTCGAGGGCGACCACGGCCGCCCCGGTGATGCTGCCGGTGAGGACGAGCAGCTGCTGACGGCGGCTCACGCGCTGGACGGCGACGGAGTCGGTGACGGCGGTCACCGGGCGGCCGGGCCGAGGTGCGCGTCCAGGGCTGCGGTCAGCAGGGGTGTGATCTCCGCCTGACCGGTGGCGAGTTGGAGGCTGCCCCAGCGGTGCAGCTGGGCCAGCCCGTGCAGGTTGGCCCAGAACGCGCCGGCCGCCGCGGTGGGGTCGGTGCCCGGGCGGGCCGCCGCGATCAGGGTGCCGAGCCGGGCGAACAGCGGCAGGCTGGTCTCCCGCAGGCCCAGCTCGCCGCTCTCCAGCAGGTCGTGGCGGAACATCAGCTCGTACATGCCGGGCTTCTCGGCGGCGAACTCCAGGTAGATCCGGGCCAGTTCGGCGAGCTGCTCGCGCGGGCCGCCCGAGGGCGCCCGGTCGAGGCGGGCGGCCAGGTCGGTGAAGCCCCGACGGGCGATCGCCGAGAGCAGGGCGAGGTGGGTGGGGAAGTGACGGCGCGGGGCGCCGTGCGAGACCCCGGCGCGGCGGGCGATCTCACGGAGGGTCAGGGCCTGCGGCCCCTCCTGGGCGAGCAGCTCGGCACCGGTGGCCACCAGGCGGGCGCGGAGGTCTTCATCGGTCATGTAGACAGTGTCTACCAGGTGGGAGTAGACACTGTCTACCGGGGTTGGTCAGAGCCCCGCGCCGCCGGTGGCGTCGATGGAGCGGCCGGTGACCCAGCGGGCGTCCGCGGAGGCGAGGAAGGCCACGATGTCGGCGATGTCCTCGGGCTGCCCGACCCGGCCCAGGGCGGCGAGCGAGGCGGCGTGCGCCTCGGCGGCCGGATTGCCGCGCAGCCAGCCCGCGTTGACGTCGGTGTCCACCACGCCGGGGGCCACCGAGTTGACGGTGATGCCGCGCGGTCCGAGCTGCTTGGCCAGGTTGAGGGTGAAGGTCTCCAGGGCGCCCTTGGTGGCCCCGTAGGCGATCGCCTCGGGCATCGCCAGGCGGGCGGCGCCGCTGGAGACGTTGACGATCCGTCCGTGGTCGCGCAGCCGCTCCAGGCCGTGCCGCACCACGAAGAACGGCGCCCGGACGTTGACCGCGAAGACCTCGTCGAAGCCCTCCTCGGTGAGCGAGGCGAGGTCGGCGGCGTGGGCGATCCCGGCGTTGTTCACGATGATGTCGACCCCGTTGTCCGGCGCGTGGGCGGCGACGCCCGCGTCGAAGGCGGCCCAGAGCGCGGCGGCGTCGCCGTGCCGGCCGAACTCGGCCCGGACCGCGAAGGCCCGCCCGCCCTCCTGCTCGATCCGCCCGACCACCTCGGCGGCCGAGCTCGCGTCGCGGCCGTAGGCGACGGCCACCAGGGCGCCGTCCCGGCCGAGGCGCTCGGCGACGGCCCGGCCGATGCCCCGGCTCGCGCCGGTGACCAGGGCCACCCGGCCGGCGAGCTTCGTCCGCTCAAGAGTCGTTCCACGCATGGCTGTTGCCCCGTCCCCTATTTCTTGGTGGATCGTTCAAGAAAGACCGTAGCACGATTTCTTGAACGATCCACCTACAATGTTCGGCATGACCGAGAGAACGGGTGCCGGCCGCGGCCGGCCGCGTGGCTTCGACCGCGCCGCCGCACTGGAGGCCGCCACCCTGCTGTTCTGGGAACGGGGCTACCAGGCCACCTCCATGGGCGAGTTGACCGAGGCGATGGGCATCAGGGCGGGCAGCCTGTACGCCGCCTTCGGCGACAAGCGCTCGCTCTTCGAGGAGGTGGTGCGGCACTACGGGCGGACCCCGGCCGGAGCCTTCGCCGCCGCCGCGCTCACCGAGGAGCCCACGGCCCGCGGTGCGGTCGCCCGGCTGCTGCGGGAGGCGGCCGAGGTCTTCCCCGACCCGTCCCACCCGGCCGGCTGCCTGACCGTCAGCGCCGCCACCAACGTGACCGCGCAGGACGAGGGGATCGGCGCCCACCTCCGCGAGCTGCGCAACGCCAACCTTGCCGTGATCGAGGCCCGGCTGGTGGCGGCCGGGGCCGCCGGAGAGTTGCCGGAGGGCGCCGAACCGGCCGCGCTGGCCCGGTACTTCGCGTCCGTCTTCCAGGGCATGTCCCAGCAGGCCAGGGACGGCGCCACCGCGTCCGAGCTGCGTGCGGTGGCCGAACTCGCCCTGCTGGCCTGGCCGGCGGCGTAGCGACGGTCAGGCCAGGCCCGCCCAGCGGTTCAGGGCGGTGGTGGCGGCGCTGCGGTCGGGGTCGGTGAGGGAGGCGATCTTCGCCGAGTGGGTGGCGCCCGGTGCCCAGAGGGACAGGGAGTCGCGGGTGCCGGGCCCCAGGCGGAAGGGCTCGGCCACGCTCGGGTCGGCCGCGCCCTGGACGAAGAGCAGGCGCTCGCCCCGCAGGCGCACCCAGCGGTCGATGTCGCGCATCGCACCCGGCTGGAAGCGCAGTTCGACCTCACGGGGCACGAAGGTGCGCGGCTCGGTGGCGCCGGGGTAGCGGATCAGGTCTGCCAGGTGCTCGGTCTCCAGGCCGAAGTAGCCCAGCTGGGTGCCCAGTTGGTAGAAGTACGGGACGAAGTCGGTGGCGAAGCCGTCGGTGAAGGTGAGCAGCCGGCCGGCCTGGTCCAGCCAGTCGAAGAGCTGCCGGCCGGTCGCGTCCGGGCCGGGGACGGAGGCGCAGCCGGACCGGCCGATGCCCTGCCAGAAGGTGAACGGGGTGCGCAGCACGGCGATCTCGAAGGCCTTGTCGGCGCTCCCGATCAGCTCGAAGGTCGCACCCGGGTAGGCGGCGGTGTACTGAGCGGTGAGCTCCTCGCGGTGCAGCAGCGCCCGGCGCTGGACGGCCCGCAGCGCGGCCCGGCACTCGGGGGTGCCCACCGTGGCCAGGAAGTCGCGGTAGGCCGAGTCCTCGCGGTCGTTCACGTTGTTCGGCGCGCCGTAGGCGACCGTCCCGGCCACGTCGCCGGGGTAGAACCGGCGGTGGTAGACGGTGGCCATGCCGCCCTTGCTGCCGCCGGTGGAGATCCACCGGCCCGGGTAGACGGGGCGCAGGGCCTCGACGATCCGGTGGTGGTCGGTGGCGGCCTGCCAGATGTCCAGGGTCCGGTAGTCGCCGGTGGTGCTGGGCAGCGAGGTGCCGAAGAAGCGCTGCTCGGTGGTGAGTTGGTTGCCGTCCAGCAGGGCGGCGGGCTCGCTGCGGCCCTGGCCGGGGCCGAGGCCGTAGCCACTGGTGGCCAGTACCGTCGGGCGGTCCGCCGCGCGGTGCAGCAGGGTCAGGCGCTGCTGGAAGGTGCCCGCCTCCGGGTGGTGGTGGTCGACCGGCTGACGCAGGCTCAGCTCGAAGAAGCGGAAGCCGGCGGCGGCCGGGCGCTCCGCCGTCACGGTCAGGCCGGGGACGGCCTCCAGCGCGGCCCGGACGTCGGGCTCCTCGGCGGCCGCCGCCGGAACGGCCGTCAGCGCCGTCAGCGCCAGCGCCGGTGCCGCCACGCCGACCAGCAACCGCCTGAACCACCTGCTCATGTCGCCCTCCCCGGGGCTCGTCCGTTCGATGGGCACCAGTCAACCGGCGGGGCCCGCTCCGCTGATCCCTCCCGGGCGTGGACGGCCTCCCTCTCCGGAGGGAGTTGACGGACCGTCCGGTGCCGGGAGGGCCGTCGGGCAGGCTGGGGCGGACGGCCGATCGGAAGGGGCGGGACCATGGGCGGGGCGGTGCGGACGGCGGAGGTCCGGGAGGTGCGGGGGACGTGGCAGCGGATGCGCCTGTGGGGAGCGGCGCACGCGGTGGACGACCTGTACCAGGGCCTGGTCCCGGCGGTGGTGCCGTACTTCGTGCTGGAGCGCGGCTACGGCTACGTCGCGGCCGGGGGCCTCACCCTGGCCGCGGCGCTCGGGAGTTCGGTCCCGCAGCCGCTGATCGGGATCGCGGTGGACCGGCACGGGCTGGGCTGGTCGGCGGCGCTCGGGCTGGCGCTGGCCGGCACCGGGTTCGGACTGGCGGGGCTGGCCGGGCCGTACCCGGCGGTCTGGGCGCTGGTGCTGCTCTCCGGCATCGGGGTGGCGATGTTCCACCCGGCGGCGGGCAAGGCGGCCCGGGAGGCGGCGGGGGAGAGCGCGGCCGCGATGAGCGTCTTCGCGGCGGGCGGCAGCGTCGGCTTCTTCCTGGCACCGGTGCTGGCCACCCCGCTGCTGGTGGCCTGGGGCGTGCGGGCCACGGCGTTCTTCCTGCCGCCCGCGCTGCTGATGGCGTACGTGCTGCACCGGCACCGGCGGCGCGCCCTGGCGACGGGGCGGGCCGGGGCCGGTGGCGCGCGGACGGGTGAGGACCAGTGGGTGCCGTTCCTGGTGCTGACGGCGGTGGCGATGGTCCGCTCGGTGGTGTTCTTCGGGGTCAGCACCTTCCTGGGCCTGCACTGGCTGCGGGACCTGGGCGCGACGCAGACCCTGGCCGGGGTGGCGCTGGCCTGCTTCCTCGGCGGCGGGGTCACGGGCACCCTGCTGGGCGGGCGGACCGCCGACCGGCTGGGCCTGGTGCGGACGGTCCGACTCGGCACCCTGCTGGCCGTACCGGCCCTGGCGGGCTTGGTGCTCGCCCCGGGCCCGTACCTCCCGCTGCTGTTCGCGGTGCTCACCGGCGCGGTGCTGAACGTGCCGTTCGCCGTCCTGATCAAGCTCGGCCAGGACTACCTGCCGGCCCGCCCCGGCACCGCCTCCGGCGTGACCCTGGGCCTGGCCCTGAGCGTCGGTGGCCTCTCGGCGCCGCTGCTGGGGCTGCTCGCCGACGCCCACGGGCCGCGCGGCGTGCTCACCGTGCTCTGCGCCGTCCCCGTCCTCGCCTGGGGGCTGGCCGCGTTCCTGCGGGAGCCGCGGGCGGCGGCCTGAGGACGCATCCGTCCATGGCCTCTTCGGTCCGCCGGGGATCCCTTCCACTCGGGCTGAGCTGCGACGAAGCTGTTCTTCGTCAGCAGGAAGCGCCCGACCGGTAGGGAACGAACCTCCGCTGACGGTACGTCAGCCGCGCCAGACCGCCGCTCCTGCAGGGCGGCAGTCCGCGCGGTCCATCCGTCCGCACACCCTCCCGGAGCACAGCCATGACCTCTCGCGCCTCGAAGCTCACCCGCGTCGCCCTCGCCGCCGCCATCACCCTCTCCGGCGCGGTCGCGACCACCGCCCTGGCCACGGTCAACGCCACGGTCGCCCAGGCCGCCTCGTCGGTGGACGGTTCGATCACCCGCTCCGAGGTGATCGCCCGGGCCGACTACTGGTTCCAGCAGGGGAACAGCATCAGCTACAGCTGGACGGGTGCCTATCCGGACTCCTCGGGGCGCAACTACCGCACCGACTGCTCCGGTTACGTCTCGATGGCCTGGCACCTCGGCACCAGCCTGGCCACCGGCACGCTGCCGGGCGTCGCCACCCAGATCCCGCGCAGCGAGCTCAAGCCCGGTGACATCCTCGACTACGAGGCCAAGCACGTCATCCTGTTCGAGAAGTGGGACGACGCGGCCCACACCACCTTCTCCTACTACTCCTTCGGCTCCGACCCGGTGAAGCACGTCACCGGTGTGTCGATCAACGCCGCCAAGTTCGACAGCCACGACAACGGTCTCTACACCGCCTACCGCTACGACAAGATCGTCGACGACAACCCCGTCACCGCCGCCAACAACACGGTGCGCCTGGTGGACCTGACCCCGAACGGGGACCTGTTCAACGCCGAGGGGAACTTCGTCGCCGGGAACTGGAGCCCCTGGAGCAACATGGGGGCGGCCTCGATCAAGGAGGTCGCCAGCGCCTCGACCGGGTCGACCAACCGGGTCTTCGCGATCGGCAGCGACAACCGGATCTGGGAGAAGGACGGCAACTACGCCACCGGGCAGTGGTCCGGCTGGTTCCAGGTGCCGAACAGCCCGACGGTGAAGGCGATTTCGGCCTCCTCTTTCGGCAACACCGTGCACCTCACCGCGATCGGCACCGACGGCCAGATGTGGAACTCGGACGGCGCCTTCCCGAACGGCGGCTGGAACGGCTGGACCTCGCACGGCGGCACCAACCTCAAGCGGATCGCCTCGGTCTCGACCAGCGACAACGTGAACCACGTCTTCGTGGTCGACGCCAACGACCAGCTCCGCGAGATCGACGCCAACTACGCGACGGGGACCTGGAACGACTGGGCGCCCGCGGCGGGCGGCTTCACGGCCAAGGACGTCTCGGCCTCGTCCTTCGGCAGGACGGTGCACCTCACCGCGATCGGCATGGACGGCAACCTGTACAACACCGACGGCGACTTCGCGGCCGGCACCTGGAACGGCTGGAGCAACAAGGGCGGCAGCGGCCTGAAGCGGCTGGCCAGCGCGACCTCCTCGGTCACCAACGTGAACCACGTCTTCGCGGTCAACGGCAGCAACCGCCTGGTCGAGATCGACGCCGACTACACCAAGGGCACCTGGAGCACCTGGGCGGAGCCGGCCGGCGGCGCCGACTCGATGGGCATCGCGGCGTCCTTCACCAGCTGACCCGCAGCACCCGACCCGAAGCACCGGAACGGCCGTGCCCGGCGTCAGAGCAGAACTCTGGTGCCGGGCACGGCCGTTGTGCCCGGGCCTACCGTCAGCCGAGTGCCGCGAGCACCTCGTCGGTGGTGGCGATGTGCCCGATCCGGGGAAAGATCTTCGTGGTGCTGTGGACGTGCGAGTCGCCGTCCAGGTCGGTCATCGCGTCGGTGACGAAGGTCAGCCGGTACGTCAGCTCCCAGGCGCTGCGGGCGGTGGACTCGACGCCGATGCTGGTGGAGATGCCGGCCAGCACGATGTGCCGCACGCCCCGCCGCCGCAGCTGCAGGTCGAGCTCGGTGCCGGTGAAGGCGCCCCAGTGCCGCTTGGTGACCAGGATGTCGCCCTCGGCCGGGCCGAGGGCTGGGGAGAGTTCGGAGAAGCCGGCGGGCGGCAGCGACGGGGTGAACCCGTCCCCGGGGAGCGGGAGGTCGCCGCCGTCGGGATGCCAGCCGACCCGGACCAGGACGACGGGCAGTCCGCGGGCCCGGAAGCCCTCGGCCAGCCGGACGCCGTGCTTCAGGATCTCGCCGGAGTCGTGCGCCGTGGGCATCGCCAGGATGCCCTGTTGGAGGTCGATCAGGACGAGCGCGGTGTCGGGAGTGATCTGCACGGGGTGAGCCTATCCGTCAGGTGCGGCCCGGAGCGGGACAGGAGAGCGGGACAGGAAAGTTTCTTTACCTTGCGCCGCTGTCCGGCCCCTGACCTGTGCGGGGGCGCGGGCCCGGGTAAAGAAAGCCTCCTGACGGGGGCTCAGCGCCCGACAGTGCTCTTGACCGCCCCAATTGGTCCAGTCCAATCTTTGATCCCCTGCACCGCCGGAAACCCCACTCATCCGGAGGACCCCCACCATGCTCGAACGAGCTCTGCCCGAGCGCCCCGCGCTCCGGGCCGCATCGTCACGCCGTAGAGTCGGCGCCCTGACGCTGGCCGCCGTGCTCTCGGCCGGCAGCGTCGCCGTGGTCGCCTCGCTCGGCACCGCGTCGGCCGCCCCGGTCAACCTGCTCTCCAACGGCGACTTCGAGGCCGGGCTGACCGGCTGGAGCTGCGCCGCCGGCAGCGGCTCGGTGGTGAGCAACCCGGTGCACGGCGGCGCCGCCGCCCTGAGCGCCGCCGCCACCGCGGGAGACACCGCGCAGTGCCAGCAGACCGTCGCGGTGCAGCCCAACACCACCTACACGCTGGCCGGTTGGGTGCAGGGCAGCTACGTCTACCTGGGTGCCACCGGCACCGGGGTGAACGCCCAGTCCTGGCTGCCCTCGGCGACCGGCTGGACCCAGCTCTCCACCAGCTTCAAGACCGGCGCGAGCACCACCTCGGTGACGGTCTACACCCACGGCTGGTACGGCCAGGGCACCTACCGGGCCGACGACCTGACGCTGACCGGCCCCTCCGGGCCGACCCAGAGCACCACCCCGACCGTCAGCGCCTCGGCCAGCGCCAGCCCGTCGGGCAGCGCCAGCCCGTCCGCGAGCCCGTCCACCAGCGCGAGCCCGTCGGCCAGTTCGAGCCCGAGCTCCAGCCCGAGCACGAGCCCCAGCCCGAGCGGCACCCCGAACGGCCCCGGCGGCGACGGCAAGGTGACCGTCCCGGCCGGCTTCAAGGTGGAGCGCACCACCCACAACGCGGTGGTGCTCTCCTGGCAGGCCTCCACCGACTCGACCGACAACGCCCCGGCCTACAAGGTCTGGCGCCAGGGCCAGCTGGTGGCCACCTCGATGGGCACCAAGGTCACGGTCAGCTCGCTGCTGCCCGGCACCACCTACACCTTCACCGTCCAGGGCTACGACAAGGCCGGCCACGCCTCGGCCCAGTCCGCGCCGGTCACGGTGACCACCGCCGCCGCCCCGGCGGCCGCCAAGTACCGCTCCGCCTACTTCGACCAGTGGGGCGTCTACGAGAACACCTACTTCGCGAAGAACGTGGACACCAGCGGCTCGGCGGCCAAGCTGGACGTCATCACCTACGCGTTCGCCAACATCCACCCCACCTCGCACACCTGCTTCGAGGCCGTGAAGGCCTCCGACGCGGCCAACGAGAACAACCCCAACGCGGGTGACGGCGCGGGCGACGCGTACGCCGACTACCAGATGGACTACACCTCGGCGACCAGCGTGGACGGCTCCACCGACGTCTACGAGCAGCCGATCAAGGGCAACTTCAACCAGCTGCGCCAGCTGAAGGCCAAGTACCCGAACCTGCGCCTGACCATCTCCATCGGCGGCTGGACCTACTCGAAGTACTTCTCCGACGCGGCCTCCACCGACGCCAAGCGGAAGGCCTTCGTCTCCTCCTGCATGACGATGTTCATGACCGGTGACCTGCCGACCAACGTGGCGAGCGACCCGTCCGGCGGCAAGGCCTCGATCGCCGGCCTCTTCGACGGCATCGACATCGACTGGGAGTACCCGGGCTCGGCCGGCGGCCACGTGGGCAACCACACCTCCACCGCCGACAAGCAGAACTTCACCCTGCTGCTCAAGGAGTTCCGCGAGCAGCTGGACGCCTACGGCGCCCAGCAGGGCAAGAAGTTCCTGCTCACCGCCGCACTCCCGGCCGGCCAGGACAAGATCCAGTACCTGGAGACCGACAAGATCGGCGCCTACCTGGACTACGCCGACGTCATGACCTACGACATGCACGGCGGTTGGGACGCCAAGGGCCCGACCAACCACCAGGACCCGCTGCACGACAGCCCGGCCGACCCGTCCACGCCCGTCACCCCCGGCGCGCGGAAGTACAACGTGGACACCGCGCTGACCGCCTACACCACCGGCCTGCCGGAGTACGGCGTGACCGGCGGCTTCCCGGCCAACAAGATCGTGCTGGGCATCCCGTTCTACTGGCGGGGCTGGACCGGTGTCCCGGCCGGCACCAACTACGGCCTCTACCAGAGCGCGACCGGCCCGACCCCGGCCAAGCCGCTCAGCCAGGAGGCCGGCCTGGCCGCCTGGAAGGAGCTCAACGCGACCGCCGCGACCACCCACTGGGACCCGGTCACCGAGAGCTCCTGGGTCTACGACGGCACCAACTTCTGGACCGGTGACACCCCGCAGGCCATCCAGGCCCGCGGCGCCTACGCCAAGTCCAAGGGCCTGGCCGGAATGTTCGCCTTCTCGCTGGAGAACGACGACACCTCGGCCACCCTGCTGAACGCCATGTCCGCCAGCCTCGGCTGACGCGCCAACGGCTCCGGCACCACGGGCCCGCACCCCCTCGGGGTGCGGGCCCCGCCGTTCGGCGGGGAGGTTTCCGGCCACGACCCCGAGAGGCCTCAGGGGCCGGGTACCCCGTGGGGCGGAGGGGTGGTTCGCCCTCGGGGAGGACCGGTACCGGACCTGAGGGGGAGGTGCGTGCCCGCACCGCGCTGCGAGGGTGGACGGGCCGGAAGGGACTCCGGCGGGTAACGGACCGAGGGGACTGGGGACATGGCCATGGGACTGCGCGGGGCGGGTCTGCGGGCGGCGGCGGTGGCACTGGCCGCCGCGACGGTGGTCGGTGTGGTGGCGCCGGTGGCGGGGGCCGCCGGGGCGTCCGAGGGGGCACGAGGGGCGGCGGTCACGGCGGAGGCGGCACCGGGTTCCCGGGTCGACCGGGAGGCGCTCGACGCGGCGCTGCGCGCGGCGGTGGTGGAGGGCGGCTCGACCGCCGTCCTGGGCCGGGTGGTGGAGAACGGCCGCACGCTCTGGCAGGGCGCGGCCGGCAAGGCCGACCTGGACCGGGGCACCCCGGCCCGGGCCGACGGCCGGTTCCGGATCGGCAGCGTGACCAAGACCTTCGTGGCCACCGTGCTGCTCCAGCTGGAGGCCGAACGCCGGGTGGACCTCGACGCGCCGGTCGAGCGCTACCTGCCGGGCGCGGTGCCGAACGGGCGGAACATCACGGTCCGTCAGCTGCTCAACCACACCAGCGGCATCTTCAACTACACCGAGTCCAAGGACTTCCTGGACTTCGAGACCCCGGAGGCGGCCCAGCGCTGGCTGGACCAGGGCCGCTGGGTGCAGCACCGCCCGGCCGACCTGGTGAAGCTGGCCGTCGCCCACGAGCCGTACTTCGCCCCGGGCGCGGACTGGCACTACTCCAACACCAACTACATCCTGGCCGGGATGATCGTCGAGAAGGTCACCGGCCACGGCTGGGAGTCCGAGGTGGAGCGCCGGATCGTCCGGCCGCTCGGCCTGGGGTCGACCAGCTTCCCGTCCTCCTCGACCGCGGTGCCCGGCGTGCACGCCAAGGGCTACATGCAGCTGGCCGACGGCGGCCGGGCCGACGTGACCAGGCTCAACCCGAGCATGGCGGGCGCGGCCGGGGCGGGCATCTCCACCACCGCCGACCTGGCGAGGTTCAACTCCGCGCTGCTGGGCGGGAAGCTGCTGCCCGCGGCCCAGCTGGCCGAGATGACCACGGTGGCCCCGCAGTCGCTGAAGTACCTGCCCTACGGCCTGGGCCTGATGCGCGAGGACACCCCGTGCGGACAGCTCTGGGGCCACGGCGGTGGCATCCCCGGCTACGGCACCCAGATCCTGGGCGAGCTGGGCGGCAAGCGCCAACTCTCGTTCTCCTACAACCCGTTCGACAACAGCCGGGCCGGCGAGGCGAACCGGACGCTGGGTGAGCTGCAGTCGCTGATGGCCTGCGGCGCCAAGACCGGGACCACCGCCAGGTCGCTGCCCTCGCTGGGCTGACCCGACGGTGGTCCCGGGGCCGGTGCGGTCACGGGGGGCCGCACCGGCCCTGACGGCCCTGTCAGCAGCTCAGGTTGGAGCCCGGGACGGTGCCGAGGATCTGCACGAAGTTCTGGTAGGCGTTGATCCGGCTCTGCACCTGGGCGGGGTTGCCGCCGTTGCACTCCAGCGAGCCGTTGATGGAGCGGATGGTCTCGCCGAAGCCGGCGCCGTTGACCATCGCGTTGTGCGGGGTCATGGTGCCGGGGCCGTTCTGGGTCATCCAGTACCAGATGCCGGTCTTCCAGGCGACGGCCGGGTCGGTCTGCACCAGGTTGGGGTTGTTCAGCAGGTTGATGCCCAGCGCGTCACCGGCGGCCTTGTAGTTGAAGTTCCAGCTCAGCTGGATCGGGCCGCGGCCGTAGTACGCGGCCTGGCCGGCCGGGCAGCCGTACGGCTGGGTGGTGTCGCAGTAGTGCGGGTAGTTGGCGGTGTTCTGCTCCACCACGTAGACCAGGCCACCGGTCTCGTGGTTGACGTTGGCCAGGAACGCGGCGGCCTCCTGCTTGCGCACGGTGTCGCTGCCGGTGCCCGCGAACGCCGGGTAGGCGCTCAGGGCGTTGACCAGGCCGGCGTAGGTGTAGAAGGAGTTCCGGCTCGGGAACATCTGGTTGAACTGGGCCTCGCTGACCGGGAATCCGCCCGGGTTGGTGGTGCCGGTCGGCGTCGGGGTCGGGCTGGAGCCGCCGTTGCAGGCGTACGGGTCCCAGTACCAGGTGGAGATCACCGGGTCGTAGCCCGGGTTGTCGTGCTCGGCGATGTAGTACTTGCCGTCCGTGTACCGGACGATCGCGCCGGTGGTGTAGGTCTGGCCGGCCACCCAGGCGGGGTAGTTGCAGCTGCCGGTGGGGGTGCTGGTCGGCGAGGGGGTGGGGGTGGTGGTCGGGTTGCCACCGCCGCCGCAGACGCCCTGGTCGGCCCAGACGCCGGAGCCGCCGGTGGACGGGGTCTCGCCCTGGGTCCACCACTTGGCGCCCCAGTTGTGGCCGTTGTACGAGACGGTGGCGCCGCCGGTGTAGACGGCGCTGGAGCTGTACGCGGTGGCACAGGTGGCGGCGGAGGCCGCCCCCGGCAGGAACACGGCGAAGCCCACCGCCACGGCTAGCGCGGCGAGCAGGGCCATCAGTCGATTTGTCGACACTTCGTCTCCCCTGGGTGCGGTGGGGGAACCGCACGAGTCGAGGACGGGATCGTCCGGTGTGGGGGACCCGCGGACGTGGGGGCGCGGGCCGGTACGGGAACCGTACGGTGGACTGAACCGCAATGGTCCAGACCTGTCAAGGGGGCCCGATCGGTTCGGGTGCGCCCCGACGGACCGCGCTGACAGACCGTCAGCGTACGGACGGCACGCGGCCGGAGGGCGTCAGCGCAGCACCGAGGGCGACTCCGCGCCGACCACCAGCAGCTCGCCCTGCCCCGAGCCGTCGGCCGGGACGGACCACACCTCGGGATTGCCCGCGCCGTCGCGCACCGTGTAGGCCAGCGTGCGGTCGTCCAGCCAGGCCGCCTGGTCGTCCACGCTCCGCGCCTCGGCGGTGGCGGTCACCCGCAGGGTGGCCAGGTCGAGCACCGAGAGCCGCCAGCCCTTGGCCGGATCGGCGTCCACCGCCTCCTTGAAGGCCAGCCGGGTGCCGTCGGGGGAGAGCGAGGGGCACTCCACGTTCTCCTTGAGGGTGCGCACCGTGCGGGCCGCGAGATCGCCCTCGGCCAGGTAGCGCTTCCCCGCGGTGGAGAGGGTGACGTAGAAGCGGTTGTCGTCGGCGGTGAAGGTGACGCCCCAGTAGTTGACGTCCGGCGACTGGTACGGCCTCCCGTCCCGGGTGATCGCGAACTCCTCCAGGGAGTTCACCAGTTGACCGCTGCGGGTGTCGTAGACGCCGGTCCGGGTGGAGAAGCCGCCGCCGCTGTAGGAGTCGCCGCCGACGAAGGTGGTCCAGTTGACCATCCGCCCGCTGGCCGAGACCCGGGCCCGGCTGGGCAGGCCGGGGACGGGGATCGACCTTGTCTCCGTCAACTCCCGGTCCAGCACCACCATCCGGTAGGACCACTGGGTGTCGGGGTGGGCGCAGATCCCGGTGCCGCCGGCCGCGTAGGAGCGGACGCACTCCAACGCGCCCACCTGGCGCGGCCCGTCGGGCTCGGCCGCCGCCACGGTGTTCAGGTGGCGGTCGCCGACCACCAGCAGCTGCCCTCCGTCGGTGGTCAGCCGGAGCGGGACGGCGTCCGCCGGGCGGTCCGCGGCGGTGCCGCGGTCGCCGGCCGTCAGACCGTAGCCGACCGCGACGCTCGCCAGGACGGCGGCCAGCGCCGCCAGCACGCCGATCCGGGTGCGGGTGGTCATCCCGGCGGCAGGGGCCTGGCCGGTGTTGCGTTCGCTGGTCAACTCGGTGGTCATGAGGCTTCCTTGACGGCGCCGGGCAGACGGAACAGCAGGACGGCGGAGGCGACGATCGCCAGCGCGACCGCCCCGGCGGCGAAGCGGGTCGCGGTGGCCGGGCCCCACAGCTGCCAGGCCAGGCCGAAGAGCAGTGAGGAGACCAGGTAGGCCAGCGCCTGTCCGGTCTGGATCAGCGCGATCCCGGTGGTGCGCAGCCGCTCCGGCAGCACCGGCCCGGCCAGGGCCATCAGCACCCCGTCCGAGGCGGCGTAGAACAGGCCGTACAGGGCGAGCGCCGTGATCAGCAGCGGGGTGCCGCCGAGCGGGCCGAAGAGCAGCAGGTAGACGGCGGCCAGTGCGAGGTAGGCGGTCAGCAGCACCGGCAGCCGGCCGACCCGGTCGGCCAGCGCACCCAGCGGCGCGGCCAGCAGCAGGTAGGCCAGGTTGGTGCCGACCGCGAGCAGCGGGAACCAGCCGATCGCCAGGTCCTCGCGGCGCTGGAGCAGCAGGTAGACGAAGCCGTCCCCGACGGTGGCGGTGCCGAGCAGCACGGCCGCCAGCGTCAACCGCCGCACCGGGGCCGCCCTCAGCAGCCCGCGGACGTCCAGCTTCACCCGCACCGGCGGGAGTTCCTCGCGCTGGTCGCGGACGAAGAGCACCAGGACCACCACGCCGAGCACCGCGATGCAGCAGCTGGCGACGAAGACCGCGTCGAAGGACTGCCCGGCGGCGGCCAGCACCGCCATCGCCACCAGCGGTCCGAGGAAGGCGCCGAAGCTGTCCATCGCCCGGTGCACGCCGAAGGCCCGGCCGAGTGCCTCGGGCGGGGTGGAGAGGGTGATCAGGGCGTCGCGGGGCGCCGTGCGCAGGCCCTTGCCGGCCCGGTCGACGGCCACCACCAGGCCGATGCCGGTGGCCGAGCGGCCGACCAGCAGCAGGCCGAGCTTGGCCGCCGCGGAGAGCGCGTAACCGGTGCCGGCCACCGCCTTGCGCTGCCGGAAGCGGTCCGCCGTCCAGCCGCCGGCCAGCCGCAGCAGAGCGGTCGCGCCGGTGTTCAGACCGTCGATCAGACCGTAGGCCAGCGGGCTCAGTTGGAGGCCGAGCACCAGGTACATCGGCAGCACCGCCGTGACCATCTCGGCCGAGACGTCGGTGATCAGGCTGACGCTGCCGAGCGCCAGCACGTTGGCGCCGACCTTGACGGCGGTCCGGCTCCCGTCGGAGCGGGGCCGCCCGATCGTGGACAGGTACACGGAGCTCCTCCGGGCGGCGCTGCGGGATGGCGTGGACGGCTCATATCGTGGGGTGCGCCGGCCCGGACGGACAACAGGGCCTCGGTAGCGGCTCGGCATGCGATGGGTGAACAGCCGGTGTACGGGTACGAGTTGACCGCGTACATCCCCGGATCCTCATGTCCTGCACGCGAGTTGTTCATCTGCGCGTGCCGGACCCGCCCGGCAGCCCCCCCAGGATTTCCCCGCTCGTGGCACGGGTCACGGGCCTCTCCCCCAGGAAAGGGACTCTCCGATGGGCAAGCGCCAATCCTGGCGAGCCGCGACCGCCGCCTCCGCGGCCCTGGTCACCACCGCGCTCGCCGCGACGCTCCTCACCGCGACCGCTCCCACCGCGGCAGCCGCGACCACCACCTTCACCCCGGTCGCCGACACCTACGTCCAGGACACCACCCCCAGCACCAACTACGGCACCTCCACGCAGTTCGTGGCGGACAACTCCCCGGTGCGGCAGGCGTTCCTGAAGTTCACCGTCGCCGGGGTGACGGCCCCGGTCACCGGCGCCAAGCTCCGGGTCCGCTCGATCAGCGGCAACAGCGGCGCCAGCAAGGGCGGCGTCTTCAAGTCGGTCTCCAGCACCACCTGGAGCGAGACCGGCACCACCTGGAACAACAAGCCCGCCCAGGACGGTGCCACCCTGGCCACGCTGGGTGCGATCACCAAGGACACCTGGTACGAGGTTGACGTCACCTCGGTGGTGAAGGGCAACGGCACCTTCAGCTTCGGCGTCAGCTCGACCAGTTCGGACGGCGCCTACTACGACACCCGCGAGAGCGGCGCCGACGCCCCGCAGCTGGTGCTCACCACCTCCGGCCCGAGCCCCTCGCCCTCGGCCTCCCCCTCGGCCTCGGCCTCGCCGACCGTGACGCCGTCGCCCACCTCGACCCCGACGGTCTCGCCCTCGCAGTCCCCCTCGCCCACCCAGCCGTCCGGTGACCCGGTGCTGGTCGGCGCGGGCGACATCGCGGACTCCGGTTCGGGCGACACCGCGACCGCCGCACTGCTGGACAAGATCCCCGGCACCGTCTTCACCGCCGGCGACAACGTCTACACCAACGGCACCACCTCGGAGTTCAACACCTACTACGAGCCGACCTGGGGCCGCCACAAGGCGCGCACCCGCCCGGCCCCGGGCAACCACGACTACAACACCTCGGGCGCCACCGGCTACTACAGCTACTTCGGTGCCAACGCCGGTGACCCGGCCAAGGGTTACTACTCCTACGACCTCGGCAGCTGGCACGTGGTCGCGCTCAACTCCAACATCGCTATGTCGGTCGGCTCGGCCCAGGAGACCTGGCTGCGCGGCGACCTGGCCGCCAGCACCAAGCCCTGCACCATCGCCTACTGGCACCACCCGCTGTACACGTCCAGCTCCAGCCACGCGCCGTCCACCGCGACCCGCCCGCTCTACCAGGCGCTGTACGACTACAACGCCGAGGTGGTGGTCACCGGCCACAACCACACCTACGAGCGGTTCGCCCCGCAGGACGCCAACGGCAACCGGGACGACGCGCGCGGCGTGCGCAGCTTCGTCGCGGGCATGGGCGGTGCGAGCTTCTACGGCTTCGGCACCATCCAGAACAACAGCGAGGCCCGCAACGCCGACACCTGGGGCGTCCTGAAGTTCACCCTGCACGACAACAGCTACGACTACGAGTTCGTCCCGCAGGCCGGCAAGACCTACAACGACAAGGGCAGCGGCACCTGCCACTGACCTCGACCCTGCTCAACCCCGGGGCACGGGAGGCCAGTTCCCGTGCCCCGGGCACCCCCTAGCCCTGCTCCGCCGCCAGCTCCTCCAGCAGGCGCACCGCGCGCTCCGCGTCCGCCGCGCCGACGAACAGGTGGTCGTGGTGGAAGCCGGCCACCACGTTGCAGCTGATGCCGTGTTCGGCGAGCCGGGTGGCCACCGCCGCCGTCAACCCGACCGCCTCCAGCGCCGAGTGGATCCGCAGCGTGATCCAGGCCGCCACGTACTCGTAGCGCAGCCCGAGCGAATCCGCCTCCTCCTGCGCCACCACCACGGTCGGCCCCTCCGCCTCGGCCACCGTGACCACCGGCCGCAGCCCCGCCGGGACCTTGGTCGGCAGCGTGCAGTAGACGTACCTCCCCGGGTGCAGCTCCGGGCTCATGCCGCTCAGCAACTTGCGCAGATCACTCTCACCGGCCGTCATGCCGCCACGCTAGCCGGTGGGTTCGCGGCGCGGGGTGCCGCCGTGCCGGACCGGTCCGGAGAACCGCGGGCGAGAATTCCGCGTCCTGATGTCACCGGAAGGGACGGCCGACCCGTCCTGAGGGACAGAACCGCGTCAGTGCGGATCCGCATGGCCGGCGTGCGCAACGACGACAGAGAGCCAGCAACAGACATGAAGGACTTCGGCAAGGATCTGGACGAGGAGCTCTCCTCACTGGACGCGCCACCCCTCGGCGATCTGGTCGGCGAGGCGGTCCGGCAGGGGCGCCGGGTGCGGCGCCGGCGCGCGGTCGGCGCGGTGGTCGGCTCGGCCCTGGCGGTGGCCGGGACGGCGCTCCTGCTCGGCGGCCCGCTGCGGCCGCACAGCGGCGGCGCCGGCCCCTCCGCGGTGGTCGCCGCCGACGTGCCGAGCCCCTCGCCGGTGGTGCGACAGCCCGTCACCGGCGCGGCCCTGCTGGCTGCGGTGGCCGGAGTGGTACCGGGACGGCCTGCGGACCGGCGGGTACGCGGCCCAGACCGACGGGGTGAACGGCGCGCAGGTCACCGGGGCCCAGGTCTACCTCACCGGGCCCGCCGGGACGGGGATGATCCGGGTCTTCGTCACCAGCGGGGAGTCGGAGGCCTCCTGCTTCACGACGGAGTCCTGCCGCCGGGACGACCGCGGTCAGCAGGTGGTCGTGGACCACATGAAGGGCAACTGCGTCCAGGACGTCGTGGTGACGTCCCGTCACCACGACGGCACCGTGGTCCAGGTGAACGTGGCGACCTGCCTGGCCTGGACCGAGGCCGAGGGCAACAAGCCCACCGCCCCGGCCCTCACCGAGCAGCAGGCCATCGCCCTGGCGGGGGACCCGGCGCTCTCGGTCTGGATGACCGCGGAGGAGGGCCTCCGGGCCAAGGCCGCCTACCCCGACCTGCCCCGGATCCTCTGACCGCCACGGACCGGCCGCGGCCCCGTCCGGGGCCGCGGCACCACCGTCACCGAGACCTGCACCGCACCACCCTGGGGGCCGAGAAGTGCGCAACGAAGCCGAGTTCGTCAGTTTCGCGGAGGGCAGCACGCTGCGCCTGCGCCAGCTGGCCTACCTGATGTGCCGCGACTGGCACCTCGCCCAGGACCTCACCCAGACCACCCTCACCAAGATGTACCTGGCCTGGCCCCGCCTCATCCGCCGGGACAGCGACCCCTTCCAGTACGCCCGCAAGGTGCTGCTCAACGCCCTGCTCGACCACAAACGCCTGCGCAGCTCCACCGAACTGACGGTGGATCGCTTCCCCGAACGCCCCACCACCCCCGACACCACCGCCGTCCGCCTCGCCCTCCTCGACGCCCTCGCCCTGCTCTCCCCGCGCGACCGCGCCATCGTCCTGCTGCGCCACTGGGAGGACCACAGCGTCGAGACCACCGCCGAGATCCTCGGCATCAGCACCTCGATCGTGAAGTCCCAGACCACCCGCGCCCTCGCCACCCTCCGCACCCACCTCGGCGAGGAGCGCCTCGCCCTCTTCGCGGCCTGACGGGACGTCATGACGACCTCCACCCGTTCGACGGCCGGGCTGTGGGCGGTGCTCATGGTGCTCTGCCTGTGCGCGGCCGGCCTCGCCGCCTTCCTCGGCCTGTCGCTGACCGCTCCCCGGGGCCGGGCCGAGCACGTTGCCCTGACGGCCTGTGAGACCAGGCACGGCGGCCGCGACGGCTACGTCCAGTGCACGGGCCTGCTGGCGGACGGCACCCAGGTTTCGCTACGCCACGACGGCCACCCCGGCGAGAGCGTGGACGCGGTCCGTACCCCCTGGGGCTCCTACGCCGTACCCCGGCCGGACCTCCCGGCCCGGGCCCTCGCCCTCACCGTCCCGCTGCTGCTGCTCGTGGCGGCCGCCGCCTCCGGGGCCGCCCTGCGCTCCGCGCTCCGCCGTCGGCGCTGACCGGCACTCACCGGCGCGGTCCTACTCGTCTTCGAGGAGTCGGTCGAGGGTGCGGCGTCCCATCGCGCTCATGGCCGGGTTGCTCTCGACGTAGTACCAGACCAGGCCCATGGCCTGTTGGAACGCCCAGGCCCGGCCGCGCTCCCACTCGAGGTCGTCGCAGCCCAGTGCCGTCCGCAGCACCTGCCGCGGCCCCCGCTCCAGCAGGTGCCAGGCGCCGACCAGGTCCAGCGCGGGGTCGGCCGGGGCGAAGCCGCCGGTGTCCAGCACACCGGCCAGCCGGCCGTCGGCGACCAGCACGTTGCCGGGGGTCAGATCGCCGTGGCTCATCACGTCGGCGCCCTCGCGCGGCAGCTCCCGAAGCCGGCTCCACATCCCGCGGAGCCGGGGGACGTCGAGCAGCCCCTCGCTCTCCTCGAAGCACAGGGCCATCCACTCGTCGTGGTCGGTCAGGACCCCGCCGCGGCCCCCCGCCGCTGAACCGCCGCCCCCGGGTGTCGGCCCCCCGGAGAGCGGCCAGGAAGGCCGCGAGGTCCTCGGCGAACCGCTCCGACCGGCCGGGATCGGCGGGCCGTGGCGGCCGTCCCGGCCAGCCAGGTCTGCACCGACCAGGGCAGCGGGAAGCCCGCCCCCGGTTCCCCCAGCGCAACGGGCTCCGGCACCGGGAACGGGGACACCCGCGCCAGCTCCGCACTCGCCTCGGCCTCCCGCCGCAGCGCCGCCGACACCTCGGCGGCACCGCCCGCCGCCCGCAGCGGGAACCGCGCCGCGAGGCCGTCCCCGACCCGGAAGATCGCGTTGACGGTCCCCGTCGACGGCAGGAACCGGACCTCCAGCCCTCCCCACTCCGGGAACTGATCCCCGATCAGGCCCGCCACCGTCCCGGTGGTCACGTCCACCTGATCCTCGTGCATGGTCACTTCGCGCGAACTCCTCGGCTCTGATCCGTTGACGGCAGCAGCAGAACAGATCACGCGAGGCTGGGGCCAGTGCTTTTCGCCTGCCGTTCCGCCTGGTCCAGCCAGTCCAGGTACCAGCGGGCGAAGGTCACCGGCCGGCCGCCCTCGTCCAGGAGCGGAGCCAGATCCACCTCGTCGGCCCTGAGGTCCTCCCAGATGCGACCGCTCTCCGGGCCGTTGACCACCAGCCACTGACGGATCGCACAGCCCTGGTGGCAGATGACGATCGCGCCGACGGTGCGCTCCGGATCCCACATCACCTCGCCCCACCGCTCGTCCCACGCCTCGTGGGCGGTGTCGAACTCCTCGATGTCCTCGAAGTCCTCCTCCTCGGGGCACTCCTCCAGCAGCGCCTCCACCACCGCCGGGTCCAGCACGGTCGCCGGGAACGGCTCGGCGAGCCGGGCCCGGTCGGCCAGGTCCGCGCCGTCGCCCTCCCACCGCCACCCGTCCTCCGTCCGCCGCACGGGGAAGACCCCGTAGGCCGGTCCGGCTCCGCCGGAACCCACCTGGAGCAGGAACGTCCGGTACTCCGGCGGCAGTTCGGTGCCGATCTGCGCCTCCAGCTCCGCCAGCTCGGCCGGGGATAGCACCGGGTCGAGGGCGAAGTGATGACCGTTCGACCCGAACACGGCGGACTGCGGCTCCGGCCCGGCCGGTGCCAACGCCTCCACACGTGCGCGCACGCCCACCCACAGTTGATCATCCATGGCGCGGAGCGTAGCCCGCCCGTCGGACACGCTTCCGGCCGCCCGGCAGAAGGCCGGCGTCTGCCGCTTGCGCTAGTCTCCGGCCATGCTCCGCACCGATCGAACCTCCGTCCGACCCCGGCGCGGCGTGACACTCGCAGGCCTCGCCCTCGGCGTCCTCGCGCTGGCCGCCTGCACCCCGGACGGCACCGCCGCCCCGAGCCCGGCCGAAGCCGAGGCCGTGCACACCGCGCCCGCGTCGGCCCCGCCGCTGACCTTCCGTTACCAGGCGCGCGGCGAGCACGAGTTCATCGACCAGACACTCATCATCGGCAACGACGGCCGGACGAGCGTGGCGCCGACCCTGGCGATCACGGCAGTCGACGCCACCGGCAAGGACCTCCCCGACGTACGGGTCACCACCGCGTACGGCAGCGACCGCGGCGGCCTCGTGGTCCAACCCGGCGGTGGCTACGACGTCCTGGCCTTCGGCGGCCCCGGCGCCGAGCAGGTCGCCGAGGTGAAGGTGACCGTCAAGGAGAGCGCCCCGGCGGACCTCCCCGCCGACGCGACCGCCGTCGAGGCGAAGCCGGCCGACGCCTCCGGTCGGCCCATGACCAAGTTCGACCCCTTCGAGCAGGTCCTGCTGAAGAACCCGAACACCACGCCGGTCTCCGTCCGCGTCGTCTACCTGGTCTACGACAAGCCCAAGCCCGGCACGCCCCAGCAGACCACCGCCGTCATCCCGATCGGCGGCCTGACCACCATCCCGCCCGGCGGCACCTCCTCCGTCCCCGTCACGGGCGACGCCGCGGCGGCCGTGCGCCAGTACTCCGACGGCCCGGCCGTCAGCGTCAAGACCTACTTCTCCCGCTAGCGCGAACCGCGTACCGGCCCAAGGCCTGTCCCTCGGCCGCCTCGGTCAGCCCCCACGGTCGGCCGGCTCCGGCTCCGGCTCCGGCTCCGGCACCGCATGGTCGCAGGTGCCGAACTGATCGCCGATGTTGTTCCACATGAAGCCGTCCTGCCAGCCCGGCTTCGCGCCGGCCCAGCCGAGCAGTGCCGTGAGGACCTTCTCCTGGGAGACGGTCAGGGTCTGGAAGTGCCGCTCGGCGACGCCGTCCCGGTACTCGAGTTGATAGGTGTTGTTCTCCCGGAGTCGGACCTGGACGTACCAGCTGCCCGGCAGCTCTCCGCCCACCCGCTCCACCACCAGGTGGGCGTTGCCCCGCCCCAGGTTGGCCAGCATCGTCCCGATGGTGGGCCCGGTGGCGCGCTCCACCACGTGGCCACGCTCGTTGGTCGCGATCAGCATGGCCGGATCATCCAGCAGGGTGCTGACACCGCCTCAGGACATCACCGTCCCACCGCGGCGACGACCGACCGGTCCGGTGCGGTCCGTCAGAGGATCCGGCGCCACCAGGGTGGGGTCACCGGGGGGACCGGTGCCTCGGAGGGATCGGGGCCGGGCCTGCCCTCGATCGGGGTGTCCCATTCGACGAGGGCGGCTGGGAACCAGGTGACGGGCTTGGTGTCGGTGCGGGCGTTGGCCCAGGCGGCCACGCGGACGGCGGACTCCCGGTCGGGCAGCAGGACGCGGTCGGGGTCGGTGGTCACGCCGAGCTCGCGTACGCCGTCCCCGTGCAGGTCGTTGCAGAGCCAGGTGTGCAGGAGGCCGTGGTCGTAGCCGAGCACCTCCCAGCCGAGCTCGCGTCCGGCCGGCTCGGCGGCGGGCAGACCGGTCCGCCGGCCGAGGTGCGCGAGAAGCACCGGCTCGTCGGTGCCGGCCGTGACGACGTCGGCGGCGAAGCCGTCGACGTGGTCGGCGGGCACCAGCAGGGCGTGGAGGCGCGCTCCCTCCGGCACGGGGACGGATCGGCAGGCCGCCAACGCCTCCGACGGGCCGGCGAACCAGTCCCCGTCCTCCGGAAGCCGGTCGACCAGACAGTCGGACGCCGTGGTGAGTCCTGGCCTCCGGGGCACTGCCGAGCCGTTCAACGATGCGGGCACCGCGACGAAGTAGCCGGCCAGCACCATCGCGTCCGGTTCGCCGTCAGCGGCGGAGACACCCTTGATCATCCCCGCACCGTACCTGACCTGCGCCCTCCGGCTCCGCATGCTCGGAGCGTTGACGAGCGATAGTTAGCGATATATCGTCGAAGTATCGAGATGGCTCGATGACAACGTCAACGAAAGTGAGTGATCACCATGCGTGGGTACGGATACGACAGGGGAGAAGGCCGTCGCCGTGAGCGGCGGGAGGGTTTCGGTGGCTTCGGCGGCGGGCGGCCCGGGGGGCCGTTCGGGGGGCCGTTCGGGCACGGGGGCGGGGGTGGCCGGGGTGGGTTTCCCGGGCACGGGCGGCGTGGGGGGAGGGCTCGGCGGGGGGATGTGCGGGCCTCGCTGCTGGCGTTGCTGGTGGAGCGGCCGATGCACGGCTACGAGATGATCACCGAGATCGGTGAGCGCTCGGGCGGGGCCTGGCGGCCGAGCCCGGGGTCGGTGTACCCGACGCTCCAGCTGCTGGAGGAGGAGGGGCTGATCGTCGGCAGCGAGGCGTCCGGGAAGCGGCTGTTCGAGCTGACCGAGCAGGGCCGCGCCGAGGCCGAGGCCGGTGCGCCGAACCCGTGGGAGCAGGCCGGCCGCGGGCTGGACTGGGAGGCGGTGCAGGAGGTCGGGCAGGCGCTCGGGGCGGTGGACCAGGCGATCCGTCAGGTGATGACCACCGGGACGGAGGAGCAGCGGACCAAGGGCCTGGCGGTGCTCACCGAGGCCCGCAAGAAGCTGTACCTGATCCTGGCCGAGGAGGCGTGACGGTCCGTCAGCCCTCGGCGGAAGGAGCGGGGGCCTCGGCGGCCGAGGGGTCCTGGTACTCGTAGACCCAGCGCCAGCGGCCCTTGGGGTCGTACTCCTTGGCGCGCCGGTAGACCAGCGTGACGGCGGGGGTGTCCCCGTGTGCGGGGACCGGGACCTTGTAGACCTTGGGGACGTTGCTGAACGGCGTCAGCCCGACGGGCAGGGTCCGGCCGTCCAGGGGGCCGCCGACGAAGGGGGTGTCCGCGCTCTTCACGCTGCTCAGCCTACGGGTGTGACGGTCCGGTGGAGGTGCCCGGTGGCCGGCGTGAGGGGCCGGTGTGACCAGCGCAGCACCGCCCGCGGTCCGAACGGCCCCCCCGACACCCTTATCCTGCTCTGTACGCCCCTGGGAGTTCCCTGGTACCCGGGCCCCTCAAGGGTCCGCCTCGAACCGTGCCCCGGGCGACTCGGCCGTCCGGCGACACCGGCTCCGGCCCTCGGCGAAGCTGCCGGACCGACCGCACCCCGGGGAAGCAACGGGGTGGGCTCCGGCGTTGCGTCGGATGTTTGCGTCGGTCGCTGTGTCACACCAGGCACGGCAGCTACAGCAGGTGTGGAAGGGGTCCGATGGAAGCCAGCAGCAGGTGGACGGCCTGGTGGCAGCGGCGTGACCGCGAGCGGACCGGGCCGGGTGCGGGGGGCGATCCGGCCGGGAGGCTGGACCTGCTGCTCAAGGCGGTGCGGGCGGGGTTCCCGCTGGCGCCGGCCGCGCATCCGGCGGGGCACCGGTGTTCCTGCGACCGGGTCGGCTGTCCGGCTCCGGCCCAGCACCCGGTCTCCTTCGCCTGGCAGACCCAGGCCACCGTCGATCCGGAGCAGCTGGCCCGCTGGCTCTCCCGCGACCCGCAGGCCAACTTCGTCACCGCCACCGGCCGCGCCCACGACGTGCTGGACGTGCCGGCCGAGGCGGGCCGGCTGGCCCTGGAGCGCCTGGAGGCGCTCGGCGTGCACGGCCCGGTGGCCGCCGTCGGCGAGGACCGGTACCTGTTCTTCACCGCCACCCGGGGGACCCCGGTGGACGAGGACGAGTGGTGGCCGAGCGTGCTGGACAGCACTCCTGACACCATGTCGGACCACCCCGGCCTGCGCTGGCACTGCCGCGGCTCCTACACCCTGCTGCCCCCGGCCTCGCTGCCGGACGGCTCCCAGGTGCGCTGGCTGCGCGGCCCCGAGCTGCCGCTGCCGGACGCGCTGCGGGTGCTGGACGTGCTCACCGACGCCTGCACCGAGGTCGGCGCGGTGGCCCAGGAGCAGTGGCTGATCGGCTGACGGCCGGTCAGAAGGGAAGGGCGGTGGACGGGCCGGAGCCCGTCCACCGCCCTTCCCGCGTCCGGGTGCGTCAGAAGCCCTCGCCCGGGAGGGTGAGGATCTCGGCGCCGTCGGCGGTGACCACCAGGGTGTGCTCGAACTGGGCGGTGCGCTTGCGGTCCTTGGTGACCACCGTCCAGCCGTCCTCCCAGATGTCGTAGTCGTAGGTGCCCAGGGTGAGCATCGGCTCGATGGTGAAGGTCATCCCGGGCTTGATCACCTCGGTGGCCCGCTCGCTGTCGTAGTGCGGGATGATCAGCCCGGAGTGGAACGAGGTGTTGATGCCGTGGCCGGTGAAGTCGCGGACCACGCCGTAGTCGAAGCGCTTGGCGTAGGACTCGATGACCCGGCCGATCACGTTGATCTGGCGGCCCGGCTTGACCGCCTTGATCGCCCGGTCGAGGGACTCGCGGGTGCGCTCGACCAGCAGGCGGGACTCCTCGTCCACGTCGCCGCAGAGGTAGGTGGCGTTGAGGTCGCCGTGCACCCCGTGGATGAAGGCGGTGGCGTCGATGTTGACGATGTCGCCGTCCTGCAGCACGGTCGAGTCCGGGATGCCGTGGCAGATCACCTCGTTGACGGAGGTGCAGACCGACTTCGGGAAGCCCCGGTAGCCCAGGTCGGACGGGTAGGCGTCGTGGTCGCACATGTACTCGTGCGCGACCACGTCCAGCTGGTCGGTGGTCACCCCGGGGGCGATCAGCTTGGCCGCCTCGGCCATCGCCTCCGCCGCGATCCGCCCGGCGATCCGCATCTTCTCGATGGTCTCGGCGGTCTGCACCTCGGGGCCGGTGTACGGGGCCGGCTTCGGCTTGCCGACGTACTCCGGGCGCGGGATGTGCGCCGGGACCTTGCGGATGGGGGACTGGATGCCGGGTACGAGAGCCATGGCCGGAGTCTATCGGCCGTGGATCATCCGGCTCGGCTGTGCGTGCGAACCCGCCGCGCGGGTAGATGATCACCGTACGAGACCAGGAGGACGACATGCCGTTCGGGAAGAGCAAGCCCACCGGGAAGCCCGGTGAGTGGTTCTACTGCATCAAGCACAGCAAGGTCGAGGAGGGCCCGGAGTGCCCGGCCAAGGACCGCCTCGGCCCGTACGCCACCCCCGAGGAGGCGGCGCACGCGCTGGAGACGGCGGCCGAGCGGAACCGGGAGTGGAAGAACGACCCGGCGTGGAACGACGACGCCCAGCAGCAGCCGGGCAGCTGACGGGCCGTCAGGCCGCCAGCGCGTCGCGCTCGGCGGCCTGGGCCTCGTGCTGGGCCCGGACGGCGGCCACGTGCTCGTCGGTGCGGTCGTCGTAGCGCAGCAGCCGCGGCACCGCGGCGGTCAGGGCGACCACGCCGACCACGCAGGCCAGTCCGCCGGCCCAGACCGAGCCCCGGACGCCGATCGCGGTGGCCATGCCGCCGGCCCGGGCCTGGCCCAGCTGGGGGCCGACCGAGTAGCTGAGCAGCTCCACCCCGGCGAGCCGGCCGCGGAACTCGTCCGGGATCGACTGGTTCCAGATCGAGGACCGGGCCACGCCGCTGACCTGGTCGGCGCCGCCGGCCAGGGCCAGGCAGAGCAGCACCAGCCAGATGTTGCCGACCAGGCCGGCCAGCAGGATGGAGACGCCCCAGCCGAGCGCGGCCAGCACCAGCATCCGGCCGTGCCGGTGCACGTGCGAGGTCCAGCCGCCGGTGGCCGAGACCACCAGCGCACCGGCGGCGGTGGCCCCGTACATCAGGCCGAGCGCCCAGTCGGCCTTCAGGTCGGAGGCCCAGAAGGCGTAGATCGCGACCGGGAAGGCGAACAGCATCGCCACGATGTCGATCACGTAGGTGGAGAGCAGGTCCTTGCGTCCCCAGGCGTACTTGATGCCGTTGGCGATCGCGCTCAGCGAGGGCTTCTCCGCGCCGGTGGACGGCGGCACCGCCCGGATCTTGTAGAGCAGCACCAGCGAGGCCGCGAAGGTCAGCACGTCCAGCGCGTACGCGGTCTCCACCCCCGCGACCGCGACGATCACGCCGGCCAGTGCCGGGCCGGCCACCGAGGCGGCGTTGCGGTAGAGCGAGAGCAGGGTGAAGGCGGCGGGCAGCTGGTCGTGCGGGACGATCCGCGGGGTCATCGAGTCCAGCGCCGGGCGCTGCAGGCCGTCGGCGGCCGCGACCAGGGCGGCGACCAGGTAGATCGGCCAGAGCACCGGGCTCGGCAGCAGCGCGTTCAGCAGCAGCAGGCCGGAGAGCAGCAGCAGGCCGACCTCCGAGCAGAGCACCAGCTTGCGCCGGTCCAGCGCGTCGGCGAGGGCGCCGCCCCAGAGGCCGAAGACGATCAGCGGGACCAGCTCGACCGCGCCGATCAGGCCGACCGCGATCGGGGAGTTGGTCAGGTGCTTGATCTGCAGCGGCACCGCGACGTAGGTCAGGAAGCTGCCGAAGGACGAGACGCACCCGGCGCTCCAGAGCAGCCGGAAGTCCCGGGAGGAGCGCCACGGGGTCAGGTCGGGGCGCAGCCGCTGCCAGAAGGACGGGGGAGCGTCAGGGGGTTCGGAAGTCACGTTGAGCCATGCTGCGACGGTGCGTCTCCGAACGGCAAGCGAATTTCGACCCGGTCCGGTGGGATCCGGGCGGATCGGTCTACCAGCGGGAGAGCGGGGAGCCGGCCAGCCGCTCGGCGAGGCGGGCCAGCCGGCCGCGCGGGGAGGGGGCGCCGGCGGCGGAACTGACGAGGTGTTGGACCAGTTCGAACGGACCCTCGGTGTCCTCCCGCGCGTCGGCCGGGACGGTCAGCCGCTCGTGCGCCAGGCCGCCGAGCTCCGCGTCCCCGCCGTCCAGGGCCAGCACGGTGGCCCCGCCCCGACGGGCGTCCCGCACCCGCTCCAGCAGCGGCGCCCCGGCCGCCTCCGGAGCCACCAGCAGCACGGTGGCCCCGCGCCGGGCCTCCGTCAGCCGCCGCAGCCCGTGCGCCAGGTGGGCCGGGGCCTGCGGCTCCACCCGGTGCCGCAGCAGGGTCGGGGCCAGGCCCGGCAGGCCGGTCAGCCCGGCCTCCTCCTCCAGGTGGGCGGCCAGGTGCCAGGGCTCGTACGCCGCGGTGCCGACCAGCAGCAGGCCGGAGGCGGTGCGGCGCCCGGTGGCGCGGCGCAGCGTCCCGGCGAACTCCCCGGCCTCCTCCACCCAGCCCGTCCCGGTCAGGGCGGCCCGGAGTGCCGAAACTCTCATCGCGTCCATGGACCGTCAGCATGGAGAGGGCGCAGCGCATTTGGCAGGATTCCGGCATGACTTCCCACGATTCAGTGAACCCGCCCGTCGGTGCCCCCGCCCTGCCCGACGTCTCCGGCCTGGTGGTCGGCGTGCTCGGCGGCACCGGCGACCAGGGCCGCGGCCTCGCCTACCGGCTGGCCCGGGCCGGGCAGCAGGTGGTGATCGGCTCCCGCACCGCCGAGCGGGCCGAGGGCGCGGCCGCCGAGATCGGCTACGGCGTGCGCGGCGCGGACAACGCGGCCTGCGCCCGGGAGAGCGACATCGTGATCATCGCGGTGCCGTGGGACGGCCACGCCGCCACCCTCGCCGAGCTGCGGGAGGAGCTGGCCGGGAAGATCGTGGTGGACTGCGTCAACCCGCTCGGCTTCGACAAGCAGGGCGCCTACGCCCTGAAGGTCGAGGAGGGCAGCGCCGCCCAGCAGGCCGCCGCCCTGCTCCCGGAGTCCCGGGTCACCGCCGCCTTCCACCACCTCTCCGCCGTCCTGCTCCAGGACCGCGACATCGAGCGGATCGACACCGACGTCCTGGTCCTCGGCGACGACCGCGAGGCCACCGACCTGGTCCAGGCCCTGGCCTCGCTGATCCCCGGCATGCGCGGCATCTTCGCCGGCCGCCTGCGCAACGCCCACCAGGTCGAGGGCCTGGTCGCCAACCTCATCTCGGTGAACCGCCGTTACAAGGCCCACGCGGGCCTTCGCGTCACCGACGTCTGAACCGACCCGCGGGACCCCTGGCCGGGACCGCTCGGGCCGTCGGCGAGAATGGACGGCGTCCCGAGTCCCGGTCTAGGAGTTCCGTGCCATGCCCCGTAATGCCCTGTACGCGTCGATCGTGTTCGTGCTGGCGGTGTGCGCCGCCGTGGTGTCGTTCGTGCAGGGGACCTGGCTGGGGGTCGTCTGGGTGCTGATGGCCGGCGTCTCCAGCAACATCGCCTGGTACTACCTGCGCCGGGCGCGGGTGGAGAAGGCCGCCGCCGGACAGGGCTGACCGGGCCCCTGTGCGAATCCGCTGTGCCATGTAACATTTCACTGTTGCGACGGCCGGGGAGGGCGAATGGCACGGGCGGGTCGGACGGCGCTGGTGGTGCGGGGAGGCTGGGCCGGGCACGAGCCGGTCGCGGCCTCGGACCGGTACGCGGAGCGGCTGGAGCGGGACGGGTACCGGGTGGCCGTGTCGGACACCCTGGACAGCTACCTGGACGCGGAGCTGCTGGCCGGCACCGACCTGGTGGTGCAGTGCTGGACGATGGGCGCGATCACCGAGGCGCAGGCCGCCGGGCTGACGGCCGCCGTGCGGGCGGGGACCGGGCTGGCCGGATGGCACGGCGGGATCGTGGACGCCTTCCGGGAGAGCACCGAGTACCAGCTGATGACGGGCGGTCAGTTCGTCCACCACCCGCGGGAGCACGTCCGCTACCTGGTCACGCCGGTCGGGGAGCACCCGGCCACGGCGGGGGTCACGCCCTTCGAGCTGACCAGTGAGCAGTACTACCTGCACCTGGACCCGGCGGTGGTCCCGCTCGCGGTCACCGAGTTCGCCGCCGACCCGGACCACCCCGAGCTGACCGGCGTCACCGTCCCGGTCGCCTGGGCCCGGAGCTGGGGCGCGGGGCGGGTCTTCGTCACCGCGCTCGGGCACACGCCGGCCGACCTGGCGCACCCGCAGGCCGACCTGATGCTGCGTCAGGGCATGCACTGGGCCACCCGGGGCGCCGCGTGAGCGCCCCGCTGCGGGTCGGGGTGGTCGGGGCCGGGAAGATCAGCGGGGTCTACCTGGACACCCTGACCCGGCAGCCGGAGACCACCGTCACCGCCGTCGCCGACCTGGACCCGGCACGGGCCGGGGCGGCCGCCGCACGGGCGGGCGCGCGGGCCACCACCGTGGCGGAGCTCTGCGCCGCCGAGGACGTCGACCTGGTGCTCAACCTCACCGTGCCCGCCGCGCACGCCGAGGTCGCGCTGCGCGCGATCGCCGCCGGCAAGCACGTCTACGGCGAGAAGCCGCTGGCCGCCACCACCGAGCAGGCCCGTGCGGTGCTGGCCGCCGCGGAGGCCGCCGGGGTCCGGGTCGGCTGCGCGCCGGACACCGTGCTCGGTGCGGGCACCCAGACCGCCCGCGCGCTGCTGGACGCGGGGGAGATCGGCACCCCCTTCGCCGCGACCGCCTTCATGACCACCCCGGGCCACGAACTCTGGCACCCGGACCCGGAGTTCTACTACCGCCCGGGCGGCGGCCCGCTGTACGACATGGGCCCGTACCACCTGAGCGCACTGGTCACCCTGCTGGGCCCGGTCCGCCGGGTCACCGGCCTGGCCGCCACCCCGCGGCCGGAGCGGGAGGTGGCCACCGGGCCGCGGGCGGGGGCCCGCTTCCGCAGCGAGGTGCCCACCCACCTCACCGGGCTGCTGGAGCACCGCGGCGGGGCGGTGTCCACCCTGCTGATGAGCTTCGAGGTCTGGGCCGCCCGGCTGCCGCACATCGAGGTGTACGGCACGGCCGGCTCGCTCTCCGTGCCGGACCCGAACGACTTCGACGGCCCGGTCGCCCTGCACCGCGCCGGCGCCACCGGCTGGGAGCCGGTCGCCCCGCCGGCCGGTGAGTACGGTGCCGCCCGCGGCCACGGGGTCGCCGACCTGGCCCGCTCCCTGGCGGCCGGCACCCCGCACCGCGCCTCGGCCGGTCTCGCCCTGCACGTGCTGGACGTGATGGAGTGCCTGACCGCCGCGGCCGCCACCGGCTCGCCCGTCGAGGTGGGGACCACCTGCGAGCGGCCGGCGGCGACGGTGCGTCAGGACTTCCAGAAGCGGAACAGGTAGTCGCCCAGCGCCACGTAGTTGGTGTCGACGCCGAACAGGCCGATCACGCCGTCCACCACGCCGAAGAACCAGGAGTTCACCTCGGGCTGCCAGAGCAGCAGGAAGACCGCCAGCATGCCGTACGGGGCGATCTGGGAGAGGCTGCGCCGGGTCTGGTACGAGAGCCAGGGCTCGATGATGCCGTAGCCGTCCAGGCCGGGCACCGGCAGCAGGTTCAGCAGGGCCGCGCTGACCTGGAGCATGCCGAGGAAGGCCAGCGCCCCGGCCAGCGGCGAGACGTTGAGCTCACGGCCCATCACCTCGGCGTACACCGTGGGGTCGTCCAGCCAGCCGGCGCCGAGCGGGATCAGCAGGGCCGCCGCGAAGACCACGTTCACCAGCGGGCCGGCGGCGGAGATCAGGCTGTGCTTCAGGCGGCCGTTGATCCGGTGCCGTTCGATGTAGACCGCGCCGCCGGGGAGGCCGATGCCGCCGAGGATCACGAAGACCACCGGCAGCACGAAGCTCAGCAGCACGTTGGCGTACTTGAGCGGGTTGAGCGTCAGGTAGCCCTTGGAGCCGATGGAGATGTCGCCGCCGTGCAGCGCGGTGCGGGCGTGCGCGTACTCGTGCAGGCAGAGCGAGACCATCCAGCCCGCCACCACGAAGAGGAACACCCCGAACCGGGCGCTGCCGTAGCCGGTGGCGACCGCCCAGCCGGAGGTGCCCAGGGTGGCCAGCAGCACCCAGAACACCGGGCTGATCCGGCGCTCCTCGCGGCGTGAACGCTGGGCTTCGGCGAAGGTCATGACGGGCGGGCTCCGATGCGGGGAGTGGCGGGTGTGACGGTCGATCATGCCCGGCGGGCCTGACACCCACAAGGCGCGAGAGGTGAACGGACCGCCACGGGCGACGGTTCCGAAGGATATTCGTACCTGAGCGCGGCCCCGCGTCCCCGAGAATGGTCCGGTGCACTACGGCATCCTCGGAACCACCACCGCCCGCCGCGACGACGGCACCCCCGTGCCGCTCGGCGGGGCCCGGCTGCGCGCGCTGCTCACCGCCCTGGTGCTGCGCCAGGGCCGGCCCGTCCCGGCCGACCTGCTGGTGGACGAGGTCTGGGGCGCCGATCCGTCGCAGGACTCGGCCGCCGCGCTGCAGACCCTGGTCGGGCGGCTGCGCCGCACCGTCGGCCGGGAGGAGATCGGCTCCGGCCCGGCCGGCTACTGGACCACCGCCGCCCGGGCCAACGACCTGGCCGACTTCCAGCGGCTCACCGCCGAGGGCCGGGCGGCCGTGGCGGCCGGGGACTTCCCGCGCGCGGCCGAGCGGCTCTCGGCCGGCCTGGCGCTCTGGCGCGGACCGGCGCTGGCCGACCTGCCGGACCGCGGCGGCACCGCCACCCGCCTGGAGGCCGAGCGGGACGAGGCCCGCCGGGACCGGATCGCCGCCGAGCTGGAGCTCGGCCGGGCCGCCGAGCTGACCGCCGAGCTGGCCGAGCTCTGCGGGGCCCGCCCGCTGGACGAGCCGCTGGCCGTGCTGCTGATCCGCGCACTGCGGGCCACCGGACGCACCGGCGAGGCGCTCCAGCGCTACGAACTGATCCGCCGTGAGCTGGCCGAGCAGCTGGGCGCCGACCCGGGCGAGGCGCTGCGCACCCTGCACCGCGAGCTGCTGGACGGCCAGCCCGCCCCGCCCCCGGCCGCTCCGGCCGCCGCCGCCCCGCCGCGCCGGACCCAGGGGAACCTGCGCCGCCGGCTCACCAGTTTCGTCGGCCGGGGCGAGGACCTGGCCGCGCTGCAGTCCGCCCTGACGACGGGCCGGCTGACCACGCTGACCGGCCCCGGCGGCTCCGGCAAGACCCGGCTCTCGCTGGAGGCCGCGCTGGCCGAGCAGGACGGCGGCCGGTGGCCGGACGGCGTCTGGCTGGTCGAGCTGGCCCCGCTGGAGGACGCCGCCGCGGTGCCCGGCGCGGTGCTCTCGGCGCTCGGCCTGCGCGAGACGGTGCTGCACTCCGGCGGGGCCGTCGGCGAGGCGGCCCGCACCGTCGACCCGGTGCGCCGGATCGTCGAGCACTGCGGCCAGCACCGGATGCTGCTGGTGCTGGACAACTGCGAGCACCTGGTGCAGGCCGCCGCCGAGCTGGCCGACCAGCTGCTGGCCGAGTGCCCGGAGCTGACCGTGCTGGCCACCAGCCGGGAGCCGCTCGGGGTGCCCGGCGAGGTGCTGCTGCCGGTCGAGCCGCTGCCCGGCCAGGTGGCGATGCGGCTGCTGGCCGAGCGCGGCGCGGCCGCCCGTCCCGGCTTCGACCCGGCCGAGGACCAGGCCGCCTGCGCCGAGATCTGCCGCCGCCTGGACGGCCTGCCGCTGGCCATCGAGCTGGCCGCGGCCCGGCTGCGCGGCCTGACCCCGCGTCAGCTGGCCGACCGGCTGGACAGCCGCTTCGCGCTGCTGACGGCCGGCTCGCGGACCCTGCTGCCGCGCCAGCAGACCCTGCGCGCGGTGGTGGACTGGAGCTGGGACCTGCTGGGCAAGCGGGAGCGCGCGGTGCTGCGCCGCCTCTCGGTGTTCGCCGGCGGCTGCACCCTGGAGGCGGCCGAGGAGGTCTGCTCCGACGAGGCCGAGGTGCCCCGGGAGGAGGTCGCCGACCTGCTGCTCTCGCTGGTCGACAAGTCCCTGCTGGTGGCCGGACTGGGGGAGCGGCCCCGGTACCGGATGCTGGAGACCATCCTGGAGTACGCGGGCGAGCGGCTCGCCGAGGCCGGCGAGCCGGAGGTGGCGATGCGTCACGTCCGCTACCACCGCGAGCTGGTGCGCCGCGCCGACCTAGACATCCACGGCCCCGGGCAGCTGGCGATCCTCCAGCTGCTGGAGCGCGAGCAGGACAACGTCCGGGCCGCGATCCGCCGGGCGGTGGACCGGGGCGAGGAGCAGGAGGCGATGGTCCTGGTGCTCGGCATGGGCTGGTACTGGCAGTTGCGGGACTTCCGGGCCGAGGCCGCCGCCTGGTACGACGAGGTCTGCCGGCTCGGCCCGGACCCGTTCGCCGACGACGCCCCGCCGCCGGTGCCGCTGGTCGAGGGGCCGCTGGAGCACCCGCTGCCGATGGCGCCGGAGATGGCGCAGGAGGCCCGCCGCCAGGTGCACCTGCACCGCCTGGTCACGGCCTTCGCGGGGGGCCTGGAGCAGGAGGACCACGAGGTCCAGGTCGCCCGGGCCGAGCGGATCATGGACGCCTACGGTCCCGACCTGCCGCAGTCCTACCGCTTCCCCTCGCTGATGCGGGTCTTCGCGTCCTTCCTGACCGGCCGGATGGACAACATGAAGGGCCTGCTGGACGAGGCGGTGGCGGGCGCCCGGATCCACGGCCGCGAGACCGACCTGGCCTTCCTGCTGCAGATCCGGGCCCGCACCCTGAACGACTGGGTGGGCGGGCTGCCGCAGGCGGTGCTGGACGCCAACGAGGCGCTGGAGATCTTCACCCGGCTCGGCGACCGCTGGGGCCGCTCGGAGGCGCTGGCCGCCCAGGCCGAGGCGATGGGCAACGACGGCGACGCGGCCGGGGCGGCCCGGACGTACCGTCAGTCGATCGAGCTGGCCGAGGAGTTGGGCGCGTACCACGAGGTGCCGATGCTCAAGGTGCGGCTCGGCGAGGCACTGCTGCAGACCGACCCCGACGAGGGCGAGCGGATGGTGCGCGCGGCGCTGGCCGAGGTGGAGCAGGGCGGCACCGGATCCGCCGACGGCGCGCAGCTGTTCGGCCGGCTGGTGCTCTGCGGGCTGCTCAGCCGCCGCGGGGAGCACGCCGAGGCGCTGGCCGAGCTGGACTACCTGACGGAGCACAAGCAGCTGCTCGGGCCGCTGGTGCCCGGGGTCTTCACCGGCCTGGTGCTCTGCATCCGCAGCTGGGTGGTGGCCCGGTCAGGGGACCCGGAGGGGGCGCTGGCCGTGCTCAAGGAGGGCCGGTACCGGATGCGGGACGTCCCCGGCATGGCCGGGGTGTTCGCCGATCACATGACGGTGCTGCTGATCCCGTCCTTCGTCGGCACCCTGCTGGCGGTCGGCGAGCACCGGGGGGACCGCTCCCTGATCCGCTTCTCCACGGTGCTGCTGGGTTCGCACGACGCCCTGCACGGCCCGCGCGGCACCTTCATCGAACGGGAGGAGCGCGAGAAGGCCCACGCCTCGGCGCGGGCCCTGCTCGGTCAGGAGGAGTACGACGCGGCCCTCGCGGAGGGCGCGGCGCTCGACCTCCCGCACACCAGCGAACTGCTCGACCGGGTGCGGGACTTCTAGGAGCTGGTGGCGGTCAGGTCCGCTTGCGGAAGCGGGCCACCGCCAGCGGGGCGGTGGATCGCTTGACGCAAGCAGGACCTGATCGACCACCAGCTCCTAGAAGTCCCGCACCCGCGTACGAGCAGTTTAGTGTGTGGCGGGAGGTCGGCGCCGCGACACCTCCCGATGGGGCCGCGTCGTACTCCTCCTGACCGAGCAGGGCCCGGCCGAGGCGTGCCGCCTTCTCGCGGCTCCTCCCGTTCGATTGAAGGTGCCCGGCAGGGCCGTGCAAGGGCGTCGTGCGAAACCCAGCGAGCACCGTGGAGTGGGAGAGCGGATCAGGGAGCGGGGGCCCCCGCCCGGTGTGTGCCGAGCCGCGAGCGAGGGGTATGCGACGAAAGGACGGGGAAATTCACAACGCCCGATAACCGTGTGTGTATTGTAGTGGGCGAAAACACCCGGCCAGAGAGGGGGGGACGTTCCGCAATCCGGTACCGGCCCTCCTTCGACGCACGGCCAGGCGCCCCCTCCGGTCCCCTGACGCGCGAGCCAACCACCCACAGATGTACGATGGCAGAGCAGCTACAGTGCCACGGTGAAGACCCCGGGCACCAGCGGCCGAGTCTAGCTGCTCTGTGTTCTCCGTCATGGTATTGAGACGCAGACTGTCGTGCCAAGCGCCTCGGCGTGCTCCCCGCGGCGGTCTGTGTAGCAGGCCACCCGCCAGAGCACCAGCCGGCCCGCAACATGCGGCCGTCGGCGGACCCCCCGAGCTTCCGCACCCTGCTCCAACCTCGGCCAGCCGCGCGCCCGCAAGATATTCCGCTCGCTTGCGTCTCGTCCAGGGTCACACGCGTCACCACGTGCGAAGCATTTGTGCCTCGCCGAGCCCACATGCAGCATCCCCGCGCACCCACCCGTCGGTACGCGCCCCAACACACACCTCCGGCCAGCTACGACGACTCGACCGCGCCGTAGACGATCCGGGGCCAGCCCGGCCGCGTCGCGTCGTTGCCATCGCCTCGGCATGGGCGGCCAGCGCCTTGGCGAGGCCACGGCCCCAGCGGTTCGGCCGAGCCGGGTGAAGGATCTCCAGCGCCTCGTTGCGTCCTAGCAGGCGCCCTGCGGCACAGCACGCCCCACCGCAGGTTCGTTCAGCGTGGGCGCCAGTGATCTGTAGGCAGGAAGCCATGGGTCGCGCGTACGTCACGCGGCCCGCTAGGATCGATCGGGCGCCCCGCCGACAGCCCTCGGTCCCAAGCAGGCCCTTATGTTGTCCACACACACACGGCCGAGTTCAGGAAGGACGCGAAGAACCGCCATCAGCGCTGAGGGGGATCCCCCCCCCCCCCAGAGCGCGATCGTAGAGTTGACGTGACGAGGTCGTGGGACCGTAGGCGTCATGCCCATTCCGCTCTGGGCCCGGGCGACCTGACCTCGTGGTCCCCTGCTCCGAGGGCCCCGCCGCGCGATAGGCCCCCGCGGGTCCATAGGCGGTGCATGTGTGGCACCTGTCCGGCGGGCCTCCTGCGGCCATCTGTCCCCGGCGCCATCGGGCACGGTGTGCTCCAGCGGCGTCCGCCTCTCTGGACCAGCGGTGTCACCGGCCGGCGGGGCGTCGTCGGGCGAAACGGGTCCGGAGCCGAGCGGGGCAGACGCTCGTGGTACCAGGCGGCGGGCCTCGGCCACGGAAGTCCCGCAACTGCCAGTACCAGCCCATGCCGCCCCGAGAACGAGGACAATCGCCTCCGGGCTCCTCGCCGGCCCCGGCTCCGATCGGCCCGCCGGGGTATCCGCGGCCCGGACGCGTGTGCTGTTTTCCCATGCTCGCCGCCCTCCAGCACACGCTGGAGGATCCGCCAGCTGCCC
>NZ_BAAAYB010000046.1:0-25620 GCF_039535905.1 Kitasatospora albolonga | reverse complement strand
GGGCGTGGGGGAGAGTTCGACCAGGTCGGCGAAGCCGAGGGTGGCCCCGCGGGTGCGCCAGGTCTCCACCAGGCTCATCAGCCGGATCGAGTCCAGCCCGAGGTCCCGCAGGTCGTCCTCGTCCCCGATCGCCTCCGGCTCCTCGCCGAGCACCTCGGCGAGATCGGCCCGCAGGCTCTCCAGATCGAGTCCAGGCATCGCGCAATCCGTTCGTTGGTAGTGGTCACCCCAGGGGCGCGAGGCTCTGCTGATGTGCGGCTCCGCCGCGCGGGACGCGCAGCAGCAAGGCATGCCACGGTTGCCGGGTACGGGCGTTTCACTTGCAAGTGGCTCTCCGCACCCGGCGATCGGGCCACTTTCTTCCGCTGCGCGCCCGCGCGGCGGAGCCGCACGTCAGCAGGGCCTCGCGCGCCTGCGGGCGCAGCGCTATCCGACGCTCGTGCGGAGCCGCGCGGCGGTGCGCCGCACAGCAGCAGCGAGTCGCTGATCTCACCGGAGCGGACCGCCAGCGTCGACAGCAGCGAGGACGTGATCCCGTGGTGTGCTCCGGTGCCGCCGCTGGAGGTAGATCCCGACCTCCACGTGCTCGGCGGTGAGCACCCGGTGGTCGCGGTCGACCCGCAGGCGCCCTCCCCCGTCCACCAGGCAGTCGGCCGCCAGCTCGCCGAGCAGCTCGCGCGGGTCGACGTGGGCGTACCCGGTGGCGAGCACCACCGCGTCCAGAGTCGAGGCCGTACTCCTCGCCCGTGGCGAGGTTCCGCACCTGGGCGCGGGCCCGTCCGCCACTTCCTCGACACCGACCAGGCGGGTGGTGTTGAGCCATCCGCAGGCGCTCCTGGCCGGGCCACCTTCTCCTGGTACACCGTGCGGTACAGCTGCTCGATCAGATCGCCGTCCACCACCGAGTAGGTTGGTGTTGGCGTGCAGGTCGAGCAGCGCTGCTTCACCGACTCCGGCGCGCCGTAGTAGTGGTCCACGCCTCGGGTCGAAGATCCGGTTGGCGAAGGGGCTGTAGTCGGCCGGGCTGTAGCCGTAGCGCGAGAAGACCGCGCAGACCCTCGGCCCCGGGGAAGGCCGCGGTGGCAGGTACTCGACGGCCTCGGCGGCGGACTGACCGGGCCCCGACGACGGTGAACCTGCGGTGCTTCAGCTCCGTCAGCTCCGGTGCGCGGTGGAGCAGGTCACGCGTGTGCCAGACCCGCTCCCCCGCCGTGACGCCGGCCGGCAGGCACGGCGGAGGCCGGTCCCGACCGACAGGTTCCGCGCCCGGTGGGTACCTGCGTTCCGCCCCGCCCGCCGCGGCCTCGGTCACGACCTCCACCGCCACCGTGCGGCCCCGCCTCGACCACGCGCCGCGGACCTGGACCGCGCATGCGGCCGTAGTCCACCGGCGTCGGTGAACTCCGCGGCGCACCACTCCAGGTAGTCGTGGAACTCGAGGCGGGTCGGGTAGAAGGACTCTGGGTGATGAAGTCGGCCAGCCGGTCCCGCTCCTGGAGGTAGCAGAGGAAGCTGAACCGGCCTGCGCGGGTCCCGCATGGTGACCAGGTCCTTGAGGAAGGCGACCTGCATGGTGGCGCCCTCCCAGCAGCATGCCCCGGTGCCAGCCGAAGCGCTCCTGCCGCTCCACGAAGCGGGCGGAGAGCGCCTCCTGCGGGTTCCGCTCGTTGTGCGCATCGACGGCGATGGCCAGTCGCCAGGTTCGCGGGGCCGAAGCCGATGCCTATCAGGTACCTCGGCACCGGCGTCCTGCCCGGGCTGGTCTCGCGCAGACGCGACATCGTGTTCCTTCCGTTGGAGTCAGAGAGGAGTTGATTGATTAGGTAAGGCTTACCTAATCAACTTCTCGCATGACTAGATCGAGAGTCAAATCGGCATGTGCCCCAACTAAGGAAGGACCGTGGTCCCCGCACCCGAGCCGCCCCAGCGCCGCCAGCAGCTGTGGTGCACCCGCCCGTCCAGCACCTGGGCCGCACCCACCCCGGAGCGCACCGCCCGCAGGCAGGCCTCCATCTTGGGCAGCATCCCCCCGGCCCAGCGAGGGCAGCAGCCCTTCCAGCTGACCGGCGGTCAACTCCCCTATCACCTCGACGGATTCGGGCCAGTTGGCATACAGCCCCCGGCACGTCCGTGAGCATCACCAGCACCTCGGCGCCCAGCGCCACGGCATCGCCGAGGCGGCGGTGTCGGCGTTGACGTTGTAGACGCTGGCCGTCCGCCCCACGGGCGATCGAGGAGATCACCGGGATCCGGCCGTCGGCGATCAGCGCCCGCACCGCACCGGCCTCGACGCTCACCACGTCGCCCACCAGCCCGATGTCCACCTGCTCTCCGTCCACCTCGGCGTACCGCTTCACCGCCGTCATGGTGTGCGCGTCCTCACCCGTCAGCCCCACCGCCAGCGGCCCCGTGCCGGTTCAACAGCCCCACCAGCTCCCGCTGCACCTGGGCCGGCCAGCACCATCCGCACCACGTCCATCGTCTCCGGCGTGGTCACCCGCAGCCCCGCCGTGAAGCTCGACTCCAACCCCAGCCGGTCCAACTGAGAGCTGATCTGCGGCCCGCCCCCGTGCACCACCACCGGATGCACCCCCGCCCGGTGCAGGGCGACCACGTCCCGGGCGAAGGCCGCCTTCAACTCCTCGTCCACCATGGCGTTCCCACCGAACTTCACCACCACGATCCGGCTGGCCAACGGACTCCCCTTCGAAAAGACTTAGGTAAGGTTTACCTTACTGTCTTCTCGGGGTATCCGTCACCACCCCGACCGCCCTGACCACGCGTCAGTGCCCTTCCCCCGGGGCCGGAACGGCCGGTGCCCCGGCGGACCGCCGAAGCGGAGCGCCGGGGCACCGGGGTCGTACGTGTCGCGCGGGGCTCAGAAGTCGGCCGAGACGGTCACCCCCGCGAAGCCCTGCCGCGCCTGCAGGCTGAAGAACACGTAGCCGGCCGGCGGGTCGGTGACGGTCAGGGTCTCCGCGTTGTCCGGACCGGCCGAAGCCGTCACGTAGGCGTTGTCATAGGCCCAGCCGTAGGGGTTGTAGCGCAGGTCCCCGTTGCCGGTGCCGCCGCCGGCGGTCACCCGCAGCTGCCTGGTGCCGGCCGGGACCAGGACGAAGAAGTGCGCGTAGTTCCCGGTGGTGCCCGGACGTCGGTCCGGGCGCAGTTCGCGCCCAGCTGCCGCCGGTCGCCGCCGCACTCCGCCAGTACCGGGCCCGGTCGGCACCACGGCGCAGGCACCGGCGGCGCAGCGGTTCAGCCACTGGTCGAAGTCGGCGTCGTAGCGGGTGCCGATGGTGGTCTTCAGCAGGGTGCGGCGCGCCCTCCCAGTCACCGGCGCGGTACTTCGCCAGCACCGCGTCCGCGTCCGCCCGGCGCTGCTCCAGCATGTAACGGACCGCCAGGTAGCCCCACCGGTAGGTGCGGTCCTGGGTGGTGTTGGCGTACGTGGTGTCGAAGAGCTCGCTGAGGCGGTAGTCGTGCCGGCCGGCGGCCAGCGTGATCGCGGCCTGGTTGACCTGCTTCAGGTAGGAGGTGGCGACGTACTCGGCGAGGCCCTCGGTCCACCAGACGGTGGGGGTGACGCTGCCCTCCTCGAAGGTGCCGTACATGTCGTAGCGGGCGTCGAGGTAGTGGGTGTACTCGTGGTTGAGGTTCCACACCTCCCACTGCGGGCGCCACTCGGCCTCGTAGGCCACGAAGCGCGCGTCGTTCCCGGCCCTGGCCGGATCGCCCTCCAGGTACATCCCGCCGTTGTCGGTCTTGATCCCGTAGATCGCCGCCGCCAGGGTGGTGTACTCCCAGGAGGTGTCGAAGATCACGACCTCCATCCGGGAGTTGAGGTCGTTCGCCACCGGGCCCTTGTCCCGCGCGATGGCGTGGAAGAAGGCGTCCTGGCCCGTCAGGCTGGCGCAGGCACCGGCCAGTTGGGCGGTGGTGGCCGCCTGGGCCCGGATGGCGATGCTCGGACCACAGGCGTGGGAGACGGTCAGGTTGGCCGCCTTGAGCCGCTCGGGTTCCTCGCAGGTGCCGTAGTAGCCGCAGTTCTCCGGGTCGGAGTAGCGGATCGAGGCGACCACGGCGGCCCGCTGGTACCGGGTGTCGCCGGTGACCGAGGAGCGGTCCAGCAGCGTGCGCAGCATAGGCTGGAGCCGGGGCCGGAGGTCGGGGTGGGCGACGAAGCGGCCGAGCTCGTTGACGGCGTGCCAGAACACCCGGCGGTCGGGACCGCTGAGCAGCGCCTGGTTGCGCAGGGTGAAGCCGTACAGCGCGTCCAGCACGCCCCGGTCGGCGCGGACGGCGTCCACGAAGCCGGGCTGGGAGTGGCCGGTGTAGAGCAGGGTGAAGACCGGGTTCACCGCCCAGGCCAGGTTCTGCCGGTCCCAGGTGGCGCTGTCGTAGGCGTTCAGCAGCCGCTTGACGATCGGCAGGTAGCGGGTGCTCTCCCGCAGGCAGTCCAGCAGGACGGCGGCCCGGGTGAGCGGATCGGCGTTGGCCGAAGTGACGTCCCCCGAGCGGGGGTTGGCGAAGAAGGCGTCCACCGCCGCCCGGACGGCGGTCCGCAGGGCGGGGCTGTAGGGGCCCTGCGCGGCGGTGTTGTTGGACTGCCAGAAGTAGCCGGCCTGGAGGTAGTACATCAGCTGGACGATGCGGCCGCCGTTGTCGCCCCGGTAGGCGGTGGCGGCCTCGGCCGCCGCGTTGGCCACGGCGGTCATCTGCGGCTCGCTGAAGACCAGCCTGCCCTCGGCGGCCGGCAGCACGAACAGGCCGTTGATGCACCAGAAGTCCACCGCCTTGACCTTCTCGACCAGGGCGGCCCCGGTCCGGCCGGTGAGGTCGGAGACGGTGCAGGCGGCGGCCTCCGCGTCCGCCGCCGCGGCACCGGATCCCTTGGCGGCGGCCGGCTCCGGCCGCTGCGGGGCGAGTTGGACCGGTGCCAGGCTGTCCGGCGCCAGGGGTTCGTCCCGGGCCGCCTCGCCCTGCACGGTGGGCGGGGTGGCGGTGGCCGGGCCGGGCATGGGGGTCTCGGCCCGGCCGTCCGGTGCGACGACGGCGGACCCGGTGGGAGTGGGGGCCGCGGCCCGCCCGGTGGGAGCGGACAGGCCGACGGCCAGCAACAGGATCAGGGTGATCGTCAGGAGCCTTGCCGACTGCGGGAGTCGCCAAGGGCGTGAGGTGCTCACGTGGGGGTGCTCCGGTGTGCTGATCGGCCGCGCAGTGGGGTGCGGCCGGTGCGGGGTAGCGGACCGGCGAAGCACCGGTGGCCCGTCGGCCTCCGGCATGAACGCGGTGGGGAATGCCCCATACCATGGCACATGTCACACTCCGCCGGAACACGGATTTCGGCCACTTGTGCGCGATCCTGTTCGGATCCGGTGCTCGACGGCCCTCGCCGCTTCGGATCCCGTGCGGTTCCGTGCGTTCGACGACGGCCGGGCCCGGCCGACCGCAACGCTGACGGTCACTCACACACACCGTGCCCCGTGGCCGGATCCGCCACCCTCGCGGCGCGGGCGGGCGCGTCCTCGGCTACCTCTTGACCGCCACCAGCGCGTTCGGCAGCCGGCGCTCGTAGGGGGAGCTCCGGTCCGGGGTGCCCCAGTCGTCCATCGGGTTGTTCTGGAGGACGCCGTTCACCACCAGGCCGGTGTCACCGCCGCAGCCCATCGAGAGGGCCTGCTCGGCACCGAGCCACCGCATCAGATGGGCCGTCTCCAGGAAGGTCATGCCCACGCTGGCGCTCGGGTCGCGGCCGTCCACGGTGACCATCTGGATCTTGCCGTCGGCCGTGACGCCGACCAGGGTCCGGGGATGCCGTTCGGCCGACGCGCTGTTGGGCCTGCCGTTCGCCGCGACCAGCCCGTTGGCCCTGACGTTGAGGTAGGGCTGACCGTCCCGCAGCAGGGACGGCCCGCACCCTCCGGCGACGACCCCCAACTCGCCGCTGGTGACGGACTTCCCGGTCGGGGTGTCCAGGATGTCGGCGGACGGCTTGAGCACCGTTCCCGTCGCCTGGTACTTCATCAGCCAGTCCCTCCCGGCGCCGATGCCCTGCAGCACGAGCTTCCCGGCCGGGACCGGGACCCCGGGCTGGTGCACCCCTTGGACCACCCAGCCGGAACTGAGCAGCAGCTCGAAGGGCTCCGCCCCGAGGTCCGGCGAGACCGCCGGCACCTGGGTGCCCCACTCCGGCCTGATGACCGTGAGGTCGTCCGGGTTGGTGCAGGGGAAGTTCCGGCGCGGTGCCGCCTCCTCGGGCTTCGCGCTCTCGAAGCCGCAGCCGATGGCGTAGCCCGCGGGGCGGTTGACGCCGAAGACCCTGCGCGGGTCCGGCTGCCCGGTGACGGGGTCGGTCGCGGTCACCTTGACCGTGGTGCTGACCTCCCCGATCCGGGCGGGGACGACCGGACCGGCCTGGTTCGCCGGGTTCCTGCCGTTCAGCACCAAGGCGCTGCGGCCGTTGTTGGCCTCGCTGTCGATCCGGTTGTTCCGCACCAGGACCCCCTGGACGTCCCCGGTGTAGGTGTCCGGTGCCGGCACCCCCGGCTGGTACTTCCCCGGCACGCCCTCGGAGGCGTTGATCCCGACCACGGCGCCGCTCGCCCTGACCATGTCCCGCACCGAGTTCGGATTGGCCATCGTCCCGCCGAACGTGCTCTGGACGTCGTACTTCGCCGGATCGACGGTCACCACCCGGACCGACCACGGCCCGGTCGTCGGACGCCCGTCCAGGGCGTCGTAGAGCACCCGGGCCGTGTAGCGCACCGGCTTGCCGTCCACGACGACCGGCTGACCGTCCTTCAGGACGTACCCCAGCTTCCCCTCGTCCTGGAAGGCGGCGGCCTCGGCCTTCGACCCGAAGCTCCCGACCCGGACGGCCCAGGCCACCGGCTCCGCGGCCGCCGCGACGTCCCCGCTCCAACCACCCGCGGCCGTGGGGGCGGAGACCGGCACGGCGCGCACGAGCCCGGCCAGCGCGGGCACGTCCTGGACGAGCTTGGCCACCTGCGCGTCCGCATCCGCCTTCCGGGTCTTCAGGACCTCGGTCCCCTCCGGCTGGTAACGGACCGACAGACTCCAGTGATCGCCGGCGGCCTCCCCGAACGGCGCACCCGAGGCGAAGCCCTGACTGTACGTCCGGTAGCCGATCCCGTCCGCGATCTGCTGCGGCCCGTCCTTCGGCCACGCCACCGTCCACGTCCGCGGGTCGGCCGGATCGTACGGACCGACCGGCATCTGACCCGGCGGCGGGGAGACCGGCGGGGTCCCGACGGCGAACGAGCTCGACGGCACCACGACGGGCACCATGCCCAGCACCAGGAGCGCCGGCAGCAGGGAGCGGATCTTGCGCATCTTCACCTCGTGGTTCGTACGACAGCAGAAGGACCGGACCACTTGGTCCGCGACCGCCGATGATCTTCCCACGCGCACCCCGCGGGCCCCTACCCTCCGGAGACCGTCAGCCGCCCGCCAGGATCGAGGAGAGCTCCGAAACGTCGAAGCCTCCCCGCGCGAACTCCGCCACCAGCTCCCGCCGTTCCTCCGTCAGCCGCCGCTTCCGACAACGGGCCCGGTACGCCTTGACCAGACGCAGCTCGGTGTTCCGGGCGTGAACAGTCAGGTCGACCGGGCCGAACCGGAACCGTGCCTCCCCCGCTCGCCATCAGCTCCACCAGCTCATCCGCCGTCAGGTCGACCGCCTGCCCGGCGACATCCCGTCCCTGGTCCTCCCCTGTGGCTGAGTAGACGCAACGGCCCGCCGGATGATCCGGCGGGCCGTCGCGTCTCTCTACCGGCGGTCGTTACCGCTGTTCGTCACTGCTAATCGCCAGCGAACACGACGAACGTTCCCGGCCGATCGATGCAGTTCTCCAACAGTGTCGCAACGCTGGTCAACATCGTTGCGATCTCTGCCGGTTGCGAGCTCGTCAACCTCAGGACCTCGGCGAGGAGCTTCTCAGCTCCGGCGCTGTCGAGGTGGGTGTCCCCGTACGGGTCCACCGCTCCCAGGGCAGGGTAGTCCGCGGGGTTCAGCCCGGAGACCAAGTCCGAGAGGATCTCGTCGTCATCCCCTACGTCTCCGATCAGCGTGCGGCGGGAAGCCTCCCAGTCGCTCAGATCGGAATCCTCGGAATGCCATTCGACATCGATTCCCACGGAATACCTCCTTCGATCTCAGTACGGGTAGGCCGTGACGACCTTGCCGTTTCGGACCACCACCTTGACACGGGTCTTCGCCCGGCCCCGGTTATCGTACCCGGTCGTTCGCTTGAAGTCGTGGACATGAATGTGACCCGGCGTTCCATTCGTGTTCGGCTGGGCCTGAGCCTTCTTGATCGCAGTTTTGATCATGCGCTTGACCTTGCGCGGATCCTGGGTCTTGAACTTCGACTTGTTCGCCCAACCAGCACGTGAAACGTGGCGCGGATGAATGTGGGTGCTGTACTGATGCTCGGTCAGAACCGCAGAGTTGCAGTTGTGGACAACCGCATCGCCGCCAGGAATCTGGACCGCGTAGGTGTGCTGGTTTCCGACATTGAGGTTGAAGACCAGCTGGTCGGTGACACCACCGAGATCCTCGGTGGCCGTCACGGTGGAAATCCCACCGTCCGCCGTCAGCAGACCGTCTCCCGACCGGACATCGCCGGCCTGGACCCAGCCCCGGCCCTCGACCCAGAACGGGTGGTTGGAGGTTGCCACGACCGGCGGGGCTTCCGGGTCACCATCGGTGTCGATGGTGACCAGGTGCTTGACGCCGTAGCCGACGATGACGTCCAGAACGGGTTCGGCAGTACGGACGCCCGTCACCGGGTCCACGGCAGTGACGAAGTCACCGACCCGGAGCGCGGAGATCGACAGGTATCCACCGTCCGCCATCAGGACCTGGGTGCCCGGGGCGAAGGAGTTGGGGAACCGGCAGGCTCCCCCACTCGCCCGGGTGCTGACCCTTGCCCGCGCAGCCACCCGACCGACGCGACTGGCAGCCCTGATGGACTTGACCGCCGTGGCAGCAGCCTTGACGGCTGCCCCCGCCCCGACGACCTGGGCCGCGGCGGTCACCGCCATCTCGGCGGCCTTGGCCCAGTTGCCGGTTGCGGCGTAGGAGACGGCTGAGACCGCAGCTGCCGCTGCGCCGATGGGGCCTGGGATGTAGGAGGCGACTTCGGCGACCTTGGCGACAACGTTGAGGACCTTCTTGAAGGAGAAGCCCCAGTTGCCGTCGAGGTCGGTGCAGTTGACCGGGTCGCCGGTGCAGTAGTCGTACGGGCTGGCGTTGCCGCCCGGGACCGGGTCGATCTGGAGGAAGCGGCCGAGAGCCGGGCTGTAGAGGCGGGCACCCATGAGGATGTCGCCGTCGAGCGCCTCGGCGGAGCGCTGCTTGCCGCCAAGCCAGCCGTAGCGGACGCCGGCCTGGCCCTCCAGCGGGATGCCGAACTCGTCGAAGTCGAGGACGACGGGGGTGGTGAGGGCGGCGTCGGTGGTGAGGACCACCGAGCCGAAGAGGTTGGTGAGTTGAAGCTTGAGGTCTCCGGTCTTGGAGGTGGTGGCGACGAGGTCGGCGTCGGGCCCGGAGACGTTGCGGGTCAGGGTGCCCTGGGTGGTGTCCTCGATGGTCCAGCGGACCTCGTCGGAGTCGTCGCCGTAGTGGTTGAGCTTGGAGGTGGCGTTCGCCCAGGAGCCGTCGGCCTGCTTCTTGGCCGTGGTGAACGCGGTCAGGCGGTGGGCGGCGTCGACGGCCCACTGCTGCTTGGTGTCGCCCTTCTCCTGGGAGGCGACCTTGTCGTTGGCCCAGTAGGTGTTGGTCGAGCCGGTGCCAGTGGTGACGGTGCGACCAAAAGCGTCGTAGGTGAAGCCCGCGTCGGTCAGGCGGTCGGCGCTGTCGTAGGTGTGGGTCTCCTCCGTCGGGTTGGCCGCGCTGCAGGCGGCGGCGTTGCCGGTCTGCGAGGTGGCCTTCTTGGTCCGGTTGGAGTGGGCGTCGAAGGTGTACTGACGCGTCACGCAGCCGGTGGTGACGGAGGAGTGCTCGGCCTTGGTGAGGTGGCCGACGCGGTCGTAGGTGTAGGACTTGGTGTAGGTGGAGCTGGTGTCCTTGGCGACGGCCCCCTGGGTGGAGACGTCGACGCTCTGGGACCAGACGTCCTTGTTGTCCGAGGTGCGGGTGTAGGTGCGGCTGGTGGCCGCGCCGACCGCGTTGAAGCTGTCCTTGCGGACGATGCCGCCCGGGTAGGACTGTTCGACGAGCTGGCCGTCGGAGCCGTACTTGGCGGTGAACTCACCGGCGAGGCTGTCGCTGATGGAGGTCACCATGCCCCGGGGTTCCTTGGCCCGGTCGTAGGTGTAGGTGGTGAAGCCGGTCGGGTCGGAGACCTTGGTCGGCTTGCCGAACTTGTCGTACTCCGTGGTGGTGGTGCCACCGTCGGAGTCCGTGTAGGAGATCAGACGGCCGAGGTCGTCCATCACACGCGTGAGCGACTTGCCGCCCGCCGTGGTCTTCACCGCGTCGCCGGTCGCCGGGTCGTACTCGGTGGTGACCTTCGGCAGGGCCAGGCCCTCGTCCGAGGTGATCTCGATGGAGGTGATGCGGTCCGCGCCGTCGTAGGTGGTGACGCTCTTGCGGGACTTGCCGGCGTTGGTCTCCGTCGTCTCCTCGGCGTCGCCGAAGCGGGAGTACCGGGTAATCCGCTTGGCCGGGAGGGTGGTCGGCATCCGCGCCGAGTCCGCACCGGTGATCGCGCCACCGGGGCCGGTGACGCACGGGTTGCCCGCCCACTCCGGGCGGTTGGCACAGGCCGAGTCGTCCGGGTTGGCGCCGGCGGTGTAGAAGACCGTCTTCACCGTCGAGGCATCCGCGCCCGTGGCGCCCGGCTTGCGGGACTCCAGTGCACGGCCCGACGCGTCGTACTTGATGGTCGCGGTCAGCGGCGTCTGACTCGCCGCATCGGACGTGACCGAGGTCGGGGTCTTCAGGACCCAACCGGAGGTGCCGCCGATCGGGGTGCCGTAGCCGTTCTTGGTGACCCGCAGCTCGGCGTCGGTGGCGTAGCCGTCGATGCGGGCACCGTCGGTGGAGGTGGTGATCAGGTGGTAGGCCTGGCCGTCGGGCTTGCCCTCGTCGTAGGTGTTGGCGTTGTGGTCCCGGGCGAGCACCGAAGTGCCCACCGGGAGGGTCGGGTTGACGGTGGTCTTGGTCAGGGTGAAGGTGTCGAACCCGGCGTGGAACCGCTCGCCGGTGGAGGCGGCGTTGGTGCCGGTCACCAGCATCTTGAGCGAGTGGTCACCGCGGGTCAGGTGGATCGGCGCACCGGTGGTGAACGGCGCCACCGCCGGCGTCGCGGAGTACTCGTCGATCGGCGAGCCGAGGTTGGTGCCGTCGATCGACAGCTGCACGATGCCGTGGTCGTTGTACCGGGTGAGCTGGCCGCTGAGGACGTAGTCGCCCTCCTCGGGCACGGTCACCCGCACGGTGTCCTCGGCGCCGGCCGCGGTGCCGCGCAGGCTCAGCTGCGCACCGCCCGACCAGGTCAGGCCGCAGCAGTCGGCGTCCATCTTCAGCGGGTAGTTGGCACCCAGCTGGGGAAGGGTCTCCGCCTCCGAGGTGACGGTGACCGGGTTGGTCTGCCCCGCCATGGTCTCCGAGAGGGTCGCCCGGTACAGCGGGCCGAGCGTCTCGGCGACGTCCTGGCCGTCAGCGGTGTACGTGGTCCGCGAATCCAGCAAGCGGGCCCGGTCCGCAGAACCGGCCGGCAGTCCGAGCTCGGCCTCGAACCGCGCGGTGTCGGGGTGGATGCCGAGCGCGATGGAACGGTTGGTCGCCTCGAGGGACCTGATGACGTGTCCGAAGCGGTCGTACTCGCTGGTGTCGATGTCACCGCCCGAAGTCACCGACGGTGTCGCGGTGTTGACCTCCTGCCCGGAGGCGTTGAGGTAGTGGACGGTGGCCGCCTTGTAGCCGCCGGTGCCCGGGCTGGCGGCGGTGGCCGCATGGATTCCGGGCTCGTCCTCGGGGCCGAAGACGGCGGTGGCATCCGTCGGCGCGTCCGTCTGCGCCCAGGTGGCCACGGTCGGACCGGACAGGTCGTAGGGACCGCCGGCCGCCGGGGTCAGGGGGACCTCGTAAACGACCTTGGTGGCGATCTCACCGTTGACGGTGCTCTTGGTGCCGGGCACGAGACTCTCGCGGCGGACCTTGAGCAGACGCCCCTGATCGGTGTCGGTGGCGCTGGCACGACCGTAGTCGAAGGACCAGGGCAGCTCACCGGCCGGGGCGACCCTGGTGACCCGGCCCGACGTGTCGTAGCTGTAGGTGGTCTTGAGCGGGGTGGCCAGACGCGGGTCCCAGACCTGCGCCAGTCGACCCTGCTCGTCGTACGCGTAGTGCGCGACCTCCACTGCCTCCTGCTGGGAGGTGGCCGGGTTCCACGACCAGACCTTGACCGAGCGGACCCGGTCGACGTAGTCGCCGGGGGTGCCGGCCACGGCCGTCGTGACGGCCGGGTAGTCGTAGTCCATGACCTCGCAGCCGCGCGGCAGCGGGTTCAGCGTACAGCCGTTGAGGTCGTCGACCCCGGGCTCGACGGGAGCGATCACGCGCTTGGGCAGCGAGCGCCCGTCGGTGGTGTCGTAGGAGTACCGGGTGGTCGACGCGGCGTCGGGACCGGTCTCCGTCGTCACCTGGTAGACCTCGGAGCCCGCCTGACGGGAGAACAGCGTGTACGAGCCGTCCAGGTCGGAGAGCTTGTACGCGGTCCCGTTGGTCTGCAGGTCCCAGAGCTGCCAGGAGCCGCCCCAGCAGGTCCAGATGGTGCCGCCGAGGTTGGCGTCCAGGCACTTGCCGGACTGGCCGTTGACCAGCGACTTGTTGGCCTGCAGGCGCCACTGCTGGTTCGGGCTGCCCGAGCCGCAGGTCCAGAGCACCATCCGGGTGTTGTCGGCGGTGGCGCCCCACGGGTTGTCCAGGCAGTAGCCCAGCACCTTCAGGGACAGGTCGTCCCCGTAGGTCCACTGCTGGTTCGGCGCGCCTGTGCAGGGCGCGTACTGCGGGTTCACGCCGTTGCCCGGGGCACCGTTCGGCACCTCCAGGCACTGCCCGAAGGAGGTGACCAGCGCGCCGGAGGTGGCCGGGGTGGCGGTCAGGGTCATCGACTCCGCACCGGGCTCGGGAAAGAAGGTCCCGTCGGTGCCCTTGGCGAAGGTGGTGACCGAGTCGTCGGTGTGCTTGATCTCCACCAGGTCGGACTCCGGGAAGGAGAGCGACCGGAACTCGGACCCGGTGCCCGCGTCGGGGCCTCCGGACCACTGCGGGCCGAACGGGGCGACGATCTCCTTCAGCGAGATGTCGTCGAAGAAGACCTCCTTCCCGCTGCCGCCCATGTTGCCGTTGTAGAGCCGGAACCACGCCTCGGTGGCGTCCTTGGGCACCACCATGTCCAGCGTCAGCTGCTGCCAGCCGTCGGTGAACGAGGCCTTCGGCGACGCCGTCTCGCCGTACGTGCCACCGCTCTTGTAGACACCGACGATCCGCAGGCCGCGGTGCGGAAGCGCACTGGTGTCCAGACCCGTCGCCGACGGGACGTAGATCCAGGTGCTCAACCGGTACGTCTTGCCGGGCTTCATGCCCTGGCCGAGCGTGTACTCCGGGCCCACGGCCGCGAACGAGTCCCAACCACTCGAAGCCGGGACGACCCGCAGCGAGTCGGTGGAACTGTCGTGACCGCGTGCCGTCGAGCGCTCGATGGTCGCCTGACCGGCCGTGAAGCCGGTGGTGTCGGTGGAGACCTGACGCTGATTGGCCGTCAGGCGCTCGCCCCTGGGCCTGCCAGCCGCGGCCGAGACCGCGCGAGGAGAAGGTCCGCTTGACCGACATGCCGAACTCGTCGGCGTCCGTGACGTCGGTGGAGTAGTCACCGGTGAGCAGGTTGACCGAGCCCGGGCCCACTGCGGTGCCGGCCGCGCCGTCCGCGTTCTGGTCCACCGTCATGGTGTTCCAGCCGGTGGCCACACCGGCGCCGGAGCCGTCCTCGGGGAACATCAGGGCGCGGACCTGGACGACGCCGCCGACGTCGCCGAGGGTGTCGACCACCGTCCAGTTGGCGTGCGTCCCGAGGTCCGCCAGGCGCGGCTTCGGGTCGGTGACCGGGGTGTTGTCCGCCTTGGTGAGGTTGGTCAGCGGCACGTTGTACTCGGTGGCGCCCGGACCGCGGCGGTACTGGTAGACCACCCGCTTGAGGTCGGCCTGCGCGTCCACCGAGAGCTTTACGCGCTTGGCGGACTGACTGCCGTCCACCGGCGAGGTCAGACCCGCCCGGCCCACCTGGAAGGCGAAGCTGGTCGCGTCCGAGAGGTTCCCCGCCCGGTCCTTGGCCTGCACCTTGAGGGTGTGCTTGCCGTCGGTGGCCGGGGTGATGGAGGTGGTGATCGTCTGGGTGGCGGCGACCGTCACCGGTGCCGCGCCGTCCAGGGTGTAGACGAACCCGATCAGGTCGGTCTGGCCGGCCACCGGCGTGAAGGTGAACTGGCCCGCCTGTCCGGCCCCACCGTGCCACAGGCCGTCGGCCGGGTAGGTCGGCGAAGTGACGAACGGCGCACCGGGCTTGACGGTGTCCACCAGGAAGGAGGTGCCGACCCAGCCGGACTGGGAGTTGGCGTCGGAGACGCGGCCCCAGATCGAGTAGGTGGTGTCCTCGTCGAGCTTGGCCACACCGAGGTCGGCCGGCGTCACCTGGAGGTAGGTGCCCGCGGGCACGGTCCGGTAGATGCCGTTGACGAAGGTGGAGCCCTTCCAGAGGTCGACGTTGACGCCGACGTTGCCGCCGTCCGCGTCGGCCGCCAGCACCTGGAAGCGCGGGGTGGCCGAGCTGGTGTAGGCCGGGTTGCCCGGCACCGACGGCAGCACGTCCATCGAACTCGGCGTCGGCGGGACGGAGTTGTACGTCACCGACAGGAAGGGCGGTGCGGCGCCCTCCGAGGAGTAGAAGCGCTTCCAGCTGAGCGAGTCCGACTCGTTGTCGGCCTTCAGGCCCAGGGCGTTGTAGTCGTTGGAGTTCGCCGCCCAGGCGGCGGCCAGGTTCTTGACGTCCGCCTTGACCCAGCCGCTGCCGTCGCTGTTGGCGCACTGGTACGCGTCACCGCTGTCGGTGTCACGGGTGTCGAAGGACCACGCGTACTCCTGGCCCCAGGCGGGCTGCGCGGTCCACCGGGTGCCGGTGGAGGCGTAGTTGGTGTTCCAGACCTCCCACTCCTTCGCCGTGCAGGAGGAGGAGTGGTAGTTGTACAGGTTCAGCGTGGCGCCGAGGATCTGCTTGCCGCGGAACCCGTACGTCGGGAAGTGCAGGAACGAGCGGGCCACCGTCGTGCCGCCGTCGTACGTGCCGACCTTGAGGTCGGTCGAGGACGACTGGTCGCTGGTGGTGCCCTTCTGCACGAAGGTGTCGAAGTTGGTGCCCAGGTCCACCGTCGGGTCGATGGTGACCGGGTACACGGTCTTCGGGTCCGCGAGGAACGCGGCGTCGGCGGTGAACACCAGCTCGGCGTCCGCACCTTGACCGCGCAGCTCCATCGAGACCGCGCCGCGGTTCAGGTGCTCGCCGGACTTCTCGTCCACGGCGGCGTCCCACATCACGGGGGCCGGCACCTTGACGGTGGGCTTGTGGCCGACGTGGTCCACCAGGTGGATCGCGCCGTCGTCCTGCTTCTCGACCGAGTAACCGGTGGTGTCCAGCGGGAGGTTGAGCGTCCCGGCCTGGGAGACCGCGCTGCGGTCCTTCACCACCAGGAACTGCTCGAAGCCGGTCCGGGTGGCCTCCAGCACCAGGTCGACGCCCGGGCGGGCGTTGACGTAGGTGGCCTTGTTACCGGACAGCTTGGGCTTGGGCAGCTTGCCCAGCCAACCGAGCTCGACCTGGGCCTCGCCGTTGCCGACCTTCACGAGCTCGCGCTCGGCGGGGGCGGCCGGGGTCTTCGGGTCGGCGGCGGGCGCGGCGGCGCGCAGCGCCGAACGGGCGGCGTGCTGCTGGGCCGAGGCCGTCTCGCTGGGCGTCGCCGTCGCGCTGGGCGCCGCCGCGGCGGAGGGCACCGCGAACGCTGACGGAACGTCGGCCGGCGCGGACGGGGTGGTGCCCGGCAGGGCGTCACCGACCTGGACGGCCGCGTCACCGCCGGAGAACTTCAGGCCCTCCGGGTGCGCCTTCGGCGCGACCGAGCCGTCCGCCGTCTCGACCAGGGTGGTGTCCACCGGGACCCACGCCTCGCCGACCTTCATGCGGACGGGGCCGCCGGCGACTTCCTGGGTGAGCGTGCCCTCGGGGTTGGCCCACAGCGTGGTGTTGGCGGTCCGGGCCCCGGTCACCTCGATCCGGCGCTTGTTGAGCCGGGCGGCGAGCAGCGCCGATGCCTCGTCAGGCGCCTCGTTGACGGGCGAGGCCACCGGCGGCTTGGTGTCGGCGACGGCGACGGCGGGACTCAGCGCGCCCAGGGCGACACCGGTCTCCACCACCAGCCCGAGTGCGGCGAGCACGGCTATTCGCCGCACCCTGCGCACAGAGAAGGCTCCGCCCGCGTATGCGTGCGAAGCCTGGGAGTTGCGTATCAAAACTACTCCCCAAGATCAGATAAAGGATACATAAGCCCATGGCATGGGCGGGGCCAACCTCTCATGCGGAGGAGGCGTCCAATCTTCTGGGGGATGTCCAGCAACCGACCGTCAATGATGAAAAATCGGCCACAATCGGTCATCTGACGCCAAGTCAACTCACGACCTCCTCACTTACTTCACAACGTGCTCTTTCCAACAGGTCATGACCGTGGTCGCCGCCATGACCGAAAGGTCGGCCCTCCCGCGCGCCGGAAACCCGAAAGGATCCGGCAGCCCGCTCACGTCCACGACCAGCACCATCCCGTCCTTTCGGACCACCGTCGACCCGTCGGCCCGCACGAAGGCCGCCTCCCCCAGCCCGGTCAGCTCCCGCACCACTCCCCCGGAGGCCCGCAGCCCCTCGAAGTCCGCACCCGCGTCCGCCCCCGACTCCCGGACGGTGAGCACCAACTCCCCTTCTCCGTAGACGTACGGGCACCTGTACACACGGCCGTCCCAGCTCCCGGCCGGTGTCGTGACCGGTTCGCTCCCGAGTGCACCGGCCAACTGCCGCAGCACGAAACCCCCGCAGACCATCCGTGACGCCTCCGAGGGCCCGGACACCGAAGCACTGGCCGGTGCCCCGACGTGGTGGTGGTGCTCCTCCGCCGGAGCACCACCACCGCACCCCGCCGACACCAGCAGGAGGGCGAGGACGGCGAGCGGCGGTCGGATGCGGCGTTGGCAGGTCATGGCCCCTCCTGGGGATGTGAACGGCCCCGTGGCCCGCCCGCCCACCCCGTAGGAGGTGGAGGGCGGGCGGCCCACGGAGCCTGACGGTGGGTCGGCCGGGCCGACTACGGCAGGCGGTACTGCGCGTTCAGCGCGGCACCCTTCTGCGGCTGGTTCTGGTCGTAGCCGCGCGGGTCGCACTGGAGGCCGCCCACGATGCAGTGGTTCACCAGGGCCGCCAGGGTCGGCGGGTCCCAGGCGTTGAAGAAGTCGTAGTGGAAGGTGAAGCCCCGTCCGCTGGAGAGGTGGAGCTGCGCCAGGTGGTTGAGGTCGGCCGGGAAGCCGACCTTGAACTCGATCATCGGCACCGCCACCGGGTGGGTGGACGGGCAGACGCCGTTGATCGGGTAGGCCATGTGGCTCTTGTGGTCGGGGGTGTCCAGGTGGATGCCGTTCCAGCAGCTCGGCGCCTGGTAGCGGATCGCCACGTCACCGCCGCCGGGGCAGGCCGTCGGCAGGTCGACGCTGTGGTAGCCGTCGCCGCACTCCCAACCGGCCACGTAGCCGGGGCTGGTGGCGAACTCGGTGGCGCTGGCCGTCGGGCTGCCGACCACGAACCGCAGGCCCGGCGGGAACGGCCGCACGCTGGTGTAGTCGGTGACCGCGCCCTTGTAGTAGATGGTCTGGAGGTTGTTCGGCATCACCGGGGTGTTGCCGTCCAGCACGGCCGGCATCCAGTACCCGGACTTGTCGCCGGGTGCCAGGCAGGTGGTGGTGCCGGACTGCAGCGAGGCGAGCGTGGAGCCCGCGGTCACGGTCGGGTTGCCGAGGAAGGTGTGCAGGTGGGAGGCGCCGGCCTTGCCCGGATAGACGATCGGGTCGTCCGGCAGGTTGTGGGTGGCGGTGCAGTTGGCCTGGAACTCGTGGAAGTACGCGTGCGGCGGCTGGTAGGTGGAGGGCACCACCCCGGTCACCGGCGGGTCGGCGTACACGTACCCCGTGGTCGGGGTGGTGACCTGCCCGTAGACCTTGAACTCGAACAGCGAGTACCCGTAGCCGTTCGCCCGCTGGATGGCGGTCAGCCGGACGTACCGGCCGGTGCCGGAGACCGGCAGGCTCTGGGTGCCGCCGGTGGCGGCGGCGTTCTCGTAGACCGTGCTCCAGCTGACCGTGTCCGGCGAGGTCTGGATCCGGAACGCCTTGGCGTACGCGGCCTCCCACTGGAGCTCGACCTTGCTGACCGTCGCCGGGCCGCCGAGGTCGATCTGGATCCACTGCGGGTCGCTCCACGCACTGGCCCACCGGGTGGCGGGGTCGTTGTCGACCACCGCCCCCGCCGGGAAGTTGGCGCTCTCGATCGAGGACGCCGTCACCGGCTTGGAGAGCGAGATCAGCGGGTCGGCGGCCGCGGCCGCGTGCCAGGTCGCGCCGGTCAGACCGGCGAAGGCGAGCGCGGCGGTGAACGCGGCGGCCAGCGCCGCGCGCGGGGCACCGCGCGAGAGGAATCGGGGTCGCATCGGACCTCCAGGTCGGGTGGATGGGTGGGGCCCCGGACCGGGCGGGGTGGGGCAGGCCCGGGCCGGGGGGAATGTGGGGGGCGCGCTCCCGCTGTTCGACCGCCCGTCGGGCGCGGAAGCCGGCCCGGGCTGACCGGCCGTCAGGAACGGAGGGACGCAGCCCCGTGACCGGCCTGACAGCCGCCGGGCCGGCCGTCAGACCGCCGAGCCGCCGAGCCGTCAGGCGTAGACGCCGAACTCGTGCAACGAGTAGCCGTAGGCGGTGCCGCGCTGGGTCATCAGCACCCGCACGTACCGCCCGCTGCCGGAGACGTCCAGGTCCTCCAGCCCGCCGGTGCCCGTCGTGGTCGCGTACCCGGTGGTCCACTGCGTCCCGTCGGAGGAGAACTGCACCTGGTACGCCTTGGCGTACGCGGACTCCCAACCGAGCCGGACGTGCCGCACGGTGGCCACCCGGCCGAGGTCCACCTGGAGCCACTGCGGGTCGCTCCACTCGCTGGCCCACCGGGTCGACCAGTTCCCGTCGGTGGCGTTGGCCGGCGGGTAGGGCGCGCCGTTGCCGTTGGCCTGGTAGGAGGAGGCGGTGGCCGGGCGGCCGGTGGAGAGGTCGGTGCCCGGCGCGGAGCCGGGCACCACCCGGACGGTGCGGGTCTCGATGCCGACGTTGCCGTGGCCGTCGTGGGCCTGGAGGTAGACCTTCCAGACCCCGAGCGTCCGGGGAGCCGTGACGGTGAAGGTGCCGTCGCCGCCCTCGGTCCACTCAGCCTGCCGGAGCCCGCCGCCACCGTCCAAGGTGCGGGTCCCGTACAGGACTTGGTAGCGGATCAGATCGGCGTCCGGGTCGGTCACGGTGGCGCGCAGGGTGAGCTTCCCGCCCGCCGCCACCGTGGCGTCGGCCGTCAGGGCGGAGATCACCGGCGGGGTGTTCCCCTGCGCCGCCGATCCGCCGTACGCCGCCGCGAGGGCGTGGAAGCCGAGCCGCTTCCACCGGTTCGGCGTCAGGTTGTACCAGACGCCCGCGAAGTCGTACTCCTGGCCGTAGTTGAACATCGTGGCGCCGAGCGCGACGCCGGGGTGGCCGGTGATGCAGCCCCAGGCCCGGGTGTAGCCGTCGCGCTTCTCCACGTCGGTCGGCTCGGTCGGGGCGCCGTTGGCGTCGTTCGGCACCTCCCACTCGCCGCGCGGGCCGGTCTCGGTGACGATGTAGGGCTTGGCGTACCCGCCGTTCAGCCAGTCCTGCCGGACGTTGCAGACCGAGCCGTAGGCGTTCACGGCCAGCAGGTCCAGGCTGGGTGTGTGGTCCCGGTAGTAGGCCCAGGCACCGGTGTAGGCGTCGGTGGAGGTGACCGGGTGGTCGGGGTCCACCGCGTGGACGGCGCGGGCGAGTTGCTCGACGAACTGCGCGTAGGCGACCCGCTGCTGCTCGACCGTGGTGCCGTTGTAGGTGTGGTCCTGCGCGGTGAGGATCACCTCGTTGCCCAGGTCCCACATCAGGACGCCGGGGTGGTCCTTGTAGGTGGTGACCCACTGGCGGACGGAGTCCAGGGTGGCGTTCTTGTACGCCGTGTCGTTCACGTAGTCCGCCCCCTGGTTGAGCCAGAAGCCGGCCACCACCTTGAGGCCGTGCGCGGCGGCCGCGTCCAGCAGCGGGCGGCTGCCCGCGTCGGTGCCCCAGGTGCGCACCGTGTTGACCCCGGCCGCCTTGAGCTCGCGCACGTACGCGACGGCGTCGGCGGCCGCCGGGCCCCAGGTCACGCCCTTCACCTGGTACGGCGCACCGTTCACCGAGAGGCCCCAACTACCCTGCGATCCGGTCACCTTGACGACCGAGCGGCCGCTCGGCACCGCCGGGTCGGTCATCGGCGCCGGGGCCGGGCCCTCGGCCTTGCGGACCGTGACGGAGTCCACGGCCAGCGTCCCGCCGGGGGTCGTGGCGGCCGTCGGCGTGCTGCAGCCGCAGACCGCGTCCGGGTAGCCGCCGCCGATGCCGAGGTTGAGCACCAGGTAGAAGCCACGGTGGACGGCCCGGTCCCAGGCCGCGACGCCGACCTGCGACTCGTTCACCTGCCAGACCTGACGGCCGTCCAGGTACCACCGCACCTGCTCGTCGGCGGTCGAGCGGTCCAGGACGACGGAGTACTCGTGCACGGCACTCCGGCAGCCCGGGCAGCTCGCCAGGCCGCTGGTCAGCCCGTTCGGCTCGTTGCAGACCCCGCCCGGGGTGCTGCCGCAGTGCAGGGTGGCGCCGAGCCGGTCGTGGCCGTTCACCGCCTCCAGCAGGTCCAACTCCCCTGCTCCCGGCCAGGTGTTGAGCCCGTCGCGGTTCCCCGCGCCCATCACCCGGACCGACGGCCAGTAGCCGGTGGCGTCGGCGGCGTCGGGCTGACGGGCGTTCACGGTGATCATCAGCTTGCCGCCCGCCGGGGCCGCGAAGTCGGAGCGGCGGCTCTCCACCCGCCCCGAGGTCCAGGCCCCGGCACCGTCCCGGCGCGCCGTCAGGGCCAGCCGTCCGGCACCGTCGAGCCCGACGTTGGCGGCGGCGTCGGTGGCGGTCTGCACCTCGCCGGTGCCCCAGCCGGCCGGACCACCGGGGTAGGACCGGCCGGTCTGCACGGTCCAGTCGGCGGCGGCCGGCCGGGTACCGGCGGCGCCGTCGAAGGTGTCGGCGAAGACCGTGCTCCAGCCGGGCTCCTGGGTGGGTGTCGACGTGGGGGTCGGCGTGGGGGTCGGGCTGGGGGTCGGGCTGGGCGTGGGCGTTCCGCCGTCGCTTCCGTAGACCTGGAACTCCCAGAGGGAGTACCCGTACTGGGTCGCCCGCTGGGTCCCGTACAGGCGCACGTAGCGGCCCTGACCCGAGACCGCGAGCGTCTCGACACCTCCCGGTCCGGTAGTGGTCGAGTAGGCCGTCGTCCAGGAGGTGGCGTCCGCCGAGAGCTCGATCCGGTACGCCTTCGCGTACGCGGTCTCCCAGCGGATGACCACCTGACCGACGGTCCGGACCGCGCCCAGGTCGACCTGGAGCCACTGCGGATCGGCGGCCGCGCTGGACCACCGGGTGCCGGCGTCGCCGTCCACCGCGTTGCCGGGGACGGTGCCGTAGTGCTCGGTACTGGAGGCCGTCACCGGCCGGCCCTGCGAGAGCAGGACCGGCGCGGCCTGGGCGCGGGCGGACGGGAGGAACAGCAGCGCGGCCGCGGTCAGCGTGACCGCCAGCAGCAGGGCCAGGGCGGGTGGGCGCACTGGTGATGCGGGCATGGGAACTCTCCGGCGTCGGGGTGGGGTGACCGGAACATGAACGGGAGAGCGCTCTCCCATTGCTCAGAGCGTGCTGTGCCCCCGACTCGCTGTCAAGAGTCGTACGAATAAAGGCAGATGGAGGCGCCCGTGCCGACACCTCCCGAAGACGGTGGCCGTCAGCGGTAGTCCGGACACCCCTCGACGTCGCCCTCGGAAACCCCGCGCCACACTCCCTGGTACCGCCTGCCGCTCAGCCGGTCCGCCTCCCCGAGGGCCTGGACCAGCTGATCCGTGGTCAGGTGGGTGGCGGCCACGAACACCCGGCCCAGGTGACGGCAGAGGATCACCGGCCTGAGGCGCTCCTCGAACGGGTCCCCCGCGACCGCGAAGAGGTCCCGCAGCGTCCATCCCAACACCCCGGCCACCGCGCACAGTTGGTACTCGTGGTGAGGCTTCATGCCCTCGTCCTCGTAGTTCCGCACCATCTGGACCAGGGTGCTCCGGGACAGCCCGACGAACGGCAGCGAGCGGATCCCGAAGCCACGGTTGCGCATCAGCCCGGCGAACACCGTGGCGAACCCCGGGCCGTACGGCCGGTCGTGCCCGATGCCCGACTGCGTGAACGGCCCCGGCGCCGCCAGCCTCGGCAGCCCGCGCACGAACTCCTCCAGCTCCGCGAGCGCCCCGTGGTCGCAGAGGCTGGCACGGTACCCGAACTCCCTCGCCACCTCGGCGTCACGCTCCGGCGGCAGCAGCCCGTCCGGCACCTGACGGCCCGCCAGCACGTACAGGTCGGCGAGCGGCAGCTCCAGCTCGGTGGCCTTCCGGGCGAGCTCCTCCGGCGTCAGCCGGGAGCCGTTCGCGGCGATGCCGCGCAGCGCGGTGGTCCTCTCCATACCGGGACGGTACCGGACCGGCACGGCGAGGCCCCGGCCGGATGGGGGTCCGGCCGGGGCACAGGCCCTGCGGGGCAGGTCAGTTGACGGTGACCACCGGGCTGCCGGCCTGGCTGCTGTCGGCGACCGGACCGTAGGACGCGGAGAAGTAGCCCTCCCCGGGGCAGAGGCCCGAGCCGCCGCTCTTGACGAAGTACTCGTTGCGGAAGGAGAGGCTGTGGGCCGTGTTGTCGGCACTGCCGGTGAAGGCGCCGCTCAGCTGGTACGTGCAGGTCAGCGTCCCGAACCAGGAGTTGAGCACGGCCGTCGCCTGGATCGGACCGGCCGAGCCGCCTGCCATCGTGACCGGGAGGCCGGCCGCGTCGCTGACCGAGACGGTGTAGGGCAGGTTCCCCGACCGTCAGGCTCTTGACGGAGGTGACGCCGGGTGACGTTCGCCGTACAGGAAACTGAAGGTCTGTCCGGTCAGCGCGGCGGTCGCAACGCCGGGGGCGGCGGCGGGTTTGGGTAGGTGACCTTGGAGGTGTACTGCGACACGGCGCAGGTGACGCCGGTCCCGCCGGCGGCGGTGGAGTAGAAGGTGGCCTTGCTGCCGGAGACCAGCGGAGCGGCCAGGACGTCACCGACCGCCACGGCCGGTCCGGCGGCGCCGCCGGCGGTGAGGACGGCGGCGGCCACCGGCGGGACGGGCGAGGCGGCCGAGGCGGGGAGGGCGCCGACGGCGAGGGTGGCGGCCGCGGCGCGCGAGGGCCAGGTGGGTGCGAGCGCGCATGGGAGAGCCTCTTCCTCTGTAGGGGCGAGAAGGTGAACTTCCACGGCCGCCCGGAAGACTTGGGGCCCTCCGGACGGCGTCCCTACGTTGTAGGCCCGTGTCGGTGCGCGGTCAACCCTTGCTGACGAACTGTCAGCTACGCCCCCCCGATCCGGCAGATCCAGTGACTGCCTCCCGCGGAGTAACGACGCTGCTCCCCCGACGGTTGCCGTCACCACCACGTCTCCCCGCTCGTAGTCGATGCTCTCGCCCGCCCGGACGAACACGGGCTGCTCCAGGCCGACGTGGAAATCGGAGTGGAGATCGAATCCGGAGATCATCACCATCCGGGACACCGGGACGTTCCGCTCGAAGGAGAAGGTCATGCCCCGACCCTCCCGCACCACCCGCCCCGCCGTCGAACGATTTCGCGGCCTACGTCGAGTCGCCCGGGTGGACGTCGGAGATGGTCTTGCGGGTGGTGTCGAGCTTCTTCAGGACGTGGGCGACGTGCTGTTCGACGGTGCGCGGGGAGAGGAAGAGCGCCTGGGCGATCCGCCTGGTTGGTGGCGCCCTCGACCAGGAGGTCGGCGACCTGGCGTTCGCGGGGCGAGAGGCGGGAGCCGTAGCCCTGGCGGCCGCGGGCGGCGGGGCGGGTGAGGCCGAGCTCGCGGAGCAGGGGGCCACAGCGGGCGGGTGTCGGCGGTGGCGCCGAGGCGGGTGAAGGAGTCGACGGCGTCGGTGAGATGTGCGGCCGCCCGGTCCGTTCGGTGGCCGCCAGGGCGCGGGCCAGCAGTTCGGCGGCCCTGGCGGCCTCGTAGGGGCGGCCGACGGCCCGCCAGATGTCCCGGGCGGTGGTGAGGTGCTCGACGGCCAGGGCGGTTGGGCCTGCGCCTGGATCAGGCCGTGGGCCAGGTGCAGCTCGGCCCGCGCCCCTGGTCCGTCCCGGCCTCGCAGGCCCTCCCCCGCCTGCTCCACCAAGGCTGTCGCGGCCGCCTCCTGCCCGCAGGCGAGGCCCGCGGCCACCGCCACCGGCAGCAGGCCGGTGGCCCGCGCCCACGCCACCCGCCCGGGCCAGCAGCCGCACCGCCGGGGTGACGGTGGCCCAGGCGTCCTCCGGAGCGCCCTCGGCCAGCCGGACGGCGGCCAGGCCGACCGCGGCACGGGACGGCGGAGGTCACCTGGGACTCCCGTTCGCCGTACTCGGCGGCGGCCCGGTAGTGTCGCAGGGCCTCGGCGGTGCGGCCCCCGGCCGTGGCCAGCCGGCCCAGGGTGAGGCTCTGCTCCGTCCCGGCCATCGCCATGCTCCGGGTACTGGTCGGCCAGTTCGGCGAAGCCCCGTTCGATCCCCTCCCACCGCGGCCACCCCGTCCAGCCGCAGCAGGGCGATCCGCTGTAGCACTCCAGGTAGGGGATGTCCGCCCGGCGGGCCAACTCCCGGCTCTCGGCCAGGAGTTCGGCTGCCCGCTGGTCGTGTCCCAGTTCGATGGCGAGCTCGCCGACGTTGTAAACCGCCCGGGTGGTCTGGCGCAGCAGGTCGGTGTCCTCCGACTCGCCGCGGCAGGCGGTCGAGTTCGGCCCAGACCGCCGGGTCGCCGTCCCGGGCCAGCAGGGTCAGCCGGGTGGCCCGGGCTGCGCCCGCACGCCTGGTCGGGGCTCGCGGCGAGGGTCTGCTCGGCGCGTTCCAGCCAGGCCCGGGAGTGGGCCGCCGCCTCGTCCCGTTCGTTCATTCGCCATCGCGATCATCGCCCGGGCGGCCTTCTCCGGCTTGGACTCCAACTCGCCGATGGAGCGGGCGATCTCCTCGTAACCGAGCGGTCGCCACCGTGGTTGACCATCAGCAGGCCGAGGTCCATCCGGATCTCGCCGCAGGTGGGCGGTGGGCAGCCGGGTGGTCGGCCAGGATGGAGCGCAGCA
>NZ_BAAAYB010000045.1:0-21661 GCF_039535905.1 Kitasatospora albolonga | reverse complement strand
AACTCTAACCGATACCCGCCTTGTAAAGCGAATTCGGCCCGATCTTCTGAATTTGCACACGACAAATCAGACCGACCCGCGACAAGGCGCGAGCCAGTTCGAATGAGAAGTGGTGTTTCAGGAGATCGGCCACCCCGGGACCGTCCGTGCAGAGCGCGCGTCCGGTTCTCCCTGTCAGGCAGCTCGGAGAACACTAGACCTCTGCGAGGGCGACGTCAACCCGTGGCCGGAGGCCGGTCCGACGGGACCTGGAAGGCCAGGACCGCGACGTCGTCGTCGTGGTCGGTGGTGACGCCCATGGTGCGCAGCAGGCGGGCGCAGACCACGTCGGGGTTGCCGATGGCGCCGGCCAGGGTGTGGGCCAGCTGGTCGATGCCGTGGTCGATGTCCTCGTCGCGGCGTTCGACCAGGCCGTCGGTATAGAGGACGCCGGTGGTGCCGGGGAGGAGGCGGAGGGTGTGGGAGATGTGGGTGCCGCTGCCGGTGCCGAGCGGGGGACCGTTCTGTTCCTCTCCTCGCAGGACGGTGCCGTCGGGGCCGCGGAGGAGGAGGGGGAGGTGGCCGGCGGAGGCGTAGACGAGGGTGGCGGGGGCCTGGTCCCAGACGGCGTAGGTGCAGGTGGCGATCTGGTTGGCGTCGATCTCCATGGCGAGGCCGTCGAGGAGGGTCATCACCTCGTGCGGGGGGAGGTCGAGGCGGGCGTACGCGCGGACGGCGGTGCGGAGCTGGCCCATCACGGCGGCGGCGCGCAGGCCGCGGCCCATGACGTCGCCGATGACCAGGGCGGTGCGGCCGCCGCCGAGGCCGATGACGTCGTACCAGTCGCCGCCGACGGCGGCCTCGGCGCCGCCGGGTTGGTAGGTGGCGGCGACGGTGAGGCCGGCGGGCTGTTCGAGCTTCTGCGGGAGGAGGCTGCGCTGGAGGGTGACGGCGGCTTCGCGTTGGCGGCTCTCGGCTTCGCGCAGGCGGGTGGCGGCGAGGACCTGGTCGGTGACCTCGGCGGCGTAGACGAGGACGCCGACGGGGTGGCGGACCACGTCGTCGTGGGTGCCGGGGCCCTCGGGCGGGGCGAGGGGGGCCGGGCCGGCGCCGACGAGGGCGGCCGTGGCGGCGGCCGCGGCCGCCGGGTCGGTGCCGCCCTCGCTGCCGAGCGGGACGCAGGAGACGTTGTAGTAGCGGCTGCCGTCGAGGCCGATGATCCTGCGGGCCTTGACGCTGCGGGGGCGGCCGCTGCGCAGGGCCTGGTCCATCAGGGGGAGGACGCCGAGGCCGGCGAGTTCGGGGAGGGCTTCGACGGCGGGGAGGCCGGGCGGGCGGTCGCCGAAGAGCTCGCGGTAGGCGCGGTTGGCGTAGCCGAGCTGGTGGAGGGGACCGTAGGTGACGGCGACCGGGGCGGGGAGGCGGCCGAGGACGTTCCGCAGGTCGTAGAGCTCGTCGATCTCGCGCAGGTCGAGCAGGGCGCCGGGCACGCCGGGCTCGCGCGGGGCGGGCAGGTTGACCGGCTCGCCGGGCGCGGGGGGCGGGGCGGGGCGCCAGGCTGCTCCGGTGAGCCTGGCGCTCCAGCGCATGAGGTTCAAGCGAGGGCCGTTCCTTCGGGGGACCAGCTCGGCGGGTCCGCGAGTCCCCGGGCGAGTTTCTGACGGATCATCACATCGTGTGCTCGACAGGCCACTCGGCGTGATGGTCCGGACGGGCTGATCCTGTCAGGCCTGAGTGCGATTCCGGAAGTCGTACGACCATTGCGGGGTGTTTCGTCCCACCTTGTGGGACGTACTGCGGCAGGAGCCGCACCGGGCCGGTCCGTCCCGGTCACGGCTTGAAGCCCGCCTCGAACTCCGAGCGGGGGTGTTCGACCGCGCCCAGCGAGACCACTTCCCGGCTGAACAGCCCGCCGAGCAGCCAGCCCGTGAGCACCCTGATCCGCCGTTCGGTGCTGGGCAGGCCCCGCAGGTGGCGGGCCCGGTGCAGCCACCAGGCGCGGCGGCCGGTGAGCCGCCCGCCGCGGCTGGTGTGGGCGACCGCGCGGCGCAGGCCGAGCGAGGTGGAGCAGCTGACCCGGCCGGGTTGGTAGGGCGTCAGGGGACGGTCCGTCAGGGCCGCGGCCAGGTTCTCGGCCAGCAGGGTGGCCTGGGCGACGGCGTGCTGGGCGTTGGGGGCGCAGTCGGCGGGGTGGCCGAGGCGCTCGGGGGCGGTCGGGTCGGGGACGGAGGCGCAGTCGCCGGCGGCCCAGAGCGCGTTCACCGCGACTCCGTCAGGTCCGGCGCCCTGGAGGGTGGGCAGGCAGCGCACCCGGCCGTGCCGGTCGAGCGGGAGGTCGGAGTCGCGCAGCAGCGGGGCGGGGCGGACGCCGGCCGTCCAGACCAGGGTGCGGGCGCAGAAGCGGCTGCCGTCGGAGAGGCTCATCAGGCGGTCGGCGGCGGAGTCCAGGGTGGTGGCGAGGCGGACGTCGATGGAGCGCTCGCGCAGTTCGGCCAGGGTGTGGTCGGCGAGCTCGGGCGGCTCCTCGGGGAGGATCCGGTCGCGGGCCTCGACCAGGATCCAGCGCAGGTCCTCGGGCTGGAGGTTGTGGTAGCCCTTGGCGGCGTACCGGGCCATGTCCTCCAGTTCGGCGAGGGCGCCGACCCCGGCGTAGCCGGCGCCGACGAAGACGAAGGTCAGGGCGGACTGGCGGAGCTCCGGGTCGCGGGTGGTGGAGGCCAGGTCGAGCTGTTCGAGCACGTGGTTGCGCAGGGCGACCGCCTCGCCGACGGTGGCGAAGCCGAGGCCGTGCTCGGCCAGGCCGGGCACGGGGGCGGTGCGGGAGACCGAGCCGGGGGCCACCACCAGGACGTCGTACGGGAGTTCGGTGAGCTCGACGGCGCCGTCCCGGTCCACGGGGGTGAGGGTGACCCGGCGCTCGGCGTGCTCGATCCGGACCACCCGGGCGGTGAGCACCCGGCACTGGGTCAGCAGGCGGCGCAGCGGCACCACCACGTGGCGGGGGTCGACCGAGCCGGCCGCGACCTCGGCCAGCAGTGGCTGGTAGGTGAGGTACGGCCGGGGCTCCACCAGCGTGATCTCGGCCCGGCCGTCGCGGAGTTCGGCCTTGAGCAGCTGTTGCAGGCGCAGGGCGGTGGCGGTTCCGGCGCAGCCGCCGCCGACGATCAGGATCCTGATGGGGCCACCTCTTTCCGGGGTGAGCACGGGTGCGCGGCCGGGGCCCGCCCGGCCGCGTCCTCCATGACGCCCTGTCGGGTGGTGTCTTGTCCACAGGCCGTACCGGATCGGGTGGTGGAAACCGGCCGAAGAGTGGGCCGGCAGGTGGACCCCGGGTGGCCGGGATTTGCCGTCGTCCCGGCCTTTAGGTCCACTTCTGCCGCGAACTTCCTTGAACTATGGTCGGATTGTGCGTTGGGCCGGACCGGTGCCGGCCCCGTGGAGCTGTCCGACTGCAGTGGGCCCGACCGGGGAAGGTTGGTGCGGAAGTCCGCCCGATCCGGGGCGGCACCGTCCTGCTCGGGCACCGCCGTGCACCTGGGGGGTGCCCGAGCGGCCGGACTGTGTGGCGCCCGTCCGGGCGCCTTCGGGGGAGGTTGTCATGACTGATCAGGAACAACTGTTGGGGCTGCCCGTGCCACTAGCGGCGGATCGCAACCCGGCCGGAGTGGTGCCGGAGCAGCGCGGGCCGGGTGCCCGGGAGAGCTATGCCGCGCCTGACGAGCCCTCGGGCGCGGCACGGCTGCGGGTGGACGCCCGGCGGAACCTGGAGAGCGTGCTGCGCGCCGCCCGCCAGGTGTTCGGCGAGCTCGGCTACGGGGCCCCGATGGAGGAGGTCGCCCGTCGCGCCGGCGTCGGCGTGGGCACCGTCTACCGGCGCTTCCCGAGCAAGGAGGTGCTGGTCCAGCGGATCGCCGCCGAGGAGGTGGCGTGGCTGACCGCTCAGGCCAAGGAGTCGCTGTACGGCGGCTCCGGCCCCTGGGAGGCGCTGGCCGGGTACCTGTCCCGGGCGGTCGGCTCCGGCGCCGGCCGGCTGCTGCCGCCCTCGGCGTTCCGCTACGCGGAGGAGCTGGCCACCTTCCGGGACGCGGCGGAGCCGCAGGTGCCGGAGCAGCTGCGCCGCTCGGAGGGTCCCGGGGCGTACGCGGCGGAGCCGGCGGCGTACACGGCGGAGCCCGCCGGACGGCGCGCGGCCGAGCCGGCCGGGGACGCGGACCCGCGCCAGCTGCTGCACCTGTTGGCCGCGCTGGTGGCCCGGGCGGGTGCGGCGGGCGAGCTGCGGCCGGGGGTGACCGTCGCGGACGTGGTGCTGGTGCTCACCGCCGCCGTGCCGGTGCACGCCAGGGCCGCGCGCGAGGAGGGCGCCGAGCCCGCCGAGGGTCAACTCCACGACGCCCCGGCGGAGCGGCTGTTGCAGATCCTGCTGCACGGGCTGCGGGCCCGCTGAGCGGTCAACACCCGTACCGGGCGCGCGTCCTGTCGGTGGGTCCGGGGCCCGGAGGTCTTCCGGCCCCGGACCGCCGGCGGTGCCCGTACGGGTGGGTCCGGACGGCTGCGGCTTCCCGTGTCCGCTCCGCTATGCCATTCTTTGGCCGTGGTTGGAGCCATTGTCCCGTTGCGCGCCGTTCGCCCGGCCGGAGCCGCGCCCCGCGCCGGGTCGGTGCACCGGGCGGTCACCGTGCCCGGTCGTAGGGTCTCCGTGCCCGGCCGGACGGTCTCCGGGCGCACCCCGGCCCGGTGGGAGGCACGTTGAGCGCCGAGGAGCAGAACGAGCACGGCCACGGGCTCGACGCGCCCGGCCAGGTGCCGGACCAGGCCGGCGCCCCCATCCGCGAGTCACTGCCGGGCGGCCGGGCCGCCGCCGTGCCCCCGGGCCGGGTGCCCGGGCAGGCCGCCGCCGGACAGGGCGGGGTCACCCCGGAGGCCTTCATGGGCGTGCCCGGGGAACCGCCGGCCCGCCCGGTGGTGCCCGCCCCGGCCGATCCGGTCGACGGCGAACGGCCGCCCTCCGACGCCGAGTTGACCGCCATGGTGCGGGCCGGCGACGACGGCGCGTACGAGGAGATCTACCGGCGGCACGCCGACTCGGTGCGCCGCTACGCCCGGACCTGCTGCCGGGACAGCTTCACCGCCGAGGACCTGGCCGGCGAGGTCTTCGCCCGCACCCTGCAGGCCCTGCGGGCGGGCAAGGGGCCGGAGTTCGCGGTCCGCGCCTACCTGCTGACGGCCGTGCGCAACGTGGCCGCCGCCTGGGCGCGCAGCGAGCGCCGCGAGCAACTGGTCGACGACTTCAGCACGTTCGCCAAGACCTCGGCCGCCACCATCGACCTGGACCTGGCCGACCCGGGCGCGGACGCCTGGGCGATGGCGATGGCCGACCAGCGGATGGTGATGCAGGCCTACGCCGAACTCCCCGAGGACGACCGGGTGGTGCTCTGGCACACCGAGGTCGAGCGGGAGTCGCCGAAGACCGTCGCGGTGATGCTCGGCAAGACCGCCAACGCCACCGCCGTCCAGGCCCACCGGGCCCGGGACCGGCTGGCCGCCGCCTTCCTCCAGGCCCATGTGTCGGACAGTCAGGACCGGGACTGCGAGGCCTACGCCAACCGGCTCGGCGCGTACGCGCGCGGTTCGCTGCGCAAGCGTGCCTCGGCCGAGGTCGGCCGGCACGTCCAGGAGTGCGACCGCTGCACGGCCGCGTACCTGGAGCTGACCGAGATCAACACCGGCCTGCGGGCGCTCCTGCCCGGGGGTGTGCTGGTCTGGGTCGGGGCCGGGTACTTCACCGCTGCCGCCGCCGCGATGGGGCTCGGCGCGGTCGGTGCCGGGGCGGTGGCGGGGGCCACCGCGGCCGGGAGCGGAGCGACGGCGGGCGGAGCGACCGCGGGCGCGGGTGCGGGAGCCGGTGCGGGAGCCGGCGGAGGGTCCTCCGGTGCCGGGGCGGTGGCCGGCGAGGGGCTGGGGACGGCCGCCAAGGCCGGGATCGCGGCCGGGATCGCCGTGGTCGCGGCGGCGGTGGCCGCGTACGCCTTCACCGGCACGCCCGCGCCCAGGCACCCGGCGGCCGCACCGGCCGTCTCGGCCCCTGCGGCACCGCCGTCGGCGGCCGCCGCACCGAAGCCGGTGCCGGCCCCGCCGACTCCGACGCCCACGCCGGAACCCCCGGAGGAGCCGACGCCGACGCCCGCCCGCCCGACGCCCGCTCCGGTGCGGCCGGCAGCCTCGCCCTCCCCGTCACCGACGCCTTCGCCGAGTCCGAGCCCGAGCCCCACACCCAGCCGGACGCCGGAGCGGCCCGCGCCGACGCCGACCCCGCCGGAACCGCCGGTGGTCACCCCACCGCCGACGCCCACCCCGCCGACGGTGCCGAAGCCGACCCCGTCGCCCACCCCGACCCCGCCCGAGATCGTCGACTTCTGGGCCGACGACCTGCCGTTCGGCCCGCAGGGCGGTCACCGTGACCCGCCGCCGACCCCGACGATCCGCCGCGGCGGCGGCTGGGTCTGGCAGCGCACCGGCCTGTGGATCGGCGGCACCCGCTACCAGCGCGGGCTGAGCGCCCGGGTGCCCTCGCAGACGACGGTGGACCTGAACCGGTCCTGCACCTCGTTCCGTGCGGTGGCCGGGCTGGACGACGGCGGCCTGCGGTTCGGCACGGTCCGCCTCTCGGTCGAGGGCGGGGACGGCACGGTGCTCTGGCGCTCCGGCCCGCTGACCCCGGGCGGCCGGGCCGTGCCCGTGACCGCCGACCTCACCGGGCAGCGCTCGTTCCGCCTGGTCGCCCGGCCGGAGTCCGGGGGCTGGGGTCTGATCGACCTGGCCAGCTGGGCGGATGCCCGGATCAGCTGTAGCTGATCCGGGCATCCGGGGCCGCCGCTTGACGGATGGTCAGACCGCGCAGCTGTCGTCGTCGCAGACGGGGGCCGCGGGGGTCTCGGCGGCGGTCTCGGCGGCGACCTGCTCCAGGACGCGCAGGAAGGTCTCGGCCTCCTGGCCGCCCTGGACCGCCCACTTGCCCTCGAAGACGAAGGTCGGCACGGCGGTGATGCCGAGCTCACGGCCCTCGGCGATCTGCGCCCGGACCTCCTCGGCGCCCTCGTCCCCGGCCAGGTAGCCGGCCACCCGCTCGCGGTCCAGGCCGGCGGCGGCCGCGATGTCGGTGAGCGCCGCGCGGTCGCCGACGTCCACGCCGTCGCTGAAGTGCGCCTTGAGCAGGGCCTCCTTGAGCACGCCCTGCACCTCGGGGCCGTACTCGGTCTCGGCCAGGTGCAGCAGCCGGTGGCCGAGGAGGGTGTTGGCGTGCAGCGCGGTGGCGAAGTCGAAGGTGATCCCCTCGGTCCTCCCCAGCTCGGTCACCCGGGCGTCCATCGCCACGGACTGCGGGCCGTAGCGCTCGGCCAGCCACTCGCGGTGCGAGGAGGCGGTCTCGGGAGCGTCCGGCACCAGCTGGTACGGCCGGTAGACGACCTCGACGCCGTCCTTGCCCTCGAAGCGGTCCAGCGCCTGCTCGAAGCGACGCTTGCCGACGAAGCACCACGGGCACGCGATGTCCGACCAGATCTCGACCTTCATGACTCTCCTGCTGCTCCGGGTGTTCGGGGGACGGAAAGGTGAACTATCAACCAAGCTGTCCTGATTCCCGGGCGGATGGAGGGGTGCTGTGACGGCCCTCACCGCGGTGGGGCCCGTCATGGGGCGGTCCGGCGGTGGTCGGAGGGCGGTCAGACGGCGGGCGGGGCCGGGACCACCAGGACCGGGCAGGCGGCGTGGTGGACGGCGGCGGTGCTGACCGAACCGAGGAGCAGGCGGCTGAAGCCACCGTTGCCCCGGGTGCCGACCACCAGGGTGTGCTGGCCGCGGGTGCAGCGGAGCAGGACCTCGACGACGTTGCCGAGCACCACGTGCAGGGAGAGCGGGCCCTGGAAGGGGCGGCCGCGGGTGGACTCGACGGTGGCGACCGAGCGGCGCAGACCGTCGGCCATGCTGGCCGAGAGGCGCTCGATGCTCTCCTGCACCAGCTCGATCATCCCCGGCGGGTAGCCGGTCGGGGACGGGTTGACCACCGCCAGCACGTACAGCGGCAGGCCGTACAGCTCCGCCTCGCCCATCGCCCGGTCGAGCGCCCAGAGCGAGCCGTCCGAACCGTCGCACGCCGCCAGCACCCCGGGCGGACCACCGACGGGCTCCTCCTCGGACACCGGCAGACTCTCGGGGGCCGTCACCTGCTCCGCACTCGACACTCCCCCATGATGGCCCGTCAGGCTCCCGAACCCGGGCAGACGCGGCTGCGGCCCCCGGGCCCGAAGGGCCACCTGGGAGCACGGGGAACTGCACACAAGGGAACGGCAGCACGTGCAACCGGCTGACGTGCCCCCAGTTGCCGGTAGGCCGCCTTCCGATTCGCGCAGTTCCCCGCGCCCCTGCGGGGCGCTTCGCGGCGCAGCCCAGGACGGTGCGCGGGACCGGGGCCCGAAGGGCCACCTGGGGGCGCGGGGAACTGCGCGCAGGGGAACGGCAGCACGTGCAACTGGCTCGACTGCCCCGACCTCACACTGGTCCGCCTTCCGGACTCGCGCAGTTCCTCGCGCCCCCGGGCGCTTGTCCTGCCGCCTCTTCAGCTCAGGCGGGGCGGGCCAGGGCCGGGCGGGGCGGGGTGGGGAGTCCGGTCCAGGCGGAGCCGTGGCGGCGGGCGTGGATGCGGCGGAGCCAGAGTTCGGTGGAGACCAGTTCGGCGAGGCCGGCGACGGTGTCGGGCGGGAGCTCGGTGGCGCGGGGGCCCAGGGAGGCGAGGGCGGTGTGGACGGCGGGGAGGTCGATCAGGCCGGCCTCGGCGAGGAGCGGGGCGCGGAAGAGTGCGGTGAGCCCGTCCGCGGCGAGGTGGAGTCCGGCGAGGTCCGCCGTGGTGCGGTCGGGGTGGGGACCCCAGCCGGGGGGGAAGGTCGGCGCTGGTCGCTCCGGCCAGGACGGCGCGCAGCAGGGCGTGCCGGGCGCCGGGCTGGAGGCGGGTCTCGTCGGGGAGCAGGCGGGCGGCCCGGACCACCTGGTTGTCCAGGAAGGGGGCGTGCAGGCGCTGGCCCTGCTGTTCGGCGGCGTGCAGCAGGGTGCGGTACTCGGCCGCGTGCCGGTGCAGGGCCTGCCGGGCCCGGCGGGCGCCGGGCGGTTCGGCGGGGGCGGGGCCACGGGCGGCCAGCCGGAGCCGGAGGGCGACGGCGGAGAGGGCGTCGTCGGAGAGCCAGCGGGCGGCCGGGCCGGGGACGCACCAGGCCAGTTCGGCGGTCGACCGTTCGCCGGGGCCGCCCCCGGCCGTCCGGTGACGGGCCGTCAACCGGACCGCGGCGTCGTCCAGGGCCTCCGCGTACCGGGCGCGGGCCAGCCGGTGGGCGGCGCGCCAGACCGTCAGGGGCGTGCGCAGGGTGCCGAACGCGCCGGTGGCCGCCGCCCGTTCGGCCCCGGCCAGCGCGGCCACCGGTGCGGCCAGCCGCCGGGCCCGTCCGGCCCTGACCAGGTCAGCCAGTCGGGCCGGATGACCGTCGAGCACTTGGCGGGCCCCGTAGCCGGTGAGGTGGTCGGCGCCGCCCGCCTCGAAGCGGTGGCCCAGCCGGGCGGCGGCGACCAGGGCGGTGCCGGGCTCGTCGGTGAGCGGCCCGGGCGGCGGCGCATCGACGCCGGAGAGCGCGGCCAGCTCCGCGTAGGGGAGCGGGGAGGGCACCAACAGCTGCCGCAGCCGCGGCAGTTCCAGCTCGGCGCCGGGCGGGACCTCCTCGGGGAGGGTCACCGCGGTGAGGCGCTCGGGTGCCGCCGGGCCCGGGCGGCGGCCCGCCGGGCGGGCCCAGGAGCCCTTGACCGCACCGTTCCTGGGCGCGGGGGCCTCGTCGTCACGGCCCTCGTCCTGACGGGGCGGCGGCCCCTCCGGGCCCGGGGCGATCGGCACGGCGGCGGCCAGCAGCGCCACGGTGGCCGAACCGGTGCCGTACGAGAGGTCCGCCCCGAGCCGGGGCCGGCCGGTGCCGCCCCGGGAGGCGCGGACCCGGCAGCGCACCGACTCCAGCAGCGCGCGGGTCAACTCCCTGACCGCAGGGGCTTCCTCACGCGGGGTCGGTGCGCCGCCCCGCTCCGGCTCGTAGCCGGAGACGTGCGCCCTTCCGTTGCGGATCCCGAGCAGATGACCGGGCGGCACCTTCCGCACCCCGCGGTACGGCGTGGACTCGCCGAGCACCTCGGGGGACTCCGGGCAGGCCAGCCGGGCCGCGAGGTGGCCGGTGTCCAGCGGCGCACCCACCAGGTCGGCCAGCGGGAGGGCGGCGGTGGCGTAGGCGGTGCCGCCCTCGTACGGGGTGTGGAAGACCGGCAGGACGCCGGCCAGGTCGGTGAGCAGCACGGTGGAGCGGGGGGCCGGTGCGGAGCACCGCCGTGTAGCTGCCGGGCCAGGTGGTGAGGTGGTGGACGGCGCCGCCCCGGGCGGTGGCGAGGCCGGCGGCGAGCTCGGCGTCGGAGGCACCGCAGCGGCCGAGGACGGCGAGGCGGACGGTGCCGGGCGGCTCCGCCGCGGGGTCCGCGGGCGGCGGGCCGGTGGTGACCACGGCCGGGGCCCCGGGGCGCAGCGTCACCAGCCGGATCTCGTCCGGGCGCCAGTCACCCACCGCCCAGAGCGGACTGACGCCGGGCCAGAGCACGGTGGCGGCGATCGGTCGCACCTCTCCGATCCCCGGCCCGGGCGAGCTCCCGCACCATCCCGTGAGCCACCGCATCGCGCCTCCCGCCAGCCCGAAGCCTCCGGAGGCCATCGTGCCACCATCTCCCCACGGGATCACGGGACTTGCGGCAGTAGACGGACCGTCAGGAACGCTCCGACCCGGGAGGGCGGCGCCTCTGGGCCGAAGGCCCCGGGGGCGCGAGGAACTGCGCGAGTACGGAAGGCGGGCCAGCGCCAGATCGGGGCAGGCGAGCCAGTTGCACGTGCTGCCGTTCCCCAGCGCGCAGTTCCCCGCGCCCCTGATGGCCCTCCGGGCCACCGGGTCGCTGCCCTGCCGGGCCGGAGCGCGGACGGACCGGGCCTTCCCCTCCGGGGCCCGGGCCGTCCGTTGACGTGGGCATCGCGGAATGGCCGAAATGCGTCACCCCGCCCGGGAGGGCATCCGCATGCCCTCCCGGACCCCACCCCCGCCCGCGGGGATGTCGGCGGAGGTGTCCCCCGGCCCGCCGGGTCCTCGACGACGGGCCGACCCACAGCCCCCAGCGAATCGCCGACCAGCCCATCGGGCCAGGGGGCACAGCCGGGCGCACGTCTGCACCGGACCGGAGCACGCCCGTCCGGCACGACCCCGTGGAGGCTGCGGCGCCCGCGCACCACCCCCCGCGCGACCCGTAGAGCGGCACACGATCCCGCCATCCGGAATCCGGACTCTTAACCCTCGGAACCCGGACGACTACGCTAGGTGGTGCAAGCAGTGGCTCGCGCCGGACGCCGTCGGCGGGCACGCCACCCCGTCCGCCACCCACCCACGGCCTCCGCGCCGTTCACGATCAAGCCACCGTGCACGGGCGCGCTCACTCCGCAGACCCGCCGCACCGCGCCAGGGGGTGCCGCCGCCACCATGACCGCCAGTTCACGAGGGCCGAACGAGCGGCTCGGCACGCTCCTCACCGTCGCCCAGATCAGCAACGCCGGCCTGGCCAGGAGGGTCAACGACCTGGGCGCGCAGCGGGGTCTGACACTCCGTTACGACAAGACCTCGGTGGCCCGCTGGGTCAGCAAGGGCATGATCCCGCAGGGGCCGGTACCGCACCTGATCGCCACCGCGATCGGCTCCAAGCTGGGCCGCCCGGTGCCGCTGGACGAGATCGGGCTGGGCGACACCGACCCGGCGCCGGAGCTCGGCCTGGCGTTCCCGCGCGACGTGCCGGAGGCGGTGCGGTCGGCGACCGACCTGTGGCGGGTGGACCTGGAGCTGCGCCGGGGCCCCGGCGGCGGGCGGTGGAGCGACAGCCTGGCCGGGACCTTCTCGGTCTCGGCGTACGCGACGCCGGTCTCCCGGTGGCTGATCACCCCGGCCGACGGTTCGGTCGCCCGGGAGGCCGGGGTGGCCGACCCGAGCGGGTACCGGGTGGGGCACTCGGGACGCGGCCAAGCTGCGCGAGGCGGCCCAGGAGGCCCGGCGCTGGGACTCCAAGTACGGCGGCGGGGGACTGGCGTTCCTCGATGGTGCCGGAGTGCCTGCGGGTGGAGGCGGCGCCGCTGCTGCTCGGCTCGTACAGCGACGCGGTGGGCCGGGCGCTGTTCGGCGCGACGGCCGAACTGACCCGGCTGGCCGGGTGGATGGCCTTCGACACCGGGCAGCACGAGGCGGCCCAGCGGTACTACATCCAGGCCCTGCGGCTGGCCCGGGCCGCCGCCGACGTGCCGCTCGGCGGCTACGTGCTGGCCTCGATGAGCCTTCAGGCCTGCTACCGCGGCTTCGCGGAGGAGGCGGTCGACCTCGCCCAGGCCGCGCTGGAGCGCAACCGGGGGCTGGCCACCGCGCGCACCATGAGCTTCTTCCACCTGGTGGAGGCCCGCGCGCACGCCCGGAACGGGAACGCCGCCGCCTGCGCGGGGGCGCTCTCCGCCGCCGAGAGCGCCCTGGAGCGCGCGCGGGCGGGCGACTCCGATCCGGCCTGGATCGACTTCTACGCCTACGACCGGCTGGCCGCCGACGCCGCCGAGTGCTTCCGGGACCTGGGCGAGCTGTCGAAGGTCCGTCAGTTCACCCGCGAGGCGCTGGCCCGGCCGACCGAGGGGTTCGTCCGCTCGCACGGCTTACGCCTGATCGTCTCCGCGATGGCCGAGGCCGAGGCCGGCGACCTGGACGCGGCGGTGGCCGCCGGCGAACGGGCGGTGGACGTGGCCGGCCGGATCTCCTCGCAGCGCAGCCGGGAGTACGTGCTGGAGCTGCTCCGCCGCCTGGAGCCGCACCAGGAGGAACGCCGGGTCCGCGAACTCACCGAACGGGCCCGCCTGATGCTGGTCGCCCCGGCGTAAATCCACGTGCCCCCTCCCGCGCCGCCCGGTTAGTCTCGTCCTCGTCCAGGTGCGCAGGTGGGGGCTACTTCGGCTCTGTGGGTCGCGGGTTCGAATCCCGCTGCCGCTCCGGCGGTGTAGCTCAGTTCGGGAGAGCAACAGCAACGCCTCCGCCGCTCTTGTCCTCTGGACGCTCTCGTCACCTCGGGGTGCCCGCACCGGGCGCCCCGAGGTGTTTCCGTCTCCGAGCGAGTGAGGATGTCCAGCATGTCCCGGTTCAACCTCCGGCGGCCCTCGGTGCCGCGCCGCGGTCCGGCTTCGGCGGTGACCGGCACGGGGCAGGTGACGACCAATCACAACGGCGGCACCGGGCACCTCCGGGACGCCCGCTCCGAGCTCTTCCTGCTCGCGGTGGCCAACCTGGTCGGCCAGCGCTCGTTCTACGAGCAGGCCGCCGACCGGGACGACCGCTACTCCCTGTTGGTCCGCCGGCTGGCGGTCAGCGATCCGGAGTGGACCCTGGCCCTGCTCCGCTGGCTCCGCTACGGGGCCGGGCTGCGCACCGCCGCCCTGGTCGGCGCCGCCGAGTTCACCCGGGCCCGCCTCGACGCCGGGGCGCCCGGCTTCTCCCGGCAGGTGGTCGAGACCGTGCTGCGCCGGGCGGACGAGCCGGGCGAGCTGCTGGCGTACTGGACCTCCCGCTACGGCCGGGCCCTGCCCAAGCCGCTGAAGCGCGGCGTGGCCGACGCCGTCCGCCGCCTCTACACCGCCCCGGCCCTGCTCAAGTACGACACCGCGGCCAAGGGCTACCGCTTCGGCGACGTGCTGGAGTTGACCCACCCCGTGCCCGACCCGCAGCGGCCGGGTCAGTCCGAGCTGTTCCGCTACGCGCTGGACCGCCGGCACCGCCCGGAGAGCGCCGAGCCGCCCGCCGGGATCGAACTGCTGTGCGCCCACGACGAGTTGGCGCGGGTGCCGGTGGAGCAGCGGCGCGCCCTGGTGACCGCCCCCGGCGGGGCGGAGCGGCTGGCCGCGGCCGGGATGACCTGGGAGGCGCTGGCCGGCTGGCTGCAGGGCCCGCTGGACGCGGCGGTCTGGGAGGCCGTCATCCCGTCCATGGGCCCGATGGCGCTGGTCCGCAACCTGCGCAACTTCGACCGGGCGGGCATCGGCGAGCAGGCCGCCGCCGAGGTGGCCCGGCGGATCTCCGACCCGGAGGAGGTGCGGCGCTCCCGGCAGTTCCCGTTCCGCTACCTGGCCGCGTACCGGCACGCCGCCGAGTCCCGCTGGGGCACCGCGCTGGAGACCGCGCTCGGCCACTCGCTGGCCAACGTCCCCGCGCTGCCCGGCCGGACGCTGGTCCTGGTGGACCGCTCGGGCTCGATGTTCGACCGGCTCAGCGAGCGCACCGAGCTCAACCGGGCCGACTCCGCCGCGCTGTTCGGCACCGCCCTGGCGCTCCGCGCCGAGCGGGCCGACCTGGTCGAGTTCGGCTCCGGCCACCAGCGGGTCGAGCACTCCCCCGGCGAGGGCGTGCTCCGGATCATGGACCGCTTCGGCTGGCTGGGCGGCACCGAGACCGCCGCGGCCGTCCGGGACAACTACCGGGGCCACGACCGGGTGGTGATCCTGACGGACGAGCAGGCCGCCCGCGGCGACGTGCTCGCCGCCGTGCCCGCCGAAGTCCCGGTCTACACCTGGAACCTGGCCGGGTACGCCACCGGCTACGCCCCGTCCGGCGGCGGCGCCCGGCACGTCTTCGGCGGCCTCTCGGACGCCGCCTTCGGCCTGATCCCGCTCTTGGAGCGAGGCCGGGACACGGGCTGGCCCTGGGAGTAGTGCCCGCCCCCGGCGGGGTTTGCCCGACGGGGCACACTCCGCCGGGGCAGGCACTAGGTTGACTGCTCGTCGGCTGGGATGCGGGACCGAGGGGCGGGTTCATGGGCGAGAAGTACGACGTCGTGGTGGTGGGCGGGGGGATCGTCGGGCTCTCCACCGCGTACGCGCTGACCGCGGCGCGGCCGGGCGTGCGGGTCGCGCTGCTGGAGAAGGAGCCGGAGTTCGCCGCCCACCAGACCGGACGCAACAGCGGGGTCATCCACAGCGGCGTCTACTACAAGCCCGGCTCCCTGAAGGCGAGGTACGCCACCGAGGGCGCGAGCGCGATGGTGGAGTTCTGCCGCGAGCAGGGCATCGCGCACGAGGTCACCGGCAAGCTGATCGTGGCCACTCGGGCCGACGAACTCCCCCGGCTGGCCGCCCTGGCCGAACGCGGCCGGGCCAACGGCATCCCCGTCGCCGAGCTCGACCGGGCCGGCATCGCGGAGCACGAGCCCGAGGTCACCGGCCTGGCCGGCCTGCACATCGGCACCACCGGCATCTGCGACTTCCCCGCGGTGGCCCGCCGCTACGCCGAACTGGCCGCCAAGGGCGGGGCCGAGCTGCTCACCTCCACCCCGCTCACCCTGGTGCACCGCCGGGCCGACGGCCTCACCCTGCACGCGGGCGGCCGCGAGCTGCACTGCGAGGTGCTGGTCAACTGCGCCGGCCTGCACAGCGACCGGATCGCCCGGCTGGCCGGGGACGAGCCGGGCGTGCGGATCGTCCCCTTCCGCGGCGAGTACTACGAACTCACCGAGCAGCGCCGGTCGTTGGTGCGGGGCCTGGTCTACCCGGTACCGGACCCGGCCTTCCCGTTCCTCGGCGTCCACCTCACCCGGGGCGTCCACGGCGACGTCCACGTCGGCCCGAACGCGGTGCCGGCGCTGGCCCGCGAGGGCTACGACTGGCGCACCGTCAGCCTCCCCGACCTGGCCGAGACCGCCCGCTTCCCCGGCACCTGGAAGATCGCCCGGCGGCACTGGCGCTACGAGCTCGGCGAACTGCACCGCTCGCTCTCCAAGAAGGCCTTCACCACCGCCGTCCAGCGGCTGCTCCCCGCCGTCACCGCCGCCGACCTGGTCCCCGCCACCGCCGGCGTCCGCGCCCAGGCCGTCGCCCCGGACGGCACCCTCCTCGACGACTTCGCCTTCGCCGGCTCCGGCCGCACCGTCCACGTCCTCAACGCACCCTCGCCCGCGGCGACCGCTTCGCTCCCGATCGGCCGCGAAATCGCCGCACGGGCACTCGCCGCCCTGCCGTAGGTGGTTCCACCGGGGGCGCGGGGAACTGCGCGAGTACGGAAGGCGGACCAGCGTGAGATCAGGGCAGGCGAGCCAGTTGCACGTGCTGCTGTTCCCCCGCGCGCAGTTCCTCGCGCCCCTGAGGCTCCTCCCGTGTGCCCCGGCTCACCCGAGTGGGTGTCCTAGACTCGGGTGATTGTGACTGCCACCGCCCCCGCACCCCAGAGCTCCCCGTCCGCGCGCCTGTCGGCCGCCCCGGCCGGCTACCCCGCGCCGATGTACCCGCACCGGGCCACCGAGGAGCAGCACCGCGAACACCGCATCCGCAGCTTCCAGCCCCGCCGGGGCCGGATGACCCCCGCGCAGGCGGGAGCGCTGGACCGCGGCTGGGAGCGGTACGGGCTGGCGATCGACGGGACTCCGCTGGACCTGCGGGAGCTGTTCGGCGGGCTGCCGGTCACCCTGGAGATCGGCTTCGGGATGGGCGAGACCACGGCCGCGATGGCCGCCGCCGACCCGGGCACGGGGATCCTGGCGGCCGACGTGCACACCCCGGGCCACGGGAACCTGCTGCAGCTGCTGGAGCCGCAACGGTTCGCAGAACGTCCGCCTGGCGGCCGGCGACGCGGTGATCCTGCTGCGCGACATGCTGCCGGACGCCTCGCTGGCCGGTCTGCGGGTGTACTTCGCCGACCCGTGGCCGAAGCCGAAGCACCACAAGCGCCGCCTGGTCCAGCAGTCCTTCCTTGAGCTGGTCCTGCCGCGGCTGGCACCGGGTGCGCTGGTGCACTGCGCCACCGACTGGGAGCCGTACGCCGAGCAGATGCTGGCCGTGCTGTCGGCCTCGCCCGAGCTGGAGAACCTGCACCCGGAGGGCGACGGGACCGGCTGGCTGGAGCCGGCGGAGCACCCGGCGGGTTCGGTGCCCGGCTACGCGCCGCGGCCCGAGTGGCGGCCGGTGACCAAGTTCGAGCGGGCCGGGATCGCCAAGGGCCACGTGGTGCACGACCTGCTGTTCCGCCGCCGCTGAGCCCCGGGGTGACGGGGGCCTGACGCCGTATCACGGCGCTCCGCCTCGGATGCCCGGTTGCCCGGAGCCCTCCCCGAGCGGTGGGTGGTTCCCCTACCCTGTGCCGGGTGAGCAGTCCGCCCAGTGGCGGCCCGCCCCGGCCCGCGGCTCCGGCCGGGGGCAGCGCCGCCACCGCCGATCCGCTCCCGTCCACCGCCGGCCCCGCGACCATCCCGGGGCCCCGGGTGCGGCGGGTCGGCCTGCTGTTGCCCTGGTACCCCTACGTGCGGGCCGAGCAGCTGCTGCGACGGGCCCGGGCGCTGCGCTACCCGGCGCTCTCCTCGGCCCTGGCCGCGTTTCGCGCTGGCCGGGTGCGGGGTGCTGATCCTGCGGCTGGTGCACCGGCAGACCGGGACCACCGGGCTGCTGGTCGGGCTGGGGCTGGGCGCTGCTGCCCGCTGCCCTTCGTGCTGGGGGCACTGGCCTGGCTCAACCAGACCGCGCGGGTGCCGCTGCGGCACACCCTGTTCTGCCTGGCCTGGGGCGCCTGTGCGGCCACCACGGTGGCGCTGCTGGCCAACGGCTGGGCCGGGGACTTCCTGATCGCCCGTCAGGGCAGCGTCCGGGGCGAGACCCTGCTGGCCGACGTGGCCACCACCGTTGATCGAGGAGGCGGCCAAGGGCGCGGCGCTGGCGATGCTGCTGCTGCCGGTGCGCAGGCGGCTGCGCTGCCACGTGGAGCGGACCTGCGCGGTGCTGGCCCGGCGGACCCACCTGCCCGCCCGGCGGGTGGCCCGGGTGGTCCGGGTGCTGCGCCCGTACCGGCGGCCCGAGTTCCGGCCCCGGCTGCGGCCGGCCTACTTCCGCCGTCCGGTGCGGACCGGCGCGGCGGCGGGCCCGGTCAAGCCCGCGCACGCTGGCCGCCGGGGTGGTGCTGGGCGGGGTGACGGCCTGCGGCTTTCGCCTTCACCGAGAACGCCTCTCTACCTGTGGCCGGGCGCTTTCTGCCGACTGACCTCAGACGCGGCTGGACAGCATCGGCTGGTGCGCCGAACCGAGCCTGCGGGACTACTCTCCACCCACCCGTGCACCTACCTTCGTGCTTGCGCGGCCTGCTCTCCGCTCCCTTTCGCCCACCCGCTGTTTCACGCCGGCGCTGACCGTGCTGGGCATATTCGCGCATCGCCCTTGACCACCGGTCCTGCCGCTGGGCGGCCCGCTGGCCGCTGCCGTGGGGTTGGTTAGCCTTCTGCTCTTTCTGATTCGCTGCAGGCGGGCGCTCTGGAACGCGTTCTGCTGGGCGCGAATGGAGCACGCACCCAGTTGCTATTATTATCCTTCTGTGTATTTCGTCTGCTGATTGGTGCCCCTCCGGGCTGCATGCGGCACAGCGCTGCGTCTTGTATCGCGCTCGTTGGAGTGGTCTCGCGGTACCCGGGCACGTATCTCCGGCCCCTTAAGGGGGATGTCATGCGGGCCGAACCGCCGGTGTAGATAGCCTGCTTTGTTGCATCGTAAGCAGCAGGCTCTTCTACTTGTACTGTTTGTGGGTTGTTCAACACCGACGCGGGGTTGAGCCTCGGTATCATCTGCGCTGTGGCTCCTTAACCCATAGGGTTCCCATTTTTTCTGATAATCCTGTACTCTCGTGCGTGTATGCTGCGTAGCACGTGATAGTGCCTCAGGCAGATCGCATCGTTCTGCCTCCAAGGGCCTATCTCGCCCGTTTCTCCAGGTCTGATTAATACCCCGGTTGTGTCCTCCCGTGAACCCTCCTGCCTTACGAGTGGCCGCACATTCTGTGATAGAGGTGTCCTGAGTGAGTTCTTGTCGCAGGATGCGTGTGTGTGGGCTGCTCGCGAGAAGCGCTCCCTGCCTGCGACAGGTGCCCGTAGGCGTAAGACTCCGGCTTCGGCGGGTACGAATTCCCAGCAAGTATTGTGGCTACTTGCCGGCCGTGTTGCTCACTCGTACCAGTCCCCTGGGTGTAGCCAGTCACCGTTCCACTGTTCCCACCCAGCCGGGTGCGGTCGGCGCGGAGCACGGTCCCGGCCGTCCTGCGGTTTCTCCTGCGGCGTATCCGGTGCCCGTCGCGACGCGCGGTCCGACGTCGACTTGCCTAGTAAGGTACCTGTGCACGCTGACTTCTGCTTCCTGGTTTTCGTGGTGTGCGGACTGTTGGATCCGTGCTAGTACAGTTCCGCTCTTATCTTCGGGAAGGGGTAGGGCGCGGTGACCTGCACAAGGACAGGCCGTGGCGTAAAGGTGTCTGTCGGGATGGTGGGCCTCCCGTTGTGGTGGTGATGTGTTATGCAGTCGGACGGCGCTGTGCTCGTTGCTGGTGTCGGCCCTTGCGGCGGCGTTGGGCTGGTTAAGTGTGCCCGTAATTCTCGGCTTCGTGTGTCCTGGTGTCGGAGTGGTGCTCGGGGTGTTGTGGCTTCCTGTATCATTTCTCATAGTCCTCGCGGCTGTGACGTTGTACATTTTCTGAGACGTTGTGGCGGCGCTTCGACCTTATGCCGTGACGCATGATCGCTCACCTCGTGACGGCAGTTATACTCTCCTGCACTCCAATCTCTGTGGCAGGTCTGCCGACCTGTGCTGCCAAGATCCTGCTGGTCTGTCGGTGCCTGGATGTACCAATGTCGGCTCGTGGCTGCCGGCCTGCTCCCGAGCTCGGCCACGTCCGCTTGTCCACGGTGGTCGGAACGGCCCCGTCGCCCACGTGTCCTACGCCTGCGGCGATCTGAGGTGTACAGTTCAGCGGGTGATCTGCTGTCATCAATCGGCTTGCTGCTGACGAACCGATATATGGGCGCTCTGCGGCTTGGCCGCATTCGGGTCGCTCTCACAGCTCATGAACCGTGGGGCCAGAACCCTGGACCGAACTTCGGTCCGTCCCGCCTCCGTGAGTTCGGCCAGGTGCGCCCTGTGAGCGTGACACGTGATGCAACAACCGACGGCCTGAGGTGGATGAAGCGTCTTCGCCTAGACCTGCAGTTTACCGATGGGGCCTCCTAGGTCCTATATTCGGGGTTGAGCATCTGGCCCTGCTCCTAGGTGCGCCCCGGACCCGTAGAACTACTCACCTGATCCTGCGTGTGCGTGTGAGGTCCGCTCAGGTTCTGTACCGCGCCGGTACGTTGGCTGGTGCTTGCCTAGGATTCTGCTGGCTTCCCAATATGCGGCTGGTTGAGCTATCGGCGGGGTTGTGTGCTGCCAGGTGGTATGGTTCATGCGGCGGGACGCTTGCGGTCGCGTGGTTAGGAGCACAAGATTCCAACGCCAAAAAAAAAAAGAAGTGGTAGGGCGTTGCCGCCGGATTCGCGGCGGCGAGTGGTGGCGGTGAGGCTCAGAGATTCCGTTGAGCTTGCCTTCGCGGTGGAGATGGCGGTGCCCCGTAAGGGGCGTGTTGACCCGGTTAGTGTCTGCTCTGTGAAAGTTCCGCTCGATGGTGGCGTTCATTTTTTCGTGGGTAATTGTATTTTGCTGGCTGGCGTGCGGCGTGCAACCGGCGTTTGCGTACCGGAGGTGCTCGCGGTATGCGCGGGTGCTGCCTGCGGTTGTGACCTTTTCCGCAGTCTGAGGCGCTTTGGTGTGGACGCCGAGTCACGGTACTTGGGCGGAGCGCCGAGCGTCAGGGTCGCGGTAAGGATCGCCCGGCGAGAAGTATTGAGCCACTATACGTTTCACGGGTGGCGGCCGGTCCCTCGAGGGGCGGGTGGAATCGCAGCACCTCGGGGATGACCGATCCGGGTGCTGTCGACCTAGGTTGCGGGCTTCCTGAAGTTGTGCTGTGTGGTAGGTGCGGGCTAGTGGGGCGTGGGCGGCTCCGTTCGGTGCGAGTCATCGGTGTATCGTACGCGGGACCTTCTGGCCGTGCTTCTCCGTGCGAGTGACCCTTGGACCTGAGTTGTACCCAGCAGGGCCGAAACGTCCACCTTTCCTCGCTCGGGGCGGTTAAGAGTTTCGGGGTTAGCGATGAAGTAGCATGGTAGGTGTTTAAAGCTCATGCTGAAAGCGCGAAGTGCCGTCGGCGAAGGGGATTGCCATGGGGCTATTGTAATGGTTACATCTGGCCACGTCATGTTCGGCTCGGGGGTGGGGCGGGCGTGGCGGTCGGCGGTATAGAGGGCGTGGGCGCGGTCCCTATCATGCGTCCGGGTTACGCTTCCGTCGGGCGGGAGGCCCTGTGCGAGGCAATGGTAGACTTGCGTGTGTGCGGTCATCTCCTCCGGGCGTTCGTCATACCGGTGCGTGCGGCGCCTGGTATGCGGATGGCGGGCTCAGGGTTTGTGGCGGGGTGGCGGTGTTAGGGGTCCGGGTCGGATCCTGCGATGACGGTGAACGGGGCGTGCCGCGGAGTGGTCGCGTCGGCTCCTTTCGTGTCCGCGAGTACCGGTGCCGGTTTGTGTGGATTGTGCTCGTGGTGCCTCGGTGAGTACATTACTCCATGTGATAGCGGGCCCGGGAGGGCGGCGCAGGCGAGAGCTGGGTGAGGCCGAACCAGGGCGTCATGTACTACTCGAGGGGCGGGGGCTGACGAGGGGGGTATAA
>NZ_BAAAYB010000044.1:0-32931 GCF_039535905.1 Kitasatospora albolonga | reverse complement strand
CCTGGTCGATGCCGCGGGTCTCGACCTGGCCCGCGCGATCGCGCCCGACGCCTTCACGAGCGGTGGGGGTGTGCGCCATGGGGGTGGCTTCCTTCACTGGGAGGGGAAGACGGCGGTGTCTCCGATGCCGCCGCACCCGCTGGGGGGCTGGCGCGGCGGCGGAACCAGGCTTATTGGTCACAGCACCAATAGCCTGTTGGTGCGACATCCAATAGGCTGCTCGTCATGACGTCAAGCCCCGGCCCCGGCCCCGCCTCCGCCGCTCCGCGCACCCCACGCACCCGCAAGGCCCCCGCCGAACGCCGGGCCGAGATCCTGGACACCGCGGCCGGCCTGGCCCTCACCGAGGGCCTCGAACGCGTCACCATGCAGCTGGTCGCCGACCGCCTCGGCGTGCGCCCGGGCCTGATCAGCCACTACTTCCCCGCGATCGAGACCCTGCTCTGCGAGGCCTTCACCCACGCCGCCACCCGCGAGCGCACCGCCCTGCTCCCACCCGCCGAAGCCGACCTGCCGCCCCTGCGCCGCATGGCCCTCTTCCTCGACCGCGTCAGCAGCCCGGCCTTCACCGACCTCGACCGCCTGTGGCTCAACGCCCGCCACCTCTCCCGCTACCGCCCCGCCCTCCGCGAGGCCGTCGCCGCCCAGGAGTCCCGCACCCGCACCGAACTCACCCGGCTCATCCAGGACGGCGTCACCGCAGGCGAGTTCACCACCGACGACCCCGAAGCCGCCTGCCTCCTTCTCCTGGTGGTCATCGACGGCCTCGGCTCCTACGCCAACGACACCACCGACTACACCCACCCCACCCTCGCCACCCTCCCCCGCACCACCGCCGAACACCACCTCGGCCTCCCCCGCGGCACCCTCACCCCCTGACACCACCCGCGACGGCCCCGAACGGGAACCCCCGGGCGCCACGAGACAGCGGCCGGTGTCCGCAATGTCCTTGACGGGGTGTGTAATGGCGCCCGACCCGCTGCGACCCGGAGGTGCCGATGGCCCGCCTGCACATACGCCACGGACTCGACCCCGACGAGCCGGAGCTGCCCGTCGCCGTCCTCGTCGTCGATCCCGAACGCACCCCCGGGGAGCGCGCCGTGGCCCAACTCGGCACCCACTGCCACGAGGTGCACGGCTGGGCCTGCCTGTCGCAGACCGACGGCTGGGTCGAGCACGCACGCGACGGCGGCGAACTGACGATCGCCGTCGCCGTGTACCCGGCCACCCTGCTGGCAGTCGGCGCGGACCCCGCCGACTTCACCGACCGCTCGACCGTCGACCCGGACGCCGTGATCGTCCTGCGCGCGCAGACCTCGGCCGCTCCCGACGCGTCCGTACAACTCGCCGAGGGGACCGCCGTCTTCACCGGCAGCCCGGACGCCCCCCTGGACGAGCTGATCGCCACCTACGACGACTGGCCGATGGTCCTCGCGCCCCCGCCCGCCTGACCCGACGACGAACCGCCCGATGCGGCCCATGTCCGCGCGGCCGTAGGATGCCCAGGGCGTCGATCTGATGGGTGCTCACCATGCTTGCTCGCGCGACGAATCACCCGACCATGGGGCCGCACCGCGCCGTGGGCATGCCTGCTCCAGCACAAGGGTCTGAGCCAGTGTCAGCAGTGCCGCCACCGGGTGAACCGCCGGTCGTCCGTGCCGAGGTCGTCGTCACCGGCGAGGTTGCCGAGGCCATCACGGCCTTGGCCAAGCTCCTCGGTCGAACCCCCGAGGAGCTCGCGATCGAGCACGCTGCCGGAATCTTCCCGATCCCCGACGGACCGAACAACCTGGACTGGGGCCTGTTCGACAGCGGTGACCTCGCACCTAAGAGGCGCGCCACTCCGCGGAAGACCTGATGCCGCAGTAGGAGTGCCACGCGATCGGCCTCACCGACCCGACGAACCCTGGCCTCTCCACCCGCGTTCAGCGCCGGAACAGCCCGCGCAGTCCCCGAGCCCTGGGCTTCTCGCCCTCCGGTTCGACGAGCCGGGTGGCAGCATGGACGGGGGCGGACTCCTCCAGCGCCCGTTCCACTACCGCGATGAAGGCCTCCGGGTCGGCGGCGGGGCCCGGGCCGAGGTTGAGGTGGCTGCCGTCGGCGGTCCATTCGCCGAGGACCGTGTACGGCTGACGGTCGATCGGGCTGACGCCGTGTTCGAGGGTCAGGTAGCGGCACTGCTCGGCCTCGCCGACCTGGACCACCGCCACCAGGTGCGCCTCGGACGGCGCCACCGCCGGCGGCAGGACGACGACCAGGGCCCGGTAGCCGTCGCGCCGGACCAGCTCGGCGGACAGACCGTCGGCGGGCAGGCGCTCCTCCTCCGGGAGCCTCTCGCCGTACCCCTCCCAGAGCTGCGTGAGCCCCCCGGTGAATCCGGCGTCCGGCTCGTGATCCAGCATCTGCGGCCCGAGGTCCCGTGCCAGCCCCGCCAACAGCCGGTGTGCGTAACGGTAGTGATGGGCCCTCGGCCCGGCCCCGTCGATCGTCGTCATGTCGATCATCATGGCCGCCCCGCCCGAACAGCGAGTGAACTGCCGGATGACGGTTCGCGGGCGCAGCACGGTACAGGGGTCCGAGCGGGGATTCCGGAGCTCCACAATCCCTTCGCGCACCCTCTCGGCCTGGGGCTAGAGTGCCCGCCATACGACACCGCCCTTCGGGGCGACGGGGGAGGAATTCCACACCATGGCACGGCATTTGAGACGTCTGCGGGCCCTGCGCCCCATGAGCGTCGTCACCGCTGCGGCGATCGGACTGGCGGGAGTGTTCCTGTCCGCGACGGGTGCGGCGGCCGCACCGCCCATCGGCCAGGTACCGCAGGTCTCGCTGGCCTACACGGACGAGCGCACCCCGACGACGAGTTACCCGCAGCCGACCGGCGAACTGCCGCTGGGCAGTTGGCTCGACGAGGCGGGCACCGCCCACAAGTCGCGCGCCTACGCCTCGTTCGACCTGGCGGGCTATGCCGACAAGGACGCCAAGAAGCGGGTGGTCTCCGCCTGGCTCATCTTCGGCGAGACCTCGGCCACCAGCTACGTCCCGCGCAGCATCGAGGTCTGGCAGACGGCGACGCCGGCCAACCCCGTCACCTGGCGCCGGGCACCCGCCGAGCGCAAACTGCTGGGCACCGTGACCACCAGCGCCGGCGGCCCCGCCGCCTACATGCGCCTGGACCTGACGGCGGCGGCCGCAGCGGCCGCGACCACGGACGGCCACACGCTCTCGCTGGAGCTGCGGCTGCCCGAGGCCGACGAGTCGAACACCGCACTGGGTCGTCACCTGAACACCCGGATGTTCTTCTACGCCACGGCCAACACCAAGCCGGGAGCTCCCACCGAGCTCTACACCCAGGACCGCGCGTGCGCGACCACGACGCCGCACCCGTTCATCCCGACCCTGACCCCGTCGCTGACCGCGATGCTGCACGACCCGGACCCGTCCGACGAGTACCTCACCGGTCACTTCGCGATCTGGCCGACGGGCAACCCCGAGCAGCGCACCGAGTTCACGGGCACGAACATGCTCAGGGAGTACGGGCGGAGCGCCTCCGTCCCGGCCGGGCTGCTCGCCGACGGCGGCACGTACAGCTGGCAGGTCCAGGGCGGTGACGGCACGGACCGGTCCGCCTGGTCCAAGCCCTGCACCTTCCGCGTCGACACCAGCCTGCCCACCGCCGCGCCGGTGCTGACCTCGACGAACTACCCGGCCGGCCAGACCGTGCCCGGCGGGGTCCCCGGCGAGTTCACGCTCAAGGCCAACTCGGTCGCAGACGTGGCGGGCTACCAGTACAGCTGGAGCCAGGACTTCCCGGTCAACGGCTGGTGGGACGGACCGAACGGCGTGCCGGTGTACACCGACCCGTTCTCGCTGCCGGGCACCGTCCGGGCCTCCCGGCTCGGCGGACCGGCGACGCTCTCGCTGACGCCGCCGCGCAGCGGGCCGAACGTGCTCCACGTCCGCAGCGTGGACCGGGCGTTCAACCCGTCGCCGGCCACCAGCTACTGGTTCTACGTCCCGGACACCGCCCCCGTCGTGACCGGTCTGCCCGACCCGGTGCTGCTCGGGACGCCCTTCACCCTGCACCTGGCGCCGAACGCGAGCCTCGCCACGGCCGACAGCTACACCGTCCAGCTCAACTACGAGACGTCGTTCACCGTCCCGGCCGGCAGTGACGGCACCGCCTCGGTGCCCTTCACCCTCGACCGCGAGGGAGGCAACGTGATCACGGTCCGCAGCCACAGCCCGAACGGCTGGGTCAGCTCCGAGGCCCGGGTCTTCGCCCACGTGGACACCAGCCCGACCGTCACCTCCGAGCTCTACCCGGAGTACACCGGCGAGGAGGCGGCCACCGGCGGCGTCGGGGTCGCCGGAGTCTTCACGTTCGCCCCGAAGGTCCAGAACACCGCGTCCTACACCTACTCCTTCGACTGGGGCACCACGACGACCGTCCCCGCGGAGGCCGACGGGACCGCGCAGGTCTCCTGGACCCCTGACACGAACGGGGTGCACACCCTCACCGTGTACGCGAAGGACCGGAGCGGGAAGACCTACCAGACCCGCTACTACGAACTCAACGTGAGCTGACGCTCCGACGGTCGCCAGGGAGGGGGCACGCCACCACGGCGTGCCCCCTCCGGCCGTTGGCGGGGCGGCGGAGAGCTCGCCACGGCTCGCCGGTGCCCTGGTTGGATGGGGGCTCCCCTGGACTTCGAGAGGTGAACGGGCTTGCTGATGAGCCGTGAAGAAGCGGTCACGCTGGTGCGGAAGGTCATGGACGTCGAGTACGACGAGCACGAGATGGATCGCGTGCTGGAACGGCTCGACCGGGCGCTCGGCTGTCCGACCGGCCACGTCGCCGGTCTGGTCTTCTGGCCTGCGGACGGACAGGTGCGGAGCGCCGCCGAGGTGGTCGACCGGGCGCTGGCGTACCGGCCGATCGCCCTGTGACCGCCCCCGGGCCGCCCGTGCTCCGCTCCTGACGTTCCGTCGACGCGGTCCGGGGCGGAGGCCGTGGCTGCTGCCGTGGATCTCCGGTGTGCCGTAGGGTCGGCCAATGGCGAAGTACTTCGACGTGCACCCAGAGTCCCCCCAGCCCCGCACCATCAACACGGTGGCGGACAGCCTCCGCTCGGGCGCCCTCATCGCGTACCCGACCGACTCCTGTTTCGCCCTCGGCTGCCAGCTCGGCAACCACGAGGGGCTGGAGCGGATCCGGACGATCCGGCGGCTGGACGACCGGCACCACTTCACCCTGGTGTGCGAGGACTTCGCGCAGCTGGGGCAGTTCGTGCAGCTCGACAACAACGTGTTCCGCGCCGTCAAGGCGGCGACCCCCGGGAGCTACACCTTCATCCTCCCGGCCACCAAGGAGGTGCCGCGCCGCCTCCTCCACCCCAAGAAGAAGACCGTCGGCGTCCGCATCCCCGACCACGCCGTCACCCGCGCCCTGCTCGCCGAGCTCGGCGAGCCGTTGGTCTCCAGCACCCTGATCCTCCCCGGTGACGAGGAGCCGATGACGCAGGGGTGGGAGATCAAGGAGCGGCTCGACCACGTCCTGGACGCCGTGCTCGACTCGGGTGACTGCGGCACCGAGCCGACCACCGTCATCGACTTCTCCGACGGCGAGGCGAACATCGTCCGCCACGGGGCCGGTGACACCTCCCGCTTCGAGTAGTGCCGCAGGAGCCGGTCAACGAACCCGTACGGGCAGGGACTTGAGCCCGTTCTGGAAGTTGGACACCAGCCGGACGGGCTCCCCCGCCGGCTCCAGCTCCGGCAGCCCCGTGGCCACCTCCCGCACCATCGCCCGCATCTGCACCCGCGCCAGCTGCGCACCGAGGCAGAAGTGCGGACCGTCACCGAAGCTCACGTGCTCGTGGCCCGACCGCCCGGAGCCCGACCGCCCGGGGTCGAAGCGGTCGGGGTCGAAGCGGTCGGGGTCCGCGAAGACGGCCGGGTCACGGTTGGCGGCGGCGTGGTAGACGACCACCTTGTCGCCACGCCGCAGCCGCTGTCCGCCCAGTTCGACGTCGTGGGTGACGGTGCGCCGGAAGTCGATCACCGGCGGCCAGTACCGCAGCATCTCCTCCACCACGGCGGGCGTGCGCGAGGGATCGGCCCGTAGGCGCCGGTACTCCTCGGGGTGGGCGAGCAGGGTGTGCAGGCCACCGGGCACCCCGTTGCGCAGCGTCTCGTTGCCGGCCACCGCGAAGAGGAAGAAGGTCGTCTCGAACTCCTGCTCCGTCAGCCCGCCGTCCACCATCCGGGCCAGCACGCTCCCGGGAGCCGGCCGCCGGGCCAGGCCGTGCGCGTACGCGAACATGTCGGCCAGCGCCGCCCGGGAGCGCGGGTTGACGGGCCGTCCGTCCGGCCGGATCAGGTCCTCCGGGCGCGGACGGACGGCGACCGCCGCGCGCCCCAGCGCGCTCAGACCTGACGTATCCGCAGCCGCTTCGGCATGGTCGGAGTCCTGGTAACCGATCACCCGGTCGGCCCAGCCCGCGAGCAGCTTCCGGTCCTGGTCGGGCACCCCCATGACCCGGGCCAGGGTCCAGACCGGCAGGTCGGCCGCCAGGCGGACGAGGTCGAGGGGGGCCCGCGGCGAGCAGCGGCCGGGCGGCGCGCACGAGCGCCGCGGCCCGCTCCTCGATCCCCGTCGTCAACTCCCGTACCGCGCGAGGGGTGAAGGCGGCGACGACGATCCGGCGCAGCCGCACGTGGTCGGGCGGGTCCTGGTTGAGCATCATCGTGCGGGCGAAGGCCAGCTCGGCGGCGGTGTCGGGGTCGCGGATCTGGGTGGCGCCGAGGTGCGAGGAGTAGGTCGCGGGGGTGCGCAGGACGTGCCGGACGTCGGCGTGCCGCAGCACCGCCCAGTAGCCGGGCCCGGCCGGCCAGTCGCCCACCGCGGGCTCCTCGACCCATCGGACCGGGGTGGCCGACCGGAGCTCCCGCAGGAGCGGGTACGGCACTCCTTCGGCGTAGGTGGCGGGGAGGAAGATCCGGTTCACCTGTTCCTGGTCCAGGGGCACGGGGCTGACGCTACGGCAGATCCGCCGTTTGGTGAAGCACGTCACGGCTTTGCCCCGTCCCCAAGGCGGGCCCGGACGTGTAGGTTCCTGCCTCCAAGGGACTCTCCGCGGATCACCCCGCCGGAGTGCGCCCGTCGACTGCTGCGCCCGCGTCGAACACCGTCGAACACCTTGTGCACCAACCCCCTTTCAGCGGCTCCATCCGACGAGAGAGATCACGAGAGATGTCTGCAGACGACTCCGCGCACCACCCTCCCCAGACCATCGGCGTGGTAGCCGAGTCGATCTCCGGGGAGACCCGGGTCGCGGCGACCCCCGTCCACGGTGCGCGGGCCTGCTCGCGCTCGGCTACCAGGTCGTCGTCGAGTCCGGCGCCGGCACGTCCTCCGGGTTCAGCGACGAGGCCTTCACCGAGGCCGGTGCGGCGGTCGGCGACGCCTGGGCGGCCGAGGTCGTGCTGAAGGTGAACGCCCCCTCCGCCGACGAGATCGCCCGCCTGAAGAAGGGGACCACGCTGGTCGGCATGCTGGCACCCGCCCAGCGGCCGGAGCTGCTGGAGGCGCTGGCGGAGCGTCAGGTCACCGCGCTGGCGCTGGAGGCGGTGCCCCGGATCTCCCGGGCGCAGTCGATGGACGTGCTCAGTTCGATGGCGAACATCGCCGGGTACCGGGCGGTGATCGAGGCCGCGCACGTCTTCGGGCGCTTCTTCACCGGGCAGGTGACGGCGGCGGGCAAGGTGCCGCCGGCCAAGGTGCTGGTGGCGGGCGCGGGCGTGGCCGGGCTGGCCGCGATCGGTGCCGCCTCCAGTCTGGGCGCGATCGTCCGGGCGACCGACCCGCGGCCGGAGGTGGCCGACCAGGTGAAGTCGCTGGGCGGCGAGTACCTGCCCGTGGAGGTCGCCCAGGAGGCGAGCACCGACGGGTACGCCAAGGCGACCTCGGCCGACTACGACCGGGCGGCGGCCGAGCTGTACCACGCGCAGGCACGGGACGTGGACATCGTGGTGACCACCGCGCTGATCCCCGGCCGCCCGGCGCCGCGGCTGCTGACGGCCCGTGACGTGGCGGCGATGAAGCCGGGCAGCGTCATCGTGGACATGGCCGCCTCGCAGGGCGGCAACGTCGAGGGCACGGTGGCCGGCCGCACGGTGGTGACCGAGAACGGCGTCACGATCATCGGCTACACCGACCTGGCCTCGCGCCTGCCCGCGCAGGCCTCGCAGCTGTTCGGCACCAACCTGGTCAACCTGCTGAAGCTGCTGACCCCCGGCAAGGACGGCCACCTGACGGTCGACTTCGAGGACGTGGTGCAGCGGGCCGTCACCGTGGTCCGCGAGGGCGAGATCACCTGGCCGCCGCCCCCCGTCTCGGTCTCGGCCGCACCGGCCGCGCAGGCCAAGCCCGCGCCGGCGGCCGTCGCGGAGCCGAAGGCGTCCCGGCTGACCCCGGCGGTGCGCTTCGGGCTGATCGGCCTCGGGATGCTCGCGGTGTTCGCCCTGGTCGCCTTCGCGCCGGCCCAACTGGGCCGGAACTTCACGGTGTTCTCGCTCGCCGTGGTGATCGGCTACTACGTCATCGGCAAGGTGCACCACGCGCTGCACACCCCGCTGATGTCGGTGACCAACGCGATCTCCGGGATCGTGGTGGTCGGCGCCCTGCTCCAGGTCGGGCACGAGAGCGTGCTGGTCACCGTGCTCTCGGCGGTGGCGATCCTGCTCACCAGCATCAACGTCTTCGGCGGTTTCGCCGTCACCCGTCGCATGCTCGGCATGTTCTCCTCCTCCCCCGAAAGGCGTTGAGCCCGATGACCTCCTTGACGGCCGCGAACGCCGCGGACCTGGTCGCCGCCCTGCTGTTCATCCTCAGCCTGGCGGGGCTCTCGCAGCACCGCACCGCCCGCGCGGGTGTCGCGTACGGCATCGCCGGCATGGCCCTCGCCCTCGCCGCCACCGTGATCGTCGCCTCCCGTTCGATCAACGCCGGGGCCGTGACCCTGATCGTGGTCGCGATGGCGGTCGGTGGGGCGATCGGCCTCTGGCGGGCCAAGCGGGTCGAGATGACCGAGATGCCCGAACTCATCGCCGTGCTGCACAGCTTCGTCGGTCTGGCCGCGGTGCTGGTCGGCTGGAACAGCTACCTGGAGGTGGAGGCGCACGGCGCCGCGCAGACCGCGGTCGGCGCGGACCTGCTGGGCATCCACCACGCGGAGGTGTTCATCGGCATCTTCATCGGCGCGGTCACCTTCACCGGCTCGATCGTCGCCTTCCTCAAGCTCTCCGCCCGGATCAACTCCCGCCCGCTGATGCTGCCGGGCAAGAACGTGCTCAACCTCGGCGCGCTCGGCGCCTTCGTCGGCCTCACGGTCTGGTTCACCGTCAGCCCGGGCCTGGGCCTGATGATCGCGGTCACCGTGCTGGCGCTGGCGCTCGGCTGGCACCTGGTGGCCTCGATCGGCGGCGGCGACATGCCGGTCGTCGTCTCGATGCTCAACAGCTACTCGGGCTGGGCGGCCGCGGCGGCGGGCTTCCTGCTGGACAACAACCTGCTGATCGTGACCGGGGCACTGGTCGGCTCCTCCGGTGCCTACCTCTCCTACATCATGTGCAAGGCGATGAACCGCTCCTTCGTCTCCGTCATCGCGGGCGGCTTCGGCGTCGAGGCACCGGCCTCCGGCGGCGGCGAGGAGGAGGGCGAGCACCGCGAGGTGCAGGCCGCCGAGGCGGCCGAACTCCTGGCCGAGGCCCGGTCGGTGATCATCACCCCCGGCTACGGCATGGCGGTCGCCCAGGCCCAGCACCCCGTCGCCGAGCTCACCCGCCGGCTGCGCGAGCGTGGCGTCGAGGTCCGCTTCGGCGTCCACCCCGTGGCGGGCCGGCTTCCCGGGCACATGAACGTGCTGCTGGCCGAGGCCAAGGTGCCGTACGACATCGTCCTGGAGATGGACGAGATCAACGACGACTTCGCGGACACGGACGTGGTCCTGGTCATCGGGGCCAACGACACCGTCAACCCGGCCGCCGAGGAGGACCCGACCAGCCCGATCGCCGGCATGCCGGTGCTCAAGGTCTGGGAGGCGGGCCAGGTCATCGTCTTCAAGCGCTCGATGGCCTCCGGCTACGCGGGCGTGCAGAACCCGCTGTTCTTCCGCGAGAACAGCAGCATGCTCTTCGGCGACGCCAAGCAGAGCGTCGACCAGATCCTGGTCGCCCTGGACGCCCTCACCCCGGCCGGCGCCGGCCGCTGACCACCCCCGCTCCATCGTCCGCCCCTGCCGGCCCCCGGCAGGGGCGGACTGCATTCCGATTGTTCATACGCAAGTCCTTTTCCCTTCGATACAGAGTCACATCCCCCAAGCGGGCTGATAATTGAAGGCAGCGAGGCTCGGGATGGTGTAGAATCAGAAGCACAGCAGGCGATCCGGGGGAACCGGCATCGAGGTGATGCCAACGGACGCCGCTGGTCCTTGGGGGACGACATGACCTACAACCTCGCCACCGCTCAGGCCACCATCGACATGCGCCTGCAGGAGGCCCGCAGCTTCCGCCTCGCCCGCGCGCTCAAGCTCCGTGAACGCGCCAAGCGCACCAACGAGCGCGCCCGTCAGGCTCTGACCAGCGTCGACGCATGAGCACCCCGATCCACGACGGGCCGTCACCAGCACCACGGTGACGGCCCGTCCGCCGTTTCCGACGCTCTCGGAGCCCGCCCCTCCCGCGAGCCGAACAGGGGCGTGAAGCCGAGCTCCACGACGACCGGCCCCGCCCGTGTGCGGGCCTCCCCGACGGACCCGGGCGCGACGCCCTGCGGCCCGATGCACTCGCCGACCGCGTCCGGCCGCAGCACGCGCGGCCCGCCCGAAGCGCCTCCGCCCCCCTTCGAACTCCCCCCTCGGACCCGCAAGACCCCCCGGGCCACCCCGACGCCGCTCGACCGGGCCGTGGACGCGGCGACCCGAGGCACGGCCGGCGCGAGGTCACGACGGGGGCGGACACTGACGGCGGATCAGGCCGCAACGCATCCGATCACCCGAAAACAGTTCGGTTAGGCTAACCTAACTGCTGCGCCCGACCAGATCACCGGCCCGCCCCGGCCTGCCCGTGCGCCGAAGCACCACCACCGGGAGAGGGACAGCGGCATGGCCGAGGACATACGTGAACTGGACGGCAGGATCGCCCTGGTGACGGGAGCCGCCCGCGGCATCGGCGCGGCCGTCGCCCGGGCGCTCGCCGACCGGGGGGCCCGGGTGGTGGCCACCGACATCAACACCCCGCACGACGACGTGACCTACCTGGACGTCACCGACGGCGCCGCCGTCGAGGCGACGGTGGACCGGATCGAGCGTGAGACCGGGCCGATCTCCATCCTGGTGAACGTGGCGGGCATCCTGCGCCCCGCCCCGGTGCTCGAACTCACCGACCAGGACTGGGCGGAGACCTTCGCGGTCAACACCACCGGCGTCTTCCACACCTGCCGGGCCGTCGGCCGCCGGATGGCCGCCCGCGGCTCCGGTTCGGTGGTCACCGTCGGCTCCAACGCCGCCGGGGTGCCCCGCACCCGGATGGCCGCGTACGCGGCCTCCAAGGCCGCGGCCGCGATGTTCACCAAGGTCCTCGGGCTGGAGCTGGCCCGGGACGGAGTGCGGTGCAACCTGGTCTCCCCCGGCTCCACCTACACCGAGATGCAGCGCCAGTTCTGGACCGACGAGCAGAGCGAGCGCCGCGTGCTCGACGGCGACCCGGACAACTACCGGGTCGGCATCCCGCTGGGCCGGATCGGCGCCGCCGAGGACGTCGCGGAAGCCGTCGCCTTCCTGGTCAGCGACCGCGCCCGGCAGATCACCATGCACGACCTGTACGTCGACGGCGGCGCCACGCTCCGGGCCTGACACGGCGTCACCCCACCGCACGCCCCACCGCACGCCCCGCCGCACGCCCCGCCCCATCCTCCCCATCCCGGCGCCCGAAGCCACGCCGGACGAAGAACGGAGCAGCATGACCACGGCCTACCAGGCCCCCGCCGGCACCCACGCCGACACCCCGGCCGCCTCACCGAGCAGCCTGCTGGCCGCCTACCGCCCGGGCCCCGACCAGGCCTTCCTGGCCGGCCCGCACTCCACCCTGCTGGCCCGGGGCGCGCTGCGCCACGTCACCGACCCGGCGCGGGCCGCCGAGGCGCTGGAGGAGGCCCGCCGCACGGTGGGCGGGACCCCGCTGCTGGTCGGCGCCATCCCCTTCGCCCCCGGCCGTCCGGCCCGCCTGTTCGTACCCGCCGAGGTGCACCGGGGCGGCCCGGCCGCCGAGGATCCGGCCTTCCTGCTGCCGGCCCGCCGGGCCGCCGCCGCGAGCGGCCGCGACTGGACTCAACTCCCGGTCCCCGCAGGACCGTTGTACGCGGAGGCGGTGGCCGAGGCGGTGCGCCGGATGCGGGCCGGGACCGGCCCGTCCAAGGTGGTGCTGGCCCGGACGCTGGAGCTGACGGCGCCCGGTGGGGCCGATCTGCCGGCGATGCTGGCCCGGCTGATCCACCGCGACCCCGGCGGCCACACCTTCGCCGTCCCCGCCGGGGGCGCCGCGACCCTGGTCGGCGCCAGCCCGGAGCTGCTGGTCTCCCGCCGGGGCCGCACCGTGGTCTCCAACCCGCTGGCCGGCTCCGCCGCCCGCAGCGCCGATCTGGCCGAGGACATCCGCCGGGCCGCCGCGCTGCTGGACTCGCCGAAGGACCTTGCCGAGCACGCCTTCGTCACCGATGCCATCCGCCGGGTGCTGGAGCCGTACTGCGAGGAGCTGACCGTCCCCCAACGGCCCACCCTGGTACGGACGGCCGCGATGTGGCACCTGTCCACCACCATCACCGCCACCCTGCGCGACCCCTCCGTCTCGGCCCTGGAGCTGGCGCTCGCGCTCCACCCCACCCCGGCGATCTGCGGCACCCCGACCGACCGGGCCCGGGAGCTGATCGCCGAGCTGGAGCCCTTCGACCGGGGTCTGTACACCGGCGCGGTCGGCTGGGGGGACGCGGACGGGGACGGCGAGTGGGTGGTGACCCTGCGCTGCGCCGAGGCGGAGGGCGACGGGCTGCGCCTGTACGCGGGCGCCGGCGTGGTGGAGGCCTCCGACCCGGAGGCCGAACTCGCCGAGACCACCGCCAAGTTCGGCACCTTCCTGCACGCGGTCGGTCTGGAGGACACCAAGTGACGCACACCGACGAGCCCGAGGCACCCGAGGGGCGCGACCTCCTCGGCTCCTGGCCCGCCGAGACCGCCGCCCGCTACCGCGCGGCCGGTTACTGGACCGGCGAGCGGCTGGACGAGATGATCCGCCGCCACGCCACCGCCCGCCCGGGCCGGATCGCGGTCACGGACGGCGAACGCCACTGGAGCTACGCGGAGCTGGACCGCCGGGCGGACGCCGTCGCCACCGGCCTGCTGGCCCGCGGCTTCCGTCCGGGTGACCGGGTGGTGCTGCAACTCCCCAACACCGCCGAGTTCTTCGAGGTCTTCTTCGGCCTGCTGCGGGCCGGGGTGGTCCCGGTGATGGCGCTGCCCGCGCACCGCCGCGCCGAGCTCACGTACTTCTGCGAGTTCGCCGGGGCCAGGGCCCTCTTCGTGCCGGAACGCCACGCCGGGTACGACCACCGGCAGTTGGCCTCCGAGGTGCTGGCCGCACTGGCCGAGCCGATCGAGGTCTTCGTCGTCGGCGAGCCCGGGCCGCACCTCCCGCTGGACGAACTGCGCGCCGCGCAGCCGCAGCGGGTGGCGGAGCCGCCCGCCGGCACCGAGCTCGCCTTCCTCCAGCTCTCCGGCGGCTCCACCGGCCTGCCCAAGCTGATCCCCCGGGCCCACGACGACTACCTCTACAGCGTCCGCGAGTCGGCGCGGATCTGCGGGTTGAGCCCGTCCTCCGTCTACCTCTGCGCGCTGCCCGCCGCCCACAACTTCCCGCTCAGCTCCCCGGGTTCGCTCGGCACCTTCTTCGTCGGCGGCCGGGTGGTGCTCGCCCCGGACCCGAGCCCGGGCACCGCGCTGGCGCTGATCGCCCGCGAGCGGGTCACCCTCACCGGCGTGGTGCCGCCGGTCGCGCTGGCCTGGGCGGACGCGGCCCCGCACGCCGGGCACGACCTCTCCAGTCTGGAGCTGCTCCAGGTCGGCGGGGCCAAGCTCAGCGAGGAGGCCGCCCGCCGCCTCGGCCCGGCCCTCGGCTGCCGGCTCCAGCAGGTCTTCGGCATGGCCGAGGGGCTGGTCAACTACACCCGCCCCGAGGACGACGAGCTCACCGTCCTCACCACCCAGGGCCGCCCGATCAGCGACCAGGACGACGAGGTGCGGATCGTCGACGACCAGGACCGCGACCTGCCCGACGGCGCCACCGGCCACCTGCTCACCCGCGGCCCGTACACCATCCGCGGCTACTGGCGGGCGCCCGAGCACAACGCCCGCTCCTTCACCGCCGACGGCTTCTACCGCACCGGGGACCTGGTCCGCCGCACGCCCACCGGCCACCTGGTGGTCGAGGGCCGCGCCAAGGACCAGATCAACCGGGGCGGCGAGAAGGTCGCCGCCGAGGAGGTGGAGAACGTGCTGCTCGGCCACCCCGCGGTGCACGACGCCTCGGTGGTCGCGGTGCCCGACCCGTACCTGGGCGAGCGGACCCTGGCGTACGTGATCCTGCGTCAGGACGCCGAGCCGCCGCGCGCCGCCCAGCTGCGCGCCTTCGTCCGGGCGGCCGGCCTGGCCGACTACAAGGTGCCGGACCGGATCGAGTTCGTCGACGCCTTCCCGCAGACCGGGATCGGCAAGGTCAGCAAGAAGGACCTGCGCTCCACCGCCGCCCAGTAGGCTCCGGCCGACGCTCCTCAGCTAAGGACCCCCTCCGCCATGGCACTTCCCACCATCGCCCCCTACCCGCTCCCGGAGCAGCGGGACGTCCCGGCACCCCGGGTGCCCTGGGCAGTCGACCCGGCGCGGGCCGCCGTCCTGGTCCACGACCTCCAACACCACTTCCTCTCCCGCTTCGCCCCCGCGGCCGAGCCGCTCGCCCCGGCCCCTGGCCAACACCGCCCGGCTGCTCGACCTGGCCCGGGCGGCCGGGGTACCGGTGATCCACTCGCACCAGCGCGGCGGGCAGAGCCGCGAGGAACGCGGCCTGCAGTACGACTTCTGGGGCCCCGGCATGCCGGACGACCCGGCCTCGCTCGCCTCCCCCGAGGCCGTCGCGCCGCGGCCCGGCGACGGGCACGTGACCAAGTGGAAGTACAGCGCCTTCGCCCGCACCGACCTGGCCGGGCAGCTGGCCGCCGCCGGGCGCGACCAGCTGGTGATCGTCGGCGTCTACGCCCACATCGGCGTCCAGATGACCGCCGCCGACGCCTGGAGCCACGACCTCCAGGCCTTCGTGGTGGCCGACGCCACCGCCGACTTCGACCGGGAGCGGCACCTGGGCGCGCTGGCCTGGATCGCCGACAAGTGCGGCGTGGTCACCACCACCGAGCGGCTCGCGGCGGCCCTGCGATGACCCTCGCCGCGCCGACCCGCCCGCTCCCCTCCCACGCCCGGCCGCGGCCCCGCCACGCCGTCCCGGCCGACGCCGGCCAGCTCTACGCCCTCTCCCGGCCCTTCATGCGCAGTGGCGAACTGCGCCCGCGCACCCCGCGCGAGTACCGGCTGACGGCGGCCCAGTTCCTCCTGCTGACCGACTCCGACGGCTCGACGGTGGACGGCTGCGCGGCGCTGCGGCCGCTCCCGCCCGAGCCCGGGCGGCCGCCCGCCGGGGTCCTGCACAACCTCTGCGTGCGGCCCGGCCGCCAGGGCGCGGGCCTGGGCGGTGCCCTGGTCGCGGCCGTCCTCGCCGAGGCCCGCCGGCTCGGCCTGCACACCGTCTGCACCGCCACCACCGGCTCCGGCCTGCTGTTCGAACGCCACGGCTTCACCGAAGTCCCGCCCGCGCTGGCCCCGCCCGCCTGGACGGCCACCCTGGACCCGGCCCGGGGCTCGCGCACCTACCTGCACCTCCCGGGGTGACGGAGCCGACGGTGTGCGGGGGATGACATCCGTCATCTCCCGCACGTGCGTCGTCCCACTGTCCGTCAACTCCCCTGCGGCCCTACGGTGAAGCCCATGACGAACACGGGGAAGCAGGACGACGGCAGCACCGACGTCCGGATCAGCATCATCGGCGGCACCCGCCTCTCGGGCGAGGAGGTCCACGCCCGCACCCTGGCCGCCTCCTTGATCGGCGGCGTCGACGTCGACCTCACCGAGGTCGACCTCCCGGAGACCGCGGAACTGCGCATCACCAAACTGAGCCTGATCGGCGGCGTCCGCCTCCGGGTCCGCCCCGACGTCAACGTCAAGGTCACCGGCCTGCGCCTCGGCGGTGTCAGCGACGACGGCCCGGACCGCCTCGGCGGCCCGACCGTCCACGTCAACGCCTGGGGGCTGGTCGGCGGCGTCAGCGTGGACCGGGGCTGACCGCCCGTCGGCCGCCGGCCGGAGCCGACCGCCCGTCAGCCGGCGCGCCCCGCCCGGGCTGCGGGAACTCGCTGGTCGGCGCCCCGCGCGCCTGGGAGCATGCCCTCATGAACGACACCCGCGCGCCCATCGTCCTCGGCATCGACGACCTGCGGCCGCTCCCCTGGGTCACCCGGATCGCCCGCACCAGCGCCGAGGGCGTCCGGCTCCTGGAGGAGCACCGCGAGGTGTACGTCGACGAGCTCTGGCTCGACCACGACCTGGGCGGCGAGGACAGCATCATGCCGGTGGTGACGCTCCTCGAGGAGGCCGCCTTCCACGGCCGCCCCTTCCGGATCGGCACGGTCTACGTCCACAGCGCCAACCCGATCGGCGCACAGACCGTGGTCCGCTCCCTCCAGCGCTGGAACTACCAGGTCCGCCGTACCAGCGCCTGAGAAAACGCGCGGGCGTCCGGCGGACGTCCGAGCTAGCGTACGGCCATGGCACTGACCCAGCTCCTGCTCGCCTCCGGCCGCACCGTGGAGCTCCGCTCCGTCACGCTCTCCTCGACCTACGGCGACTTCCTGGAGGGCTACCCCTGCGGGCCCGTCAACGACATGAAGCTGGCGGGCCTGCGCCGCCAGGCCGTCGCGGGCGGGCGCCCCGGCCACCTGGTCGAGCCGCCGCGCGAGCTCACGGGCGATCCGGGCAGCGCCTTCGGTCCGGTCGAGCTGCTGCCCGCCGTCGTCTGCGTCGGCCGCTTCACCTCCGAACCGGTCGACCCGGAGCTGCCCCGGTACCTGCACGAGTCCGAACTGACCGTGATCTGGCTCCAGCCCACCCCTGACCTCCCGTCAGGAACCGTGGCGGTGGACGGGCTGCTGGACCTCCCGTGGGACGAACTCGCCCGGGACGAGGAGCTCTAGCGGTCCCGGGACCGGACCGGGACGACGGCCTCATGTGCGGTGCTTATCTCGCTCCTACCTTGGAGGAGGCAGTCGGGGGACGGGCGCAAGGCCTCCCCCGACTACCGGTCAAGGAAGCACGCGCGACGAGACGTTGTGAGGCACAGATGACCAGACTCCGGATCGGCCTCGGCATCGCGGCCGGAATGAGCACCCTCTCGCTGGCCCTGGTGGGCGGCACCACCAGTGCGGAGGCGGCGGCCGCGGCCCCGGGACCCCCGGTCGTGGGCAGTTCGTCCCAGTCGACCCTGGCCGCCACCCAGTACCGCACCACGGCCCTGACCAACGGGTACAGCAACCGCTGCCTCGACGCCGACCTCAACAGCATCGGCGGCAACGGGACCAAGGTGCAGCTCTGGGACTGCAGCGGCCAGGCCCAGCAGACCTGGATCTGGACCCCGGTCGCCGGCCAGCCGGTCGGCTACTACTGGATCCAGACCGAGTACAACCACCGCTGCCTGGACGCCGACCTCAACACCATCGGGGGCAACGGCACCAGGATCCAGCTCTGGGACTGCAACGGCTGGGACAACCAGATCTGGATCTGGGACGGCCACGCCCTGCAGACCAAGAAGAACGCCCGCGTCCTCGACGCGGACCTCAACACCATCCGCTACAACGGCACCTACGTCCAGCTCTGGGACCGCAACGGCGGCTCCCAGCAGACCTGGGTCTGGCACTGACGGAAGGTCACCCCACCACGGCGGCGGCCCCCTCCCCGGGGGCCGCCGCCTCCCGCGTCCGGCTCACCTGACCAGCTTGCGCCCCGACTGCTGGGCCAGCTGGTCGGCGGCCTTGCGCAGCGCGTCCGCCGGGTCGGCGCCCTTGAGCAGGACCTTGGTCTGCGCGTCCGTCACCACCTTGAGGGCGCGGGCGTAGTCGGAGGTGTAGTTGAAGGCCGGTGAGGGCGCCTTGAGCGCCTCCAGGAAGACCTCGCCCTTGCGCTGCTCGCGGAAGAAGGGCGAGGTGGTGTGGAAGACCGGGTCCTCGTAGGCCTTGAGCAGGGCGGGGGGCGATGCCCTTGCCCCGGTAGATGGCGACCTGGGACTCCGGCCGGGTCAGCACGTACTCGATGAAGGTCCACGCGGCGGCCTGCTGGGTGCTGCTGCCGTTGATCGCCAGGTGGGTGGAGTTGACGGTGGCGGCGGTGGAGCCGCCGCGCCGCATCGCCGGGGGCAGCCGGACCGCCCACTTGCCCGCCTCCTCAGGGACGGTCTCCTCGATCACGCCGCCGAACCAGGTGGGCCAGGGCAGCACCGCGGCGGTGCCCTGCTTGATCGAGCTCATCAGCGCGGTCCAGCCGCCGGCCAGGTCGGAGACCAGCCCGGCGTCGTTCATCCGCTTGATGACGGTCATGGCCTTGACCGCCTCGGGCGAGTCCAGCGTGATGGCACCTTCCAGGTTGAAGTAGAAGGCGCCCTGGAGCTGGAGCAGCAGCTGGAAGAAGTTGGCGGCGTCGGCCTGCGAGGCGGGCTTGTCGATGCCCAGCAGGTACTTGCCGGTCCTGGCCTTGATCTTCTTGCCGGCCTCGATCGCGTCGTCCCAGGTGTCCAGCGCGCCCGGGTCCACCCCGGCCTGCTCGAACACGTCGGCCCGGTACCAGAACCCGCCCGAATTCGCTTCCCAGGGAAGGGCGTTGACGCGGCCCTGGGGGGGCGACGGTGGCCCACAGGCCCTGGGCGAAGGCGTCCTTGTGGCGGGAGGCGCCGAGCGGGCCCAGGTCGGCGAGGCCGATCGGGAACTTCTCCACGTAGCCCGGCAGGTAGTCCACGCCGATGTGCAGGACGTCGGCCAGACCGGCACCGCCGGCGGCCATGCCGGTGTTGATCTTCTCCCAGATCGCCGGGTTCCCGATGTCCTGGACGGTGACCTTGATGTCGGGGAACACCGCGTTGAACGCCGGAACCAGCGCCTTGAGCTGGGCGGCGGGGCCCTGCCAGCTCCAGACCGAGATGTCGCCCTTGGTGGCCGAGCCGGGATCGTCCGCACCCGCCCGGGGCTTCGGGGCGCCGGTACTCGCGCACGCCGCGACTCCTGACAGGCCCAGGCCCACGGCGAGCGTCCCTGCGGCTTGCAGCACTCCGCGACGGCTTATGTCCATGTCAGAACCCCTTGACCACTTGCTCCGAGCCGGCTCCGTTGCCGACGGGGCAGGAGGCTAGCAACCTTGCAAAGTTGCTTGCAAGGTATTCATGGAAGCTTTCTGACGTATATGGCATCGCAATCTTGCAAGACTAGGGAAAGTCCTACCCGGACTGCTAGCGTCCGCCCGTCGCCTTCCGTCCGCCCTCAGACCGGAGCCCCCCGATGCGCCCCGCCCGGCCCCCGCGCCCGACCGTCCTCGTGGCCCTCTCCCTGCTCGCCGGCCTCGCGCCGCTCACCGCCGCCGCCCCCAGCGCGGCCGCGGCCACCGCGCCGCCGCCCGCCCTCGCCAACCCCGGCTTCGAACAGGGCGCCACCGCCTGGAACTTCACCGCCGGCACCGGCACCGCCACCAACAACCCCCGCACCGGGGCCCGGCTCGCCTACCTGGACGCGGGCGCCGGCAAGAGGATCTGGCAGACCGTCACCCCCACCACGGCCGGCACCTACGACGTCACCGCCTGGATCGCCACCGGCGGCGCGGGCGGCAGCTTCACCGTCCGGGTCAACGGCGCCACCGCCGGCACCGTCGCCCTGCCGGCCGCCTCCTCCTACACCCGGCACACCGTGCCCCGGGTCACCGTGAAGGCCGGCGACAGCGTGGAGATCGCCTTCGAGTCCGGCACCGCCTGGATCAACGTCGACGACGTCGCCGTCTTCCGCAGCGCACCGATCGCCGTGACCAACCCCGGCTTCGAACTCGGCACCACCGCCTGGAACTTCACGCCCGGCACCGGCACCGCCACCAACAATCCGCACTTCGGCGGCCGGCTCGCCTACCTGGACGGGGGTGCGGGCAAGAAGGTCTGGCAGACCGTCACCCCGATCGCCGACGGCAGCTTCGACTTCACCGCCTGGATCGCCACCGGCGGCACCGGCGCCGCCTTCACCGTCCGGGTCAACGGAGCCACCGCCGGGACGGTCCCCCTGCCCAGCCGCTCCAGCTACGCCCGCTACACCGTCAGCCGGGTGCCGGTGAAGGCCGGCGACAGCGTGGAGATCGCCTTCGAGTCGGGCTCCGCCTGGGTCAACGTCGACGACCTGATGCTCTCCCCCGCCGCTCCGGCCGACCCGGTGGTCACCTCCTCCGACCCCAAGGCGGCCGCCCTCTTCGACTGGGCCAAGCGCAAGGCCAACAGCTGGGTCCAGGTCCCCGGCACCGCCGGCCAGCTCAACGTGGACGAGGGCCACCCCTCCGGCTCGGGCAGCGCCACCTACCAGGCCTCCTACTGGGCCGGCTACGCCCACCGCAGCGCGTACTACTCCCGGGACATGGCCCACCAGGTCGCCGGTGCCTCGGTGCTGGGCCTCAACGAGGAGAACCTCACCATGCTCCGCGCCTTCGCCGCCTCGGCGACCCCGGAGCACAAGTACTACCCCGTCTGGGCGCTCAACTTCGACAACCGGACCTACCTCTCGATCGACTACGCCGGCCCGGACTCCTTCGTCCGCGAGGTCCCGGCCGCCTTCGAGCTGGTCGAGAAGGCCGACGAGGCCTACCGCTGGAGCGGCGACCGCTCCTACCTCGACGACTCCGCCCTGTGGGACTACTACCGGCACGCCACCAAGGAGTTCGTCGAGCTGCACGACTCGGCCAAGCCGAACGGCGTCGCCGAGGGCACCGGCAACGGCATCTTCTCCGGCTCCGCCAGCTACGAGGAGCTCGGCGACGACCACTTCGCCGAGGCCGGCGACTCCATCGGCTCCCAGTACCAGGCCTTCCTGGCGATGGCCGCGCTGGCCGCGGACAAGGGTGACTCCGCACTCTCCGCCCAGTACACCCAGAAGGCCGCCGACCTGAAGTCCTACTTCAACTCCACCTGGAGCGGCTCGGGTTCGGGTGCGGCGATGGTCCGCGGCTACTCCACCGCCGGCTCCTCGTCGACCGGCTGGGGCAAGGAGAACAGCTGGTTCATGCCGATGAAGCGGATCACCGCACCGGGCGCCCGCAACGACGCCTACCTCGACTACATCGACCAGCAGGCGAGCGGGAGCGGCAAGCCCGCCAACATCGAGGCGATCACCTACCTGCCCGACACCTACTTCACCTACAACCGCAACGACACCGCGTGGAAGTGGATGCAGTACGTCTACGACCGCCGCGACGACAAGCACCCCGTCACCCAGCAGGGCAACAACGGCGACTACCCCGAGGTCTCCTTCACCCTGGTCAGCCAGACCGTCGAGGGCCTGATGGGCGTCCGGCCCAACGCCCCGGCCCGCTCCCTGGCCACCGCCTCCCACCTGCCCACCGGCATGGGCTGGCTGCAGGTCTCCGACCTGCGCCTGGGCGCCAACTCCCTGACCCTGCGCCACGACGGCGCCACCAGGTCCACCCTCACCAACACCACCGGCCCCGACACCTACACCTGGGAGGCCCGCTTCCCCGGCACCGTCTCCGCCATCACGGTGAACGGCACCGCCCGGCCCGTCTCCACCAGGACCGTCGACGGCACCACCTACAGCTACACCACCGTCTCCGTCGCCCCCGGCGCCACCGCGACCGCCCAGGCCTCCTGAGAACGGCCGAGAGGCCGGTGACCCCCGACGAACGGAGGGGCGTCACCGGCCTCTCGTGACGACGGACCGACCCTCAACGGCCGCCGCCACCACGCTGTTGGCTTGACCCCGACCAGCCGACACGCCCATGTGACGACCGGGTGCGGCGGGGTCGCCGACAGCAATCGAACGCTATCAAACTCAAATCACCAGAATCAAACACCGGATGCGGGGCGGTCAGACCCGTCCGCGCTCATAGGCGGCCTGGGCCCAGGCGCAGAGGTCGGCCAGGTCCGTGCTGAGCTGCCCCCAGGTCTTCCGGCTCGCCCGCAGGGTGCGGATCTCGAACGGGATCATCACGGCCTCCTCCTCCGCGTGCGGCGGCACCTCGCGCATCCCGCCGAAGACCCGCTCCTGGGAGATCGAGACGCGGCCGTTGAAGGCGGCCTGGGCGTAGGCCACCAGGGAGACCGGGGCGTTGGCGACGATCGCCCGGGTGGCCCGATCGCGGAACGCCAGCTTCGGCCCCTCGTACGGGTCCTCCTGGTACTCGGACACCTTCGTGATCAGATCCTGCACCCGCTGCCGCAGGAAGCTCTGGGCCTCGGCGGAGAGTTGGGCGAACACCTCGGCGAGGACGGCACGGCTCAGCAGTACGGTGCCGTTCTTGATCTGGCCCTCGTCCTCGTCCGGGGCCACGTAGTCCGCGAAGGCCGCGATCTGGGTGAAGGCGAACTGGAGGTAGCCGTCCAGCTCCCGGCGCTCCCGGACCCGGCTCTCGCCGGCCCCGCGCTGCCGGAAGTCCTCCATCGCCGAGGCGGCGAAGGCCTTGGCCTGCACCAGCCGGTGCCGCGCCTGCGGCAGCAGCATCTTGTCGTCCACCACCGGCGCCGCCTCCCGCAACCGGTCCAGGAAGTACGGCATCCCGCCCAGCGGCACGCCCACCGAGTAGTGCGGGTACAGGCCGTCCCCGTTGCCCTCGGTCCCGGCCTCCTCCTCGTAGCCGTTGCCCGGGGTCAGCAACAGGGCCTTCCCGGCCGTGGTGTAGTTCAGCCAGGTGGCGGCCGCCACGTCCAACGGGGCGGTGCCCTCCTCGGTCTCGGCGGCCTCCTCCGCCACCTCGTACAGCGCGTCCCGCACCTGGCGGATCTGGCCCAGGGTGTTCTCCACCAGCACCGGCCCGACCACCCGCGCATCCCCGACCACGCGCCAGGGCTTGGTCACGAACTCGAGGTTGGAGTACGCCTGCTGGGTGGGCAGCGAGCGGTAGTCGGAGACCAGCGTGTAGATCGGGACGTCCCCCCGCCCGTACCCGTGCACGGTCCTGCTGGCGGCCAGCAGGGTGTCCCCGGCGATCGGGTCCCCCGCCTGGTCCGCGACGGGAAGACAGATCTCGATCTCGAACCCGATCACCCGGTACTCCTCCACTCGTGGTGCGCCGCCCCGACGGCCGGACAGGCACAGGATCTTCACGGACCGGACTACACATCCGATAAACGACGTTCCGTCAGATCTACTGTCGCGCACGCGAGTTGAGCTCACCGCCCACGGACCGGGCTGCCTCTGAACACCCCTCCACCACGCGGACCGGTGCGCCCGTAGGGGAACCCGCACGCCGCCCCCGGCACATCCATGGAGCTGATGGGCCGTCACACCGTCATCCCTGCGGATGCCTGCGATCCCCCGGCCCGTCATGTGGCGGCCACCCGGGCAGGCTAACTTCCCCCGCTGAAGACCTGACCGGTGGACGACGGAGGAGCACCATGAGCAGCGACGAGCCGGTCCGGGCCGAGAGACTCCAGGCCGCCCGACGCGTGAGCGTGTCGGCGGCTCCCGCTCAGGGCGGCGGTGACGCCGGGCAGGGGTTCCAGGTCAAGCCGGAGCAGTACCAGGCGGCGGTGTCGCCGCTGCTCGCCGCGGCTGAGCAGGTCCGTGCGCTGTCGGCCTCGTTGGAGGCCTTCCTGCCCTCGGCGGAGGCCACCAATCCTTGGGGCAACGACGACTCGGGGAAGAAGTTCGCCGAGGGCGACAAGGGCTACCTGAAGTTCAGCAAGGACACCCTGGAGGTGGTCAGGAGCCTGCCCGAGGCGCTGAAGGGCATCGCCGAGGGCATGAAGGCCATGGCCGAGGGCTACGACAACGCGGAGCAGTCGATCATCTCCACGCTGGAGGACCTCGACGCGGCCGAGATCGCGATACCCCAGGCCCCGGCCCTGCCGGCCGCCCGGGTGGACAACCCCGTGCACATCCCGGTGACCCCGCGGATCTCGCAGAGCGGAAGGCACTGACCCGATGGCCGTCGAACTCCCCGAACCCCTCCAGTGGGTGCTCCTGCTGCTGGCCGGCTGCCGCTGGCCGGAGGCCGACGAGGACCTGCTCCGCGACATGGCCGAACGCTGCCGCCAGGCCGCCTCGGACCTGACGGACGCCACGGAGAGTTCCGACGCCGCGATCAAGCGCGCGCTCGACGGCCAACAGGGCCGCGCCTCCGAGGCGCTGGCCGCCTACTGGGCGAAGTACGCCACCGGAAAGGGCACCCCGGAGGAGCCCGGCTTCCTCCCCGGCGCGGTCAACTCACTCAACGGCATGGGCGACATGCTGGAGGCGACGGCCAACGCGGCGGAGACCGCGAAGATCCAGATCATCGCCCAACTCGGCATCCTCGCCTTCGAGATCGCCACCGCCGAGGCCGAGGCCCCGTTCACCGCGGGCGCCTCCCTGCTCCAGGTGCCGGTGATGGTCGGGGTCAGCCGGACGGTGGTCACCACCATCCTCAAGACCCTGCTCAAGGAAATGATCGAGATGGCGGCCAAGCAGGCCGCCCAGATGGCCGCCATCAACCTGCTCGCCCAGGGCATCCAGGTCGCCGAGGGGCACCGCAAGAGCATCGACATGAAGGAGCTCGGCCAGAACGCCCTCGGCGGCGCGGTCGGCGGCGCCTCCGCCCACCTCATCGGCAAGGGCATCGGCGGAGCGGGCGCCAAGCTCGGCGCCGAACGCGCGCTGAACTCCACGGTCGGCAAGGTGGCCACCGGCGCGGCGGTCGGCGTCGGCGCGGACGTCTCCACCCAGCTGATCACCACCGGCAAGGTGGACAGCGAGTCCCTGCTCGGCTCCGGCCTCTCCGGCGGCGCGGGCGCGGGCCTGCACGCCGGCTCCTCCGCCATCAAGGGCCACCTCAACGCCCCCAAGGCCGGCGACCTGCCGCACGTCGACACCTCGGGCACCCGCTCGCTCGACGGCGGGGACGGCCAGCCGACCTTCTCCAAGCCCACGCCCCGTTCCGTGGAGGGCAGTTACCACGGCCCGTCGGGCGAAGGCAGCGGCAGCAGCGGTGGTGGCGGCGGTTCGACCTCCGGCACGGGTACGCACGGCACGACCGAGGGCCGCCCCAGCAGCAGCCCGGGCGAGTCCCGGGTGAACGGGCTGACGCCGTTCGGTTCGAGCCGCTCCCTCAGTGAACCCTCGTCACCGACGTTCTCCCGTACGGAGGTCGGCCAGCACACGCCCACCGAGCACGCGGCGACCGCGACGACCCGCTCCCTCGACTCCACCGCCCAGCGCTCCGTGTCCGCCGAGCCCACCCAGATGCACGCGGCGGTCCCGCGCCAGGAGTCGGTGGCCGCCCGCTCGGACTCCCCCGTCATGACCCCGCGCGAGCAGGTCCAGGCGCACGAGCCGACCCTCCAGCGCAGCCACTCGGAGCCGACCCTCCGCCAGGACCAACCCGTCACGGCCCGCGAACCGCAGCTCACCCGCACCGACAGCACCCCGGTCACCTCCCACGAGCCGACCCTCCAGCGCAGCCCCGTCGAACCGACGGTCACGCACGACCCGAGCCCCCGCCCGTCCGCTCAGGAGAGCGCGCCCCCGCCGGTCCACCAGCCCGTCCCGGAACGCGGCAGCACCGAGACGACCGTGCAGCGGCAGGAACCGCCGGCCGAGTCGACCGTCTCCCGGCCCGCCACGCCCGTCCACGAGCAGTCGGCCCCCCGCGCCCGCTCCCGTCGCGCACTCGGCCACCCCCGTGCGCGAGTCCGTGACCGAATCCTCCAACCTGCCGCCGCAGCAGCCCCTGGGCACCACCTCGGTCCCCAACCTCGCCGGGGCACTCGGCGGCACCGGCGGTCACACCACCCTCGACGGCGGCACCCGGATCTCCGGCGGCCAGTCCCCGACCAGGAACGAACCGGAGCCGGTGGTGACCGGCCGGGTCTCCCCCGAGCCCTCCGCCACGCCCCAGACCCCGGCCGCCACTCCCCCGGTCCCCAACGGCTTCGTCACCGGCCCGGTCGGCGGTCACGGCACCGCGACGACCGGCAACCACGGCAGCAGCACCACCACCCGCCCCGCCGAACCGGCCGCGACCCCCTCCCGGCCGACCACCCCCACGGCCACCCCCACCACCACGCCCTCCGGCGGCGGCTCCCTCAAGCCGGGCCCCGAGCGCACCCCGCGCCGCCCCGCGCCGACGGACGATCAGGTGTACGACGGCTTCCGGGAGTTCATGGGCCGAGTGGACCCCGAGGCCCCGGCGCCGACCCACACCCCGCCGTCCCCGGAGCACCAGCAGCCGCCGAAGGCCGCCGAGGAAGCCCCGACGACCACCAACTCGACCACCACCGCTCCCGAGACCACCCACATCCCGCCGGCCTCCCACCCCGCCACCTCCGACGCCACCTTCCCGCCGCCCGGCCCCCGGGTCCCGGTGACCGGCGACGGCCTCTGCCTGCTCAATTCGCTCGCCGTGAGCGCACCCGGGCTGCCGGGCGCCCACGGCATCGGTGCGGTGAGCCCGTCGCGGCGGCTGCAGACGGCGGTGGACCGGCACTTCACCGACCTGCCCCGGGAGCAGTGGCCCCCGGAGGTGGTCGCCAACTACCGCAACCACCAGCTCGGTCGCCCGGACCTGACCGCGAACGACCTGCTCGCGTACCTCCCGCGCGACGTCCGGGACGGCTACGTCGGGATGCCGCTCGACGACCTCCGGGGCATCGTCGGTGACCACCTCGCCCACAACACCCCGCCTCCGACCCCCAAGGAGCGGGACGCGCTGCTGCGGACGGTCCGCGACTGGCGCAACCGCTGGCTGACCACCGAGGGCGAGATGCTCCCGGCCGCCGCGGCCCACGCGCTGAACCTGCGCATGCGGGTCCTCGACCACGACGGCATCCCGCTGGCGATCTTCGGTCCGCCGGACGGGCAGCAGGTGACGGTGTATCACCGGGGCAACCACTACGACGGCAGCGAGCCGGCGCCGGTCCACGCACCGGCCGTCACTCCGACCCCGAACCCCACCCCGGAGGTCAAGACCCCCGAGGTCAAGACCGAGGACCCGACCGTTCCCAAGGCCGAGGACCCCGCGACCAAGGACCCGGAGGTCAAGGAGACGGAGGTCAAGGACCCCGAAGCCAAGGACCCCGAGGTCAAGCCCGAGGAGCCCGGCGAGAAGCCGGCCACGCCCCCCGAGGCCGAGCCGAAGACCCCCGCCGCGGAGACCACCGCCCCCCGCCCGATCGCGGGCAACGACCTGGTCGTCGGCCTCACCGGGAACGAGGCGGCCGTCCGCCAGAAGGTGATCGACGTGCTCTCCGGGGTCGTCCCGGGTGACCGGGCGGCCGCCCGGGCGTTCGCCGACGCGCACTTCGGTCCGGCCACCCTCCGCCCGATGCTCAGCGCGCTCTCCCGCGGCGAGACCTGGACGGTGCCGCTCGAAGGCAACGGCTGGAGCGGGAACATCAAGCTCCGCGGCGAGGTCACCGAGTCGACCCACCTGCGCACCGAGAAGATCGAGTTCGAGAACGGCGCCGACCGCACCGTCGCGCTCGGCGGCAGCCGGGACTCGCAGTGGCAGTTCAACATCGGGGCCCAGACCCGCCAGGCGGGCGCGGGCGCCGAGGGGGCGGAGCTGGCCTCGTACTTCCACGACCGCGGCCAGGGCGAGGTCAACCTCGACCTGGGCGGCATGGTGGCCCGGTCCAAGACCTCCGAGCCCGCCGACGTGTTCGAGACCAAGATGAAGCTGGAGCTGGACTTCGGCTCGCTGCGCCACGACCACCAGCCCGTCACCACCGACCCCACCGGCAGCCACACCGAGGCGGTCGACCTCAGCCTGAACGTCGCGGTGCCGCAGCGTCCTGACGGTGACTCGGTCGGCGATCCGCGCACGCCCCCGCAACGTCTGCTGGACGGCCGGGTCGGCGGTCAGGAGATCGTGCTCGACCTCTCGCCGCACGGCGGCGGCCCCACCGACAAGCAGCCCGTCGAGGCGCTGCTCGACCAGGTGGAGAAGGCCGCGCAGCAGGAGTTCGGCAAGAACTGGCCAGCCATGCGGGAGAAGGTCCTCTCCGAGGTCGACTTCCCCCGGCTCCAGCGGGACTTGAAGAGCATGACGGCCGGCGAGCCCAGCACGGTCACGCTCAAGGACCGGCACGGCAGGACCATCGGCTCGGTGGAGATCAGCGCCAAGGTCGGCGACCTGCGCCAGACCGGGACCACCAAGGAGACCGAGTTCAACATCGGCACCTCCGTCCAGCAGGTGCGCAGCACCGCGAGCAACCGGGGCAACGCGGGCCAGTTCGGACTGGCCGGCGCGCTGCGGCCGGGCCCCGCCGTGTTCAGCGGCGGTGGCGCGGGGCGGCTCGGGCGGGACCACGTCGAGATCTCGGGCGACAGCCGGACCTCCCAGCTGACCAGCAAGTCCAAGGTGCCGGGCGTCCGTTACGAGGGCCCGGTGCAGTTCGAGATGACCTTCAACGGCAAGCCCGAGACGCACGCGGCGGGCACGGCGGACGTCAAGCTGCTGGTCGACCGCGCCGACACCACCGTCCCCAGGACCGAGGACACCACCCCGGCCCCCAAGACCGACGAATCGACTCCCGCCGCTCCCAAGGCCGACGAGACCGCCCCCGCCACTCCCAAGCCCGACGAGACCACCCCCGCGCCGAAGGCCGACGAGACCACCCCGCCTCCCACCCACGAGGTCACCAGCCCGCCCGACTCGGTCTGGCGCGGCGGCAACGACCGGGGCGGCCTCGGCGAGACCGTCGTGGTCCGTGACCTGGAGAGCACCGCCGCGCTCCGCAAGGCGGTCGACGCCCAGGGCCGGGAGCGGTTCGGCAAGGACTGGGACTCCGTCAGGGAGCAGGTCCTGCAGGGGTTCAGCCAGCCCAACCTGGCGGCCAAGCTCACCGGCATGACCCGGGGCGAGCCCCTGGAGATCAAGATCCCGGGCAAGGAGAACCTGGTCGTCACCGCGACCGCCCGGGTCGACTCGATGACCTACCGCCGCGAGGACGGCAAGGCCGAGCTCAACACCGTGAACGAGACCGGCAGTTTCCACGTCGACCGCAACCTGCTCTCCCGCACCGCCCTGGTCAACGGCCAGTTCGGCGGTACGGTCGCCCGCCCCACGCCCGGCGCGCCGGGCGCCGACCTGATCGGCGGCGTCAACGGCCAGCAGCGCGACCGGGCCAGCGCGCAGGGCCGGCAGGCCGACCGGGTGTACGCCAACGGCAAGTACTCGGCACCGCAGGTGATCTACGGTGCCGGCCTGACGGTCGACGTGCACTTCGGTCCGCCCGGTGACAAGGGCAGCAGCGGCAGGTCCGACACCTCGGCCCCGCTCAAGGTGGAGGTGGGCCTGGACTCCCGGGACACCGTCAAGGTCCAGGCGCCGCGCACCGAGGACGGCACCGTCGACTTCAAGCGCCCGGCCGAGCCCGCCCCGGGGAGCAAGCCGCCCGCCGAAGCGCCCAAGCCCGCCCCGCCGGAGGCGACCCACGTCGCACCCCGCCGGATGCGCGAGCAGCACGAGCTGAACGCCTCCTACGTGGTGCACAGCCTCAACGGCGCCGACAAGGTGCGCAGTTCGGTGGAGGACGCGGTCCGGAACAAGTACGGCGAGCCCTCGCAGGAGGTGAAGCAGAAGCTCGACGCCTCCCTCGACCGGGTCGCGCTCAAGACCAAGCTCTCCCAGCTCACCCGTGGCGGGCAGATCACCGAGACGATCTCCGGGACCACCTGGAAGGCCGAAGTCACCGTCACCGCACGGCTGCAGGACTCGACCTACCACTCCAAGGCGGACAAGTACGAGTTCGAGTCGGGCAGCCGTTCCTCGCGCGGACAGGGCAACCTGCGGGACGGGCGCGAGCGTTTCGACGGCGGCGGGCTGCTCCGGATGCGGGCCCCCGATCGTGGACGCCACCGGCGGCTACACCTACCGGATGGACCGCACCTACGGCCACGGCTCGGAGACCATCGGCTCGGCCTCCAACCGCGGCAAGCACGTGGAGCCCGCCGTCTTCTTCGACGTCAACGCCGCCTACGACGTCAAGGTGGAGTTCACCCGGCTCGGGGTGAACGACGGCACGCACGTCGAACAGGTCGGCACGGTGGCCCGGGTGGCCGTCCCGACCCGCGACGCCGACCCGGTCTCGGGCCCGGTCGACCGGCCCACCACCACCCCAGCCCAAGGGCTTCGTGGAGGGGCGCCGCCTCGACTCCTCCGCCATCGTCACCGACGTCCACGCCCTCCCCGACCCGACCCCGCCGAAGACGGACGGCACCACCCCACCCCCTCGGCAGACGCTCGGCGAGTCGCTCCTCACCCAGGTGGAGTCCGGCTGGAAGCCCAACTCCCTGCTCCCCAGCTTCGGACGGTCCGACGGGAAGCCGAAGTTGGAGAGCAAACCCGTTCGGCAGCGACTGGCCGGGCCTGCGCAGCAAGCTGGACGCCGAGCTCACCCCCGACAAGCTCCAGGCCCGGCTCAAGGGCATGACGGCCGGCGACGAGATCGTGGTGCACCACGGCCGCACCACCGTCCGGGTCGGCGCCGTGCTCCGCGACCGGATGGAGCACCTGGGCGACTCCGGAACCACCGAGTTCAACACCGGCACCGACGTCCCAGCGCTCCTTCGCGGACACCAAGGGCACCGCGCACGGCCACCAGGGCCTGCTCGGCGTGACGGCCGCCGTCCCGATCCCGAACACGCCCGTCTCGGTGACGGCCGGTCTGACCGGTACCGGCGGGCGCGGCCAGGAGCACGCGGAGACCGCCAACACCAGCACCTCGGCGGGTTCGGCCACCAAGGCCAAGCTGCCCGGCAGCGCCTTCCGGGGTGAGGCGGAGCTCCAGTTCACCATGACCAGGCGGCCGTTGGTCGGCCCCTCGGTGCACCAGCAGCGCACGGCGGCGATCGGCTTCGAGACCATCGTGGAGACGGGCGAGACCGTACCGGTCCCAAAACCGGCCACCGAGGACGCGACGACCGCGCCCGCGGAGCCGCCCCGGACGCTGTCGCCCGACGCGCCCGCGACCACCGAGGTCCGCGTCCCGCCGGAGCGGGTCTGGGAGGGCGGCCTGAAGGACAGCGACGTGCTGCGCTTCCTCGGCGACGTCGGCGGCGTGCAGGACCTGGCGCGGCTGCGCGGCCCGGAGTTCTTCGGCAGGAAGACCTGGGACGAGATGGCGCCGCTGGTCAGCGGGGCGACCTCGCACAGCCAGCTGTCCGCCCTCTTCACCACCGCGACCCAGGGCACCGAGGTCTCGGCCACCGTCCCCACCAAGCGGATCACCCTCGGCGGCGGCAAGGGGCTGGAGGTCGGCATGAAGATCGTCTCCCTCGAGCACCTGAACACCGAGAAGGCCTCGGAGTCCAGCCCGTCCAACTCCGTCTCCTCGGGCACCGTCCACTCCGACCCGTCGGCGAAGAACGCCGGCGCCCAGGGCCTGGTCGGCGCACGGATCACCGGCGACGTCACCCACAACCCGGCCCTGACCGGCGGCGCCCAGCGGTTCTGGCGCGAGGGCGGCACCCACGGCGACTTCGGCCAGGTGATCTCCAACGCCAAGTACCCCGTCCCGATGGCCCGTTACCAGGGCCACGCCGAGGTCGAGCTGACCCTCTTCGACGGCAAGCAGAACCCGGTCAAGGAGACCGGCATCATCCCCTTCACCGTCGACATCCCACTCGCCGACACCACCAAGGCCGACCTGCCCTCCGACTCCTACCTGGCCTTCACCCCTGAGCACCACGGCGGCGAGCTCCGCTCCACCGAGGACTCCGGACGGCTCGACGACGTCCACCGCACCCTGTCGGGAACCGACGCACCGTTCGACCACACCTCCGCCACGCCCGCCGAACGCGAGCAGCTCCTCGGCACCCTCCGGGTCGGCCAGGCCGCCTACGGCGGCGAGTTCAGCCCCGCCACCGAGGCCGGCACCGCCCACATCCGGGCCACCGACCGACTGGTCGAGCTCTCCGGCGGCTCCTCCACTGCCACCTCCACCCTGCTCGGCGACCTGCTCGGCAAGCCCGCCGGCACACCGCTGACCGGCGACGAGCTGCGCCAGGTGGTCGACTACGTGGAGCGGAAGTCCGCCCAGGGCCCCGTCACCCTGGACGACCTGGTCGCCGGGGCGAAGGACGGCTGGCCGGACCACGAGCCCTACGACGTCCACCGCGCCACCTGGACCGACCACGGACCGGCCAACGAACTGGTCACAGCCGCGATGGCGGAGGCCGCGGCAGCGGCCGCCCCCCTGCTCCAGTCGGACCTCCCACCCGTCGGCAAGCTCTACCTCACCGTCTCCGGCGAGGGCCCGAACCTGCCGCTGCGTCAGGAGCACGACCTCACCGGCGACCCCGCCCAGCAACTGCGCACCATCGAGGAGTCCACCTACCTCGGCCCGGGCAACCGCCCCACCGAGGTCGGCGTCCGCCTCGCCGCCGCCCCCGAGTCCGACCACCCCTGGGACTACCGCGTCACCGCCCGCCCCGAGGGCAGCCGCGAACTGACCATCCGCCACCACCGCACCCCCGAGGACCACCCCCAGGACGACCCC
>NZ_BAAAYB010000043.1:0-23651 GCF_039535905.1 Kitasatospora albolonga | reverse complement strand
CGCTGGCCACCGCCGGACCGGCTGGTGATCCGCATCGTGGAGCGACCCCCCCACCACCCCGCCCGCCCCCTCCCACCCCACGCCCGTCCAGGGTGCTCGTCCTCCCTCAGCGTCCCGCGCCGGCCCTCTGGCTCGGCCGCATCACCCGGTCCCGCAGCGTACCTGCTGGTGTCCGCCGTGTGCTCGCGCGCCACCGTCGCCTACGCCGGCGCACGGTGCGGCTATCGCCTCGCGTCCCGCTCGGTCGTGCCGGGCCGAGCCAGCTGCCGCCAAGCCTCACCGCAGGACCGAGGTCCAGGGTCCAACGGCGCCTCGCTGCTCGTGACCGCGCGTTGGCCCAGGGCCCTTCTCCTCGTCCTCTGGCCGGGCCGGTGCCTTCGGTGGCTCACCGCGCTCTGTCCTCGTTTTCTCTACGCCCTGGCCACCGCCTGCCTGTGCCGCTTCGTACGGCCGCCCGGGGTTCCCGTCGCGGGAGAAGAGCGGCAGCAGGCTGTACGGCCTCACGCGAAGAGCTGGGCGCGGAATCGGGCTGGTTTGCGACCGGATGTCTCCGGCGTCATCGCACATGATCCAACCTGGCTCGGGTCTGACCACCCCTGCTGCGCCGGTCATGTACTGCTCGGGACAACGCGTGAGCACCAAACCGGCACCCACGTCCTGCGTGCTGGCGGGCGAGCCGAGCTGGTCGCCGGCACTGCGTCCGGCCGCGTTTTCTGCCTGGTCCCGGCCCGCTGCAAGACCGGTGGGTTTTCGGTCCGGGCGTGCTTGCAGGGGCGACGTAGGGTGGGCTGGGGTCAAGCGTGGGGCGTATGGTGTCGAAAGGGAGTATAAGCTGCTCCGATGCCGTGTACGTACAGCGCGGAGGATCGCGTCAACCTCCGTGCTGACTCTGGCAACCAGCGCGGAGAAGACAACAAGATTCGGAGAGGGAGGAGTGAACCTCAAGTAATAGCAATCACGGCCCGTGAGTTAACACCGTGTGATGATCCGGAGGACGACGGGCATGCGTACAGTCATGCGACGATAAACCGAGAAACCGGAAACCGGGCCAGCTTACCCCAACACGAAATATGCCAATTAACACAAGAACGGGCACTCCACCAACAGAGCCAGTATGCATAGAGAGCGCACCAATGCGGAGCACCAAAACGAAAACACCAGCAAACAAACCCGACATCGGTAAAATTTTCAAACATTCAAACGGCAGTAAACTACCTATCATCGATATCAACCAATCTACTTTATAGACCATACGCCATCTGCCACCTCCCCGCCTGTACCATCGAAGCTCCTGCCCTACACCTCCCCCGAACCCCTTTGCCCCGGCTGCCGTACCGCACCACGTGCGTCCGATCAGGCCTCCCGACCTCCTCTCACCTCCATCACCAGGCCGTTGCCCGTTTTCTTCTCACGCCGTTGTCCCGCAGCAGGACCATGACCGGCAGCAGGGTGGTCGACCCGGCCAGGTTGATCAGTGCGATGACGCCGAGCACCGAGCACATCAGCCGATTCCGCCCCAGCTCTCGGAGGCCGTCCAGCATGCTGCCGCTCTTCTCCCCGCCGGCACCCCCCGGGCGGCCGTCGAAGCGGACCAGGCAGGCGGTGGCCAGGGCGTAGAGCGAGGAGAGCGCGGTGGCCACGAAGGGCACCGCCCGGCCGAGGCCGAGGAGCAGGCCGGCCAACGGCGGTCCGAGCAGCGAGGCGCCGTTGACCCGGACCTCGTCCTGGGTGAGGGCCTGGCGCAGCTGGCTCGGCGGCACCACCGAGCGGACCGCGAGCATCCGCACCGGCCCGGCGTAGGCGACGGTGGCGCCGAGCACGGCGGCCACCAGCAGGACGTGCGGGACGGTGAGGCGGCCGAGCCAGAGGGCGGCCGGGACGCTGAGGGTGGCGAGCACCCGGACGGCGTCGCTCACGATCAGGATCACCCGCCGGTCCCGGCGGTCGGCCAGCGCGCCGCCGTGCAGGCCGAGCAGCAGCGAGACGGTGAACTGGACCGCGCCGAAGGCCCCGGCCAGCGTCGGGGAGCCGGTCATCGCGAGCAGCAGCAGCGGGTAGGCGGTGTCGGCCACCATCGTGCCGAGCATGGAGGCGGCGGCGCCGCTCCAGAGCGCCTGGAAGCGCCAGTTCCGCCGCAGCGGCACCACCGGCTCCGGCTCGGTCCCCGCCCCGCGTTCGACCTGAAGCGCAGTCATCGCATCCACCCCGTTCACTCACTGGCCACCATTCACGTTCGAGTGAACGATTGCAGAGGCGTGACCGTTTGCGCAAGGGTCGATGCTCATGGGTTAATGACCGCATGGTGGAGCAACTGACGGAGCGTGAGGTCACCGACGTGGCGACCCTCAAGGCGCTCGCCGACCCGGTCCGGATCGCGATCATGAACGCGCTGTACCGGCGCGAACCGCAGGAGCTGACGGTCAAGGAGATCGCGGCCGCACTGGACGAACCGCAGACCAAGCTCTACCGGCACATCAAGCAGCTGGAGCAGACCGGTCTGATCCAGGTGGCCGGCACCCGGCTGGTCTCGGGCATCACCGAGAGCCGCTACCGGCTCGGCCAGAAGTCGCTGAAGATCTCCCCCGGCGTGTTCGCGGGGGACTCGGCCGAGCGGCCCGAGGCGCTCCGGGCCATGCTGGCCACCCTGGACCTGGTCCGGGAGGACTACCAGCGGCTCTACCTGGCCGGGCGGCTCGGCCTGCCCACCACCGACCCGGCGCAGCCCGCCTCACCGGGCCTGTTCAGCCACGTCGGCCTGCGGGTGCGCCCGGAGCGGGCGGTGGAGATGCGGGACCGGCTGCGCGCGGTCATCGACGAGCTGATCGCGGAGGGGAACAGCACCGACCCCGACGCGGTCGAGGTCACGCTGATGAGCCTCTACTACGCCGTCAAGCCCGATCCCGCGCCCGAGGGCTGACCACGGGTCAGACGTAGCGCTCCAGGATGGACGATTCTGCGAGCCGGGAGAGCCCCTCGCGGACCGAGCGGGCCCGGGTCTCGCCGACGCCCTCGACGGTCTGCAGGTCGTCGATGGAGGCGGCCAGCAGCTTCTGCAGGCCGCCGAAGTGCTCGACCAGGCGCTCGATCACCGTGTTCGGCAGGCGCGGGACCTTGGCCAGCAGGCGGTAGCCGCGCGGCGAGACGGCCGAGTCCAGCGACTCGGGGGTGCCGGAGTAGCCGAAGGCCTTGGCCACCGTCTGGAGGTCGAGCAGCTCCGCGTGGGTGAGCGCCTCCAGGTCGGCCAGCACGTCGGTGACGGTCTTGCCGCGCTTGGCGGCCCGCTCCGGGAAGTAGTCCCGGGCGACCAGCTCGCGCTCGGGCTCGACGCCCGCGATCAACTCGTCCAGCTGGAGCGAGAGCAGGCGGCCGTCGGTGCCGAGCTCCAGCACGTAGCCGGCGATCTCGGCGGCGATCAGGCGGACCATCTCCAGCCGCTGGGCCACGGCGGTGACGTCCCGGACGGTGACCAGGTCCTCGATCTCCAGGGCGGAGAGGGTGCCGGCCACCTCGTCGAGGCGGAGCTTGTAGCGCTCCAGGGTGGCCAGCGCCTGGTTCGCCCGGGAGAGGACGGTGGTGGAGTCCTCCAGCACCCGGCGGGTGCCGTTGACGTACATGGCGATCAGGCGCATCGAGTGCGAGACCGCGACCACCGGGTAGCCGGTCTGCCGGTTGACCCGCTCGGCGGTGCGGTGGCGGGTGCCGGTCTCGTCGGTGGGGATGGTGGAGTCCGGCATCAGGTGGACGCCCGCCCGGACGATCTTGGTGATGTCCTTGTCCAGCACCACCGCGCCGTCCAGCTTGCACAGCTCGCGCAGGCGGGTGGCGGTGAACTCCACGTCCAGCACGAACCCGCCGGTGGAGATGGCGTCGACGGTCTTGTCGAAGCCCAGCACGATCAGGCCGCCGGTGTTGGCCCGGAGCACCCGCTCCAGCCCGTCGCGGAGTCCCGTGCCCGGGGCGATGGCACTGAGGGAGGCCCGCAGCAGGGCCTCCTCACGGGAGGACTTGTCCGCCCGGTCGCTGGCTGCCACGTGACTCCTCCGGTAGACCCGGACCGCTCGGCTTGGTGCCCGGCGGTCTTGTCTCTCGTTATTGCATTACTGCATTGATGCTTCTGCCGATTAAACAGGGGAAAGTCTAACGGCGTGCGGCAATAACGGGGTCTGGGTCAGATGAGTTCGTCCGAGTCGACCGGCTCCCACCCCTCCATCAGCTCGTCGGGGTAGGCCGCGACCGGGGCCTGGCGGGCGGTCTGACGGGTGCTCTGCCTCGGGGCCGGAGCGGCCGCGGCGCCCCCGGCGGCGTCCGCCTTCGGCTTCGCGGAGGCTCGGCGGCGGCCCGGAATCGCCCGCAGCGCCTCGCCGATGTCGGAGACCTCGACCACCTTCATGCCCGGCGGCACCTTGCCCGGGTCCGGCGGGACCAGGGCGTGGGTGAAGCCCAGCCGGTGGGCCTCGGCGAGCCGCCGCTGAACGCCCGTCACCCGCCGCACCTCGCCCGCCAGGCCGACCTCGCCGATCGCCACCAGGTTGTTGGGCAGCGGGGTGTCGGTGGAGGAGGAGGCCACCGCGAGGGCGATCGCCAGGTCGGCCGAGGGCTCGGTGAGCTTCACCCCGCCGACGGTGGCGGTGTAGATGTCCTGCTTGCCGAGCTTCACCCCGCCGTGCCGCTCCACCACCGCCAGGATCATCGCGATCCGGGGGGACTCCAGACCGGAGGTGGTCCGGCGCGGGGAGGGGATCTGCGAGTCCACCATCAGCGCCTGGACCTCGGCCACCAGCGGGCGCTTGCCCTCCAGGGTGACCGTCAGACAGGTGCCCGCCACCGGCTTGTCACGGCGGGTCAGGAAGAGGCCGGACGGGTCGGCCAGGCCGACGATGCCCTCGTCGTGCAGCTCGAAGCAGCCCACCTCGTCCGTCGCGCCGTAGCGGTTCTTGACGCCGCGGATCAGCCGCAGCCGGGCGTGCCTGTCCCCCTCGAAGCTCAGCACCACGTCGACCAGGTGCTCCAGCAGGCGCGGGCCGGCGATCTGGCCGTCCTTGGTGACGTGGCCGACCAGCAGGGTGGCCATGCCGCGCTCCTTGGAGACCCGGATCAGCGCGTTCGCCACCTCGCGGACCTGGGCCGGGCCGCCGGGGGCGCCGTCCAGCTCGGCGGAGGCGATGGTCTGCACCGAGTCCAGGATCAGCAGCCCGGGGTTGACGGTGTCGATGTGGCCGAGCACCGCGCCGAGGTCGGACTCGGCGGCCAGGTAGAGGTGGTCGGAGAGCGCGTTGATCCGGTCCGCCCGCAGGCGGACCTGGCCGGCCGACTCCTCGCCGGTGACGTAGAGCGTGCGGTGCTGCGCGGTGGCCGCCTTGGCCGCCACGTCGAGCAGCAGGGTGGACTTGCCAACGCCGGGCTCGCCGGCCATCAGGACCACCGCGCCGGGCACCAGGCCGCCGCCGAGCACGCGGTCCAGCTCCGGCACGCCGGTGGAGCGGGCCGTCGCCACCTGCCCGTCGATCTGCCCGATCGGCTTGGCCGGCGAGCTGACCGGCCCGGCCGCCGTGGTGCGGATCGGGACCGCGCCGTACTCCTCGACCGTGCCCCAGGCGTTGCACTCCGGGCAGCGGCCGACCCACTTGGGCACCACGTTCCCGCACTCGGTGCAGCGGTAGGCCGGGCGCGGCTTGGCGGTGGTCTTGGTACGGGCAGCCATGGCCCACACCGTAACGGCTGCCACCGACAGCCGGGGGCGCGCAGCGGGACACGGGGGTGCGCGGAGGTGACGGTGCGGCTGGTGTTGTTACCCGAAAGAAGTACAAGGAGCCCGAATCCGCACCGGCGCACGGGCCGGTGCCTAGCGTCGGATGGGTGTCGACTTCCCCCACGCCCCAGGCCGCCGGCACCGGATCGACGGCCGCAGCCTACGACCACTACGCCGACGGGCTGTTCACCTACTGCCTCTCGGTGCTCTGCGACCACGACGCCGCGGTGGCCGCCGTCCGCGAGGTGCGCGACCTGGCGCTGCGTCACGACGCCCGGCTGGGCGCGCCCGAGCTGCGCCGCGCCTGGCTGTACTCGCTGGCCCGGCACTGCTGCCTGCGCCGGATGGCCGAGGGGCAGGACGGCGGCGCACCGCCCGCCGGGGGTGCCCCGGTCAGCCGGGAGCACCGCCGCGAGCTGGCCTCGCTGGCCTGGCCGGAGGGCGCCGGGACGTCCCCGGAGCAGCGCGAGGCGCTGGAGCTGGCGGTCCGTCACCGGCTGGCCCCGGCCGAGGTGGCCGCCGTGCTCGGGCTGCCGGGAGCGGAGGCGGACGGTCTGCTGGCCGCCGCCGAGGCCGAGGTCTGGCGGACCAGGGTGGCGCTGCTGGTGCTCGGCGTGGGCAGCTGCCCGGTGCTGGCCGAGCTGGGCGGGGCCGGGGCGGAGCACTGGCGGGAGTGGGTGCTCGGCCCGGCGCTGCGCCGGGAGCTGGTGCGGCACGTGGTGGAGTGCCCGACCTGCCGGGGCACCGCCGAGCGGGTCTCCGGCGAGCTGGACTCCGGGCTGGCCGCGCTGCCCGGGCTGCCGCTGCTGCGCGCGCCCGAGGTGCTGCGGGAGCGGCTGGTGGTCCGGCGCCAGGCCGGGCCGGAGGAGGAGACGCTCCGCTTCGACCGGCAGGGCTTCCCCCGGCACCGGGCGCCGCGCCGGCTGCGCGGGCCGGCGGTCCGTCAGCGGGTGGTCACCACCGGCGTGCTGGCGGCGGTGCTGACCGCGCCCGTGGTGGCGCTCTGGGGCGCGCACCGCGGTGCGGACGGCGGCTCCGGTGCGGCGGGCTCGGTCTCCTCGGTCCGGGTGGAGACCCCGGCGCCCGGCTCCGCGCCGCACGCCCCCCAGCCGGCCTCGGCTCGGGGCCCGGCCCCCGAGCCCGGCCTGGCGCTGGCCGGGGCGGTCACCGGCGCCGCAAACGGGGCCCCGGGCGGGGCCGGGGCGGAGGGCGCAGAAACGTTGCTCCCGTCGGTGCTCGGGCCCGCCGTCCCGGTGCCCTCGCGGAACGCGGTACGGCTCGACCGCACCACGCCGCACCTGGAGACGCCCACCCCGGCACCCCCGGCGGCCCAGCAGGGCGGCGGGCAACTGACCGTCGAGGCACAGGAGTTCGGCGAGCGCACGGTGATCACCCTGGTGAACACCGGCTCCATCGCCCTGCACTGGCGGGCCGAGAGCGACGCCCCGTGGCTGCGCCTCAGCCGGGACTCCGGCACCCTCGAACCCTCCCAGCGGATCACCCTCACCGTGACGGTCGATCAGGACCTCGCCCCGCAGCACCCCTGGCGGGCCCGGATCGCCCTGCCCCCCTCCCAAGCCGTCGTCACCCTGGAAGGCGGCCCGTCCGACCGTGGCGTCCCGACCCAGCCGAGTTCCCCGGCCCCCTCGTCCTCCCCGACACCCACCCAGACGCCCGGCGGGACCCCCACCGCCGAGCCGACTGCGACGCCCACCCCGTCCTCCACACCGACGCCGACGCCGTCCGGCTCTCCATCCGCCGACCCGAGCCCCACGCCCTCCCCGTCCGACACCCCGTCGCCGACGGTGACCCCGGGCCCGGCCTGAGCCGCGGAGACGGCCGGCCCGTCAGCCGGCCCGTCAGCCGGGCGGCTGCGCCGTCGGGTGGCCGTCGTGGAGTCCGGCGAGCATCTCCTCGCGCAGCTCGACCGGCAGCACGGCGGGCTCGAAGTCCCCTCCGCCGATGCCGAGTTCGGCCAGCCTCCGGCGCAGGTCGCGCTCGGCCGGGCGGGCCGCCGGATCGGGCGGGAGCGGGAGGAAGCCGAGCAGGAAGTCCAGCAGCACGAAGTAGTCCGGGCCGCTGAGCAGCTCGTCCCGCCAGACCGGCCACACCGGCTCCGGCGGGGCAGCCGGAGGATCGCCGTGGTGAGCGCTGAGCGGCAGCAGGAGCACCCCTCCTCCGCAGGGCTCGCCGGCCCGGACGGTGACCCGGACCAACCGCCCGTCGGCGCGCAGCACGCCTTCGTACGGCTCGTCGGCGTACGACGCCCCGTCGGTGGACCGCGGGTCGGACGGGGCGGCGGCGATCAGGTAGCGGGCGGGGCGGGCGCCGCAGGTGAGGGTGCCGATCAGCGAGGAGTCCAACTCCTGCACGGTGGCCGAGACCGCGGGGCCGGCCGCCGGGAGCTCGAGGACCCAGGGCTCGGTCCGCAGGTCGAGCCAGGCCCGGGAGTACGGGCCACCGTCCTCCTCCGGACGGTGGCGGCCGAACCGGCCGAAGCCGCCGACGTGACCCGGGTCGGCCTCGTCCAACACCTCCGGGTAGAGCAGGCGGTAGCCCTCCACCAGGGAGTGCCCCCAGCTCCAGGCCTCGGCCGCCGTCCGCCGGACCGTCCCGGGGTCCACCAGTGCCGGATTGCCCATGCCGCCGCGCTCCCCGCTTCCGGACATACCGTCATGAACCGTACGGTCCGGATGCTATGCGCCCCACCCGCCCCTGGCACGGCGGCACGCGAGGCTCGGCGCGGCAGGAGGCGAAGCCAGGGGCGCGGGGAACTGCGCGGGACGGAAGGAAACGACCCGTGTGCCGGGTACGGACCTTCACTTGCAAGTGGCTGTCCGTACCCGGCACACGGGTCACTCTCTTCCGCTGCGCGCAGTTCCTCGCGCCCCCGGGGTGACCACCAACCGCGCGCCCACGCGGCGGAGCCGCACATCAGCACAGCCCCGCGCCCCCGGGGTGACCACCAACCGCGCGCCCACGCCGCGCAGCCGCACATCAGCACAGCCCCGCGCCCCCGCAGGGGTCAGAAGGAGCGCCGCGTCACCAGTTCGGCGAGGGCGAGCAGGTCGTCCGCGGCCGACGGGTCGGGCACCGCGTCGGCCAGGTGGCCGATGGCGGCGGCCATCCGTTCGCAGGACTCGCCCTGGGCCCAGGCACGGCCGCCGGCCCGGTCCACCGCGTCCGCCGCCTCGGCCAGCTCCTCCTCCGTCAACGCGCGCTCCACCGCGTAGAGTTCGGCCAGCCGGGCGCCCGCCTCGGTGCCCGAGCCGAGGGCGAAGACCACGGGCAGCGACTTCTTGCGGGCCGCGAGGTCGGCGCCGACCGGCTTGCCGGTGACGGCCGGGTCGCCCCAGATGCCGATCAGGTCGTCGATCAGCTGGAAGGCCAGGCCGATCTCGCGGCCGAAGGCGTCCAGCGCCTCGGCCGCCTGCTCACCGCCCCCGCCGTACAGCGCGCCGACCGCACCGGCGCAGCCGAGCAGCGCGCCGGTCTTCGCCTCGGCCATCTCCAGGCACTCGGCGAGCGTCACGTCGGTGCGCTGCTCGAAGGCGCAGTCGGCCTGCTGACCGGCGCACAGCTCGACCACGCAGTCGGCCAGCCGCCGGATCGCCGCCGGGGCGGCCGGGTGGCCGTCCTCGGCCAGCACCCGCAGGGCCAGCGAGTGCATCGCGTCGCCGGCGAGGATCGCCTCGGTGATGCCGAAGGCGCGCCAGGCGGTGGCCCGGTGACGTCTGGTCAGGTCGCGGTCGATCACGTCGTCGTGCAGCAGGGTGAAGTTGTGCACCAGCTCCACCGCGGCGGCCGCTCCGACGGCGACCGACGGGTCGGTGCCGCCGACCGCCTGGAGGGCGGCGAGCACCAGGGCCGGGCGGATCGCCTTGCCCGAGCCGGTGTCGGAGGGCGTGCCGTCCGCCTCCCACCAGCCGAAGTGGTATCCGGACACCAGCCGCATCGAGTCCGGCATCGAGCCGATCGCGGCGCGCAGCGCCGGGTCCACCACCGCCCGGGAGCGGGCCAGCAGTTCGGCGGCCTCGGAGCCCTCCTGGCTGCCGCCGGCGCTTCCGTTCCCCGTCCCGCTCCCCGCCCCGTTCCGCTCCAGCGCGAAGATCCCCATCGTGCCCTCCCCCAACTCTGTCGGTTGCCTCGTACGAACGGAGCCGCCGGACCACCGGCCGGCGGCCGGCGGCTAGCCGCGGTGCGCCACGTCGACGTTCTCCAGGACGCCGACCGCGTCCGGGACCAGGACGGCCGCGGAGTAGTAGGTGCTGACCAGGTAGGAGACGATCGCCTTCTCGCCGATCCCCATGAAGCGCACGTTCAGCCCGGGCTCGACCTCGTCCGGGATCCCGGTCTGCCGCAGGCCGATCACGCCCTGCTCCTTCTCGCCCACCCGCATGGCCAGGATCGAGGTGGTCTGCTGCGGGCTGACCGGGATCTTGTCGCAGGGCAGGATCGGCACCCCGCGCCAGGTGGTCAGCAGCGTGCCGTCCTTCTCCCGGGCCGCCGGGTACAGCCCGCGCCGGTTGGCCTCGCGGCCGATCGCGGCGATCGCCCTCGGGTGGGCCAGGTAGAACCTGGTGCCCCGGCGGCGGCTGAGCAGGTCGTCCATGTCGTCGGGGGTGGGCGGGCCGGAGCGGGTGGTGATCCGCTGCTCGTGCGCCACGTTGGCCAGCAGGCCGAACTCCGGGTTGTTGACCAGCTCGTGCTCCTGGCGCTCGCGCAGCGCCTCGATGGTGAGGCGGAGCTGGTGCTCGGTCTGGTTCATCGGCTGGTTGTAGAGGTCGGCGACCCTGGTGTGCACCCGCAGCACCGTCTGGGCCACGCTCAACTCGTACTCGCGGGGCCGGAGTTCGTAGTCCACGAAGGTGGTGGGGATGACCGGCTCGCCGGAGTGTCCGGCGGCCAGCTCGATGGCGGCCTCGCCGCGCTTGTTGACCGGCCGGGCCGCCGCCTCGCGGTGGGCGCGCAGCTGCTCGCGCAGCCCGGCCGAGCGCTCGGCCAGCTGCCGGAAGGCGTCCAGCGGGAGCGCCAGCACGGTGCCGGCCGTGGTGGCGGTCACCGTGTAGGGCCAGTGCGGCTCGTCCTGGGCCAGCGCCTCGTCGCCGACCGGGTCGCCGTCGGCGGCTCCGCCGAGCGCGGTGGTCTCGCCGTACCTGCCGGTGCCGGTCCGCCGCAGCTTGCCGTGCGCGACCAGCAGCACCTCGGTCACGGGCCGGCCGTCCTCGGCCAGCACCTCGCCGGGCTCGACCCGGCGCTGCACGCAGCGGTCGGCCAGCTCGGCCAGCGGCCCGTCCTCCGGGAAGCCGCGCAGTGCCGGGAGTTCGCGCAGCGAGGGCGGCACCAGCCGGACGGCGGCCCCGGCCTGCTCGAAGGCGACCCGGCCGCGGCCGGCCAGGTACGTCAGCCGCCGGTTCACCCGGTAGGTCCCGGCCTGGACCTCCACCCAGGGCAGCGCCCTGAGCAGCCAGCGGTCGGTGATCTCCTGCATCTGGGGGGCGGACTTGGTGGTGCTGGCGAGGGTGCGCGCCGCCTCGGTGCCGAGGCTGGAGCGCGCCTGATCCGCCCCGCGCGCGGCGGGGATTCCCTGCTGGATCTCGGTGGTCATCTGCGACCCTTCCGCGGGCACGACGAACGTGGACGTGGTGGCACCCCATGGTGCTGCGCAATCGGACGCCCACGGTCCAGTCCGGCTGGCCCACTCACCCGAACTGATGACAGTTCAGGCGTTCGAGCCCCTTCGGCGCCACCACTGTGCTCCGCGCGCCCCCGTCCACGCCGTCCCCGGAAGATTTCACCTGCCGGTAACCTCTCCCGCCCCACCCCAGCACCCCCTCCGGGCAGGGCTTTTGACCCTCCGTCCACTCCCGGGTCGACGCGCGTCACGGATCGGCTGCCACCCCCCGTTCACCCGCTTCGAACGGGGCGCTAAGGTGCCACCACAAGGGCGCGACCGATGGCCGTTCTGGCCACCCTCACGCGGACGCCCTCTCCCTTTGCCGTGCCCTCCTGCCCCACCCCTCCGCTTCGCCGTGCCCTCTTGTCGCGCCCTCTCCCCGGGAGACCTCCGTGAGCGCCCCCGTCCGCGTCTGGCTGAACCGCACCTACGCCGAGAACGTCTTCTTCATCGACCTGCTCCGGGCCGCCCCGGTCGAGGTCTTCGCCACCCACGTGGACACCGACTCCCCGGTGCTGGCCGCCGCCGACCACGGCCTGCCGGAGCCGGACGGCCTGACCCCGGAGGCGTACCTGGAGTTCGCGCTGGACTTCTGCGACCGGCACCGGATCGACGTCTTCCTGCCCCGCCTGCACCAGGAGGTGGTGGCCCGGCACCGCGCGGAGTTCGCCGCGCTGGGCACCGCCCTGGTCTGCCCGCCCGCCGAGGGCATAGCCACCTTCGCCGACAAGGTGGACGGCTACGTCGCGATGGCCGCCGCTGGCCTCCCGGTGCCGCCCTGGTACCGCGTCCGGACGGCCGGTGAACTCCTGTCCGCCGTCGCCGAGTTGGAGGAGCTGGGCGAGCAGCCCTGCCTCAAGCCGGCCAGCGGGGCGGGCGGCGAGGGCTTCCGCACCATCACCCGGGAGCCGTTCAGCCTGCGGCAGTTGAACGGTTGGCCGAGCAGCAGCGTCCAGCTGGACCAGCTCGCCGGCGCGCTCGCCGCCGCACCCGGCTCGGTGGACCTGCTGGTGATGCCCTACCTGGCGGGCCCCGAGGTCTCGGTGGACTGCCTGGCCGACCAGGACGGCCGCCTGCTGGCCGCCGTCGGCCGCACCAAGACCGGCCGCCGCCGGGGCTTCACCACCGACCCGGCCTACCTGGAGCCGGCCCGCCGGCTGGTGGAGACCTTCGGCCTGTCGTACCTCTCCAACGTGCAGTTCCGCCACTACCGCGGCACGCCGGTCCTGCTGGACATCAACACCCGGCCCTCCGGCGGGCTGCACCAGCTGCGGCTGTGCGGGCTCAACCTGCCGCTGGCCGCCGTACAGCTCGCGCTCGGCGCCAGCCCGGTGCTGCCGCTGGTCGAGGACCTGCTGGGCACCGACTACGCGCTGGTCTCCTCGGTCCAGCCGGTGCTGCCCGCAGCCGCTCCCGCTCCCGCCGTGGCGGCCACCGCCGCCCCGGTGCCGCGGCTGGTGGCGATGGCCTGACGGCCGCGGGCCCGGCCTCCGGTCAGGTCGGGCCGCTCCAGTCCAGGGTCGGCGGGAGCACGCCCTCCAGGGTGAGCAGCCAGCGCTTCACCTCCACGCCGACCTGGCCGCCGCCGAAACCGCCGATCCCGTCCGAGGCCACCACCCGGTGGCAGGGCACCAGCAGGCAGAGAGGATTGGCCCCCATCATCTTGCCGACGGTGCGGGCGGCGGCCCAGTCGCCCTCGTCCAGCTCCTCGAAGGCCCCGCTGCGGGCGGCGAGTTCGCCGTAGGTGACGGTCTTCCCGAACGGGACCTCGCGCTTGAGCGTCTCCAGCACCAACCGGTGCGGGCCGGTGGCGAAGCGCCAGTCCAGCGGCAGCTCCAGGTCCCGCCGGTTCCCCGCGAAGTACTCGTCGACCCGGGAGCGCACCAGCGCCACCCGCTGCTCGTCCGCGCACTCCGGCAGTCCGGCGGGCAGCCCCGCCACCGCGTCGCCGTGGTACGAGACCGCCGCCACCCCCTGGTCGGTGACGGCCAGCCGCACGGGCCCGCTCGGCAGCGGCGTCGGGACGGTCACCCACGAGATCGACATGCCCGCACGCTACCCGCCCGGATCCCGCCGCGTCCCGGCTTCGTCAGAGGTCCGGGCTCCGTCGGAGGTCCGGGCTCCGTCAGAGGTGCCGGTCCAGGTAGTCGGCCAGTCGGCGGGACCACCGGGCCTGTGCCTCCTCCCCTTCCTCCGCGGCAGGCGCCGGCCGGCCCTCGGAGAGCGCCCGCAGGGTGCGCGCCAGGCGCGCGGCGTCGTCGTGGCTGAGCATCACCAGTGCATCGGTGTGTCCGATGGTGACGGAACCGGGCATGGCGTCCTCCTCGGTGCAGACCCCCGCCTCCCACCGTACGCCGGGTCCCCACGCCCTTCCCGCGCGTCGGCAGCCGCCTCCCCGTACCCGCTCAGGTATCAAGAGAAAGGCCACCAAATCGGTACATAAGGAGCAGCCGCATGCCGGTCCTCGCCCCACTCCTCACCCCACCGCCGATGCTCACCGCCGACGGCTCCGCCCTGGTCACCGAGATCGAGGCCTACCTCCACTCGCTCCCCGCACCCGCCCGCCTCGCCGTCCCCCGCGTCTGCCCGCTCGGCAGCGTGCTGCGCCCCTGGCACACGGGCTTCCCGCTCCCCGCCCCCACCCTGCTGGACCGCCTGCTCCGCAGGACCGCGCGGCCGACCCCCGTCAGCGTCGCCGACCACCTCGCCCTGACCTCCCGTTACCTGACCACCGCCGGCTGGGTGCAGGGCACCATGTGGGACGCCCGGGGCCGGGTCTGCCTGCTGGGCGCGCAGGCGGCGGTGCTCGCGCACGGCTTCGGCACGGCGGTCGAGGCGCGGCGCGGACGGGTCCAGGTGATGGAGGTGCTGCACTCCGACGGACACTGCGTCAGCTCGCCCGACGAGTTCAACGACTCCCCTGGTACGAGGCTCGCGGACGTCCACCGCGTGCTCGGAAGGGCCGAACTGCGCGCCCGTACACTCGGTATCTGAGCCGCGTCGGCAGACCGGCCGGCCACCACGGAGGGAGCACCCAGCGATGAGCCAGGCCGTGCGCAGCGCCGCCGTCCAGGACGAGAAGAGCCGCCGCAAGCAGATGTGGCTGCGGGCCAGTTTCTACATCGCCGGGACCCACCTGTTCGCCGGGTTCGTGATCCTGCTCTTCGCCCTGGGCAACCGGCACTGACGGTCCGGGCCCGCCCCGCCCGGGCCCGCGCCGCTACCGGTAGAGCGCGTCGAGCAGGAAGGCCCCCAGGGCCATGCCGGCCAGCAGCGCGCAGATCACCAGGTTGACCACCTTGTGCTCCCAGAACACCGCGACGAACTCGCGGATGGTGGCGCTCGGCAGGTAGTAGCCGGCGGTCGGGGCGCCGCGCACCTGGCCGTTGACCCCGGCCCGGCGGGCCAGCATCGCGGCCCGGTAGGCGTGGAAGTTGTTGGTCACCACCACGCAGCGGTAGCCGGGCACCGCCTCGCTCATGATCTTCTGACTGAAGACCAGGTTCTCCTCGGTGGTCCGCGAGCGGTCCTCCTCCCACACCCGCTCGGGCGGAGCGCCGTTCTCGACCAGCCACCGGGCCATCGCGGTGGACTCCGGGACCTTCTCGTCCGTGCCCTTCCCGCCGGAGGCGAGCAGCACCGGGGCCGGCCGCCCCTTCGCCACCTGCCGGTCGTGGACGGCCAGACCGCGCCGCAGCCGGGCGGCCAGCAGCGGCGGCACCCGCTCCCCGTCGATCAGGCCGGCGCCGAGCACCACCACGAAGTCCAGCTCTCCCCGGGCGGGGATCCGGCCGTAGAGCCAGGAGTAGCCGAGGAAGGAGAGGCAGAGGAAGGAGAGGTAGGCCGAGAGCAGCAGCACCGCGACCACGAAGGCCAGGTAGCCGGAGGAGGCGTCCGGCCGTCCGGCCAGCAGCACCAGGACGACCGTCCCGTAGATGGCCAGCCCGAGCAGCAGCGAGAGCACGGTGGCCGGCCGGGCGCCCTCCTTCCGGATCACGGTGACGCCGTTGAGGACGAGGGCCGCCCCGAGCACCAGCACCCCGAGCGCGGGCACCAGCAGCACCGCCGCGTAGACGATCATCGCCGGTGTCTCCGGCAGGTGCCGGGCCTGGGCGAGCAGGGCGGCGGTCAGACTGGTCAGGGTCAGCCCGAGCAGCACCGCGTTGCGGAACCGCCTCCGGTCCTGCCAGACGCTGGCGCAGAAGGCCAGGAAGAAGACCGCGGCCGGGAGGAAGGCGTACATGCCGCCCATCGTAGGCGGCGGCCCCGCCGCCCCCGCGACCCCGCCTGACACCCCGTCACCGGGACGGCGCCCGGGATCCCCCGAGGAGCCCGGAGATCACGGTGAGGGCGTCAGCGGCCGGCGGGCCGGGCGGTCGGAGCCGCCTGGCCGAGCCGGGCACGGAGGGCGGCGGCGGCCGTCACCGGGTCGTCGGCGAAGAAGTGGACCCGGTCCGCCTCGGCGGGCCGGCCGAGCGGGCGGGTGACGGTCACCGGGGCCGCGAGCTCGACCACCAGGTTGGTCCGCGAGCCGGCCGAGACCGCGCAGCGGCCGTCGGCCACGCTCACCGCCTTCTCCTCGTTGAAGTTCAGTTCGGTCCGGACGGCGGAGACCAGGGCGAGCGGGACGCGCAGGTCGAAGAAGGCGCCGGAGCGGATCCGCAGGTCGGTGCCCGAGACCACGTGCGGGCGGGTGACCCGGGCGGCGCCGATGGCGGCCACGGCGAGCACCCCGTAGACGTCCAGCACAAGGAGCAGCCCGCGCAGCCACTCCGGGGCGCCGACGCCCCGCAGCAGCAGCTCGGTGGCGATGCCCTCGACCACCACCACGAAGAGCAGGACCAGCAGCGTCCCTCGCTCCTCCCGCTCGTAGGGGACGGCGGTGGCGCCCGGCGGGACGCCGTGCCGGCGGCGGCGGGCGAGCAGCCAGAGGCTCTGCATCCCCCGGAGGTCGAACAGGGCCAGCCGGCGCAGCACGCGCAGCGCACCGGCCCGCCCGCCCTCCTGCGCACCCCCCTCGACCCCGGTCCCGGTACCCGTCTCGACACCGTCCATCAGCCCTCTCCTCCCAGGAGTGCGAACAGCCGTCGGATCACGGCCAGTTGGGCGGGCGCCAGTTCCTCCGCCAGCGCGGTCGGCAGCTCCTCGCCCGGGGTGCGGCCGGCCATCAGCTCGGCCATCACCGGTGGCAGGTGCGCCACCAGCTCCTCGGCCAGCCGGCCGACCTCCGGGTCGTCCGGCGCCGCCCCGGCCAGCGCGTCGAGGCGCCGGTAGAGCGGGAGCAGGTCGGCGTTCCCGGCCAACGGGCGGATCATGTCGAGGAGTTCGGCCCGCTGCTCGGGCCCGCCGGCGGTGTGGACCAGGGCGAACACGTCGCGGTCCAGTGCGGCGAAGGGCGAGCCCTCGACGGGGAGCGCGGCCAGCACATCGGCGAGCTCCGGGTCGACGGCGCTGTCCGGGTGCAGCTCCTCCTGGGCCAGCAAGGCGGCCAGCCGGGCCCTGCGGTCGGCGATGGCCTGCTGCTGTCGGGCCAGGTCACGGTCCAACTCGGCGAGCACCTCTCGCAGTTCGCGCCCCCGGTCGTCGGCCAGCACGTCCCGGATCTCATCCAGGGAGAGACCCAGCTCGGCCAGCCGGCGCACCCGGGCCAGCTCGACGGCGTCCCGCAGGCCGTACTCACGGTAGCCGTTGGCCCGCCGCTCGGGCTCGGGCAGCAGGCCCTGGTGGTGGTAGTGCCGCACCGTCCGGGTGGAGACCCCGACCAGGGCGGCCAGTTCGCCGATTCGCATGGCTCCATGACACACCTTGCCGCTACGTCAAGGTCAATCCGCCGCTCCGGCGTCGCACAACGCCACAGCCGACAGACTTGCGCCCTACCTGTCGAGATTTTGCACGTTTCCATGGACTTCATGCAGCGTCGCGCCTAGTCTCTCCCTCGCTCGGCCGTCGTCCCCCACCCACGACCCAGCGAGGCCCCCTCATGCAGCCACCCACCGTCCGCCGCCTTCGCGGGCCGGTCGCCGTCCTCACGGCGGCCGCGCTCTCCACCGGCGCCCTGCTCGCCGTCACCGCGGCCCCCGCGCACGCGGCCGCCGTCCCCACCCTCTCCCCGCTCGACGTTCCCGGCCGGGGCGCGACCGTCCCGTTCAAGGAGCAGGAGGCCGAGTTCGCGGCCACCAACGGCACCGTGATCGGCCCGGAGCGGCGTTACGGCACGCTCCCCTCGGAGGCCTCCGGCCGCCAGGCCGTGACGCTCAACTCGCCTGGCCAGTACGTGGAGTTCACCCTCGCCGCACCCGCCGACGCGATGAGCTTCCGGTACTCCCTGCCGGACTCGGCCGACGGCCGGGGCCGGGACGCCTCGATCGACCTGCTGGTCAACGGCAGCAAGCTCAAGGACCTCCCGGTGACCTCCAAGTACGGCTGGTACTACGGGGGTTACCCGTTCAACAACAACCCCGGCGACACCAACCCGCACCACTTCTACGACGAGACCCGGACCATGTTCGGCTCGCTGCTGCCGACCGGCACCAAGGTCCGTCTGCAGGTCTCCTCCACCGCGCAGTCGCCCAGCTTCACCATCGACCTGGCCGACTTCGAGCAGGTCGGCCCGGCGAAGACCAAGCCGGCGGGCGCGCTCGACGTGGTGGCCGACTTCGGCGCCGACCCGAGCGGGGCCACCGACTCCACCGCCAAGTTCCAGTCCGCCGTCAACGCGGGCCAGGCCCAGGGCAAGACCGTCTGGATCCCGACCGGCACCTTCACCCTCTACGACCACGTGGTGGTGGACGGCGTCACGCTGGCCGGGGCCGGGCCCTGGTACTCCGTGCTCGGCGGGCGCGACCCGATCAACCGCAACCGGGCGGCCGGCATCTACGGCAAGTACGTCCCGGGCGGCGGCTACGGCGGCGCGGTCCGCCCGCACGAGGCCAACGGTCCGAGCCGGAACGTCACGCTCAAGGACTTCGCCATCATCGGCGACGTCCGCGAGCGGATCGACGACGACCAGGTGAACGCCATCGGCGGGGCGATGAGCAACTCCACCGTCGACAACCTGTGGATCCAGCACACCAAGGTGGCCGCCTGGATGGACGGTCCGATGGACCGCTTCACCATCAAGAACAGCCGGATCCTCGACCAGACCGCCGACGGGGTCAACTTCCACACCGGCGTGACCAATTCGAGCGTCACCAACACCTTCGTCCGCAACACCGGCGACGACGGCCTGGCCTCCTGGCCGGAGCGGGTGCCCAACGTCGGCGACAGCTTCACCCACAACACCGTGGTGCTGCCGATCCTGGCCAACAACATCGTCACATACGGCGGCAAGGACTGGACCATCTCCGACAACGTGATGGCCGACACCATCTCCAACGGCGGCGGCCTGCACATCGCCAACCGGTACCCCGGCGTCACCTCCGGCAACGGCACCGCCGTGGCGGGCACCATCACCGCCGCCCGCAACACCCTGATCCGGACCGGCAACAGCGACTACAACTGGAACTTCGGCGTCGGCGCGGTCTGGTTCAGCGGCCTCAACGAACCGATCTCCGGCGCCACCATCGCCATCTCGGACACCGACATCCTGGACAGCTCCTACGAGGCGATCCAGACCATCGAGGGCCCCTCCAACGGCATCAGCTTCACCAACGTCACCATCGACGGCGCCGGCACCTACGCCGTCCAGGCACAGGCCAACTCCTCGATGCGGTTCACCAACGTGACGGCCCGGAACATCGCGCAGGCGCCCACCCCGATCCACAACTGCGTCGGCACCGGTTTCCAGATCACCGACGGCGGCGGCAACTCCGGCCTCACCGGCTCGACCTGCACCGGTGTCTGGCCGAACCCGCAGTTCACCTACGGCGGCCGCCCGTCCAACGGGACCAACCCGACGCCGACCCCGACCCCGACGCCCACCCCGACCCCCACTCCGTCGCCGTCCCCCTCCCCCACCACCCCGCCGGCCTGCACCCCGGGTGCGACCGCCAGCAGCACCAACCAGAACTACGGCCCCGCCAACGCGGTCGACGGCAACACCTCGACCTACTGGGAGAGCGCCAACAACGCCTTCCCGCAGACCTTCACCCTGGACAGGTGCACCGCCTCGGCCGTCACCGGCGTCCGCCTCGCCCTGCCCTCCGGCTGGGAGTCCCGCACCGAGACGGTCTCCGTCCAGGGCTCCACGGACGGCACCGCCTGGACCGAACTCGCCTCCGCGCGCGGCGTGGTGATCGCCCCTCAGGGTGAGGTCACCTTCCCGTCGGCCACCGCCCGTTACCTGCGGCTGACCTTCACCGCCAACACCGCCTGGCCGGCCGCCCAGCTCTCCGAGCTGACCGTGCTGACCGGTGCGACCCCGACCACCACGCCGACCCCCACGCCGACCCCGACCCCCACCCCGACGCCGCCCGCCTGCACGCCGAGCGCCACCGCGAGCAGCTCCACCCAGACCTACACCGCCGCCAACGCGATCGACGGCAACCAGGCCAGCTACTGGGAGAGCGCCAACAACGCCTTCCCGCAGACCTTCACCCTCGACCGCTGCTCCACCACCGCCACCACCGGCCTGCGCCTCGCCCTGCCCCCCACCTGGGGCGCCCGGAACGAGACGGTCGCCGTGCAGGGCTCGGCCGACGGCGTGAACTGGACCCAGCTGGCCGCCGCCCAGAGCGTGGCGATCGCCCCGACCGGGACGATCACCTTCCCGTCCACCACCGCCCGCCACCTGCGGCTGACCTTCACCGCCAACACCGCCTGGCCCGCCGCCCAGCTCTCCGAGCTGACGGTCCTCTAACCCGCGCAGCACTGAGCCCCCTGCGGTCGGCGGACCGCAGGGGGCTCAGTGCTGCGCTCAGGAACGCTCGCGCGGCGGAGCGGTGGAGCCCCGGACCACCAGCTCGGGCTCGAAGAGCAGCTCGTCGTGGGTGATCTTCGCACCGCCGATCTCGCCGACCAGCAGGTCGACGGCGGCCCGGCCCATCGCCTCGATCGGCTGGCGGACGGTGGTCAGCGGCGGGTCGGTGCAGGTCATGAAGGAGGAGTCGTCGTAGCCGATGACCGAGAGGTCGTCCGGCACCGAGAGCCCCGCCCGGCGGGCCGCCCGGACGGCGCCCAGGGCCAGCGGGTCGGAGGCGCAGATCACGCCGGTGACGCCCTGCTTGAGCAGCCGGGTGGTGGCCGCCTGGCCGCCCTCCAAGGTGAACAGCGCCCGCTCGACCTGACTGTCCGGCAGCTCCAGGCCCGCCTTCGCGGCGGCGGCCCGGGCCGCGTCCAGCTTGCGCCGGGACGGCACGTGGTCGGCCGGGCCGAGCACCAGGCCGAGCTTGCGGTGGCCGAGCTGCTTGAGGTGGCCGATGGACTGCTCCACGGCCACCGCGTCGTCGCAGGAGACCCGGGCGAAGTCCAGGCCGTCGATGGCGGCGTTCAGCAGCACGGTGGGCAGGCTGCGCTCGGCGAGGCGGTCGTAGTGGTCGTGCGGGGCGTCGCCCTGGGCGTAGAGGCCGCCGAAGAAGACCACGCCGGAGACCTGCTGCGCCAGCAGCAGGTCCACGTAGTCCGCCTCGGAGACGCCGCCGGCGGTCTGGGTGCAGAGCACGGGGGTGAAGCCCTGGCCGGCCAGCGCGCCGCCGACCGCCTCGGCGAAGGCCGGGAAGATCGGGTTCTGCAGCTCGGGCATCACCAGGCCGACCAACCGGGCGCGCTCGCCGCGGAGTTGGGTGGGACGCTCGTAGCCGAGCACGTCGAGTGCGGTCAGCACGGCCTGCCGGGTGGCGTCCGAGACGCCGGGCTTCTCGTTCAGCACCCGGCTGACGGTGGCCTCGCTGACCCCGACCTTCTGCGCCACCTGGGCGAGTCGTCGCGTCATGATGGGAGTGTACGTCGTCCTTCGCAAGCCGTTTGCGCTTTCTTGCGCTGCTGCCCCGGGCGCGTCAGGGGCGCCCGGGGCAGCAGCTGCTCTCGGAGGGATGGGACCTGGAGGGGGTTACGGGTTCACGGTGATGGTGAAGGTGGAGGTGGTGTTCTTGATGTCCTGCGCGTTGCCGCTCATCCGCAGGTTGTTGAAGACCACCGACCCGACCGCCGGGCCCTGGCCGGCCTCGGCCGCCTCGTTGGCCCAGATCCCGAAGCCGGACTTGGCGTCGTAGGCGTCACCGCTCTTCTTCGCCCCGGTGATCGAGATGTTGCTGAACACCGTGTCCTTGACCGGGAACTGCGGCTGACCGCCGGAGTAGTTGGTCTGGAACATGATGCCGTGGTAGGTCGGGTCGACGATGTCCACGTCGCTCACCCGGATGCCCTGGAAGACCTTCGAGGCCGAGAAGACCCAGATGCCCGGGAAGGTCTGCGAGCCCCAGAAGTGGCCGCCGGCCCGGACGATGGAGATGTTCTGCAGGTTGGTCGGGTCGGTGCCGAAGCCGTTCATCGGGTACCCGAAGTCCAGCGAGCTGATGGTGATGCCCGAGTAGACCAGGGTGTCGGCGATGTGGATGTTGCGGAAGGTGTTGGCGTAGCCGCCGTAGACCGCGACGCCGGCCGCCCGCCAGGTGAGGATCGAGGTCAGGTTCTCGAAGACGTTGTTCTTCTCGTCCGCGCCGCCCGCGTCGATCGCGGAGAACAGCGCGAAGGAGTCGTCGCCGGTGGCCCGGGCCTCGATGTTGGTGATCAGGTTGTCGGTGGAGCCGTTGGTCATGTTGATCCCGTCCGCGAAGGTGTCGCGGATCCGGGAGTTCTTGATGACCATGTTGTCGGTGTTGGCGCCCCAGTAGAGGCAGACCATGTGCTCGACCCAGATGTTGTCGATCACCATGTTGGCGACGTTGGCGAAGTCGAAGACCTTGCCGGGGCCGTCGATCCGCGAGGTGTAGTTGCCGAAGTAGGCGAAGCCGGTGAAGGAGGAGCCGTTGGCGGTCGCCTCGGCCCGGAAGCCGACGTCGGTGTTGGACTGGGTGTCCGGCGCCCGGAAGCGGGTGAACCACGGGCCCGCGCCGACCACCTTCACGGCCTTGCCGTAGACCTGGAACTTGCTCGCGGTCTGGTAGTCACCGGCCGGCAGGTAGACGCCGACCAGCGTTCCGGTGGTGTCCATCCGGACCTTGTCCAGGGCGTTCTGCACGTCCTGGTGGGTGAAGCCGGCCGGGACGGCGTACTTCGCCGGGTCCGGGTTGGCGACGGCCGTGGCCTGCTCCAGGCTGACGAAGTCGATCGCGTACTGCGAGGTGTTCCCCGCGTCCTTCTGGAGCTTGATCTTGCTGCCCGCCGGGACGGTGGTGCCGAGCAGGACGTTGGCCTCGTCGTAGATGTGCCGCGGGCCGCCGGCGCCCGGCGAGTTGCCCGGGGCGGTCTCGCTGCCGTACAGCCAGGCGTACTTGGAGGTCAGGTCGATGGTCTTCAGGAAGGACCCGTTGACGTAGACGCTGAGCGTGGAGTTGATGCCGTCGCCGCCGGCCGCGTCCGGGATGGAGAACCGGGTGACCAGGGTGTTGGTGGGCGCCTTGGTGGTGAACTCCACGGACGCACCGGTGGAGTTGAGCGTCACCGCGCGGCGGCCGCTGGCCTCGCCGGCCAGGTCGCCGACCACCCGGTTGGGCCCGACCAGGGCCGCGCCGCCGGCCAGCACGCCGTCCTCGGCCTCGTAGGTGTCGTACGGCATGTTGGCGCCGCGGCCGACGTAGAGGGACTGGGTGTCGGTGTTGTTGGCCCGCTTCACCGGGAGCTCGTTGGCGTCGTCGGCGATCACCGTCTTCACGGTGTACTTGCCGTTGCCCGCCGTCCAGCTGCCCAGGTTCACCGGGGCCGCGGTGGCACCGGCCGCGATGGCACCGGTGTAGGCACCGGTCAGGGTCTTCACCACCGCGCCGCTCGCGTCGGCCACGGTGAGGGTGATGGCGTGGGCGCCGCCGGCCGAGGCCACCGTGCCCTGGTTCTTGACCGCCACCGAGAAGTTGACGGCGTTTCCGGCCGCCGGGTTGGACGGCGACCAGCTGACCGGGGAGGCGAGCAGGTCGGAGCTGGCCACCTGGCTGACCACCAGCGGGGCGGCCGCGGTGAAGGAGTTGTTGGTCTCGTCCCGCTCGATCACCGCGTTGGCCTCGTCGACCTTGGCGGAGAGCTGGTAGCTGCCGGCGTTCTGCACCCCGGCGTTGACCTGCACGGTGGTGGAGGCACCGGCGGCCAGCGCGCCGACCTGAGCGGTGCCGACCTTGGTGGAGCCGAGGTAGAGGT
>NZ_BAAAYB010000042.1:0-38863 GCF_039535905.1 Kitasatospora albolonga | reverse complement strand
CGGGGCGAGGAAGAGGTGCCACTCGGGCAGGTCCCATCCGGCGGCGCGGAAGGAGTCGTGGGCGGCGGTCAGCAGCCCGGCGGCCAGGGCGGTCCGGTCCTCGACGCCGGGGGCCGTCCAGACGCAGTCCAGGGCGAGCGGGCGGTCGCCCTCGGGGAAGGTCCACCAGACCGCTCGGGCCAGCAGGCGGCCCTCGCCGTCCTCGGCGATCCAGGTGTGCTCGGGGCGGTAGGCGCCGCTCTCCAGCATGGAGCGGTAGCGCTCGGGGTCGGCCCAGGAGACGGGCTCGTCCACGGTGCAGGACAGCACCCGGTCGAGGTCGGCCGGGGTGGTGCTGCGGAAGGTGGTGCGGGAAGGGCGGGACGTCGTACGGAAGGACACGCTGCCTCCGGGCAGTCGGTGGCGCTTCCGGAGCGGCTAGCGAGCCGTACGGGAAGGAAGCGCCGGGGGGATGTGGGTGTGCATCGCCACGCCTCCTTCCTCCGCCCGTGGCGGACCTGGCGCCGGGTGCGCCATCGCGGTGGAGACTACCCGGCGCCGGTCCGACGGGCCATCGGTTATTCGGCGGCCTCGTCCCCGTGGCCCGCGTGCAGGCCGCCACCGCCGCCCTGACCGCCGGAGGTGTTCTCCGGTGCGACCGGGGCGGTCAGCGAGGAGAGGTCCCAGGCGTAGGTGCCGACGGCGTTGGCGATCACGTCGATGTTGTGGTCGAAGGCCTTGAGGTCCAGGTTGGACAGGTTGTCGCAGGCCTGGTGGTAGCACTTGTCGAAGGCGGTGCCGGCGGTGCCGCCGTACGTGGCCGCCTGCACGGCGCTCTTGATCCCCTCGGCGCCGGTGAAGGTGCCGCCCGCGGGGATGCCCGCCTCGATGAACGGGCCGTAGTCGGAGCGGCCGGTGAAGTCGGTGCCCTCGTGCGGCAGCTGACGCCGGTCCAGGTAGCCGTTGATCAGCCGCTCGATCTGGGCCGAACCGGCCGGGCCGGGGCCCGAGCCGACGTGGTCGGAGTCGTCGCCGTCGTAGACGAACTGGGCCGCGTTGGGCGAGGCGATCATGTCGAAGTTCAGGTACAGCTTGATCTTCGCCTTCTCCGCGTCGGAGAGCGAGGCCACGTACGCCTCGGAGCCGATCAGCCCGAACTCCTCCGCCGACCACCAGGCGAACCGCACCTTGTTCTTCACCTGACGGTCCGACAGGCTGCGGGCCACCTCCAGGATGCCCGCCGAGCCGGAGCCGTTGTCGTTGATGCCGGGGCCCTCCGTCACCGAGTCCAGGTGGGCGCCGACCATCACGGTGTTCGCCGGGTCGCCGCCCCTGGTCTCGGCGATCACGTTCCAGGTCTTCCGCTTCTCGATCAGGGTCTTGATGTCCAGGTTGACGGTCACCGGCCCGGCCGCCGCCTTGGCCGCCAGCGCCTCGCCCGCCGCCTGGGTGATGCCGCCGACCGGCACCTTGCCGGCCGCCGGGTCGCCCAGGGTGCCGCCCAGCTCGCCCGCGGTGTTGTTGTAGACCACCGCGCCGACCGCCCCGGCCGCCGCCGCGGTGGCCTGCTTGACCGCGAAGGTGCAGCCGCCGCGCTTGATCAGCGCGATCTTCCCGGTGAACTCGCCGGCCGGGTAGTCCGAGGCCTCGCAGCCGGTGGTGGCGTCCACCGCCACCACCGCCAGCGGGGCCGTCAGCCCGCCGTCCGGGCCGCTGACCGAGTAGGTCATCGCCCGCATCGGCACGTCCTCGGCCACCGGGCCGACCACCCGCAGCGTCTGGGTGAGGGCCTGGTTGAAGGTGTACTCGAACTCGTGCCGGGAGACCTTCAGCCCGGCCTCCGCCGCCTTCCGGGCCACGTACTCGGCCGAGGCCGCGTGCCCGGCCGAACCGGCCACCCGGGTGCCGCCGTTGCGGTCGGCGATCCGCTGGAACTGCTCCAGGGTGCGGAAGGCGTCCTTGCCGCTGCTCTGCTCGACCAGCTTGGCGGCCAGTTGGGCGGCCTTCTTCGCCGGGTCCGGGCCGTGGCCGTGGGCGGCGGCTCCGGTGGCCCCGACCAGCAGGACGGGAGTGGTCAGGGCGGCCACCGCGAGGGCGGCAACGGCTGCGCGACGGGTCCGAACGTTCACGGGCGAATCCTCCGACGGGTCGTCAGTAGCACCTAGGAACAGCGGTGCTGGTGACCGTAGCGATCCGGCTCCCCGGTGAACACCGAACGCACAGAAGCGGTTGCCGACCCTCCGGTCTCCTCTCCCCGCCCCCGTACGTCTCCGCCCGCCTCAGGAGGCCACCGCCACCGTCCGTCCCACGCTCTCCCCGCTGCCCACCAGGTCGAGCATGCAGTGCGCCACGTCGGCGCGCGACACGGAGGTGCCGCCGCGCACGTTCCGGTCCAGGGCGGTCCGGTAACGGCCCGTCAGCGGACGGTCCGTCAGCCGGGGCGGGCGGACCACCGTCCAGTCCAGCCCGCTGGCCCGCACCACGTCCTCCATCCGGGCCAGGTCCGCGTACCGCTCCCGCAGCGCGGCCTTCACCAGCGGCGCCAGCAGGCGGCGGGTGACCAGGTCGTCCCCCGGGTCGTGCCGCGGCGGGTGCGGCCGCTCCGGCGACGGCACCGTGCCGATCGGCCCCGCGCTCACCACCAGCAGCCGGCGCACCCCCTCGCCCCGCATCGCCCCGGCGATCGCCCGGGTGCCCCGCTCCGCCACCCCGATGTCCCCCTTGCCCCGGGCCCCGAGCGCCGACAGCACCGCGTCCGCCCCGGCCACCGCCTCCAGCAGCTCCGCCCCGGGCACCGCCAGGTCCACCCCCACCACCCGGGCCCCGCTGCCGGCCAGCCCCTCCGGACGGCGCACCGCCGCCGTCACCTCGTGCCCCGCCGCGACGGCCTGTTCCAACACCAGCCGTCCGATGCCGCCGGTGGCGGCGAAAACCGTGATCCTCATGCTGCCCGCTCCCTCGGTCGATGCCGTGTCCCTCACAGCACCGACGTACCGGGAGCGGGAAGTGTGACCGGCTCTAGCGCTTCGCGTAGTCGGAGTAGCCCTGCCAGTCCAGGAACACGCAGGGCTCGTCGCCCAGCACCCAGGCGTCGTGCCCCGGCTCGATCACCGCGACGTCCCCCGGGCCGAGGTCCTGCTCCGTGCCGTCGTCCATCCGGATGTGCATCCGGCCCGAGACGCAGTACCCCACGTGCGAGGCCATGCAGCTGTCCGTCCCGGCGATCGGCCTCACGTGCTCCGACCACCGCCACCCCGGCTCGAAGGTCCCCTGCCCCACCTGGGCCCCGTCCAGGTCCACCAGGTCCAGCCGCCCCTTGTCCGCCTCGAACGGACGGGTCTCGTCGGCCTCGTCGAATCTCTTCCTGATCAGAGCAGCCATCACGGCCTCCCTCGATCGGCCGCCCACCGGGCCTGACCGCCGCCGGGCGGACTCCTGCCTCCACCGTACGCCGGGACCACCGGGACGCACGCCTGACACCGGATCAGCCACCGTGCGCGGCCGGGCGCGTCGGTATAGTGACCGGCCGACGACGGACCAGGGGGAGGACGGTCGCATGGCCATCGGACGACGGATCTTTCTCGGCGGATTCACCGCCGGAGCGGTGACGGTGGCGGTGGGCGGGGCCGGCGAGGCCTCGGCGGACGCCGCCACCACCGTCTTCGAGGGCGAGGTCACGGCGCGGAGCTTCAGCACCGCGACGGACACCCGCTCGGCGTTCTTCAGGACCACCTCGACCGACCAGCACGCCGTGACGGTCTATCAGGCCGGCACCTCCGGCAGCGCCGTGGCGCTGAACGTGGTCTCCGACAACCCGGGCACCTCGGCGATGTACCTCAGCGGCACCGAGACCGGACGCGGCACCCTCAAGATCACCCACCGCGGCTACGCCGACGGATCGGACCTGAACGCCGCCGCGATCTCCATCGACCTGCAGACCTCCGGCACCGCGGCCCAGGGCATCTACCTCACCTCCACCACCGGCTCCACCACCGGCAACCTGATCGCGCTGCGCAACAGCACGCTCGCCGACGGCACCAAGCTGGAGGACCTGGTGGTCAAGGGCTCCGGCCTGACCGGCATCGGCACCGTGCGCGGGGACAGGCCGCGCGCCCAGCTGCACGTCGTCCAGCGGCCCGCCGCCCCGGCCGCCCTGCTGGTGGAGGGCGTGCTCCGGGTCGGCGACAGCGCGGCCGCCCCGACCTCCGTGGACGGCACCGCGCGCGGCGGAGCGCTGTACGCCCAGGGCGGCGCCCTGATGTGGCGCGGCTCCAACGGCACGGTCACCCAGATCGCCCCGGCCTGACGGCCGGCCGGACACCAGGAGGACACGGTGCAGCTGACCCCCGAGGAACTCGTCGCGGAGTTCACCGACGCGGTGCTGGAGCTCTACTTCGCCCGCAAGCGGATCGGCGCGCTGGAGGCGGAGAACGCCGCCCTGCGCGCCGCCCTGGCCCAGGCCCCGGCACCAGTGGAGGCCGAACCGGGCCTCCCCGCCTGACGGGGCGCCAGTCCGGGCCGGTGGCCACTCCCCGGGGTGCCGCCGGCCCCGCCGCGTCCCGGGAAAGCAGAAGTCCCGCCCGGTCCGAGGACCGAGCGGGACTTCTTGTTGGTGGAGCTGAGGGGATTCGAACCCCTGACCCCCTCGATGCGAACGAGGTGCGCTACCGGACTGCGCCACAGCCCCAACGAGAAGAAACTCTAGCACCTTCCGGAGGGGGCTCGTGACCACCCCTCACCTGGCTACTCGTTCGCCGCCCGGGGGCGGGACGGGTAGTCCGCCTCGGCCGCCGCCTCGGCCCGTGCCTCGGCCCGTGCGTCGGCGCGCGCCCGGTCCGGGTCGGCGTACTGGTCGAAGAGCGGGGTGTTGGCGGCACGGCCCGAGTCCCAGGCGGTGGCGCGGGCGTCCAGGCCCGGAGTGGTGCGCGGGGCGACCGGGGCCGTGACGTAGGTGGGGAGCGGGACGGGCACGGGCTCCCAGGAGTCGGGGCCGGCCGGGGCGCGGTCGCGCATGCCGTCCACCCACTCCTCGTGGTCGGTGGCCTCGACCAGGGCGGAGTCGGTGGTGGCCAGCCGCAGGTGCGGACGGGCCGAGGCGGGGGCGGCCGCCCCCCGGGCCGGGGAGGGGGCCTGACGGGGCGTCGGGGCCGCCTCGGCGGGGGCCGGGCCCGGCGCGGGGATGGCCGGGGCGGCGGCCGCCCGGGTCCGCTCGCGCTCGCGCAGCCGCTCGGCGGCGCGGGCCGCCCGGGTGCGGTCCAGCTTCACCTCGTACCGCTGACGCTCCAGCCGGCGCAGGTGGCCGATGTAGAGGGTCAGCAGCAGGGCGGGCAGGGCGGGGATCCAGAGGAAGGCCACGCCGAGCACGGCGGCGGCGACCGCTCCGGCCGCGAAGGCCAGGAAGAGGGTGGTGACCATCCGGCGGCGGCGCGCCAGCAGTCGCGCACGGCCCTCGGTCGAGCCGTGCGCGGTCTCGCGCGCGGGGGTGGTCGTGGTGACGGGGGCGCTCGGCGCCGCTTCGGGCGCGGGGTCGCCGATCGGGGCCCGGTCGGCCTGCCGCTCGGGCGGCTCGCCGACCGCGAACGCCTCGGCGGGCACGCCCGCGAGATCGCCGGCGGGATCGCCGGGCTCGCCGGGGACGGGTCCGTCGCCGGTGCTGGTCTCCTCGCCGAGTGCCTTCGATGCCCGCCGCTCCATGGCCGACCGTCCGGCCAGCAGGCGGATCGCGGTACTGAAGCGTTCCGTCGGACGGGCCTCGTTGAGCTCGTCCTGCCTGCGGAGCCACATCGGCACCAGATAGGCGGCCCAGGCTCCTACGATGACCGCGTAGATAAGGCCGCTACTGCTCACGTTTCACACGGTACGGGCGCGGGGGAAGGCCCGGCAGCAATTTGGCGCGGCGTGTCGTGTGATCAAGCTGATTCTCCGACTATTTTGCCGGTATTTGTGACCACTCGCCCCGGCCGCGATGCCATATCGATATCTATTTCGAACACTTATTCAATTACCGGGCGTGCCTTGGCCCCTGACCCACCGCCAGCGGTTCAGCATGCCCTCCGGGACCTCTTCCGCGGTGAGTGCGTACACCAGGTGGTCGCGCCAGTCGCCGTCGATGTGGAGGTAGCGCGGACGCATTCCCTCCTCGCGGAAGCCGAGCTTCTCGGCCACCCGCCGGCTGGGCCGGTTCTCCGGCCGGATGCAGACCTCGATCCGGTGCAGTCCGAGCCCGGTGAAGCAGTGGTCGACGGCCAGCGCCACGGCGGTCGGCATGATGCCGCGCCCGGCCACCGACTCGTCCACCCAGTAGCCGACGTTGGCCGAGCACATCGAGCCCCAGGTGATCCCGCCCACCGTCAGCTGGCCGACCAGGCGGCCCCGGTGGAGCACCACGAAGGGCAGCATCCGCCCGGCGGCGGCCTCGTGCCGCAGATAGCGGGCCATCTGACGGAAGGTCGGCCGGGCGGCGGCCGGGCGGGCGGCGCCGGCGGGCGGCACCGTCGCCTCCCAGCGGCGCAGCCAGTCCCGGTTGCGCTGGCTGAGCTCCTGCCAGGCCCGCTGGTCGCGGACCCGGATCGGGCGCAACGCGACGTCGCCCTCCAGGAGTTCGACCTGCCAGGAGGCGTTCAGGAGGTGCTCCCCTCGTCGACGGAGGCCGGGTCGGCGGAGGCGGAGGCGGGGTCCGCGACGGCCGGGCGGGGATGGTCCCCGCCACCGAGCTGGTCCACCGCGTGCGGGAGCAGCGGCGTCAGCACGGCGATGCCGTCCTTGACGCCTCCGGTGGAGCCCGGCAGGTTGACGATCAGGGTACGTCCGGCCAGCCCGGCCAGCCCCCGGGACAGCGCCGAGGTGGGCACCTTCTCCCGCCCGTACGCCCGGACGGCCTCGGCGATGCCCGGGATCTGACGGTCGATCACCCGGGCGGTCATCTCCGGGGTCAGGTCCATCGGCGAGATGCCGGTGCCGCCGGTGGTCACCACCACGTCGTACCCGGCCGCCACGGCGGCCCGCAGCGCGGCCTCCACCGGCTCGCCGTCCGGGACCACCTGCGGGCCGTCCACGGCGAAGCCCATCGCGCGCAGGCCCTCGGCGACCAGCGGGCCGCCCTTGTCCTGGTAGACCCCGGCCGAGGCCCGGTTGGAGACCGTCAGGGCCAGCGCCTTCACCGCTGCACCGCCCAGTCGCCGCTCTTGCCGCCGGTCTTGGAGAGCACCCGGACGGCCTCGATCGTGGCGCCCTTGTCCACCGCCTTGACCATGTCGATCACGGTCAGCCCGGCCACCGCGACGGCGGTCAGCGCCTCCATCTCGACACCGGTCCGGTCGGCGGTGCGCACGGTGGCGGTGATCTCCACCGCGTCGTCGGCGACGGTGAGGTCGACCGTGACGCCGGAGATGGCGATCGGGTGGCAGAGCGGGATCAGGTCGGGGGTCTTCTTGGCCCCCATGATCCCGGCGATCCGGGCCACCGCGAGGGCGTCGCCCTTGGGCACGCCGGCGCCGCGCAGCAGCGCGACCACCTCGGGGGAGACCAGCACCCGCCCGGCCGCGACGGCGGTGCGGACGGTGGTGGCCTTCTCGGAGACGTCCACCATGCGGGCGGCGCCGGTCTCGTCGACGTGGGTGAGACGGGGTGTTTCGGACACGGGAACTCCACGGTGGCGCAGGCGAATACCCGCGCTACCGTACAGCCCCCCGTCGCTCAGTCCGTGAGAAGGACCACGTCGACGTCAGTTCCCGCCGCGAGCCGCGTCTCGTCCTCCGGGACGGTGATCAGGCAGTTCGCCCGGGCCAGCGCGCCGACCAGGTGCGAGCCCTCGCCGCCGACCGGGGCCACCGTCCCGTCCCCGGCGTACCAGCCGCGCAGGAACTGCCGCCGCCCGGCGGGTGAGCGCAGGTCCGCGGTGGTCCGGGCCCGGACCACCGGGCGGTGCACGTCGGTGGCGCCGAGCATGGTGCGGATCACCGGGCGGACGAAGAGCTCGAAGGAGATGTACGCGGAGACCGGGTTGCCCGGCAGCGCGAGCAGCGGGGTGCCCTGGAGGCGGCCGAAGCCCTGCGGCTTGCCGGGCTGCATCCGGAGCTTGCGGAAGTCCATGTCGCCGTACTCGGCGAAGACCTCCTTGACCACGTCGTACGCGCCGACGCTGACCCCGCCGGAGGTGACGATCAGGTCGGCCCGGCCGAGCTGGTCCTCCAGCACCGAGCGGAGCACCGCCGCGTCGTCCGGGACGCCGCCCACCCGGTAGGCGATGGCGCCGGCGGCCTGGGCCGCGGCGGTCAGGGTGAAGCTGTTGGAGTCGGAGATCTGCCCGGGGCCGACCGCCTCGCCGGGCTGCACCAGCTCGCTGCCGGTGGAGAGCACCACCACCCGGGGGCGCGGCACCGCCTTCACCGTGGCGCGGCCGATCGCGGCCAGCAGGCCGAGCTGGGTGGGGCCGAGCAGGGCGCCCGCGTCGAGCACCTTCTCCCCCGCCGGGAGGTCGCTGCCCCGGCGGCGGACGTGCTGCCCGGTCTCGACCGGGCGGAGCACCCGGACCTCCTCGGGGCCCTCGGGCGCCGCGGTCATCGCCTCGGCGGCGATCCCGGTGCCGGCGCCGCCGTCGGTCCACTCGACCGGGGCCACCGCCTCGGCGCCGGGCGGCATCGGGGCACCGGTCATGATCCGGGCCGCCTGGCCCGGGCCGACCTTGGGGAGCTCACCGGCCCCGGCGGCGATCTCGCCGACCACCGGGAGCACCGACGGGTACTGCTCGGTGGCGCCCTGGGTGTCGGCGGTGCGGACGGCGTAGCCGTCCATCGAGCTGTTGTCGAAGGGCGGCAGGTCGACCCCGGACACCACGTCCTCGGCCAGCCGGCAGCCCTGGGCGTCGAGCAGCTGGAGCTCGATCGCCGGGAGCGGACCGACACCTGACAGCACGTCGGCCAGGTGCTCGGCCACGCTCCACATGCGCGGCGGTGCCGGGACCTCTTCGCAGCAGGAATCAGCAGTGGTCCCGGTCATCGCCTCACTCGCCTTCTGGTCAGTCCTGCATCTCGGCGCCGACGAAGTCCTTCAGCCAGCCGCGGAACTCCGGGCCCAGGTCCTCACGTTCGCACGCGAGACGGACGATAGCGCGAAGGTAGTCGGCGCGGTCACCGGTGTCGTAACGACGGCCCTTGAACAGCACGCCGTGGACCGGACCGCCCTCGGTCTCGTCCCGGGTGGCCAGGGTGCGCAGCGCGTCGGTCAGCTGGATCTCGCCGCCGCGGCCGGGCTCCGTCTCGCGCAGCACGTCGAAGACGGCCGGGTCGAGGATGTAGCGGCCGATCACCGCGTAGTTCGACGGTGCGTCAGCCGTCTCCGGCTTCTCCACCAGGTCGGTGATCCGGAAGACGTCCTCGCCGAAGCCGTTGGCCTTGACGGCGGCGCAGCCGTAGAGGTGGATCTGCTCCGGCTCGACCTCCATCAGGGCCACCACCGAGCCGCCCAGCTCCTGCTGGACCTCGATCATGCGGGCCAGCAGCGGGTCGCGCGGGTCGATCAGGTCGTCACCGAGCAGGACCGCGAACGGCTGGCCGGCCACGTGCTGCTCGGCCACCGAGACGGCGTGGCCGAGGCCCTTCGGGTCGCCCTGGCGGACGTAGTGCATGTTGGCCAGCTGGACCGACTCCTGCACGCGGCGCAGCTTGTCCTGGTCACCCTTGCGGGCGAGCAGCTCCTCCAGCTCGTACGCGCGGTCGAAGTGGTCCTCGAGCGCGCGCTTGTTGCGGCCGGTCACCATCAGTATGTCGGAGAGGCCGGCGGCCGCCGCCTCCTCGACCACGTACTGGATGGCGGGTTTGTCGACGACCGGCAGCATCTCCTTCGGGGTGGCCTTGGTCGCGGGGAGGAAGCGCGTCCCCAGTCCGGCGGCAGGGACCACGGCCTTGGTAACGGGGATGCGGGCGTTCGTCGTCATGTGTCAGACCTTATAGGGGCGGAATTCCGCCACACTGAGAGCTGGGTGAACCGATCGTGAACTGCCGAACCGTCAGGAACCCGGCTCGGCGGCGACGGCCGGAGTGTGGGCAGCACCGGCCGGGGTGAGGGTGGCCTTGCCGGTACAGGGCGACAGAGTACCGGGGATTTGTTGCGGTTCCGTGCGGGCTGCATCGGCGGACTCGCCCGGAACGGCACCCGTGAGCACCCGCCGGCGATTCCCGCCGCACTCCTGTTGCCCCTCCGTACTGCCCACCACTGCCCGTTCCGACACACCCGCCGCAACACTTGCCGTGACACCCGCCGTCGCGCTCGGAACGGCCCGTTCGGTCACGGCCGCGGCGGCCCGTTCCGCCGGGCTCGCCGCCGGCCGTTCCGCCCCGGTCCCCGCCGGGCCCGCGTCGGCCGTCCCCCGCCAGCAGTCGCCACCCGCCGCCCGGGCCGCCGCCAGCGCGCGGTCGGCCGCGCGCAGCAGCAGCGCCGCGTGCCCGCCGTCCTCCGGCAGCACCGCGATGCCGACCGCCGCCGTCAGCCCGTTCCCGCTGACCGGGCGGCGGGGGGCCGGACCGGCCGGGGACCAGTCGAGCAGCTGGTGGCGGCGGACCGTCCAGCAGAGCCGCTCGGCCACGTGCGCCGCGCCCTCCGGGCCGGTGTCCGGCAGCACCACCAGGAACTCCTCGCCGCCGTACCGGCCGAGGGTGTCGGAGCGCCGGATCTCGACGCTGAGCCGCTGGGCCAGGTCGCGCAGCACCGCGTTCCCCCGGCCCCGCCCGTGCTCGGCCACCACCGCGTCGAAGCCCGCGATCTCCAGCATCAGCAGCGCCAGCGGCCGGAGCGGCGCCCCCGGGTCGACCCGGCGGGCCCGCTCCACCTCGCGGTCCAGGGTGAGTTGGAGGTGGCGGTAGTTCCACACGCCGGTGAGCGGGTCGCACGAGGCGGTGCGCTGGAGCGCGTCCCGCTCGGCCGTCAGCTCGGCCAACTGCCGCCGCAGCTCCGCCTCCCTCGCCTCGGCGGCCGTCGCCGACCGGCGCAGCCGACCGCCCGTCAGCACGGCGGCGCCCAGCGCGGGCAGACCGAGCCCGGCCAGGGCCTGGAGGAGCAACGGGGTGGACATCCGGGGCCTTCCACGTGACAGGCTCTCGGCACCCGGCGGGGATCGCGCCGACCGGGCCGGAGCGGACCAGGGAGTATCCGGTGCACAACGACAAGGCCGAGCTGAGGACACGGCTCCTCGCCGAACGGCGGGCGCTCACCCCGGAACAGCGGGCGCACGCGGCCACCGCGCTCGCCGCGCACGCCGGGGCGCTCGCCCGGCCCGGCGAGACCGTCGCGGCCTACGTCTCGGTCGGCGGCGAACCAGGTACCCGCCCCCTGCTGGACGCCCTGCGCGCGGCCGGCGCCCGGGTCCTGCTGCCCGTCCTGCTGCCCGACAACGACCTCGACTGGGCCGAGTACACCGGCCCCGAAGCCCTCGCCCCGGCCGCCCGCGGCCTGCTCGAACCCACCGGCCCCCGGCTCGGCCCCGACGCGGTGACCGCCGCCGCCGTAGTCCTCCTCCCCGGCCTCGCCGTGGACCGACGGGGCATCAGGCTCGGCCGCGGCGGCGGCTCCTACGACCGCGTCCTGGCCCGCCTGGCCCGCCTCGGCGCCACCCCGGTCCTGGCCACCCTGCTGCACGACCCCGAGCTGCTCCCCGAGGTCCCCGCCGAACCCCACGACCTCCCGGTCCACGCCGCCGTCACCCCCTCCGGGGTGCACTGGTTCGGGGCGGCCGGAGGCAGATGAACGGGCCCCGGTGAGCGGGCCCCGGCGAACGGCCTCGCCGAAACGGAAGGCCTCCCGGTCCACGCCGCTGGTGCGGCGCGGCCGGGAGGCCTCCTTCCGTCCGACTGCTAACCGTTCGTCAGGACCAGGCGGTGCGTGGTGGCCTGGTCGACCTGGTCCGGGGAGTACGGCCAGGGCAGCAGGTTGCCGCGCTGCCAGTCGACGGTCTGGTCGTCGTAGTTGTCGTGGTACGCGTGGCCGGAGGCGCCGCCGACGTTGATCCAGCGGGAGGCGTTGAAGTCGCTCAGGTCGACGACCATCCGCATCGAGGGGATCCAGTCCACCTGGTAGCCGGCCGCCGCGTTCCAGCCCGCCGCGTTGACCGCGGCGGTGCCGCCGGAGAGCCGGTACGGGCCGCGGTTGAGCAGGCGGTGCACCAGGCCGGAGGCGATCGAGGAGTCGTCCGAGCCGAGCGTCTGCTCCTTGAGCTCCAGGGTGTGCAGGCGGCCCCAGCTCCAGGTGGAGACGTCCTTGCCGAGGCGCGAGGTCAGGTCCTGGCGGGCGTTCTTGAGCGCCTGGGCGAGCAGGTTGCCCAGGCCCTTCTGGGTCTGCCGGTCGGAGTCCTTGTACTCCCACCAGCTGGAGTCGGGCTGGGTGAGCAGCCGGCGGACCACCTCGGTCCAGCGGTCGCCGCCGTCCGGCTGGGCCTGGCCCGGGTCACGGGTGCCGCAGACGGTGACCACGGGGTTCTTGTTGAGGTCGTCCTGCGGCAGGGTGTCGGCGGACTTCTGACGGACCAGCAGGCAGTCGCCCTCGGCGCGCAGTCCGGCCGGGAACTTCTGCCCGAAGGCCAGGGTGAGCAGCTGGCGCCAAACGCCGTTGTAGTAGGCGGCGGCCGCCGAGTCGGCGTCCTGGTTGTAGTTCCAGTCCTTGAGCAGGTCCTGGGCCTCGCGGACGTAGGGGTCGTCGATCCGGATCTTGAGCAGCAGCGGCACCAGGGTCCGGGCCATCACGCTGGTGTTGTCGAGCTGGATCGCCTTCATGTCCTCCGGCGAGATCTTGCCGCCGTTCTTGAGGCGGTCGGTGATCTGGTCGGTGATCTCCTTGGCGCGGGTGCCGTACTCCCAGTCGGTGGTGAGGACGGGCTTGTAGCTCTGGTCCACCACGGCCTGGTTGGCGGTGACGATGTAGCCCTCGGAGGGGTTGAGCACGTACGGCAGGGACTTGAAGGGGACGAAGTCGTACGCCCCGTTGGTGCCCTTCCAGCCGTAGGTGGAGTCCCAACCCGGGGCGGGGTAGCGGCCGTCGCCCTTGGTGCGCTGGGGGATCATGCCGGGGGCCTGGTAGCCGATGTTGCCCTTGGTGTCGGCGTAGAGGAGGTTCTGCGCGGGGACGGCGAAGTCGGCGGCGGCGGCCCGGAACTGGTCCCAGTTGGCAGCCTGGTTGAGCTTGAATACGGCGTCCATGGTCTTCCCCGGCACCAGCGCGGTCCACTGCAGGGCGACGCCGTAGCCGCCGGCCCGGTCGGGCGCGGAGTCGGCGGGGGCGTACTTGCCCACGTTCTGCTGCTCGGTGGACTTGTCGGAGATCAGCGGGCCGCGGTCGGTGGTGCGCACCACGATGGTGCGGTCCTCCCCGCCGGCCACCTTGATGGTCTCCTTGCGGGTCTCGAACTTCCGCTCCTGACCGTCCACCAGGTAGGTGTCCGGGCCGGTGACCTTCTCCAGGTAGAGGTCGGTCACGTCGGCGCCGAGGTTGGTGAAGCCCCAGGCCACGTCCTTGTTGTGGCCGATGACCACGCCGGGCATGCCCGCGAAGGTGAAGCCGGCGGTGTCGAAGCCGCAGGCCGGTCCGGTGGTGCGGCAGTGCAGGCCCATCTGGTACCAGATGGACGGGTTGGCCGGGCCGAGGTGCGGGTCGTTGGCCAGCAGCGGCTTGCCGGTGGTGGTGTGCTTGCCGTCCACCACCCAGGAGTTGGAGCCGATGCCCTGGCCCTGCCGGCCGAGCAGCTGCGGCATCGCGGCCATCTTCCCGGCCACGTCGCCGAGCAGCGAGGCGGTGACGGCGCGGGACTGGCCGGTCGGCTGGGCAGCGTTGGCCTGGCCGTCGGCCGGGCGGTAGGTGCCGTCGGCGCCGACCTTGCCGGTCTTCACGATGGTGCCGTTGCGGTCGTACGGGTACGGCGGGTAGAGCTGCTCGATCTTCTCGGCGCTGAAGTCCTGGGCCAGCAGCGAGCGGTCGATCTCCTCCTGCATGTTGCCCGAGAGGTTCCAGGCCATCGCCTTGAGCCAGGCCACCGAGTCGACCGGGCTCCACGGCTCGGGCGAGTAGTCGCCGTTCACGGTGCCGAGCAGGGCGTACTCCAGCGAGGCGGAGCTGCCGCCGGGGTGCTCCTTCAGCCAGGCGTTCACGCCGTCGCTGTAGGCCTGGAGGTACTTCTTGGTGTCGGCCGAGAGCTGGGTGTCGAACTCCTGCTGGGCCACCCGGCGCCAGCCCATGGTGCGCAGGAAGGAGTCGGTCTCGACCTGGCCGTCGCCGAACATCTCGGACAGCCGCCCGGCGGTGACGTGCCGTCGGACGTCCATCTCCCAGAAGCGGTCCTGCGCCTGGACGTAGCCCTGGGCGCGGAAGAGGTCCTCGGCGGTGTCCGCGTACAGCTGCGGCACGCCCTTGGCGTCGCGCTTCACGTCCACCGGCGCGGTCATCCCGGCCACCTTGACGTTCCCGTCCAGCTGCGGGAAGGAGGCCTGCACCGTGTGCACGGCGAACCAGCCGCCGCCCACCGCGCCGGCGACCAACAGCACCACCAGCACGATCACGAGCAGACGAGCGCGCCGGAACCTCTTCGAGCGGGGCATCTGGTTGAGTCCTTGGCTGGGAGACGGGCGGCCGTGACAGACCACCACATTAGGGCGCACGCGCTTGCGGAGCTGCACTCGGGGCGCCCGTGGTCGGATCAGGTGGACCCTACCGGCCCTTCCCGAGACCGGAATCCGCCCCACCCCGCCCCGCCCGCTCAACCCGCTCCGCCCCACAGCGGAACCCGTCCGACCCCACCCCACCCCACACACCCGCCCGCCCGCCCGCCCGCCGTACGGCGCCACCGAACCGGAACCCGTCCGACCCCGCCCCACCTCACACACCCGCCCGCCCGCCCGCCGCACGGCGGCACCGAAGCGGAACCCGTTCGACCACATGTAAAAGAGCAGGTAAAATGTTAGACTGGGTAACGATCCCTGGATGACGGACCGTCAGGTCCCCTTTCCGGGTCTGCCTTCAGACGCTCCATCAGCCCGCCCCCTGACTGCGCCGAGGTGCCCCTGCGTGACTGTCGACGACCTGAACCGCTTCCTGCTCGAAGTCGCCGTGGTGCTCCTCTTCGCGGTCGTCGCCGTGCGCTTCTCCACCCGCACCGGCCTCCCCAGCCTGCTGATCTACCTCGGCATCGGCGTCGCGCTCGGCCAGAACGGACTCGGCATCGAGTTCGACAACGCCGAGCTCACCCAGGTACTGGGCTACGCGGCCCTGGTGGTGATCCTCACCGAGGGCGGACTGAAGACCAGTTGGCGCTCCATCAGACCCGTGATGCCCGCCGCCACCGTGCTGGCCACCTTCGGGGTCGCGGTCAGCGTCGCGGTCACCGCCCTCGGCGCGCACCTGCTGGCCGGCTTCGACTGGCGCACCTCGCTGCTGCTCGGCGCGATCGTCTCCTCCACCGACGCCGCGGCGGTCTTCTCGGTGCTGCGCACCGTCCCGCTGCCGTCCCGGCTGAACGGCCTCCTGGAGGCCGAGTCCGGCTTCAACGACGCCCCCGTGGTGATCCTGGTGGTCGCCTTCGCCACCACCGGCCCGCTGGACTCCTGGTACGCGCTGCTCGGCACGATCATCGCCGAGCTGGCCATCGGCGCGGCCGTCGGCCTCGCGGTCGGCAAGCTCGGCGCCTGGGCGGTGCGGCACATGGCACTGCCCTCCTCCGGCCTGTACCCGATCGCCGTGATGTCGCTCGCGGTCGGCGCCTACGCGGGCGGTGCGCTGCTGCACGGCTCCGGCTTCCTGGCCGTCTACATCGCCGCGGTGGTGCTCGGGAACTCCAAGCTCCCGCACGGCCCGGCGGTGCGCGGCTTCGCCGACGGACTGGCCTGGATCGGGCAGATCGGCATGTTCGTCCTGCTCGGCCTGCTCTGCACCCCCGGCACCATGGGCTCGGCCATCGTGCCCGCGCTGGTGATCGGCGCGGTGCTGGTCTTCGTCGCCCGGCCCGCCTCGGTCTTCGCCACCATGACCCCGTTCAAGCTGCCCTGGCGGGAGCAGGCCCTGCTCAGCTGGGCCGGGCTGCGCGGCGCGGTGCCGATCGTGCTGGCCACCATCCCGCTGGTGCTCCAGCAGGACTCGGCGCTGGCCAACGAGGTCTTCAACATCGTCTTCATCCTGGTCGTGGTCTTCACCCTGCTCCAGGGCCCGACCCTGCCGCTGGTGGCCAGGTGGCTCCGGATCGGCGAGGGCTCGATGGGCCAGGACCTGGGCATCGAGTCCGCCCCGCTGGAGCGGCTGCACGGGCAGCTGCTCTCGGTCGCCCTCTCCGCCGAATCCCGGATGTCCGGCGTCGAGGTCGGCGAACTCCGGCTGCCGCCCGGGGCGGCCGTCACCCTGGTGGTCCGCGACGGCTCCAGCTTCGTGCCCGACCGCGCCACCGTGCTGCGGGCCGGCGACGAACTGCTGGTGGTCACCACCGAAGAGGTCAGCGAGGCCGCCGAGAAGCGGCTGCGCGCGGTGGACGAGGGCGGCAAGCTGGCCGGCTGGCTGCGCGGACGCTCCCGGCCCTAGGAAGGCCTGACCTGGGTTTCGTTCCCCCGCGCCGGTGTTCACCGTGAATTCACCGGCGCGGAGGGGTGGCAGAGTCACGCTACCCGCGTAGAATGGCTCCGTAGATCTTCTGAGAACCGAACTGAAAACACCCGCTACATCTGCCTGAAGCAGAGTTGGCGCGACCGCTCGGCGGCCGCGTCCGGACGCCCCACCCTCGGCCGTCCGGGCCCGGTATCAACCCCGGTCGACGCGCGAGAGGACAGCTCTCGGCGCCGTCGGGGTCACCCACACCCCCACTGCGCTACCAGGCAGCAGGAAGGACCGACCGTGACGGCCCGCCGAACGGTCGACGACCCCACCCGCGTCGGATACGGTGCCCTGCTCCGCACGCCCGGCGCCTGGACGTTCCTGGCCCCCGCCTTCGTGGCGCGGCTGCCGTACGCGATGCTCAGCCTGGGCATCGTCCTGCTGGTCCTGGAGACCCACGGCTCGTACGGCACCGCCGGCAGCGTCGCCGCCGTCTCGGCCGTCGCACAGGCCCTGATCGGCCCGCAGACCGGACGCCTCGCCGACCGCCACGGGCAGGCCGCGGTCCTGCTGCCCAGCATCGCGGTGCACGCGGTCTCGGTGGCCGCCCTGATCGGCCTGGCCCTCGGCCACGCCCCCGCCTGGGCGCTCTTCCTCGCCGCCGCCCCCGCCGGCGCCAGCGTGCCGCAGATCGGCGCGATGGTCCGCTCCCGCTGGGTCGCCCGGCTCTCCGACTCCCCGGCCACCCTGAACACCGCCTTCGCCTTCGAGTCCGTCACCGACGAGTTCACCTTCGTCGTCGGGCCGGTGCTGGCCACCGCCATCGCCGCAGGGGTCTCCCCCACCGCCACCCTGATCGCGGAGGCCGCGCTCACCGTGGCCGGCGGCCTGGCCTTCGCCGCCCAGCGCTCCACCGCCCCGGCCCGCCACCCGCACGTCGAGGGTGCCGAGCGCGTCTCCGCCCTCGCCTCCCCGGGCGTCCGACTGCTGGCCGCCTCCTTCTTGGGCGTCGGCACCGTCTTCGGCGCGCTCCAGGTCTCCATCACCGCCTTCGCCGAGAGCGTCGGCCGGGCGGACATGAACGGCATCGTCTACGGGATCTTCGCCGGCGGCTCCATGGTGGCCGGCGTGGTCTACGGGCTGGTCAACTGGCGGCGCTCGGCCCGGCAGCGGATGCTCGCCTGCTACGCCCTGCTGCTGGCCGGCTGCTCCACCCTCTGGGCCATGCCCAACCTGGCCACCCTGACCGTCGCCGCACTCCTCTGCGGCCTGGCCATCGCCCCGACCCTGATCACCGGCTACACCCTGATCGAGACCCTGGTCGCGGACAACGCCAAGACCGAGGCCTTCACCTGGCTCACCGGCGCGATCGGCCTGGGCCTGGCCCTGGGCTCCACCGTGGCCGGACAGCTGATCGACTGGCGCGGCGCCTCGGCCGGCTTCACCGTCCCGCTGGCCGGGGTCGGCCTGGGCCTGGTGGCCCTGCTGGCCCTGCGCCACCTGCTGGTCGCGCCCGGCCCGGCGAGCCGTACGGTGGCCCGGTCCGAGAGCCGCTCCGAGAGCCGCTCCGAAGGCCGCGGCGGACAGCGCGTGGGTGGCCAGGCGGCGGTTCTCACACCGGCGGCGCTGGACTGATCCTGCGGAATGCCGCATCATTGACCATCGTTAGCACTCATCAGGTGAGAGTGCCAGGGGGAAGGCCAGGAGGAAGAACACGTGCCCACGTACCAGTACCAGTGCACCCAGTGCGGCCACGGCCTGGAGGCGGTCCAGAAGTTCACCGACGAGGCACTGACCACGTGCCCGGACTGCCAGGGCAAGCTCCGCAAGGTGTTCTCCGCCGTGGGCGTGGTGTTCAAGGGCTCCGGCTTCTACCGCACCGACAGCCGCTCCTCGTCGAGCAGCTCGGTGAGCTCCTCGTCCGGGTCGTCCTCGTCGTCCTCTTCTTCGGCGTCGTCGGCCTCGGCCCCGGCGGCCGCCCCGGCGTCCTCGGGCGGCTCCGGCAGTGGCGGTTCGTCGAGCTCCGGCTCCGCGAGCTGAATCGATCCTCCCGTACGGCCCGGCACCCCGAGGTGCCGGGCCGTCGGCGTTCTCCGGGCGGGCCTGCCCCGGGCCTGCCGGGCCCGTCGGGTCGGCCGCGTCCCTCGGGTCCGCCGGGTCCGTCCTCCGTACGGGTGAAGCCCGTTGTCCACAGGCCGGGGTTATCCACAGGCGGTGGACGGTGTCCGCCGCTCCGCACCACGCCGCAGCACTCTGATCCCGCGACGCTCCCGCACCGTGCGGGGGCCCGACCAGAGGCGGCACCCGATGACCACCACCCCGCTCACCCGCACCACCGCCGCCACCACAGGTGCCGGTTCCGGTTCCGGTTCCGTCAACGCCCGCACGGCGCCCCCCGCCGCCGCCCCCGCCGTGCCGCCGCGCCGGGTGGTGCCGCCCTTCCCGCCCATCCGCCGGGGATCCGGCGGGCGGCACCGACTCCAGCAGGCCGTCCGGCACCGGCCCGGGCTGCTCGCCACCGGCCTGCTGGCCGCCGCCACCGCCCTGGCGGCCGGCCCGCTGCGCCCACCGGCCGGGCCGGTCCCGGCCGCCGAGGCCGTCGCCCTGCCCCGCTGCACCGGCTCCGCCCCACCCTCCTGACCAGCCCCCACCCGTCCCTGACCAGTGACGATCCGTCAATTCCGGGCCGTGGAATTCACCCGTGACCATCCGTGCTGACTGTCGTTCAGCGCGGCATGAAGGGCTTCAAGGAATTCCTGCTTCGCGGCAATGTCATCGACCTCGCCGTAGCCGTCGTGATCGGCGCGGCCTTCACCAAAGTCATCAACGCCTTCGTCGACGGCGTCATCAATCCGCTCGTCGGGGCGTTCGGCGCCAAGGACCTGTCCGCCTACTCGTCCTGCCTGAAGGGCCCCTGCTCGGTGGACGCCGACGGAAAGGTCACGTCCGGCATCCTCATCCTCTGGGGATCGGTGATCAGCGCGCTGATCACCTTCCTGATCACCGCAGCGGTGGTCTACTTCGTGCTCATCGTCCCGATGAAGCGCGTGATGGCCCGGTACAAGAGCCCGGCCGAGGAGGCCGCCGAGGCCGAGGCCAAGGAGGTCGCGCTGCTCACCGAGATCCGGGACGCGCTGGTCCGCCAGCGCTGACCGTCCCGCCCCCGGCACCACTCCCCCGCGGCTGCCGCGCCATCACCCCCCGTGGTGCGGCGGCCGCTGACTCAGGTACCAGTCCAGCCCCCGGCCACCGCCGGCGCCGCCCCCACCCTCGGAGCCGCCCCAGCCCTGATCGGTGTCGTCGCTGGTCTGCCGGTCGAAGGGGTCGTCGAAGACCAGCTTGGACTTGGGCTTCGGCTGCACCCCGGCCTCCTGCCCCTGCTGCTCTTCCCGCTGCTCCTGCTGCTCAGCCACCGCTGTCACTCCTTCGTCCGTCTCCGCTCCAGCCTAGGGTCTGTCCCCCCGATGGGGCCGTCCCCGAGGCCACGAACGGCGACGGACCCCGCCGGGGCCGAAGCCCCGTCAGGGTCCGTCTGCTCGTCGTCCGGGGCGCTCCCGCCACCGGTCAGGCCGCCTCGAAGCCCGCGTGGTCCGCGATCTTCTTCAACTCGGCCAGCGCGTGCTTCTCGATCTGCCGGATCCGCTCCCGGGTCAGCCCGTGCTGCTTGCCGACCTCGGTCAGCGTCCGCTCCCGGCCGTCCTCCATCCCGTAACGGGACCGGATGATCGAGGCGGTGCGGTCGTCCAGCCGGCCGATCAGACCGTCCAGCTCCTCGCGACGGAGCATCACCATCACGGCGTCCTCCGGCGAGACCGCGCCGGTGTCCTCCACCAGGTCTCCGAACTGGGTCTCGCCCTCGTCGTCGACCGACATGTTCAGACTGACCGGGTCACGCGCCCAGTCCAGCACGTCCTTCACGCGCTGCTCGGTGGTGTCCAGCTCGGCCGCCACCTCGGCCGGCTCGGCCTCGCGGCCCAGCTCCTTCGACTTCTCCCGCTGCACCCGGCGGATCCGACCGAGCTCCTCGACGAGGTGCACGGGCAGCCGGATGGTGCGGGACTGGTCGGCGATCGACCTGGTGATCGCCTGCCGGATCCACCACGTCGCGTAGGTAGAGAACTTGAAGCCCTTCGAGTAGTCGAACTTCTCGACCGCCCGCACCAGGCCCGCGTTCCCCTCCTGGATCAGGTCGAGCAGCGGGAGACCGCTGCGCGGGTACCGCCGGGCCACCGCCACCACGAGTCGGAGGTTCGACCTGATGAAGACGTCCTTGGCGCGCTCCGCGTCCTCGGCTATCGCCTCCAACTCCTCACGCTTGGCGCCCTTCGGCAGCGTCTTCTCGTCCAGCAGGTGCTGGGCGTAGACGCCGGCCTCTATTCGCAGCGACAGCTCCACCTCCTCGGCGGCGTCGAGCAGGGGCGTACGGGCGATCTCGTCGAGATACATGCCCACGAGGTCTCGGTCGGCCTCAAGGTTGTTCGGCCGGGCCGTGCGAGTCCGGTCAGCCTTGTCGCGAACGACGGCACGAGTGGCCATGCTTGCTCCCTTGCTGCTGGTGCCGATCTGCCTTGGATCCCGCCCCGCCGGGGGTGAGCCGGGGCAAAGGTGTGCGGGCCCCAGGAGGCTCACACGTAACGATCCAACGCACAGAAATAGGACAACATTCCCAACTCACCCAGTTTCTTCCCGGCATGCAGTATCCTGCGACTTTTCCCGCGCGACGGTCGACAGCGCGTGACACCGGGACGACACGGCGTGAATGCGGAGCTCTCCGATCCGCCCTCCCCTCCGCACAACGGACGGACGCCGGTCATCCGCAGCTTCTCCCCACAAAAGATGCCGAATCGCTATCCGTACTGCCTCCGAACCACCCCGGCCACTGGGAAGGTGTCAGTCATGTACCCGTCCATTTCCGGCGCCCGCGCCGGGGCCGCCCCTCCGGCCGCCGGCCGGCCCGGCGACGGGGCCGGGCTCCGCCGACGGCGGCAGCTGCTCGTCTGCACCGCCGTGAGCCTGGGGTCCGCCGCACTGCTCGCCGCCCTGGCCCTGCTGGTCCTCGGCGACTGGGGGCCACTGCGACGGCTGGACGCGGGCTGGATCGCCTCGCTGCACGGGTACGCCCTCGACCACACCGTGTGGACGGCGTCCATGCAGACCCTGGCCGACATCGGCAGCACCGTCACCATGCGGGTGCTGCTCGCCCTCACCGCCCTCTGGCTCTGGGCGATCGGGGCCCGCACCCTGGCCGGCTGGGCGACCACCCTGATCCTGACCGGCTGGCTGGTGGAGACCGGCGGCAAGGAGCTCGCGGGACGCGACCGCCCGCTCTTCCACGACCCGGTCGCCGCCGCCTCCGGCCTCTCCTTCCCCTCCGGGCACGCGCTGACCTCCACCGTCACCTGCGGCGCCCTGGTGATCCTGGTCTGGCCCCGGGCCAACCGCTCCGGCCGGATCGCCGCCTGCGGCATCGCGGGCACGGCCGTGCTGGCCATCGGCTGGACCAGGATCGCGCTCGGCCTGCACTGGCCCAGCGACGTCCTCGGCGGCTGGCTGGCCGGGGCCCTGGTGATCAGCGCCGTCACCCTGACCCTCGAACTCTGGCGCCCCGGCGCCCTCTCCCGCGACGTCCGCCGGGTCGGTCGGCGGACCCGACCCCGTGTCCAGCGGGTGCTCGCGACCCCGGAGCCGAGCGTCGCCTCCGAGCCCGCGGACGACCTCGCCCACGACCCCGCCCCCGACCTCGACCCCGCCGACCCAGCTCCCCGGCACCGTTCCTGACGGTCCGTGAGAAGGATCACACGGGCGCCCCGGAACCACACGGGGAGGGATCGGTCAGGGCAGGATCAACCGATTCACTCCCTATCGGCAGCGGAAAAACCGTCCTGAACAGGTACTTTCACGACACCTCACGCCTCAGCGGCATGCCGACGGCCCGGACTGGAGAGATTTCCAGCACACGGCACGGGGCTCCCCAGCGGGTGCCGCAGTGCGGCAGACTTCTCCGGCCGGGTGTGCCTACCCCCGGCCGGGCCGGGCAGTCGCCGCACTTCCGCTGCCCAGGCACCGAGTGACGGGGGTCGGATGACCATGCACAGGACGGACGAACCGGCCAACCCGTACGGAGAACCGCCCGCGACACCGTTCCACCACGTCCCGGACGCCCCGGCCGCCGCCGCTCCCGCTCCTGTGCCCGACAGCCGCTTCCCCGAGGGCTTCTTCCGCGACGAGCCCGCCGCCGCACCGGCTCCTGCCGCGCCCCCGGCCGCACCCGCCGCGCCGCACCAGGCACCCGACGCCTACGGCGCCCCCGGCCGGCCTGCCGTCCACCCGACCATGCAGCTCGGCCAGCCCGCGCCGAGCCACCCGACCATGCAGCTGAGCCAGCCGGCCCCCAGCCAGCCGACCATGCAGCTCGGCCCGCAGGTGCCCTCGCCGCGGCCACCGCACCCGGGCCGGCAGGCAGCTCCCCCGATGCCGCCCGTCCCGCCCGTGCCACCGACCGTCCCCGTGGCTCCGCTCGCCGGGGGCGGCCTGCCCGACGCCACCATGCAGCTCACCGTCGTCCCGGCCACCGAGCCCGCCGTCGCGCCGCCCGCGCCGCAGCAGCACCCGGCGGCCACCGGGCCCAGGTCGGAGCCCGAGGTCGAGTCCGAGTCCGCCAAGGCCGGCCGGACCGCCCGCAACGGCATGATCATGGCGCTCGGCTCGCTCAGCTCCCGCGCGCTCGGCTTCGTCCGCGCGGCCGTGATCGCCGCGGCGATCGGCGTGGCCGGCGTCGGTGACGGCTACGCGGTGGCCACCATGCTGCCGAACACCATCTTCATCATGCTGATCGGCGGCGTGCTCAACTCGGTCTTCGTGCCCGAGCTGGTCCGGGCCGCCCAGCAGCACGCCGACCGCGGCGTGGCGTACACCAACCGGCTGCTGACGGTCTGTGGGGTGGTGCTGATCGGCATCACCGCCGTGGCCTTCTTCTGCTCCCCGATGATCGTGGACGCCTACACCAACTACGGTCCGAACGACACCGCCCAGCGCGAGCTCACCCTGGCCCTGGCCCGGTACTGCCTCCCGGCGGTGCTGTTCTACGGCCTGTTCGGCCTGCTCGGGCAGGTGCTCAACTCCCGTGACCGGTTCGGCGCGATGATGTGGGCCCCGGTGCTCAACAACGTCGTCGTGATCGCCGTCTTCAGCCTCTACATGGTGCTGTTCGACTTCGCCAAGACCGCCGACGACGTCTCCAGCGGGGCGGCCATGCTGCTCGGCCTGGGCAGCGCCTTCGGCATCCTGGTCCAGGCGCTGGCCCTGCTGCCCTCGCTCCGGGCCTCCGGCTTCCGCTACCGCCCGCGCTTCGACTGGCGCGGCTCCGGGCTCACCACTCCGCTCCGGGCGGCCGGTTGGGCCCTGATGCTGGTCGTGGTCACCCAGCTCTGCTTCCTGGGCATCACCAACCTGGCCACCGGCGCCCTCGCCAAGGCCGCCGACGACGGCCTCACCGGCATCGGCCTCGGCTACACCGCCTACAACAACGCCTACCTGCTCTTCATCGTCCCGCAGGGCATCATCACGGTCTCCCTGGTCACCGCGATCCTGCCGGGCATGTCCCGCTCGGTGACGGCGGGCCGCTTCACCGAGGTCGGCCGCGAGCTGGCCCAGACGCTGCGCAGCTCGGCCGGGATGATCGTGCCCGCCTCGGCGGTCTTCCTCGCCCTGGCCACCCCGATCGCCCGCCTCGCCTACGGCCACGGCAACGTGGCGGCCGCCGACGTCGAGGTGATCGCCCAGGTCCTGATGGCCTTCGCGATCGGCCTCCCGGCCTTCTGCGCGCAGTACGCGCTGGCCCGCGGCTTCTACGCGATGAGCGACGCCCGCACCCCGTTCTGGCTCACCACGGTGATCTCCGGCAGCAACGTCGCCCTCTCCTACGTCGCCTTCCTGGTGCTGCCCAGCCGCTGGATCATCGTCGGCATGGCCGGCGCCCACACCCTGGCCGTCCTGCTCGGCGTGGCCCTCACCGGCCGCGCGCTCGGCCGCCGCCTCCGCCGCGAGGGCACCACCGCCGCGTCCCCGGCTCCGGCCCACCCGGCCGACCTCCCGCCGGACGCCACCCTGGTGCTCAACACCGGCCTCAACACCGGCGCCGCCGCCGGCCGCCGCGCCCCGGTCCGCAGCGGCCTCGACGGCGCCCGGGTGGTCGTCCTCCACCTCGCCCTGGCCCTCGCCTGCGCCCCCGGAGCCCTCGCCGCCCACTGGCTGACCGGCCTGGTCTCCGACCTGGTCCCCAACGAGGTCATCGCCGCCCTGCTCTCCCTCGGCACCGGCTCCCTCCTCATCCTCGCCTCCGTCCTCCTCCTCGCCCGCCCCCTCGGCGCCGGCCAGGCGGTCGGCCCGCTGGCCCGCAAGCTCCGCATCCCCTACCCCACCCCGGCCCAGGCCGCCGCCACCCCGGGCAACGGCAAGCACCGCCGCTGAGGCCGGCAGCCGGCGACCGCCGGCTCAGGAGAGCTCGGGGTCGATGTGGGCCGGGGTGCGGTCGGCGGACTTGAGGCAGGCGATGACGCGTTCGTGGGTGTCACCGACCCGGTCGACCACCTGGACCCGGATGTAGACCTCCTCGACCACCTGCATGGCCCGTTCGGTGAACCAACCGAGGAAGCACACCCCCTGGGCGGGGAGCGGGATGCCCGCGGTGACGACCGTGATCATGAAGTCCTGGCGCAGCCGCAGCCCCGCGCCGGCGATCCGTTCGATCGCCTGCAGGGCGGTGCCCCAGCCGCCCGGTTCCCGGGGCGGCTCGTCGGGCGGCGGCGGCAGGAAGGTGACCAGGTAGGAGATCTCGGTGACGACCGCGACGTCCTGGGCGGCATTGGTCAGGACGCAGGCCCAGGCCCGCTGGCCGTGCGGGGCCACCCCGTCGACCGCCCGGCCCGAGTGCCCCAGGGCCGGACGGACCGTCCGCGCGTACTGGGCCCGGGCCAGCGAGGCGCCGACGGCGGCGAGCGCCGCGGCGGTGGCGCTCTGGATGTCCAGGAGCCTCAACCGCCAGGGCCAGCTGCCCTGCAGCTCGGCCGACAGGTTGTCCCGGAGCACGCTGTAGGCCAGCAGGGCCAGGGCCACGGCCGTCGCCGCGTTCAGCAGCCTGGACAGCAGCGCGTTCCGGCGCACGACTCTCTGCTTGCTCTCCAACCGGCCCCCTGGTCGCGGCCGACGCCCCGAGTCCAGGGCGATCGGACCGTCGATTCTAGACGCCTGCCGGCAGCACGGACAGGGCGCCAACTGGGGTTCCGTTCAGCGCACTTGAAGCACTCAGCTGCCGGGCACCCGGCGCAGCTCGCGGATCGGACGGGTCGTCAGCAGCGCTCCGGCCACCATCAGCCCGGCCGTCCCGACCGCGGCCAGCACCGCCCCCGGCCCGAACGCGGCCGCCGCCGGCCCGGCCAGCGCGCTGCCGACCGGGAGCATGCAGACCGAGCCCGCGACGTCGTACGCGTGGACGCGGTTCAGCACCTCGCCGGGCACCTGGGTCTGCACGCTGGTCGCCCACATGACGCCCCAGAAAGTGACGCCCGTACCGACCAGCACCTGGGCGACGACGAGCGCGGGCACGCCCCAGCCGAGGACGATCCCGAACGGGTAGAGCGGGTAGACCAGCAGTGCCAGCGCCCCGGCCGCGAGCGGCCGCACCGGCTTCAGCCGCACCGCCAGCAGGCCGCCGCACACCGTCCCGAGCGCGAGCGCGCAGGTGATCAGCCCGAACGAGGCCGAGCCGTACGCGGGCACCAGGACCCCGGCGGCGACCGGCAGCAGCGGCCCGGTCGCGAACAGGGTGTAGAACATCCAGACCACGATGGTGCCCCAGAGCCAGCTCCGGGAGCGGAACTCGTGCCAGCCCGCGACCAGGTTCCCCCAGAGGCTGTCGCCGGCCGGCGTGGCGGGGGCCGGCCCGAGCCGCAGCGCGAACAGCCCGCAGGCGCTGATGCCGTACGTGGCGGCGGCGATCACCATCACCCAGCCGGTCGCGGCGGCGCCGACCAGCAGACCGGCCAGTGCCGGGCCGAGCAGCGCGGTGACCGCCTCGGCGGCCCGCAGCACGCCGTTGGCAGCCTGCACGTCCCGGGCCACCAGCGGGACGGTGGAGGCGGCGCCGGGCTGGAACATCGCCGCAGCGGCCCCGGCCACCGCCATCAGGGCGCACAACTGCCAGAGCCGGTCGACCCCTTGGAAGAACAGGACGGCCATCAGGATCCGGGTCACCAGATTGGCGAGGTCGGCGCCGATCATCATCCGGCGCGCGGTGAACCGGTCGGAGAGGACGCCCCCGAAGAGCACCAGTCCGGCGAACGGCGCAGTCATCGAGCCGAGCGCGAGACCGACGCTGCCGAGCCCGTGCCCCGAGCCGATCAGCCCCGCGGAGACCGCGACCGGCAGCATGGTGTGGCCGAGCAGTCCGGCACTGCGCGCGCCGAAGTACAGCCGGAAGTTGCGGGACCAGATCGCCGGTCCGAAGGGCACGTCGGCCGGACCGAAGAGCGGGGGCTGCTGCAGCCCGGATTGCGTCACGGGAAGCAGTCTTGGCCCCGCCCGCCCGGAATGCCAGTAGCGACCGGCCCCGAGCCGCAGGTCGACGGAAACCGACCGGAGCCGACCGAAGCCGACCGACCGATGGGCGGATCGACGGAGCCGTCGGCCGATCGCCCGGTCGCCCCCGTCCGCGCCCGCCGACCGCTCCCACCCCGCCGGCACGACACGACGAAGGCCGACCCCGGAGGGGTCGGCCTTCGTCGTTCTGTTCGCTGTGCCCCATGCAGGATTCGAACCTGCGACACCGGCTTTAGGAGAGCCGTGCTCTATCCCCTGAGCTAATGAGGCGGGGGCTTGTGCAAAACCTTGTCGAAAACCCTGACGCGGATCTTCGGCGTGGCCTGAACAAGCTTCAGGTCAGGCCGGTGCGAGCGCTGCGGTGGATGCCTCGCGGCTGCCACCGTCCGCTCCCACTTGTGGGATGGTCGCCTGACCGATGACAGACTAGCGGATCGGACCGCCGCGGATCGCGCCGCCCGCGGAGCCCATCGAAACGGCTAAAGAGAACCGCTACGACGTGCGGGTCCATGGAGTCTCAGCTCCAGCGAATGCGGACTGCGCTCATACGCGCCGTGGGACTCACGACTGACGCTGTCGCCGTATGTCCGTTTCGCACCCAAGAGGGTGCCCAGAAGAGCCAGGTCTAGCGCCTCGATGCCCGTCGACGGGCAATCGCTGCCGCGGCGGTGACAGACCGTCCCCGATTGCTTCGGTCGCCAGCCGCCCTGGTACCTGTCTGCGGGTCGTGTTCGTCGGAGGACGCTTCTGGCCTTCGTTGGGTACGTGCGCGGTGTACTCCCACGACAGGGGTTCGTGTAGACAATTGGGCGAGCCCGGCCCCGGGGTGGTCACCCTGAGGCCGGACTCGGCCTACCGTTGCCAGCCCTACTACTTGATTGTCCAGCGTTGCGCGTTGGTTCCGTTGCAGCTGTACAGCTGCAGGCGGGTTCCTGGCGTGGTGTCGCCGTTCGGGACGTCGACGCACAGTCCGGAGTCGCTCCCGTTGGGGGTGTACTTCAGGCTGCCGTCGGCGCTGAGGGTGAACTTTTGCGGGCCGGTGCCGTTGCAGTCCCAGAGCTTGAGCGGGGTGCCGGCCGTGCCGGCGCCGGCGTCCAGGCATTTGCCCAAGAGGTGCACGGCGCCGTCCTTGATGAAGGAGACCTGCTGGGCCGGGGTGCCGTTGCAGTCCCAGATCTGGATGCTGTTTCCGTTGCTGGTTTTGCCCCAGAGGTCGTCCAGGCACTTCTGGGTGGCGGTGTTGTACAGCGCCTGCTTGGGCGCGTTGTAGAGGCCGGATACCTGCGAGGGGGTCAGCTGGAAGGGGTAGCTCCGGACGTCGGAGACCTTCCCCTTCAGCTGGTTGACGATCTTGCTGTGGTCGTTGTTGAAGTAACAGCCGCCGATGGTGGTCTCCCGGTTGGCGACCCACGACCAGGGCATCGAGGTGGATCCCACCTGGGTGCCGTTCAGGTAGAAGGTGAGGATCTTGGCATCGGCGGAGTAGGTTGCGGCGATGTGGGTCCAGGCGCCGGTGTAGCCGGTTCCGGCGGCCGAGTCGGTGTGTACCCAGGTGGCGGAGTTGGAGTCCTGACTGGGGGTCATCACACTCCAGGAGTGTGTGGCGTCGCGGTAGTTCAGCTGGACCGACGGGACGGTGTTGCCCTGTTGGCAGATCACGGACTGGTCATAGCCGGTGGTGCCGTCCAGCTTCACCCAGGCGGAGACGGTGTAGCTGGTGTCGCTGACGATGCCCGGGGCGGCGTGCTGGTAGGTGTTGCTGCTCCACAGCGGTGTGGCGCCGTCGTAGAGCACCAGGTTGCGGTCGTTCTGGAGCTTGAGCACGGCACCGGGGTGGCCGTAGGTGTTGCTGTGCCAGATCGGGGTGCTGCCGTCGTGGATGACGAAGTTGCCGTCGACCTGCAGGGTGGCGGTGGCCCCGGGGTGGCCCCAGGTCTGTGAGGACCACAGGGGCCGGCCGGAGTTCTTCGCCGCGAGGACCAGGTTGCCATCCTTCTGCATGGTCAACGTTGCGTTCTCCGAGTCGACTTGCTGGCCCGGCTCCAGCTTGGCGCCGCCGGTCAGCGTGGCGGGGCTGGCTCCACCTTGCGGCAGGCTGGTCAGCACACCGTTCCCGCCGAACTCGACCGAGCCCAACTCGGCGTCCGTGCCTGGGCGATCGGTCCCGAAGGTGACTCCGGAGCCCGCGATGGTCATCGGGTTGACGCCGAGGGTGTCCTTACCGTCGACGCTCACGGTCCCGGTCTTCCGGTCCTTGGTGCCGAACGGCCACTGCTCGGGTGGGGTGGAGATGTTCCCCATCCCGTACTCCTTGATGTCCCAGTTGTACCCGGTCGGGTTGTTATTGCCGTCCAGGATCGCCTTCCCAAACCAGGTGGTCAGGTTCGAGGGGCCCGGGTTGTTGCGGTCGGTGGCCCAGAGGGCTGAGCCGTTGGTGCCGCGGCCGCTGAGGTCACCGTCCGACTGCATGGTCGTGACGTCGTACTTGGCCGAATTGACCTGGCCGATCGGGATGGGTGCGCTGACGGCGGTCACCACGGGGTAGCTCAGGGTAGGCGGTGGATTGCCCGGGACGGTCGAGGTGTCGGTGCCGACGGTCAGTGTGTAGCCGCTCACGTAGCCGTTGGCGTCGACGCTCCACAGGCCGGGGTTGCCCTTGCCCGTCCAGTCACCGGGGGACATCAGGTGCTGCCCGGACCAGTTGGCCCCGCCGAGCTTGACCGGTGGGGCGAAGGTGCTGGCGCCGAGCGCAGGGTAGAACCAGAGAGCGAGGGCGTCGTCGCCGCCCTTCTCCACGGTCACCATGCCGGTGGCGCTCCTGAACTTGTTGTTCGTGTCCAGCTTGGTGGTGCTGATGTCGCCGAGCGCGGCGATCTGCTCGACCCTCGACCAGTCGCCGAAGGGGGCACCGTCCTTGCTGCCGCCGTAGTAGCCCTCGCAGCTCTTGTTGACCTGGGTGATCTGGCAGGTCGGCTTGGTGAGGCCGACCGTGGGGCCGAAGTGGCCGATGATGCCGTCGGCGGTACTGCCGTTCGGGTAGACGTACAGCTCGGGCGCGTTGTCGGCGTGGGCGATGATGTCATCCACGTTGGTGCCGCCGCGGGTGGAGCCGCGGTGGGTGATCTGACGGACGCCGGCCCAGGAGTCGCCGTTCGGACTGTTGGCCTTGTAGGCGAGTACCGAGGTGGACGGGTCGGTCGCGGTCGCGTTCCCGGGCACGTTGTGGGCGCGTAGGTTACCGTCGAGGCCGACGGTCACCATGTCGGGCGCGCCGTCACCGGTGACGTCGCCGAATACCGGCGGCGGCCCGTTGGGGTTCCAGGGTGCGTAGAACGCGTACTGGGCGATGGGCGAGGTGTTGTTCGCGTTGTCCTTCGCCTCGATGTAGACGACGTTGGTGCCCCAGTGCTTCGGGGTGACCGCCAGCTTGTAGTTGCTCGCCCCCTCGGTGGGCGGCAGGTTGTTGCCACACTGCCACTGGGCGCCGTTCAGCTGCGGGTCGAAACTCCAACGCAGGCAGGCCAGTCCTGAGCTGAACAGGCCGTCGCCGGGCGCGTTGTCGACGGCGTTGGCGACGATGTAGCCGCTCTGGTTGACGAAGAGCTTGGTGGTCTGGCCGATGCCGGAGGGCGGGAACTCGTGGTCGAGGTCATCGACAGGCGAGGTCTTCGGACGTACCTGAGGGATTGTCTGGTCGACGGCGAAGGTGCACTGCGGGCCGAATCCGGACCAGGAGGCGCCGGAGAGCAGGTCGGTGGTCTGCTGGTGGTAGGCGTAAGCGTGGCCGTCGCGGATGTATCCGCCGGGGACGGTGTAGGTGGCCCGTTGGTTGTTCGGGGTCCACTGTGACATTCCGTCACCCGGAGGCGCGGCGCCGTTGTTGTTGTAGTCCCACATCAGGGTGCGGGTCTGCAGCAGGTCCTGGTTGACCGGGCTTCGCACGGTGGAGCTGATGGACACGGCGCCGGGTGCGTCGCTGCCGGCGCCGATCCAGCTCCAGCCGCCCCATGGGGCACCGCAGCCCTGGTTCTCGCCGCCGGTCACGCTGGACGGGACCGGGTGCAGCTGCGGGTCGTTCGGGGGCTCCGGCACGCGGTCGAAGGTGACGGTGAGCACCGCGCCGTAGTCGAAGCGCTTGAACGCGATGGCCTGGCCCTCGTTGCTGGCGCGCAGGCCGATGGTGATCGTGCTGTTGGTGCCGATGCCCTGGGTGAATGCCGATCCCAGGTCCGACCATGCGACCTGGCGGTTGTTGTAGCACTCGTTGTGGCCCGAGCCCGCCACGGATGCCGTGTTCAGGCGGCCGCCGAAGGGCTGGGGCTGGTTGTCCCAGTTGGTGCCGGGTCCGATCGCCCCGTTCACCCAGAAAACGTCCACCCCATAGGCAGCGGTGCAGCTCCAGTTCGCCGACACATACTCCCATGCGTCGATGCGCGCGGAGTTGATGATGGCGCCCTGTAGGGCACTGGTGTCGAACTGGTAGAACGCCCGGTAGAGGCTGGAAGGGCTGCACCCGTCTGGGTAGCTGTTGTCGCAGTACCCGACACCCAGGTGGTCACGGACCGCCGACCCGTTGACGTTGTAGTGCCCCTCGCTCCGGTACGCGGACTGCACGAAGGTATTGCCGTTACTTGGGAAGTTCCAGGGGAGCCAGTTGGGGTCCACGAAGACCGGGAACTTCGCGATGGACAGCAGGTTCTGATCCGGCACCAGCTCGACGCCGTCCGCAGTGGCGGTCACTGGCATCCGGGCCACCTTGGCATGGCTGCCCGGGCCGTCTGCGGAGCTCACCGCTGTGCCCTGCGCCTTGCTGTCGTCGACGGTGTCGCCCTGGACCTCCGCCTGGCTGGCGGAACTGGTCACCTTCGCCCCTGATGCGGCCGGTTCAGCAGGCGGCGCCGAGCTGTCCCACATGGTGGGCGCCGGGGCGGTCCACCGGGGGCCGTCGGCGGCGTCGGCGGTCAGGTTGTTGTTGGCGTCCGCCTTGACCGTGACGCCGTCCGCCTTGGTGGAGAAGCGCAGCTTCTTGAGTGCCGGGTTGGCAGCTGCGGCAGGGGTTTTGACGACCAGTACGGTACTGACGCTACCGCTCTTGCCGACGGTGACCCGCAGGTCGGTCTCCGGCAGGACGGCCGGGTAGAGCAGGCTGTCGCCCTCCACCTTCGGGGCGGGCAGCGCGAATGGCGAGCCGATCGCCAGCTTCTTGCCGTCCGGGGAGGTGAGGATGGCCAGCGGACCCGAGCCGCCCGAGGAGAGCACCACGCCGGACGGCGTCCGGGTCGGTGCGAAGCCGCCACCGGGTGCCGCCGCGAGCGTAGCGTCCAGCGGCCGCCACGTGCCGCCAGACTTCATCCGCTGCTGGTCGGGGTGGCTGGTCAGCTGCAGGTGCCCGTCCGGCGTCGCGTAGGTCTCGCTGAACTCGGTGCTCAGCGCCTCGATTAGGACGTTCTTGCCGCCCGCCTTGGCCTGTGTGAACTGCTCGGCGTAACGGCTGGGCGGGCTCTGGTCCTTGGCGTGTGCGGCGTCGATCGCCGCGGCCTGAGCGGCTGTTGGCAGCAGGCTCGACGGGGCGTCGTCACTGGCCCGCGCGGCGATGCCGCCCTGGACGACCAGTGCACTCGCCAAGAGGCCGATGACGCCGGTCGCCGCGACCCAGCGTCGCGACGCCCTCGGCGGCCTGTGCCGGCAACCAGCCGACGGTGAATCGTGCATGAAGTTTCCCCTCCGAACGGAACCCAAGGCTGCCGACACCCGAGTGCCACAGCACGCGCACAAACTCTGGGACGGGGCGCCCTTTTGGCAAAGGAATTACCGCGCGCATTCTGGACATTCGTCACAGTAGCGACCGTGAAATGAATCACAGTCAAATGATCTTCACTCGAGCTCGCGACGCCGATAGCGGGAGTACTAGTCTCGGCGAGATCCAGAGCGGTGGGCGTGCGTCCTTTTCCTCATGACGCCCTGTCAGAATTGGGGGATTCAGTAATGTTTCGGACTTTTGGCCTGTCCTCGGGCAGGCCACGCAGGTCCCTACGAAGGACGACGGCGAGCGCGGGTGTCGTCGGTTTGCTGGCGGCGATGCTTTCGACGCCAGCTTTCGCGGTGGCCGCGGCCGATCAGAAGATTTGGACGCCGGCGACCCCCCTCCCGCGGACGCCATCGGTGAGTGGGACGAACCGGGCGGTGCTGGCGGCCGAGAAGCCGTCGCTGCCGGCCGGTCAGGTGTGGTCGCCCTCGAATACGAAGAAGGTCCGGCCCAGTCGGGCCGAGGTGAAGCTTCCTCTAGCCGCGGCAGCGGATGTGACGGCACCTCAGCACAAACCGGCGGATGCAGCGGAGGCGAGGCCGGCGGCGGGTCCGCAGGTGCGGGCCGGTTCGCTGCCGGTCTGGTTGAGTGCGGTGGCTCCGGTGCAGGGCGCCAGTGCGGCGCGTGAGGCTGCTGCTCCCGAGTCCGGGCCGGCCGCGGATGGCGGCTCGGTGCAGGTCACGACGGCTGATCCGAACGCGGCCGCGGCAGCGGGTGTGCCGGGTGGTGCGCTCACGCTGGCCGGTGACGGCGCCAAGCCCGGGACGACACTCCAAGTCAGCCTGGATCTTGACGAGTTGAGCGGGATCGGCGGCAACCTCGCCGGGCGCGCGCGCTTGGTGGCGTTGCCGTCGTGTGCACTGACCACGCCGCAGCGGGCCGAGTGCCAGCAGCGCACGGCGGTCGCCTCACGTTACGACGCCTCGGCCAAGCGCCTGGTGGCGGAGGTCGCGGTGCCGCAGACCACGAGCGCGATGGCTGCTCCGATGACGCTCGGGGTGGCCACCGAGTCCTCCGGTGGCGCGGGTACCTACAGCGCCACCTCCCTGAACCCGAGCACGGGTTGGACTGCCGGCGGCTCCTCGGGGGCGTTCACCTACAGCTACCCGATCAGCGTGCCCGCATCGCTGGGCGGCGCTGCTCCGTCGGTGGCGTTGTCGTACGACTCCTCATCGGTGGACGGCAAGACCTCCTCCACCAACTCCCAAGCCTCCTGGGTGGGCGGCGACGGCTGGGACTTTGGCGCCGGGTTCATCGAGCGCTCCTTTCAGCCCTGCACCCGCGCGGGGCTGGCGAACTCCGGTGACCAGTGCTGGGGCGGGGCGAACCTGACGCTCTCGCTGGCCGGCCACTCCGGGGAGCTGGTCCCCGACTCCGCCACCTGCAACAACGGCAACGCCAATCTTGAGCAGTCGAACTGCACCTGGCACTTGAGGAGCGATGACGGGACCCGGATCGAGTTCCTGACCGGCGCCGCCAACGGGACCTGGAACGGCTCGTACATCAAGGTCACCGACAGTGGCGGCACCGCCTACTACTTCGGCACCAACCACCTGCCCGGCGCAGACGGCAAGGCGAGCACGGTCGGCCCCGACACCCAGTCCGCCTGGACGGTCCCGGTGTTCTCCCCGAAGCAGGGCGACCCCTGCTACAACTCCTCGACCGGCCAGCAGTCCTGGTGCCAGATGGCCTGGCGCTGGAACCTGGACGCCGTCGTCGACGTACACGGCAACCTCACCACCTACAAGTACGACCCCGAGACCAACTGGTACAAGCGCGGCGCCAACTACCCCGGCGCCGGGATGTCCTCCTACACCCGCGCCGGCACCCTGGCCGAGATCGCCTACGGTCAACTACTCTCCGACCAGCTCGGCGCGAACGGCACCTACCAGAGCGCGGCCCGCGTCGTGTTCACCAGCGGGGAGCGCTGCCTCACGTCAACGGCCGCGTGCGACCCCTCGCAGCGCACCAACGCGAACGCGGGCAACTGGCCGGACGTGCCGCTCGATCAGCAGTGTGACCAAGCGACGGCGAACTGTGCGAACATCTCGCCGACCTTCTGGACCAGCAGGTGGCTGAACTCGATCGCCACCCAGGTGCGCTCCAACGGCTCCTACCGCACGGTGGACAGCTACCAGCTGAACCACGTCTTCTTGAACATGCACAACGAGAGCGAGAACACCCAGGTCCCCTGGCTCGCCTCGATCCAGCGCACCGCACAGAACGGCCAGAGCCCGGTGGTCATGCCGCCGGTGTCCTTCACCTACATGGCGTTCGCCAACCGCGTGGTGGGGCTGGGGGCGGTCCGCCCCGACTACTACCGTCCCCGTCTGACGGTGGTCACCACCGAGACCGGCGGCACCATCGGCGTCGTCTACAAGACGGCCGACTGCGTGCGCAACACCGACGGTACCGTCCCGGTCCCGCGGGACAGCAACACCACCAACTGTTACAACGTCAAGTGGTACGAGCCGAACAAGCCGCAGGGCACGGCGCCCGTCGACGACTGGTTCCAGCGCTACCCGGTGGAGGCCGTCACCGTCGACCCCAAGCTCGTGGCAGGCAACAAGCCACAGGTCACCACCTACACCTACGGCAACGCCGCCTACCACCACAACGACGCCGAGCTCGCCGACCCGAACGCCCGGACCTGGGACCAGTTCCGCGGCTACGCCTGGGTGAAGACCGTGGCCGGCACCGACTTCGACACCAGCGCCAAGTCACAGAGCAAGACCACTTACTTCCAGGGCATGAACGGCGACTTCGGCTCCACGGGTACCCGGACGGTCGCCGGCGAGCGCAGCGGCCCGGTCACCGATGACGACTGGCTGGCAGGGCTGGTCCTGGAGCGCGACGGCTACACCAGTGCCGGCGGCTCGCTGGTCGGCTCCACCGTGAACATCAGCGCAAGTCCGGTCACCACCGCGACCCGCCAGCGTCCGGGGCTGCCGGACCTGGTGGCCCGCTACGGCTCCACGGTGTCCACCAGCATCACCAAGAGCCTGAAGGCGGACGGCAGTTGGCAGACCACCGGCGCTGTCACCACTACCGACCCGGCGCACGGCAACCGTCTGCTGACCTCGCTCAGCACCGCCGACGGCACCCCTGACCTGTGCTCACGGCCGAGCTACGCTACCGGCAGCAACCCGGTGATGACGGGCCTGGTCGCCCAGTCCCTGGTGATCTCGGGCCCGAACGCCTGCACCGTGACCCCGACTACGGCCAACACGGTCTCCGGCGCTCGCAGCCTCTTCGACGGCCAGGCCTACGGGACGGCCGGGGCCAAGGGCAACGTCTCCGCCGCCCAGGTCCTGGAGCGCTACGACGGCAACGGCAACGCCCAGTTCACCACCGTCTCAACCGCCACCGTCGACGGCTACGGCCGGGTCACCTCCGCCACCGACCCGAAGGCCACCGACTCCGCCCACCCGAACGGTGCCACCACCACGACGGCCTACACCTCCGCGAACGCCGGTGAGCTGCCGAACACCATCACGGTGACCTCGCCCGCACCGGCCGGAGCCCCGGACGTGGCCACCGGACGCACCGCCACCGCGACCCTGGACATCGGCCGCGGCCTGGAACTCACCACCCGCGACACCAACGACCGCACCACCACCAAGACCTACGACGCGTTGGGACGGATCACCGCCGTCTGGCCGACGGGACGCACGACCGGGGACAAGCCGTCGGCGACCTTCAGCTACGCGGTCAACGGCACCACCGGGGCGTCCACGATCACCAGCAACACACTGCACTACGACAACAACCTCTACAGCACCTCGATCGCGATCACGGACGGCCTCGGCCGAACGATCCAGACCCAGTCGACTCCGGCGATCTCGGGCTACGACGGCCGGATCGTCACCGACACCTTCTACGACGCGCAAGGCCACATCTTCCGCTCCAACCCCGCCTACTACAACGAAACATCCGCGCCGAGCACGACCTGGTTCGACGCTGCCTCGTTCCACGTCCCGGCCTCGACCCTGACCACCTACGACGGCCTCGGCCGCCCGGTCAGCAGCGAGTTCCGGGCCAAGGACGAACGGCAGAACTCCACCACCACGGCATACCCGGGCGTGGACCGCGTCGACGTCACCCCGCCCACCGGCGCCACCGCGACCACCGCCGTCATAGACGCGCGCGGCCGCACCGCCCAGCTGTGGCAGTACCGCACCCCCACCGCGACCGGCAACCCGGCCGACGCGGACGTGACCAGCTACACCTACACACCCAGCGGCAAGCCCGCGACCCGCGTCGACGCCGCCCGCAACACCTGGTCCTACGGCTACGACCTGTTGGGCCGTCAGACCAGCGCTGATGACCCCGACACCGGGCACTTCATCCAGTCCTACGACGCCTCCGGCCGGCTGACCGGCACCACCGACGCGCGCGGCCAGTCCCTCACCTACACCTACGACCTGCTCGGCCGTCGCACAGCCTCCTACGCCAGCTCGACCACCGATGCGGCCAAGCAGCTGACAGCCCACACCTACGACACCGTCGCCGGCGCCAAGGGCCAACCTGCTAGCTCCACGCGGTACGTCGGCGGAGCGAGTGGCGCGGCGTACACCAAGGCGGTGACGGCCTACGACACCGCCTACCGTGCCACAGCCGTCACCACCACCATCCCCGGCACGGACGTCGGCCGGACGGGCACCTACTCCTACTCCGAGCAGGCCGGCTACCACCTGATCAACGGCGCCCTGCAGCAGAGCATCCGCGGTGAGCTGGGCGACCTGACGCAGGAGATCCTGCACTACAGCTACGACTCCCGCGGCCTGATGACCAGCTACGGCCAAATCGGCGGCGAGCAGTGGATGTACGACCTGGCCACCGGCTACGACGCCTACGGCCGCGCGATCCGCACCACAGCCAACCCGTGGGGCACCCAGATCGTGGTGACCAACACCTTCGACCAGCCGACGGGCCGTCAGGTCTCGCAGTTCGTCGACAAGCAGACCACGCAGACCGGCGCGGTCCAGCAGACCATGTACGCCTACAACCAGGCCGGTCGGATCACCGCGATCACCGGCATCCCCAACAACACTCCGAGCCGCACCGACCGGCAGTGCTTCACCTACGACCACCTCGGCCGCCTCACCAACGCCTGGACCGACACCGGCGCCGTGGCACAGCAGGCCCCCGTGGGTGCTATCGGCAACTGCGCGAACGCCACCCCGACCAGCGGGGCCCAGGCACCGCTGAAGACCACGGTGGGCGGGCCGGGTGCCTACTGGCAGTCCTACTCCTACGACGCGGTCGGCAACCGCACCCAGCTCGTCCAGCATGACACCGGCGGCAACACCGCAGCGGACCTGACCACCAATCAGATCTTCCCCGTCCCCGGAACCGTCAACACCGGCACCGGAACCGGCGGCCCGCACGCCTTGGCCACCGCCCAGAACACCAGCAACGGCATCCCCTCCCCCGCAGGCGCAACCCAGTACGACGCCGCTGGCAACACCACGAAGGTCACCGACCCGGCATCGACCCGCAACCTCAACGGCGGCTGGACCCTGCCCTCGGGCCAGAGCATCACCTCCAACACCACCCGCCTCTCGATGCAGGCCGACGGCAACCTCGTCCTGACCTCGCTGCGCACCGGCGCGGTCACCTGGTCCAGCGGCACCTGGAACCACCCCGGCTCCTCGGCAACCATGCAGACCGACGGCAACTTCGTCATCTACGACGCCAACCGCAACCCGCTATGGTCCACCAGTACCTGGAACAACAACGGCGCCTACCTCGCCCTCCAGGACGACGCCAACCTCGTCATCTACAAGAACGTCAGCGCCCCCAACCAGAACCCCATCTGGGCCTCCAGCACCTGGAACGGCATCGACGCCGACAACGCCACGGTGATCACCTGGAACACCGAGGGCAAGCCCGCCACCGCCACCACCGGCGGCATCACCACCACCTATG
>NZ_BAAAYB010000041.1:0-15555 GCF_039535905.1 Kitasatospora albolonga | reverse complement strand
GCCGAGGCCCGGTGGGGGCTTAGCCGTGTAGGGTGTGCTGAACATAAAGACGCTCTGTGCCGTAGGTTTGACTCAATATGTAGGCGTCTTGTCTGATTACAACCGCGAAAGTCGATAGCAGAACCGCTGGCAGAAAATCGTGATCCGGGAACGAAGAATTGGCCCGGGTATTCAAAAAAAATGCGCAAATATATGGACATGGTAAGATCGCAGATAAGCAGGTGACTACAGCCACCCAATCGTGGACTTAGTGGTGTATGCACGCGGGGTGTCCGTTACTCCCCTGTACCACTTAAGCCGAGTCTAGCACTCCGTGTCACGCGGTTGTCATATGCCATGCCGTTGTACTTGGCGATTTGGGCGGTGCTACAAGAACCTTGGTTTCTCGCACTTAATCGGTAGTAGCGTAGTTGCGTGTTATTTGTCGGCCAGGTCCGGATAGTACTTTGTGTTCCGTACCAGTTCAACGGCATACTGTCTTCCGCTCGACGAACTTGACACTGAGGTGAACCGTATGTGAGAGCTGAGCCGATAATCCAGTCTAAAGAGACCTCGTCTCGGCGAAACCTAGAAGAAAGCACGCCAGAACACAACGAATCTCGTTTCGAGCCCTAGGTTGAAACCGGCGCAAAGCAACGACGAAATGAAATCCATTCGAAAAAGCGGCGATCCGCCGGGTCAACAATGTGCACTAAGACCAGGAGTGGGCTAAGGTACCTGCCGAAATGAAGCATAGAAAACCAAGAGCAGCTACTTGACACGAAGCATAACAGTTGGAGCCTAGGTATCTTTGCCATCGCAACGGGCTCAAGTGAACGTCCCGTTTACCGCGGGCGGCTTCGCCCCTGTCTCCTCGAGATGGGAGGGCAGAAAAGAAAGAAGAGAAAGGGCGCCACCACCACACAAGTTCACTCATTCATTCTCCCGTGGTTCCCAACTCAATCCCTTCTTATCCCCGCGGATACAACCCCATGCCGTTCCTCTCCCGTATGCTTCATCTCCGCTCTGTGCCTCTTTCCCCTATCCACCTCTTCCCCTCCTCACTCTTGTGTCAACGCCAGCCCAACAGTTTCTCGGCCCCAGCCAGCACGAACACCTATCGTGTCCCGTTCCTTTCGTCCGCAGATTCTTTTTCCTCCCTCTGCAGTGGCATTGTTTGCCACAGAAGCTCCCGCTTCCCTACTCCTTTATGGTTCGGTGGTTCCTAGGTCCCCATCTCTTTTTGGAGCTTACGGCTAAATCTCATGGTCTGCTCGGTCTCTCATGCCTTTAAGACCTGGTTCCGTGCCTCTCAATTATGCTCAGGTCTTCAAACTTGTTATCCCCCGCTAGCTCCTCAGTACGTCTAATGCGCATGCCAGGTGAACGATAAAAAACCGCCAATACCGCCGGGGACAGGTCGATAAGGGAAGGCGACAACGATCAATTAAGGTAAGTGGGGCGACTAGATGCGGTGCCTACGGAATCGAGCAGGAAGTTGGAGCTCTGCACGCGGGCGAGGGCAGTCCGGGGAACGTGGGAGAGGAAAGCAGCGGGATCCCAAGAACCATAAATCGTCCTGGCCGCGCCAGCTAAGGAGGAACGGAAGGGGAAAAAAGAAAGAAAAAAGGAACAGGAAGGAACGAGCAGGAGAAGGCTCGGGAGCGCGGCTGGCGGGACGAGGGCGGCATACGCGGCGGTAACAAGGGCGGTCGGGCGTGCCGAGCCCAGCGACCCAGGGCGGCCCGGGGGAGCGAGGCGGGCGAGAAGGGGACGGTGGGAGAGTGCACAAAGGTTGGACGATATGAACCCACACTGGGCAGGGGACGGGCTGCGAGAGAACCGTGCGACACAGGAGAAGCCTCGTGTCGGTCAGGGAGCGAGCAAATGCCGGTGACAGACGCCGAATGTGAGAAAAAAGGCAGACCGGTCCCAAACGGGGCTGTGCGGGAGGCGCGTAACAAGCGACGTCCAGGAAGCGAGCCAGGCCACGGGCAGTTCTCCAAAGGTCGGTCCCCCCCACCGGGCGTTGAGGGATTCCACATAGCCGCAAAGCTAGACACGGAGACGAGCAGTAAAAAGGCGAAGAACTTCACAGAGCCCCCTAAGGAGGAAAAAATCACTGAAAGGTGAGGGTCGAACATGTATGGTGGGACGGAGCGGCGGCGGAAAGGACTTCGGGCGCGACCGTCGTCGTCACCACGACGAAATAGGGCGAGAAAAGGAAAGCGATTGGGCCGGAATAAAAAACAAAACCAGCTTTGGCGCCGGAAAACCGCAGGAATCGCTAATGAAACACTCCGGTCCAGGTCCACCCACGTCCCGAGCCCCAGCGGCAAAGAGGGCCTGTCCAACACTAAACTCGCGCTGGAAAACTCAACGCATCGGCAAAAAGAGAAGTTTCCCGTCGCGCCGCCGCAGAAAAAAAAAAGGAAAAACCAATAGTATAGGAGAAGGGCCTGGGCCCCCAGCACAAATCGGCGGCCGGGAAAGGCATAAGATTCACATACGTGAGTGATCAATCTCTCACAACAACAAAAAGAACGTAAACAAACAAGGAGGAAGAAGGAAAAAAGAGAGATCCCTCACACGGGCAAGGTTGTGAATATTGGGAGCCGCGCCGAGCGGGACGGGGAAACCACCAAAATACGTGAACTCACTCAAACGCAAACACAAGATAAAAAAAAGCAGGAAACTACCTGGAAGTGTAATGAAGGCTAGTACGGAAACAAACACGACTGCTAAACCACTGCTCAGGTTACCAAACTAAGTTACGGGGGTGTAAAAATACACGGGCTGCCAAGCTGGCCAATTGTTGACGGTGTACCGGTGCCGGAAAAAAAATGCGTCGTAATCAGCCAGCGTACTGGATACCGAGCCACGAACGCGTGGGAGACACGCCAGGAATCCGGCACGACGATCCATGCGCCCAAAAAAAAAGCACCGGGGTGAGCCGAGAAACTCAAAAAAAACGTACCGGAAGCGAGGCCGCAACAAGCTCGTACCCGGACGGAAAGCGGAATCCCTCAACCCGCCCGGGGTGGGCCAGGGAACGGCCAGCCTGCTGCCCGGTACGCCGCAGAATGACAACCGCAAGACAGATCAAAAAAAAGAGAAAAAAACCAGGGCACAACGTCCAACACGGGGACCACGTGAAACCAGTACCCCGCGCCACCGGCGCCAGAGAAACAAAAAACGCCGGCAGCTCCCGACGACACGAAGGCCGCGCGAAAACGGCTCGCCACAGATCACCGCCCAGAGGGGTTATCGAAAATCGCCCAGCCGTGGCAGGCGTCCACGTCCCCGTACCTCCCCGCGCCCGGCCGCAAATCGACCAGAGTACCGGCCTGGTACCATGGGCAAGGCGGCAGAAACCCAGCCGCTGAACCAAGCCGGTAGCGCTGACCAACATCGGCGCCAAGCCGGGGCAAAACCCAGGGCAGAGACGCCAGGAACGACGGCGCGGGGCGCCGCCCCCGCCGAGCCCTCATAGCCGCCGTGCGTACCAACAAAGAAACAAAACTCAACCTGCTCACACGAGCCCAGTCGACCCCACACCGTTGTGCTCGCCGTACGCAAGTCAACACTGAGGCGGTCACCGGGGCAAAGGGCGCCGGCCGCGGACCGCCTGCGGCGCCCCTGTAATCGCGAAGCCAATGGACCAGGAGGAAAAACCACATGGTACTGGAGAACCCAAGGCGCGGCCGCCGCAAATGATAGCCCTCAGAGCCCCGGGCGCAGCGTTGGAACACACAGACCTTCCAGCTGGACGGCAGAACACCGCGCCTGTCCAGGAGCTGCCGCCCTTAACCCGGAGCGACGGCTAGAACACGGCGCGACAGAGCAGAAAAAACCGGGGGCGACGTGAACTGGTCCGAGTCTCTGCGGGCCGAGGGACCGGGGGGAATACAGCGTCAGAAGCGGCGCAGGAAAGGGAAAAAAATCGCGAGAAATGGACTGGACAGCCGATAGATCGGCCAGGAATAGTACTGACATCCGGGGACGCATAAGGGAGGCGCAGGGGCCAGGGAGGACTGAACACCAGACCGACCATGCGGCAACCAAAAGAAGCGAGGAGACGCCAAAAAGCGAACCAATCTTTAACGGCTTCAAAGGATGGCACTAAAAACAGAGATGAAAAAAACGCAAAACGAAAAAAAAAAGCCGCGCACGGCACGAAGCGGGACCAAAGGGGGATCAATGGTCTGGCTCAAACAGGACACGAGCCCGATCGACAAAGGGCCAGCGGGAAAGGGCGGCGTGGCCAAGAGAGAAAAAGAAACCAAAGGAGGAGAAGGGGAGAGAATGGTGAGAGAGGAGAGAAAGATAGAAGGGGGGTGGAGGGGGGTGGAAAAAAGGCCGAGGGAGAGTCAGGAGAGATAAGGAGATCGCGATGTGCCTTGCCGTTTTCACCGGCTTCCCTCCGGAGCTTCCGAGGTAGGAAGTTTTCGTCCAAAGCCCTCCTGTGTTATTGACTTCAGCCTCTCGTTTTCATCTGTTCTCTCTTTCTCTCTCCTTGAACCCTTTACTCCCCCTTACCCCTTCACCTGTCCTCTATAAGACGCGTTTTTCCCTCCCCCCAAATTCTCCCTTCCTTCTTCCCTCCCCCTCCACGTCCTTTGCTTTTCCACTTCTTCTCCTCCTCTACTCCTTTTCCCTATTGTTCCTCCTAACTTCTTCCTCCTGTTTCTTAGAAAGTTTTACTTGCTCCTCCGCTTCTTTCTCCCATTCCCTTCTTACCTTTTTCCTCTTCTCCTTCTCCTCTCACCTCTCTCTTTTCTCCTTCCTTCTCCCTTCTGTTCCTCTTCTTTCCTTTCGCTTTGTGTGGCCTCCCTCCTTTATCCTATCACTTTAACTTCCCTTTCTCTCTCTTTTACCTCCTTCCGCTTGAGACTAACCGCCGTCAGTCCAGCACCGCCTGGGCGTCGATCTCGACCAGCATCGGCTCCTGCGGCAGCTCGCAGAAGATCGTGGTGCGGCAGGGCTTCACCCCGCCCGGCTTGACGTTCTCCTCGATGAAGGCGGCGTAGACCTCGTTCATCAGCGCGAAGTCGGAGCGCTTGGTGAGGTAGACGCGGAACATCACCACGTCCTCCACGGTGCCGCCGCCGGCCTCGACGATCGCCTTGACGTTCTCCAGGGTGCGGCGGGTCTGCGCCTTCACGTCGCCGTGGTACAGGTACTCGCCGGTCGCCGGGTCCTGCGGGCCCTGGCCGGAGACCTGGAGGATCGGGCCCTTGCGGACGCCCTGGGAGAACATCCAGGCGGGGGCGGGGGCGCCGTCGGTGCGGATCTCGGTCTTCTCGGACATGCGGTCAGTCTCCTTGCTGAGGAACCATCAGGGGGTCTTGGGGGGCAGCCCGGCGTCGGCCGAGATGGCGGCGGCGGTGGCGCGCAGCTGCGGCACCAGCTCCAGCACCCGCTCGTACGGGAGCACCACGTCGGGCACCGAGATGGAGGCGGCCGCGACCACCCGCCCGGTGGCGTCCCGGACGGGCGCGGCCACGCAGTTGATGAAGGACTCGTGCTCGGCGTGGTCCTGGGCCCAGCCCTGGGCGGCGACGGTGTCCAGCTCGGCGAGCAGGGCGGCCGGGTCGGTGATGGTGCGGGGGGTGTGGCGGGTGTACTCGATCGTCTCCACCACCCGGCGCCGCTCGGCGAGCGGGAGGTCGGCGAGCAGGACCTTGGCCACGGCGGTGTTGTGCAGGGCGGCCCGCAGGCCGACCCGGGAGTACATCCGCACGGGGTGCCGGGAGTCGTACTTGTCGATGTAGACCACCTCGCCGCCCTCGTAGGCGGCCAGGTGGACGGTCTGGCCGGTGGCGGCGTTGAGCTCGCGCAGGTGGGGGGCGGCCACGGCGCGGATGCCGCGCTGCTCCAGGGCGAGCCCGGCCAGGGCGAACAGGCCGGCGCCCAGGTGGTAGCGGTAGGCGGCGTCGCGGTAGACGAAGCGCTCCTCCTCCAGGGACTGGAGCAGGCGGAGCACGGTGGTCTTGTGCACCCCGATCAGTTCGGCGAGCTGGTCCAGGGAGCGTTCGCCCTCGCCGAGTTCGGCGAGCAGGCGCAGGGCGCGGGTGACGGTCTGGCTCATGTCGGGTTCACGGCGGTCTGGTTCATGGTGGCTCGGGCTCCGTGGTGCACGTCAGGGCAGGACAGGGGACACGATGCCATCCGCCGTCACCCGGGTCGCGGCCCACTCCTCCGCGGAGGCGGCGAGCAGGGCGCTGATCACCCGCTCGGGCGGCAGCACGCCGTGGTCCCCGGGGGTGGTGAGGGCGGAGGCGGCGCAGAGGTGACCGAGCCTCAGCCGCCCGCGTCCGCCGAGCCCCCGCAGGGTGCCCGCCAGGTAGCCCCCCGCGAAGGCGTCCCCGGCGCCGGTCGGCTCCAGCACCTCCACCGCCAGCGCGGGTTCGGTGACGGCGCTGCCGTCCTTGCCCACCTCGCTCGCCTGGTGGGCGGCGTCCTTGACCACCAGCACCCCGGGTGAGGGGAAGAGCTCGCGCAGCTTCCCGGGCTCGCCCGCGCCGAAGGCGGCCTCGGCCTCGTCGGCGCCGAGCAGCAGCACGTCGGCGGCGTCCAGCAGGGCGGGCAGCACGGCCGGGTCGCGGTCCCGCCACAGGGCCGGGCGCCAGTTGAGGTCGAAGCTGACCAGGCGTCCGGGGCGGCGGTCGGCGAGCAGGGCGCGGACCAGCGCCAGGCAGCCGTCGGAGAGCGCGGGGGTGATGCCGGAGAGGTGGAGCAGCCGGGCGCCGTCGAGCAGCCGGGCGACGGCCGGTTCGGCGAGCACGGCCGGGGAGAGGGCGGAGGCGGCGGAGCCGTTGCGGTAGTAGTGCAGGCGGCTGCGGCCGGGGCCGAGGTCGTGCGGGTGGTCGGTGCCGCCGGTCTCCTTGAGGTAGACGCCGGTGGCCCGCTCGGGGTCGGTGAGCACGCCGGAGACGTCCACGCCGCGGGCCGCCAGCTCCTCGGTGAGGCGGCGGCCGAAGCCGTCGGCGCCGACCCGGCTGACCCAGGCGGCGGAGACCCCGAGGGCGGCCAGCGCACAGGCCACGTTGGACTCGGCGCCGCCGACGGCGGGGGCGAAGGAGGTGACGGTGTCCAGCGGGCCCCGACGGTCCGGCAGCAGCACGGCCATCGACTCACCGAGGCAGACCGCTTGGGCCGCTCCGACGCCCGCGTGGTGAACAGTCATGGTGTGCACTCCCCTGTGACCGGGCGGTCCGTTGACTGCGCCCGGCCCGAATGCTAGAACCGTCATACCAACATGCGCAATCACCGTTGCACATGTTGCAACTTTCACCGGAGGTACAGCAGTGGGCCCGCAGTGCTACGCCACCAGCGTCGAGGGACCGGGGATCGACGGCGGCCTGGTGGCCGCCCTGGCCGAGGAGCGGCTCGACTGGCGGTTCAAGGCACTGCCGCCTGCCGCCTGGGGCCTGACGGCCCGTGAGTACCTGGCCACCGGGCCGCGCCTGACCCAGCTCGGCACCCCGATGCTCACGCTCGACGCGGGCGCCCTGGCGCACAACCTGCGCACCATGGCGGCCTGGTGCGACGAGGCCGGGGTCGCACTGGCCCCGCACGGCAAGACCACCATGGCCCCCGCCCTCTGGCAGTCCCAGATCGAGGCGGGCTGCCACGGCATCACCCTGGCCAACCTCTCCCAGCTCCGGGTCGCCCGGGCCTTCGGCGTGCAGCGGGTGCTGCTGGCCAACACCCTGCTCGACCCGGCCGGCCTGGCCTGGCTGGCGGGCGAGCTGGCGGCCGACCCGGACTTCGCGGTGGTCTCCTGGGTGGACTCGGTGGCGAGCGTGCGGCTGATGGACCGGGCGCTGCGCACCGCCGCCGCCGAGCGGCCGGTGGAGGTGCTGGTCGAGCTCGGCGGCCCGCACGGCCGCACCGGCGCCCGCGGCGTCCCGGAGGCCCTGGAGGTGGCCGCCGAGGTGCTCCGCTCCCCCGCCCTGCGGCTCGCCGGGGTCTGCGGCTACGAGGGCGCCCTGGCCCACGACGCGAGCCGCGCAGGGCTGGACACCGTCCGCGACTACCTTCGCCAACTCGCCTACCTGCACCGCTCGCTGGCCGACGACTACCCCGGCCCGCACCCCCTGGTGACGGCCGGCGGCAGCGCCTACTTCGACACCGTGGTGGAGGAGCTGGCCCCGGTCGCCCGGGAGGTCGGCGGCGCCCCGCTGGTGCTGCGCTCCGGCGCCTACCTGGTGCACGACGACGGCTTCTACCGGGGCATCTCCCCGCTGGCGCGGGACGGCCGGGGCCGCCCGTTCCGCTCCGCCATGCACGGCTGGGCCCGGGTGGTCTCGCACCCCGAACCGCAGCTGAGCCTGCTGGACGGCGGCAAGCGCGACCTCCCGTACGACGAGGGTCTGCCCGAGCCGCAACTCGTCAGGGGCGGAGATGAGTTGAAGGGCGCCACGGTCACCGCACTGAACGACCAGCACGCCTTCCTGCGCGACGCCGGCGAGGCCGCCCCGGTCGGCGCGGTGGTCCGCCTCGGCCTCTCGCACCCGTGCACCGCCTTCGACAAGTGGCAGCTCATCCCGGTGCTGGACGACGCCGACGCCGACGAGCCTCAGGTGGTCGACCTGGTGCGGACCTTCTTCTGATGGCCGACCTGCTCTTCCGCGGCGCCACCGTCGTCGACGGCAGCGGCGCCGACCGGTACCGGGCCGACGTCACCGTCACCGACGGGCTGATCGAGGAGATCGGCCCCGGCCTGAGCGCCCGTCAGGTGATCGACGCCGACGGCCTGGTGCTGGCGCCCGGCTTCATCGACATGCACGCGCACTCCGACCTGCGGCTGCTGGCCGAGCCCGCCCACCCCTCGCGGGTCACCCAGGGCGTCACCTGCGAGGTGCTCGGGCAGGACGGCCTCTCCTACGCCCCCGTGGACGACGCCACCCTCCCCGCCCTGCGCCGCCAGCTCGCGGGCTGGAACGGCGACCCCGAGGGCTTCGACTGGAGCTGGCGCAGCGTCGGCCAGTACCTGGACCGCCTCGACGCCGGCATCGCGGTGAACGCCTGCTACCTGGTGCCGCACGGCTCGCTGCGGATGCTGGCGATGGGCTGGGAGAACCGCCCGCCGACCCCGGCCGAGCTCAGCCGGATGCGCGGGACGCTGGCGCAGGGGATGGCCGAGGGCGCCGTGGGCCTGTCCACCGGCCTGACCTACACCCCGGGGATGTACGCGGACACCGAGGAACTGGTCTCGCTCTGCGAGGTGGTCGCGCACTACGGCGGCTTCCACGCGCCGCACCAGCGCTCCTACGGAGCAGGTGCGTTGGAGGGCTACGCGGAGATGGTGGAGATCTCCGCACGGTCCGGCTGCCCGCTGCACCTGACCCACGCCACGATGAACTTCGGCGTCAACCGGGGCCGGGCCGGCGAGCTGCTGGAGCTGGTGGACCGGGCGCTGGCCGACGGGGTGGACCTCACCCTGGACAGCTACCCCTACCTGCCCGGCTCCACCACCCTGGCCGCCCTGCTACCGAGTTGGGCCACCGAAGGCGGCCCGGACGCGACCCTGGCCCGGCTGGCCGACCCGGCCGTCCGGGAGGGCGTGCGGATCGAGGTCGAGGAGAAGGGCAGCGACGGCTGCCACGGGGTGGTCACCGACTGGGAGACCATCCAGGTCTCCGGCGTCGGCGAGCCCGCGCTGGCCGACCGGGTGGGCCGTACGGTGGCCCAACTCGCGGACGCCGCCGGGACGTCCGGCACCGAGGTGTTCCTCGACCTGCTGATCGCGGACCGCCTCGCCACCACCATCCTGCAGCACGTCGGCCACGAGGAGAACGTCCGCGCCGTGATGGCCCACCCCGCGCACACCGCGGGCAGCGACGGCCTGCTGGTCGGCGCCCGCCCGCACCCCCGGGCCTGGGGCACCTTCCCGCGCTACCTCGGCCACTACGGGCGGGAGTTGGGCGTGCTGACGCTGGAGCAGGCCGTCACCCGGATGACCGGCCGCCCGGCCCGCCGGCTGCGGCTGGACCGGCGCGGGCTGGTCCGCCCCGGCTTCCACGCCGACCTGGTGCTGTTCGACCCGGAGACCGTCCGGGACACGGCCACCTTCGACCACCCCCGCACCCCGGCCGTCGGCATCGAGCACGTCTACGTCAACGGCCGCCCCGTCCTCTCCCAGGGCCGACCGACCGGCGCGCTGCCCGGCCGGGCCCTGCGCCGCACCGAACAAGGGACCCGAGCCCGATGACCACCGTTCTGCCTTCCCCCGCCGGCCTGCGGGCCGCGCTCGCCGAGGACCCGGTGATCGCCGTGGTCCGCGCACCGCACATACCCGACGCCGCCGCGCTCTGCGAGGCGCTCGCGGCCGGCGGCATCGGCTGGACCGAACTCACCTTCACCACCCCGGAGGTGACCACCCACCTGGCCCGGGCCGCGGCGGCCGGCCACCCGGTCGGGGTGGGCACCGTGCTCACCGCCGACCAGGCCGCCGAGGCCCTGGAGGCCGGGGCCCGCTTCCTGGTCACCCCCGGCCTTCGGCCCGAGGTGGCCGAGGCCGCCCACCGGGCCGGCGCCCCCGTCCTGCTCGGTGCGCTCACCCCGACCGAGGTGGCCGCCGCGCTGGACCTGGGCGCCGCCGCCGTGAAGATCTTCCCCGCCAAGGCCTTCGGCCCCGGCTACTTCAAGGACCTCCAGGGCCCCTACCCGGGCGTCCCGCTGGTCGCCTCCGGCGGGGTCAACGCGGGCAACGCCGCCGACTTCCTGGCCCACGGCGCGCTCGCCGTCTGCGCGGGCACCGACGTGGTGCCCCCGGCCGCGGTCGCGGCCGGGGACTGGGCCGAGATCACCCGCCGGGCGAAGGCCTTCACCGAGGCGCTGCGGCGGGCCTGACCGTCCGTCACCCCCGCCGCTCCGGTTCCACCCCCGGGCGGATCTCCGGGCCGTTCCGACGGGTCCCCTCCGCATGATCGAATCGGGCCCGAGCGCCCCGCACGGGGGCGGGCACGGAACGGGGGGACCGAACGGTGGCGGCCAGGGGTGGACGGGTGGCGGTGCTCGGCGGCGGGGTGGCCGGGCTGACGGCGGCGACGGAACTGGCCGAACGCGGCTTCGAGGTGACGGTGGTGGAGCCGACCGGCTGGGGCGGCAAGGCCCGCAGCGCCTCGGTGCCCGGTACCGGCACCGGCGGACGGCTCGACCTGCCGAGCGAGCACGGCTTCCGCTTCTTCCCCGGCTTCTACCGCAGCCTCCCGGACACGCTGCGCCGGATACCGCTCGCCGGGCAGCCCGACGGGGTCGCCGGGAACCTGCGGGAGGCCAGCCACATGCTCTCCGCCCGCTCCGGCCGGGTCGGCGAACGCCTCACCGACGTCTCACTGGCCGCCGGGGCACGCAGCCCGCTGGAGTTCCTGCGGGCCATCGGCCTGGGCACCGACGGCACCGGGCTCACCTCCGAGGAACTGCTCTACTACGCCAACCGCCTGCTGGTCTACATCACCAGCAGCGAGGAGCGCCGCCTCGGCCAGTGGGAGCACACCCCCTGGTGGGACTTCAGCCGGGCCGAGGGCTCCTCGGAGGAGTACCGCAAGGCCTGCGTGGTCGGCACCACCCGCACGGTGGTGGCGGCCCGGGCCGAGGTCTGCAGCACCCACACCGTCGGCGGCTTCCTGGAGGCCTTCTGCTACGGCTTCCTCGGCCGGGGCGAGGTGCAGCCGGCCGACCGGGTGCTGAACGGCCCGACCAGCACCGCCTGGATCGACCCGTGGGTCCGTCACCTCGCCTCCCTGGGCGTGCGGTTGGAGCTCGGCCGACGGGTGGAGCGGCTGACCGTCTCGGGCGGCGCGGTCACCGGCGCGGTGCTCCGCGGGCCGCACGGCGAGCGTGAGGAGCTGACCGCCGACTGGTACGTCTGCGCGCTTCCGGTGGACCGGCTGGGCGCCCTGCTGGAGCGCGGACTGGCCGCCGCCGACCCGGAGTTGAAGAGCGTGACCGAGCTGCGCACGGACTGGATGGTGGGCATCCAGTTCTACCTGCGCGAGCCGGTGCCGGTGGTCCACGGCCACGTGATCTTCCTGGACTCGCCCTGGGCACTGACCTCGATCAGCCAGGCCCAGTTCTGGGACCACGACTTCCGCGCCACCTACGGGGACGGCACGGTGGCGGACTGCCTCTCGGTGGACGTCTCCGCCTGGGACACCCCCGGGATCCTCTACGGCAAACCGGCCCGCGAGTGCACCCGGGCCGAGGTGGCCGCCGAGGTCTGGGCCCAGCTCTGCGACGGTCTGAACGGCCCCGGCCGCCCGAGGCTCCGTCAGGAGCTGCTGCACTCCTGGCACCTCGACCCGGCCGTCCGCGGTCTCGACGGCCCGGGCCCGGCCGTCAACGACGAGGCCCTGCTCATCAACACCACCGGCTCCTGGGCCGCCCGCCCGTCCGCCGTCACCGCCGCCCCCAACCTCTTCCTGGCCGGCGACCACGTCCGCTGCCCCGTCAACCTCGCCACCATGGAGGGTGCCAACCAGGCCGCCCGCCTGGCCGTCAACGCCCTGCTCGAAGCCGCCCGCCATCCCGCCGCCCCGGCCGCGGTGCACCAGCTCCACCAGCCCCCGGAGCTGCACCGCCTGAAGCAGGTCGACGCCGAGCTGTACCACCAGGGCCGCCCCCACCTCCTCGACGGCCCGGCCCCCTGGGAGCCGAGGGCCTAGGGGCGGTCTCCTCGCCGGGCGGTCAGTGCTCGCGGTCGACCACCAGGGCGACCAGCAGGGCGAGTTCGGCCGCAGCCGCGCGGTCGTCGGTGAGCCCCGCCAGGCGGGTGCGGGCCGCGGCGGCGTGGGCGGCGGCGCGTTCGACGGTCCAGCGGCGGCCGCCGGCCAGCTCCACCAGCCGTGCCAGCTCCTCGGGCCGGGCCTCCGGGCGGCGGTACTCCCGGGCGAGCTCCGCGCCCTCCGGCGTACCGGAGTCCAGGGCGGCCACCACCGGGACGGAGAGCTTGCGGCGGGCCAGGTCGGCGAAGACCGGTTTGCCGGTGACGGCCGGGTCGCCCCAGATGCCGAGCAGGTCGTCGGTCATCTGGAAGGCCGTCCCCAGGTCGCGACCGAAGGCCGCCCACGCGCTCGCGGCCTCCGGGCCGGCCCCGCCGTAGAGCGCGCCGAGGCGGCAGGCGCAGGCGAACAGCGAGGCGGTCTTGCCCTCGACCATCTCCAGGCACTCGTCCAGTGTCACCCCGTCCCGCCGCTCGAAGACCAGGTCGAGGCCCTCCCCCACGGCCAGCGCGACCAGGGTCTCCAGCAGGGCGGCGGAGGCCTCCCGGGCCACCGCCTCGGGCGCGCCGTCCGGGGCGGCGAGCACGTCGAAGGAGACCAGCAGCAGCGCGTCGGCGGCCCGGGCGGCCGCCGAGGGGCCGAACACCCGCCAGGCGGCGTCCCGGTGACGGCGCACCGGATCGCCGTCCAGCACGTCGTCGTAGAGCAGCGAGAGGTTGTGCACCATCTCCACCGCGGCGGCGGCCGGCACGGCGGCCCGCGCCTCGCCGCCGACCGCCCGCGCGCAGGCCAGGGTCAGCGCGGCCCGGACGGCCTTGCCGCGCTCCCCCTCCCCGGCCCAACCGAACTGGTAGGCCGCGACCTCCGCCGGCAGGCCGTCCAACTCCCGCACCCAGGAGCGGAGTTGTCCTTCGCAGGCGTCACCCGCCGCCCGCAGCAGGGCCTCGACCGCGGACACCCGCGGATCAGCCGCGCAGCTTGCGGTAGCGGCGGTGCAGCCGCTGGAGGGTGACCAGGTAGTCCAGCCGGTTCTCCAGCGTGAGGCGGTACTTGAGCTTGGGCAGCGGACGCAGGCCCTCCAGCTTCTCGACGCCGATCTCCCGCAGCAGCCGGCTGACGTGCTCCTGGTACGCCGCGCGGTAGTTCGCGTCGCCGTCGGGCACGGTCGAGAAGAACATCGGGATCTCCTCGGTCAGGCAGTTGGCGTCGTAGGCCGCCAGGTACTCCTCGCGGAACTTCGCCTCCGGCCGGGCCCGCAGCCACTCGCGGACCAGCTGCATCGAGCGCACCCGGTCCGTCAGGCCCCGGGTGTCGGTGCGCTGCTGAGTGATGGAGGCGCCGTCCTCGCGGATCCGCCAGTGGTAGATCGGCTCGGAGAGCACGTCCACGCTCTTGGCCAGGAAGTGGTGCGGCACGCTGACCGGCGCGTCCTCGTAGAGGATGCCCTCGGGGTAGAGCACGCCGGCCTCGTCGAAGAAGGAGCGGCGGTAGACCTTGTTCCAGGCCGTCCGGTCGGTGAGCAGCGCGGGGAACTCGCTGACGTGGGTCTGCAGCCGGGTGCGGCCGAAGGCGCGGCGGTGGGCGCCGGAGGGCTGCAGGCCGGCGATCCGCAGGCGCAGGGTGTTGCCGGTGACGAAGTCCGAGCCGGTCTGCTCCAGGGTGGAGATCATCAGCCGGTACGCGCCGGGCGGCACGGTGTCGTCGCTGTCCACGAAGGTGAGGTACGTCGAGCCCGGCGAGATGTTGCGGTAGCCGGTGTTGCGGGCGGCGCCGAGGCCCTTGTTCTCCTGCCGCACCAGCCGGAAGCGGGAGTCCTTGGCCACGTACCGCTCGGCGAGGGCGGCGCTGGAGTCGGTCGAGCCGTCGTCCACCATCACGCACTCGAAGTCGGTGAAGGTCTGCGCGGCGATGGAGTCGAGGCACTCCTCCAGGTACTGCTCGACGTTGTAGACGGGGACGACGACGGAGAGCTGGGGAGCCATCGGCTGGCTGGCCTTTCGGAGCGGGGCGGGCGGGGCGGCCACGGGGTGCAGCAGTCGGGAGGCCCCAGCTTATGACAGCGGCCGCACGGCTCCGTCCGACCTGCGGCCCGTGCCCGAACGACCGGGGTGCCGTCGGCCCTGTGGGCGGCCCGTGATAGTCATTCCGGCACGGGCACCGATCATGGGCGCCCGGTGAAGATTCCGAGGACGACTCCCGGGGGAACGAGATCATGGCGCTATTCCGACGGCGGTCCGCCGGTGACGGCTCTGCGGGGCGCTCCGGCTGGGGGTTCGGACGGGCCGCGCGCTCGAAGCAGGTGCCGACGCTGGACCCGGCCCTGGGGGACCCGCGGCTCCGTGAACTGCTCCGCCTGGCGGAGGCCGCGGCGGCCGACGGTGCGGCCGGCTGGGCCGTGCTGCGGGCCGAGCTGGCCGCCGTGCAGGACCAGGCCGAACTGACCAGGCTGATCGACCTGGTGACCGACGCCGAGGGCCTGGAGCGCACGCTGGACGCCGCGTCGGCGGCCGACCCGGCGGACTCGCTGACCCTGCTGGTCTCCGGCGCCCGCCAGGTCGCCTGGGCCTGGGAGGCTCGCACCGGAGCCCGTGCGCAGCACGTCTCCGAGGAGCAGTGGAAGCTGTTCGGCGAGCGGCTGGAGAAGGCCGAGGAGCAGCTGCTGGAGGTGGCCGAGCGGGAGCCCGGTTGGCTCGCCCCGTGGTACTTCCTGCAGGTCTCCGGCCGGGGTGCCTCGCTGGGCCAGGCCGTGGTGCGGGCCCGGTTCGACGCCGCGGTGCGCCGCCACCCGTTCCACCGGGCCTCGTACACCCAGCAGCTCCAGCAGACCTGCCGCAAGTGGGGCGGC
>NZ_BAAAYB010000040.1:0-102893 GCF_039535905.1 Kitasatospora albolonga | reverse complement strand
GGGATTCGGGGGTGGCGAACCCGCGGCCGCCACCCGCACCGGCGCCGAGCCGGGCCCGGCCGACAGCGCGACACCACCGGCGACGGCCAGCACCAGGGCGAACGCCCCGGCCGTGCGGACCACCCGCCGGAGCGGACGCGCGCCCCGGGCCGTGCCACCGGCCCCGCTCCCGGCCTCGTCCCGGCCCGGCCGCCCCGCCACGGCGAGGTCGTCCTGCGGCGGGCGCCCGTGCGTCCGACGGAGCCTCATCGGCCCTCCCCCCGGGCGAACGGGCGGCCCGGCCGGCCACCAGCGGCGGCAGCACGATGACCGCACCGAGCAGCAGACCGGCCACCAGCATCAGCGAGTGCCGCAGGCCGCTGCTGGCGGAAGCGGCGATCTCGACCTGGGTCGCGGACACCTGCTGGCCGCCGTCGCCGCCACCGGCCCGCGCCGCCACCACCCCCGCCCCCGAGCGCCGGGTCCCCGCCGCCGAGCGCGGGATCACCCGAACCGCCGCCCGCCGCCACCGCCGTTGGCGCCACCGGAGGCACCCCCCGCGGCTCCACCGGCCGCGCCGCACGCTGCTCCCGCCCGCCGCCGCGCCACCGGTGCCGCCCGCTCCCCGGTGCTGCCCGCAGCACCGGCGGCCGTCCCCCGGGCACCGCCGGAGCCGGCCGTGCCACCGCCCGCCGTGCTGCCCGAACCACCGCTTCCGCCAGAGGAGTTGGAGCCGCCCCGAGGCAACCGCGCCGCCGGTGGCGGTGCCGCACATCTGGGCGCCCTTCTTGTCGCACTCCTGGGGCATCGGCGCCCCGGCCGCGAACGGGTTGGTCCCGTTGGGCCCGAAGGTCGGGTTGGTGCAGGCGTTGGCGTCGAAGGCCCTGCCCTCGGAGCCCGGCACCTTGGCCAGCTGCTCGAACCCGGACTTCACCAGCTGCTGGGTGAGCGGCGAGTAGCCGAGCTTGTCGGCCTGCCGCTGGCCCTCGCAGAGGAAGTAGTAGCCGAAGGCGCTGAGCGTCTTGCCCTTCTCGTCCGGGAAGCTCTGGGTGGCGCTGGTGTGCACGGCCATGTAGCTGTAGCTGGAGAGCGGGTAGGCGTTCTTCTCCGGCGAGCTGTACACGTCGTCGAGCCGCTGGGTGAGGTCCTGGTTGATCCCGGCGTGCCCGAGCGCGACCGAGACGTTGCGGGCGGTCGGCTCCACGTAGTAGCCCGCGTCGTTGAGCACCTTCACCACCGGGGAAGCGGGCGTTGAGCGCGTAGGAGTACTCGACGTAGGTGATCGCGCCGTTGTTGGAGTCGGTGGCCACCGCGTTGGCCACCGCGATCGAGGTGCCGAGCGACTGCAGGTGGAGCCGGGCAGCAGCGGGTAGAACGAGGTGACCCCGCAGGGCGCGTGCCGGCTGGTCTTGGCGCAGTACGCGTCCCAGGTGCCCTGGTGACGCTTGCTCATCCAGGTGGTGAGCTGCGCCGTGGTGCCGGAGCCGTCGGAGCGGACCACCGGGCGGACGGCCACGTTGGGGAGCGCCAGGCCGGGGTTGTCGGCCGCCACCAGCGGGTCGTTCCACTTGGTGATCACGCCGGTGAAGAGCTTGGTGAGGGTGTCCCCGGAGAGCCGCAGGTTGTCGACCCGCTTGCCGTTGATCTTCAGGTTGTACATGAACGAGGTGCCACCGGCCACGATCGGCAGGTAGGCCATCGGGAACGGCGGCGGCGCGTCGAACTGCCCGCCGTCGGTGAGGCCGTACGGGATCTCGGTGACCGCGAAGTCGGTGGCCTGGTTCTTGAACTGGTTGCGGCCGTAGCTGGAGCCCTGCGCGTCGAAGTCGATGGTCATGCCGTACTGGCGGACGTTGGTGACCCAGGCGTCCACCGCGTTGCTGCTCCAGGTGGAGCCGGCGCCGCTGATCCGGCGGTAGTCGGCGGCCTCGGCCCGGGGCGCCGCGCCGAGCAGCAGCGAACCGGCCACGACCGCGAGCGCGGTGAGGAGGGTGAGGGTACGGGTGAGCACGGGTGCCTTCCGGACGGCGGGGAACGTGGCGGGGCCGGTCATCCGGGCCAGGTCGGCGGCGGACTGCCGGGCCCGGCGCTCGCGCTGACGGGAGGTCAGGTCGCCGGGGCCGCGGCCGCCGAGCGTGCGGGCCACCACGAAGAGCAGCAGCACCAGGCCGAGCAGCACCGCGGCGGCGCCGAAGGCCCTGGTGATGTGGAGCTGGGACGGGAACTTGATCAGGGTGAACGCCATCAGCGGCAGCGAGGCCTGCGGGTCGCTGGTCGGGTCCGGGTTGAGGTTCTTGGTGTAGCCGGAGCAGAGCAGCACCGGGGAGGTCTCGCCGATGCCGCGGGCCGCGCCGAGGATGACGGCGGTGGCCAGGCCGGAGCGGGCGCTCGGCAGGGTCACCGTCCAGACGGTGCGCCAACGGCCGGCGCCGAGCGCGTAGGAGGCCTCCTTGAGGGAGGCCGGCACCAGGCGCAGCACCACGTCGGTGGCCCGGATCAGGATCGGCAGCATCATCACCGAGAGGGCCACCCCGGCCGCCAGGCCCGAGCGCGGGAAGCCCAGCGCGAGCACCAGCACGGCGTAGATGAACAGGCCCGCCAGGATCGAGGGCAGCGCGGTCATCGCCTCGACCAGGGTGCGCACCAGCCGGCTGAACCGGCCGGGCACCTCGCTCATGAAGACCGCGCAGCTGATCCCGACCGGGATGGTGATGGCCAGCGAGATGGTGATCTGGATCAGCGTGCCGACGATGGCGTGCAGCGCGCCGCCCTTGTCGAGCGGGTCGGTGGGCCCGGCCTGGGACAGGTCCTGGGTGTAGAAGTTGGTGTGGCTGAGCGCGTCCCAGCCCTTGAGGAAGACGTAGCCGACCACCCAGACCAGCACGCCGAGCAGCAGGGCGGCGATGGAGTGCACCACCACCGAGGCCAGCCGGTCCCGGACCGCGAGCCCGTTCTCGTCCCGGGAGACCAGCAGGGCGTACAGGCCGAGGAAGCCGAGCCAGACGCAGATCACGAAGCCGAATCCGCCGCTGAACGGCGCGAAGCGCTGGAACAGCAGGGCGGTCATCGCCACCGAGGCCGCCAGGCTGCCCCAGAACGCGTAGTGGTCCGAGGCCCGGCGCGGCGCGATCCGGCGCGGGCGCTGCGGCGGGGCCGACGCGTCGGGACGCCCCACCACGGTGGTGCGCGGCCCCTTGTCGAGCGGCAGCTCGGACGCGGGCACCTCGGGCAGCGGCACCTCGGACTCGGCGTGCGGAACGGTGGTGGTCACGAACTGGCCCCCGAACGGCTGCGGGCGACCACGGCGGCCGCGGCGAAGTTGACCACCAGGGTCAGCAGGAAGAGCGCGAGGCCGGCCGCCATCAGCGCGGAGATGGAGAACGGGGTGGAGTCGCCGTAGCGCAGGGCGATCATCGGGGCCACCGCGCTGCCGCCGGTCTGCAGGACGTGCGGCTGGATCTCGAAGGCCATCGAGAGGATCAGGTAGACCGTGATGGTCTCGCCGAGCGCGCGGCCCAGACCCAGCATGGTGCCGCCGATGATCCCGCCGCGGCCGAACGGGAGCACCACCGAGCGGATCATCCCCCAGCGGGTGGAGCCCAGCGCGTACGCGCCCTCGCGCTCGCCGGCCGGGGCCTGGTCGAAGACCTCGCGCATGATGGAGCACATGATCGGCGTGATCATGAAGGCGACGACCGTGCCGGCCATCAGACTCGACGCCGTGTAGACCAGCGGCGGGGTGAGCGGGTCGTTCGGGTCCACGCCGTTCACCTTGAAGAGCGGGATCCAGTCCAGCCAGGTGGAGAGCCAGCGGGCCACCCCGGCCAGCTGGTACTGGAGCAGCTTGTAGCCCCAGACGCCGTAGACCACGCTGGGCACGGCGGCCATCAGGTCGACCATGCCGATCAGGGTCCGGCGCAGCTTCCGGGGCGCGTACTCGCTGATGTAGAGCGCGCTGCCGAGCGCCAGCGGCACCGCCAGCAGCACCGCGATCCCGCCGACAAGCAGGGTGCCGACCAGTACGGCCGCGATGCCGAACTGGCCCTTGCCGCCGTCCGGGTTCCAGCTCTCGGTGGTGAGGAAGGAGAGGCCGGCGGTGGAGAGCGCCTCGGAGGCGCGCACCGCCAGGTAGCCGCCGACCCCGAGCATCACGACCAGCACGAAGGCGCCGCTGCCCTTGGCCCAGGCCAGGAAGATCCGGTCCGGCAGACCGGGGTTGGCGGTGATCGGGCGGGGGGACGTCCTCCTCGCGGGCGTCCTCGACCGGAGCGGCCACGGTGGTCACGCCGCACCGTCCACGGTCGTGCCCGCGCCGCCGCGGTCCACCTCGGCCGCGCTGCGCGCCCCCGCCATGAAGCGCGCCAGGTTGTACTGGCACTCCCGCTGACGGCGGTAGCCGCGGGCCGAGCAGGCCACCGTGCGGCCGTCCAACTCAAGCCGCCAGAGCCAGAGTTGGCCCCGGTCCAGCGAGCTGATGGTGGCCCGCCCCTGGTCCACCCTGGACTGGAAGTCCTCGATCGCGGCCCTGCAGGCCACCGCGTCCCGGAAGGTGTCCTGACTCTGGCCCAGGTGCCGGTTGTTGGCGCCGAGCAGCCGCCACACCGTCCCGCCCGAACCGAGGTCGGGGCGGGACGGTCTGTTGACGATCAGGAATCTGGGATGCCCCATTGCCGGTGCCCGCCCTTCCGCGCTGCCTTGGCCGGAAGAGACCGTCTCGGCTCAGAAGTACCGCTCAGATGCGGCCAGATGAACGCCGGACACGGGGCTGCTGAACGAACCGTGCGCGAAACCCACACGGATCACACACCGAAGATTCCGTTCTGACGAAGTGTCAGCTGGTCGGAGGGGTTCCGTTGACCTCCAGGGCCATGGTCAGGACGCGATCCGCCGCGCTCCGGCCGACCTCCACCGTGTACGTCCCGGGGCGCAGCTCCCACCCCTGCGGGCCCCAGGTCTGCACGGCCCGTTCGGCCAGCGTCACCCTGGCGGTGGCCGACTCCCCCGCTGCGGCCTCCACCACCGCGAACCCGGCCAGCTGGCGGGAGGGCCGGCTGCGGTCCACGCCGTCGGTGGCCAGGTAGACCTGCACCACCTCGCGCCCGGCCCGGGCCCCGGTGTTGCGCACCCGGACGGTGACCTCGGCCAGCACGCCCGGCTCGGCACTGAGGCGGGCCGCCACGCCCTGGTACTCCCAGCTGGTGTACCCCTGGCCGGCGCCGAACCAGTACGCCGGCTCGGCCGCGGCCCGGCGCTGCCAGGCCCGGTAGCCGATGAACAGGCCCTCCTCGTACGGCAGTCGGCCGTCCACCGGCTCCACCGTCCAGACCGGCACGTCGGCCTCCTCGGCCGGCCAGGTGGTCGGCAGCCGCCCGCCCGGCTCGGCCTCGCCGAGCAGCACCCCGGCCAGCGCGGCCCCGGCCTGCTGGCCGGGGAACCAGGCCAGCAGCAGCCCGCCGACCTGCTCGCGCCAGGGCAGCAGCACCGGCGAGCCGGCGTTGACCACCACCACGGTGCGCGGGTTGGCCGCCGCCACCCGGGCCACCAGCTCGTCCTGACGGCCCGGCAGCCGCAGGCCGTCGCGGTCCACGCCCTCGCTCTCCACCTCCTCGGTGGTGCCGACCACCACCACGGCCACCTCGGCGGCCCGGGCGGCCGCCACCGCCCGCTCGATCAACTCGTCGGCGGTGCCCGCCGGTTCGGAGTGCCCGAGGGCGAAGGAGACCAGCCCGAACCCGGCGAAGCCGCCGGCCTCCGGCAGGGTGTGCACCAGGGTCAGCTCGGCCGGGCCGGCCAGCTCGACCGGGAAGCGCCGCTCCGGCGGGTTCAGGAAGGCCGCCGCCGGGTCCTCGCCGGACGGCAGCAGCACGTCGTCGAAGAGCACCCGCCCCGCGCACTCCAGCCGGTACCGGCCGACCCCGCGCACCGCCACCAGGTGCTCGCCCGCGCGCTCCGGCACCACGGTGGTGCGCAGCACCACCTCGCGCAGCGCGTCGAAGCCCACCCCGCCGGGCAGCGCGCCGAGCCAGCGCACGGTGCCGTCGGCGGTGGCCGCCGTGCCGAGCACCTCGCCCTCCGCACCGCGCAGTTCGGCCGTGCCGGGGAAGGCCACCGGCGGCACGAATGTCCGCGGGTCCGCCCCCACCTCGTACACCACCGCCTGCTCGCCGAGCGCGGCCCGCAGCCCCTCCAGCGGGGTGACCACCGAGGTCGGGAAGACCTGGGCACTGCCCCCGCCGCCGATCCGGGCCTCGGCCGCGGCCGCCCCGATCAGCGCGATCCCGGTCCGCGGGGCCAGCGGCAGCACACCGCCCTCGTTGCGCAGCAGGACGAAGGAGCGGGCGGCCAGCTCGCGGGCCACCGCGTCCCCGTCCAGCTCCTCCGGCAGCTCCTCGGCCGCCACCACCGGCGGGGCGCCCTCCAGCAGCCCCACCCGGGCCGCCAACCGCAGGACGCGGCGGGCCAGTTCGTCCACGGTGTCCTCCGGCACCAGGCCCTCGCGGACCGCCCGCACCAGGTGCTCGCCGTAGACGGTGGCCGGGCCCGGCATGGCGACGTCCATCCCGCCGAGCGCGCAGCCGACGGTGTCGCGCGCGCCGGTCCAGTCCGAGACCAGCACCCCGTCGAAGCCCCACTCCTCGCGCAGCACGCGGAGGTTGAGCTCCTGGTGCTCCGTCATGGTGGTGCCGTTGACGGCGTTGTACGCGGCCATCAGGCCCCAGGGGTGAGCCTTGGCGACGATGATCTCGAAGGGGGCCAGGTAGAGCTCGCGCAGGGTGCGCTCGTCGGCCCGGACGTCCACCGTGTAGCGGTCGGTCTCCGAGTCGTTGCCGACCCAGTGCTTGGGGGTGGTGGCCACCCCGCCGTCCTGCACCCCGGCCACCAGCGCGGCGCCCAGCTCACCGGTCAGCAGCGGGTCCTCGGACCAGCACTCGAAGTGCCGGCCGCCGCGCGGGCTGCGGTGCAGGTTGACGGTGGGCGCGAGCACCACGTGGACGCCCTTGCGGCGGGCCTCCTGGGCCAGCAACCGCCCTGCCCTGCGCACCAGTTCGGGATCCCAGCTGGCGGCCAGCGCGGTCGGCGAGGGGATCGCCACCGAGGGGTCGTCGGCGGTCCAGTGCTCGCCGCGGACACCGGCCGGGCCGTCCGACATCACCAGCCGTCCGAGGCCGATCTCCTCGTCGGCCGGCAGCGACCACATGTCGGCCCCGGCCAGCAGCGCCACCTTGGCGGGCAGGTCCAGCTTGGCGAGGGCGGCCTCGACGGCGGCCTCCCGGGCGGTGTCGGTCATCTCGCGCTGCTCCTTGCCCTCGTCGGTCGTGCTGCCGTCGGTCGTGCTGTCGTCGGTCATCTCAGATCCACCCCTCCAGCGAGCCCAGGAAGCCCGCGAAGTCGTCCCGGTGGATGGTGTGGCCGGCCCCGGCCACGGTGCGCACCTCGAAGCCCCGGCCGCGCAGCTCCTCGGCCTGCTGCTCGTTCACCAGGAAGCTGGGATCGGCCAGTTGGACCAGCGAGGGCACCACCGGGGCCTCCGGCAGACCGGCGTACCCGCCGTGCGCGGTGAGCGAGCGGGCGGTGTCCCGGTCCCAGAGCGCCAGGGTGGCCAGCTCGGTCTCGACGTCCTCGGCCTCCCAGCGCGGGTTCATCGCCGCCACCTGCTCGGCGGTGGCGGTCTCGGCGAAGCCGACGAACAGCTCCGGGTCGATCCCCGGCTGGTCGAACAGCCAGGCCGGGTCCGAGAAGACCGCACGCCGCGGTGCCAGCCGCTCCACCGCCCAGCGCAGCGAGAGCCCGCCGAGCGAGTGCCCGACCGCCAGCTCCGCGCCCACCGGCAGGGTCTCCACCAGGTCGTCGGCGTACTGGCGCGGCCCGTACCTCTCGGCCGGCGTCTCCCCCTCGCCGCGCGGGCTCAGGCCGTGGCCGCGCAGGTCCACCGCGATCACCCGGTAGCCGCGCTCGGCCAGCGCCGGGCCGAACCGCCGCCAGGTGCGGTGGTCCGACATGATCCCGTGCACCAGCAGGGCGACCCGGTCGCCGGTGCCCCATTCATGGGTGTGCAGCTTCATTGCTCCATTGCCTTTCTGATGTGTCGACATGTCGGCTCTCAGCGGACGCCCTTGATGGGCCGGACGGCGAGCGCCCCGGCCAGGGCGAGCACGGCGCCGAACACGAAGAGGGGGGTGTAGCCGCCGATGCCGACCACGGCGGAGGCGACGAAGGGGGCGAGGATCTGCGGTCCGGCGTTGGCGATGTTCAGCACGCCCATGTCCCGGGCGGCGTCCTCGGCCCGCGGCAGCACCATGGTGACCAGTGCGGTGTCCACCGCCATGAAGCAGCCGAAGGCCAGGCCGTTGACGGCGGAGAAGACCAGCATCCCGCCCCAGGTCGGGCTGACCACCGGGATCAGCAGCGAGACCCCGGAGAGCGCGGCCGACAGGCCGACGAACAGCTTGCGCCGGTCCATCCGGTCGGAGAGCACGCCGCCGGCCACCGTGGAGAGCGCCATGGTGACGGCCGAGACCGGCGTCAGGATCGCCACCGCCTCGGCCGGCTCCAGCCCGGTCGGCAGCGCGATGTGGTCCTGCAGGACGTACAACTGGTAGCCCACCACGGCGAAGTAACCGAGCACCAGCAGCCAGCGGCCGATGAAGGCCCAGCGGAAGTCGTGCTCGCGCAGCACCCCGAGGAAGGCCGCCACCTGCTCCCGCAGCGGAGCGGGCGCCTTGGGCTCCATCCGCTGCTCCTTCGCCCCGAGGGTGAAGACCAGCGCCGCCACGGCCACGAGCAGGCCGAGCACCAGGTAGCCGGTGCGGTAGTGGTCGGCGAAGGCCGAGGCCGTCACCACGCCGACGGTGGAGCCGACCGGCAGCCCGAGGCCGACCGCCGCCGAGGCGGCGCCGCGTCTCGCGGCCGGGACCCGGTCGGGCACCACCGAGGTGAGCGCGGCCTGGTAGAAGTTCATCACCGCCTGGCCGAGGCACCAGGCGATGGCCACCAGCAGCACGGTGTCCACGCTGCCGAGCAGCGCCATCGCGGCCACGGTGGCCAGGCCGCCGCCGAGGATCCACGGGTTGCGGCGGCCGGAGCGGTCGGAGAGCGCACCGGCGAAGGGGTTGAAGAAGGTCGCGAAGACGGCCGCCACCCCGGCCACCAGGCCCAGGTTGGCCACCTTCTCGGCCGGGTCGATCCGTTCGACCTGGATCGGCAGCAGCACGGAGCCGACACCGAGGTAGAGCGCGTACATCGCGGTGTTGCCGGTGAACAGCAGCGGCAGCAGGCCGCGGGTGGTGCGGGTGGTGGGAGCGGGGACGTCAGTGGGGGTGGGGGTAAGGGCCACGTTGCCCTCCATGACTCTCGTGGGGGAAGTCGTTGACGAGGTTACACGTGTAACGCTTACACGTGTAAGCAGCCATGTAACCTGGCGTCCCCGCCCTCGGCCAGCCCCCGGACGTGAAAAGATTCGAACCGTTATGAGCAGCCCCCCGCCCCCGACCAGCGCCGACGTCGCCCGCCTCGCGGGCGTCTCCCGCGCCACCGTCTCCTTCGTGCTCAACGACACCGCCGGCGGCCGGGTCGGCGAGGCCACCCGGCAGAAGGTCCGGGCCGCCGCCGCCGAACTCGGCTACGTGCCGCACGCCGCCGCCCGCTCCCTGCGGGCCGGCCGCACCGGCATCGTCCTGATCGGCGGCTCCTCCGCCCCGATCGGCCCGCTGTTCAGCGGCTTCTACCGCGAGCTCCAGGGCGCCCTGCGCGAGCGCGGCCACACCAGCGTGCTCTACGGGCCGACCGGCGAAGGGGACGAACCCGCCCGCGCCTGGGCCGAGTTGAGGCCCGCCGCGGTGCTCTGCCTGGAGCCGGTGCTAACCCCCGCCGGGGTCGAGCTGCTGCACCGCTCGGGGACCAGGGCGGTGCTCACCCTGGGCACCGCGCCCGTCCCCGGGGCGCACGCGCTGATCATGGACCAGCGCGAGGTGGGTGCCGCGGCCGGCGCCCACCTGCTGGCCTCCGGCCGCCGCCGGCTCGGCGTGGTCGTCCCCACCGACGCCGGCCTCGACCAGTTCAGCGGCCCCCGCCTGGCCGGGGTCCGGGCCGCCGCCGCCTCCGCCGGACTGCCGGACGCGGTCACCCCGCTCCCCCTCGACTACACCGAGGAGTCCGGGGCCGCCGCCGCCCTGCGCTGCCGCGAGCTCGGCCTGGACGGCGTCTTCGCCTACAACGACGAGTACGCCATGCTGCTGCTGCGCTCCCTCCAGGACCTGGGCGTCCCCGTCCCCGAACGGACCGCCCTGATCGGTGCCGACGACCTCCTCCTCGGCCGCCTGCTGCGCCCCCGCCTCACCACCGTCCGCCTCACCCTCCCCGAGGGCCGCACCCTGGCGGACCTGATCGACCTGCTGATCGAGAACCCCCACAGCACCCCCGCCGTCGACAACCTCCTGACGGCCCGTCTGATCCCCCGCGAATCGGCCTGACCGGCCCGACCGGCCCGACCGCAGGCCGGTGGGAGCCCCGGCGAAGCCGGGCTTCCGCCACGCGGCGGACCACGGCGAGGCCGGAATCCCGCGGTCGCGCGGCGCACCCCGGCCGGACGGGATCCGCGTGCACTGCTGCGCGGGCCGCGCCCCACCCCACCAGCGGACGGCCCACGGCGAGCCGACGGACACGGCGAGGCCCGGATCCCGCAAGCGCAGCCCCGGGGCCCGGCCGGAGGACACGGCGAAGCCGCGATCTCGCAAGCGCAGCCCAGGGTCCCGGCCGGAGGCCGGAGGGGTCGGCGCGGAGCCCGTGGCACCACGACGGCCCGCACCCCACCGGGGGTACGGGCCGTCGTGGTGCCACGGGGCGTCAGAAGCCGAGCTTGCGCAGCTGCTTCGGGTCTCGCTGCCAGTCCTTGGCGACCTTGACGTGCAGGTCGAGGTAGACCGGGGTGCCGAGCAGGGCCTCGATCTGCTTGCGGGCGGTGGTGCCGACGTGCTTGAGGCGGGAGCCCTTCGCGCCGATCACGATGGCCTTCTGGGACTGCCGCTCGATGTAGACGTTGGCGTGGATGTCGAGCAGCGGCCGGTCCGCCGGACGGTCCTCGCGGGGGATCATCTCCTCGACCACCACGGCCAGCGAGTGCGGGAGCTCGTCCCGGACGCCCTCCAGGGCGGCCTCGCGGATCAGCTCGGCGACCATGATCTGCTCGGGCTCGTCGGTGAGGTCACCGTCCGGGTAGAGCGGCTGGCCCTCGGGGAGCAGCTTGGTGATCAGCTCGCCGACCAGCTCGACCTGCTGGTCGCCGACGGCGGAGACCGGGATGATCTCGGCCCACTCGATGCCCAGTTCGGCGCCGAGCTGGTGGACGGCGATCAGCTGCTCGGCCAGCCGCTTGGAGTCGACCAGGTCGGTCTTGGTGACGATCGCGACCTTGGGGGTCTTCTTGATCTCGGCCAGTTCCTTGGCGATGAACTTGTCGCCGGGGCCGAGCTTCTGGTCGGCGGGCAGGCAGAAGCCGATCACGTCCACCTCGGCCCAGGTCGAGCGGACCAGGTCGTTCAGCCGCTCGCCGAGCAGGGTGCGGGGCTTGTGCAGGCCGGGGGTGTCGACCAGCACCAGCTGGGCGTCCGGACGGTGCACGATGCCGCGCACGGTGTGCCGGGTGGTCTGCGGACGGTCGGAGGTGATCGCGACCTTCGTCCCGACCAGGGCGTTGGTCAGGGTCGACTTGCCCGCGTTGGGGCGGCCGACGAAGCACGCGAACCCGGAGCGGTACGGGGAAGAAGGGCTACTCATGCGCACCATTCTCCCTGATCGTCCGACCGGACTCGGTCAGCGGGCCTTCTTGCCCGTCGCCGCGCCCACCAGCAGCAGGACGAACAGCAGCAGAGACCCGATCAGCCAGTACGGCGATCCGGTCTCGTGCCACCGCCCCAACCCCATCAGGGTCAGCAACACACCCGCGAGGAAAGCACATCCACCCATGCCGGTCAGATTATCGATCTGCCGACACGCTCAGAAGGCCTGCCGGAAGGTCCCGTCCGGGCCGGCCAGCAGCACCGGGGCGGACGGGCCGCCCAGATCGCGGACAGCGGCCAGGTCGCCCTCGGCGGGGGCGTCGGCGGCGGTGACCACGGCGGCGGCCTCCAGGCCCTTGGCCCCGCTGGCCACCGCCATCGCCACGGCGGTCTGCAGCGCCGTCAGCCGCAGCGAGGGCAGCTCCACGGTGCCCGCCACGTACGTCCGCCCGGTCTCGTCGCGGACGGCGGCCCCCTCGGCCACGCCGTTGCGGGCGCGGGCCGAGCGGGCCAGCGTGATGATCTTCTTGTCCTCGGGGTCCAGCTGGGTCTGCTCAGTCTGATCGGTCATGCCGCTGAGCATAGGAGACCCGCACCGGCCGCCGCTCAGGCGTCCAGCAGGTCGCCCTTCCCGGCCGCCGCTCAGGCGTCCAGCAGGTCGCCCTTCCCGGCCGGCGCGAAGGCGGCCAGCGCCGCGTCCACCCGGGCCAGGTCGGCCGCCGAGAGCCGGACCTCGGCCGCCGCGGTGTTGTCGGCGATGTGCGCCGGGGTGCGGCTGCCCGGGATCGGGACCACGTGGTCGTCCTGGTGCAGCAGCCAGGCCAGCGCCAGCTGACCGGCGCTCAGGCCGAGCTCGGCGGCGATCGCCCGCACCGGCGCGTAGTGGTCGTTGTTGGCCTTGAGGTTGGCCTCGTCGAAGCGCTCCAGGTTCTTCCGGAAGTCGCCCTCCTTCAGCTGCTGCACGGTGCCGGTCAGGAAGCCGCCGCCGAGCGGGCTCCAGGCCACCAGCCCGACGCCGAGCTCCCGGGCGGCGGCCAGCAGCTCCGGATCGGCCGGCTGCCACATCGACCACTGCACCTGCACCGCGGCCACCGGGTGCACCGCGTGCGCCTCGCGCAGCTGGGCGGCGGTCACGTTGGACAGCCCCAGGTGGCGCACCAGCCCGGCCTCCACCAGCTCGGCCACCGCGCCGACGGTGTCGGCCAGCGGCACCTGCGGGTCCGGGAAGTGCGGGTAGTAGAGGTCGATCACGTCGGTGGCCAGGTTGCGCAGCGACTGCTCGGCGTAGCCCCGGACGTACTTCGGCTCGGCGTTGACCGCCAGCTCGCCGAAGGCGTAGCTGACCGGGAAGCGGTGCGCCTCGGCGCCCTCCGGGATCCGGAAGCCGAACTTGGTGGCCAGCACCACCTCGTCCCGCCGCCCGGCCAGCGCCCGGCCGAGCAGCCGCTCGTTGTGGCCGTCGGCGCCGTAGCCGTCCGCGGTGTCGAACATGGTGACCCCGGCGTCCAGCGCGGCGAGCACCGCCCGCTCGCCGCGGTCGTCGTCGGTCTCCCCGTACATGCCGGGCGAGAGCACCATCGCCCCGAAGCCGATCGGGGCGGTGCTGAGCGTACCCAGGGTGCGGGCGGTCATCGGATCTCCTCGTGCGTGGAAGACGTACGTGAAGATCCCTTCCTACCGCTCGAACTGACGACCCGTCAGGTGAATTCTCGGAACCGGCGGGCCCGTCTCAGTGGCCGGGCACCGCGGGCGGGCCGGTCGGGCCGCGCAGGGCCTCGGCGTAGCGGGCGTGCCGCTCGCGCCAGTAGGGGTTGTCGTGCGGCAGGTGCCGGCTGACCCGGCCGTACATGCCGAAGGTGGCGACCGTCAGGCCGAACAGGAAGCTGAAGATCACGTTGGACATGCCGAAGGCCAGGAAGTTGGCGTCCGAGTCCAGGATCATCAGCCCGACGAAGCCGGCCCCGACGAAGACCGTGCCGACCACCATGTTGATCCAGGAGGCCACGTTGCCCCCGATCGCGGCGCCGGCGATCAGCACCAGGCCGACCACCACCGACAGCAGCCCGAGCAGGCCGTTGCTGCTCATGCCGGCCACCCGGTCCCCCTGGGTGTCCAGGAAGCCCGGGCGGTCCAGCAGTCCGAGGATGCCGAAGAACAGCAGGAAGACCCCGCCCAACCCGGCCCCGAAGCGGTAGACCTGCGCCAGCCGGTGGTCGACCGGCAGGTCGTCCTTGAGCTTCAACACGGCGTACCTCCCGAGGGAGTGCGGCGGGGACCCCGCTGTCCACGCTACTCCTCGGCGTCGGTGCCCTCCCCCGGCTCGTCCTGCTCCCGCAGCGGGGCGACCAGCACGGTGCCGATCCGGTTGCGCCGGCCCGCCGCGCTCTCCGCGGTGAGCCGGATCGCGGTCAGGTCCGAGCCGGAGTCCTCCGGCACCGGGAGGTCGACCGAGGAGCCCGGGATCGGCACCCGGCCGAGGTGCTTGGCCAGCAGGCCGCCGACCGTCTCCACGTCCTCGTCCTCCAGCTGGAGGCCGAACAGCTCGCCGAAGTCCTCCACCAGCAGGCGAGCGGTGATCCGGTACGAGCCGTCCCCGAGGTCCTCGACCGGCGGGACCTCCCGGTCGTACTCGTCGGTGATCTCGCCGACGATCTCCTCCAGGATGTCCTCGATCGTCACCAGCCCGGCGGTGCCGCCGTACTCGTCGATCACGATCGCCACGTGCGAGCGCATCTGCTGCATCTCGCGCAGCAGGTCCGCGGCCGGCTTGGAGTCCGGGATGAAGACCGCCGGGCGCATCACCGAGGAGACCGGCTCGGACTCCGACTCCCGGTTGATGTGGGTGCGCCGGACCAGGTCCTTGAGGTAGACGATGCCGACCACGTCGTCCTCGTTCTCGCCCACCACCGGGATCCGGGAGAAGCCGGAGCGCAGCGCCAGGGTGAGGGCCTGACGGACCGTCTTGTGACGCTCGATCATCACCAGGTCGGTGCGCGGCACCATCACCTCGCGGACGATGGTGTCGCCCAGCTCGAAGACCGAGTGCACCATCCGGCGCTCCTCGTCCTCGATCAGGTCGTCCTTCTCCGCCAGGTCGACCAGGGCCCGCAGCTCGGCCTCGGAGGCGAACGGCCCCTCCTTGTACCCCTTGCCCGGGGTGAGCGCGTTCCCCAGCAGGATCAGCAGCTTGGGGATCGGCCCGAGCACCCCGGCCAGCGGGAGCAGCACGAAGGAGGCCGCGGTCGAGGTGGTCAGCGGGTGCTGGCGGCCGATGGTGCGGGGCGAGACGCCGACCGCCACGAAGGAGACCAGCACCATCACGGCGAAGGCCAGCAGCACCGCCTGCCAGGTCACCTCGATGCTGCGCACGCAGACCACGGTGACCAGGACGGCGGCCGCCATCTCGCTGGACACCCGGATCAGGGTGGCCAGGTTGAGGTAGCGGATCGGGTCGGAGGCCAGCGTCAGCAGCCGGTCGGCCCCGCGCCGCCCGGCCCGGACGGCCTCCTCGGCGCGGAACCGGGAGACCCGGGAGATGCCGGCCTCGGCGCAGGCCGCCAACCAGCCGAGCACGACGAGGAGGAGAGCCCCGACGAGGAGGCTCGTACTGTTGCCACTCACAGGAGGCCGCGCCTCAGTGGGTGGTCGGGGCGGGCGAGATGGCGGAGAGGCCGCGGCCGGCCCGCCAGTCGTCCAGGATCCGCTTCTGGAGGCCGAACATGACCTCCTTCTCCTCCGGCTCCTCGTGGTCGTAGCCGAGCACGTGGAGCACCCCGTGGACGGTGAGCAGCTGCAGCTCGTCGTCCATCGAGTGCTTGGTCGGGGCGTCCAGGCCCTGCTGCTTGGCGACCTCGGGGCAGAGCACGATGTCACCGAGCAGGCCCTGCGGAAGGTCCTCGCCCTCCTTGCCGGGGCGCAGCTCGTCCATCGGGAACGACATCACGTCGGTGGGACCGGGGAGGTCCATCCACTGGATGTGCAGCTCCTCCATCTGGGCGCTGTCGACCAGGATGACGGAGAGCTCCGCCTGCGGGTGGATCCGCATCTGGTCGAGGGCGTAGCGGGCGACGTCGAGGATGGACTCCTCGTCGACCTCCCAGTCGGACTCGTTGGCGATGTCGATCGACATGACGGGCTGGTTACTCAGCTTTCGGTGCGATGGGACTGGCGGGGGGCACGGGCGCCCTTCCGCTGGACGGGCTTTCGGGGTGCCGGGGCCTCGGCGGCCTCCTGCTGGGCGTCCCAGCGCTCGTAGGCGTCCACGATCCGGCCGACCAGCTTGTGCCGGACCACGTCGGTGCTGGTGAGCACCGAGAAGTGGATGTCCGGCACGTCGACGAGGATCTCCTGGACCACCTTGAGACCGGAGCGGGTGCCGCCGGGGAGGTCGATCTGGCTGGTGTCACCCGTCACCACGACCCGGGAGTTGAAGCCCAGGCGGGTGAGGAACATCTTCATCTGCTCGGGCGAGGTGTTCTGGGCCTCGTCCAGGATGATGAAGGCGTCGTTCAGGGTCCGGCCGCGCATGTAGGCGAGCGGGGCGACCTCGATGGTGCCCGCGGCCATCAGCCGGGGGATGGAGTCCGGGTCCATCATGTCGTGCAGCGCGTCGTAGAGCGGGCGCAGGTACGGGTCGATCTTCTCGTAGAGGGTGCCGGGCAGGAAGCCCAGCCGCTCCCCCGCCTCGACGGCCGGCCGGGTCAGGATGATCCGGTTGACCTCCTTGGCCTGGAGGGCCTGGACGGCCTTGGCCATCGCGAGGTAGGTCTTGCCGGTACCGGCCGGGCCGAGGCCGAAGACGATGGTGTGCTTGTCGATCGCGTCGACGTAGCGCTGCTGGTTGAGCGTCTTGGGGCGGATGGTGCGGCCCCGGTTGGACAGGATGTTCGCGGTGAAGACCTCGGACGGGGCCGGGTGGGCCGGGTCGTCGGCGGCGCTCCTGAGCATGGCGATGGAGCGCTCCACGGCGTCCTCCGTCAGCGGTTGGCCGGTGCGCAGCACCAGCATCATCTCGTTGAACAGCTGCTGGACGAGGGCGACCTCGGCGCGGGCGCCGGTCGCGGTCACCTCGTTGCCGCGGACGTGGATGTCGGCGTCCGGGAAGCCCTGCTCGATCACCCGGAGCAGCGAGTCGGTCGCCCCGAGCAGGGTGACCATGGGGTGCTTCTCGGGGATGGTGATCCGGGCGGTGGCGGCGGCGTCCCCGTGGGGACGCGACTGTCCATTGGTACGGGTCTGCGGTGTCTCAGTCATGGGTCGGCCGCTCGGGCCTGCCTCATCCCATCCGTCGTCTAGGGGTGCCGCTCGGTTCTCCGGGGTCACCAGGGTACGCCGCGCACCGGGTCACTGCGGTGACGCGGCTTCCGATGGTCCGGGAGGACGCGTGCGGATGCGAGTGGTTTTCCGTGCGCCTCCGGGTGCCCGCGGATGCCTCCGCCGGCTCACCGTCGCGGCGGTACGGCTACCCGGGCCAGGTCCTGGGCAACCACCAGCTCGCCGTCGAAGTGCTTGCGGGCCTCGGCCAGATGACCGCTCAGGTCCGGGTAGCGCTGGGAGAAGTGGGTCAGCACCAGGGTGCGCACCCCGGCCTCGGCGGCCACCCGGGCGGCCTGGGCGGCGGTGAGGTGGCCGTGCTCCTCGGCGAGGTGGGCCTCGGACTCCAGGAAGGTCGCCTCGATCACCAACAGGTCCGCGTCCTGGGCGAGTTCGCCCACCCCGTCGCAGAGCCGGGTGTCCATCACGAAGGCGAACCGCTGCCCCGGGCGGGGTTCGCTGACCTCGGCCAGGGTGACGGTCCGCCCGTCCAGCTCGACCGAGCCGGCGCGCTGGAGGCGGCCGACCGCCGGGCCGGCGATGCCGAGTTCCGCCAGCCGGGCCGGGATCAGCCGGGTCGAGTCCGGCTCGGCGAGCCGGTAGCCGAAGGAGTCGACCGGGTGCGAGAGCCGGACGGCGCTCAGCTCGAAGGCGGCGCCCGGGGCGGTCAGCGGCCCGGGCTCCTCGATCGGCCGGGGGCGCAGCTCGGCGGTCTCGTGGAAGGCGGTGGCGTGCCGGAGCCGGTCGAAGAAGACCTGGCCGCTGGCCGGGTAGTAGGCGTCCACCGGGTGCGGGACCTTGTCGAGGTTGATCCGCTGGATCACCCCGGCCAGGCCCAGCGAGTGGTCGCCGTGGAAGTGCGTGACGCAGAGCCTGGTGAGCTGGGTGGCGGAGACCCCGGCGTGCAGCATCTGACGCTGCGTCCCCTCGCCGGGGTCGAACAGCAGGCCCTCGCCGTCCCAGCGGAGCAGGTAGCCGTTGTGGTTGCGGTGCCGGGTGGGCACCTGGCTGGCGGTGCCGAGGACGACGAGTTCGCGCTGGGACACGGGATCAGACCAGGCCCTCGTGGAGCTTGCGGCCGCCGAGCACGTGCACGTGGGCGTGGAAGACCGTCTGGCCCGCGCCCGCACCGGTGTTGAAGATCAGGCGGTAGGAGTCCAGGCCCTCGTCCCTGGCCACCTCGCCGGCCTCCGCCAGCAGCTCGCCGGCGATCTCCGGCTCGGCGGCGGCGAGTTCGGCCGCGTTCGGGTAGTGCGCGTGCGGAATCACCAGGACGTGCGTGGGGGCCTGCGGGCTGATGTCCCGGAAGGCGAGCGTGCGCTCGGTCTTGCGGACCACGGTGGCCGGGATCTCCCCCGCCACGATCTTGCAGAACAGGCAGTCGGACTGCGGCTCGCCGGCCATCACGGTCTCCTCGCTGATCGTTCCGGATACGGTCGCAGCCTAGCCCAGGGCCTGCCTCCGGGGTGGGGCGCCGTGGTACGTTTCCCGGCCGTCCACCGCCCCTCCCCCACGGAGCGTCACATGCGCCGCCTGCCCGCCCTGTTGAGCACCGCCGCCCTGGTCGGGACACTGCTGGCCGGGGCCGCGGTGCCCGCCGAGGCGAAGACCGGGGGCAGCAGCGGCAGCAAGAGCAGCAGCAGCGGGGGGTCGAAGAGCCGGACGACGAGCTCGGGCGGTTCGTCCACGGGCGGTTCGTCGTCCACCGGCGGCACCAGCGGCGGGGTCACCAGCGGCGGGGTGTCCAAGCCCACCTCGGGGACCGGCGGTTCGGACAGCACCTCGAGCAGCGGCGTGAGCGGCACCGGCGGCACCACCGGCGGGGTGTCCAAGCCCACGTCGGGGAGCAGCAGTTCGGACAGCACCCCGAGCAGCGGCGTGAGCGGCACCACCACCGGTCTCGGTGCGACCCGGCAACCCGCCCCCGCCTCCTCCTCCGCGTCCCCGACTCCGCTGGTGGTCAGCAAGCAGCCCGCTCCGGCCAAGAAGAAGAAGTCCTCCTTCCTCGGCGGCCTCGGCGGGCTGCTGCTCCTGCTGCTCCTGCTCCCGCTGCTGCTGATCGGCGGCCTGGTGCTGTTCCTGGTCCGCCGGGCCCGCCGCCGCTAGAGCCAGGCCCTAGGGCAGTTCGGGCAGCTCCGGGGCGGTGACGGCCGGGCGCTCGGCGAGTGCGGCCAGCGCGATGCGGACGCCCTCGGCCAGCTGCGGGTCCTCGCCGTTGGCCCACTGGTGCGGGGCGATCGGCACCTCGACGTCCGGGTCCACGCCGTGGTTCTCCACGCCCCAGCCGTAACCCTCCAGCCAGAACGAGTACTTGGGCTGGGTGACGCCGGTGCCGTCGACCAGGCTGTAGCGGCCGTCGATGCCGATCACGCCGCCCCAGGTACGGGTGCCGACCACCGGGCCGATGCCGAGCGCCTGGATCGCCGCGTTGACGATGTCGCCGTCCGAGCCCGAGAACTGGTCGGCCAGCGCCACCACCGGGCCGCGCGGGGCGTCCTGCGGGTACGGGGCGGGGGTGGCCAGGTCGCGGGCGTAGTCCCAGCCGACCACCTTGCGGGTGAGCTTCTCGATGATCAGCTGGGAGGTGTGGCCGCCGCGGTTCTCCCGCAGGTCGACGATCACGCCCTCCTTGGACATCTCGACCCGCAGGTCGCGGTGGATCTGGGCCCAACCGCCCACCTGCATGTCCGGGACGTGCAGGTAGCCGAGCCGCCCGTCGGAGAGCGCGCGGACGGCGGCCCGCCGGCCGGCCACCCAGTCGTGGTAGCGCAGCGCCTCCTCGTCGGCCAGCGGCACCACCACCGGGTGCCGCTCGGTGCCGTCCGGGCCCGCGACCGTGAGCTCGACCGGCTGGCCGGCGGTGCCCGCCAGCAGCGGGGCCGGGCCGGTGACCGGGTCGACCGGGCGGCCGTTCACCGCGAGCAGCGCGTCCCCGGGCCGGACCGCCGCGCCGGGGGCGGCCAGCGGGGAGCGGGCGCGCGGGTCGGAGGACTCGCCGGGCAGCACCCGGGCCACCCGCCAGACCTCGCCGTCCTTCACCAGGTCGGCGCCGAGCAGGCCCTGACGGCGCGCCGGCTCGGTGCCCCGGCCGGGCGGCATCACGTAGGCGTGCGAGGTGCCCAGCTCGCCGACGGTCTCCCAGAGCAGGTCCACCAGGTCGTCGTGGCTGCCGAGGCGGTCCACCAGCGGACGGTAACGGTCCAGCACCCCGGCCCAGTCCACCCCGCCCAGGTCGGCGCGCCAGAAGTTGTCCCGCATCAGGCGGCCGTTCTCGTCGAACATCTGCCGCCACTCGGCCGCCGGGTCCACGGTGATCCGCAGCCGGTCCAGGTCCACCGTCAGGTCGTCGTCCTCGCCGGCCTTGTGGTCCGCCGGGACCACCCGGACGGTGCCCTGGTCGAGCACCACCACCCGGCCGGCGTCGCCGCTGAGCGCGAAGCCGTCCAGCTCGGAGACCAGCTCCTCGGCCCGGCGCTTCTTGAAGTCGAAGCGCTCCAGCACCGGGCGGGCCTCGTCGTCGTCCAGCGAGGCGGCGTTGTCGCCGAGCATGCCGAGCAGCGGGTACCTGGTCCAGAGCACACCGTCCTTGACCGCGCGCAGGCCGCCGAACTGGCCGCCCTCGACCGGGAAGGCGATGATCCGGTCGGCGATCCCCTCCAGGTCGACCCTGGTCTCCGGGGCCTTCTCCTTGTCCTTCTCCTTCGCCTCCTCGCCGTCCTTCTTCTCCTCCTCCTTCTTGGCGGCCGGCTCCTCGTCCTCGCCGGTGAGCGAGCGCCCGGCCCGCTGCGGGCCGAAGGGTGAGGGGGTGTCGGCGGCCAGGGTGACCAGGTACGGGCGGGCACCGGTCGGGAAGGAGAGGTCGAAGACGTGCGCGTCGTAGACCGGGTCGAAGTTGCGGACCGAGAGGAACGCCAGGTGCTTGCCGTCGGCGGTGAAGGCCGGGGCGTAGTCGACGAAGCGCTGCGGGGTGACCTCGGCCACCGAACGGTCCGTCAGGTCGGCCAGCACGATCTGCCGCAGCGACTCGGCGCCGAGGGTCGGCTGGGACCAGGCCAGGTGGCGCGAGTCCGGTGAGAAGGCCAGGCCGGTGACCTCGCCCTGGCCGCTGCGGGCCAGCTCGTGCACGGTGCCGTCGGCCAGCAGGAGCTGGAGCACCCGGCCGTCGTGCACGGCCAGCGCCAGGCTGGCGCCGTCCGGGGAGACCACCATCGAGTGCACCCGGCCGAGCTGCCCGGCGGCCAGCACCCGGCGCTCGGCGCCCAGCACCTCGGGGGCGTGCACCAGGGCGTCGTCGCCCTGGGCGTCGGTGATCCACACCGCGCCCTGCGGGCCCTTCGCGCCGTCCTCGCCCTCGGCCCCGGGCACCACCCGGGCCAGCCGGTTGCGCACCCCCGGGGTCTCGTCCAGCACCCGGGCCGGACCCTCCTGGTGGGTCAGCCAGTGCACCGAACCGCGGACCACCACGGCGCTGGCGCGGCCGGTGCGGTCGGGCGCGACGGTCTCCAACTGCCCTGCCGCGGCGACCGGGTGGGGTCGGCGGCCGGAGCGCGGGCCGGCCGGGGTGACCTCCAGGCGGCGCGGCCCGGCACCGTCCAGGTCGTCCAGGAGCCACAGCTCGCCGGCGCTGTGCCAGATCACCCGGGTGCCGTCGGTGGTGGCGTTGCGGGCGTAGAAGCCGCCCTGGTCGGCGGTGTGGCGGCGCAGGTCGGAGCCGTCCGGGAGGCTGGAGTACAGCTGACCGGTGCCCTCGTGGTCGGCGAGGAAGGCGATCCGGCCGCCGACCCAGAGCGGGGAGTCGATGTTGGCCTTGCCGTCCAGCTCGGAGTGCAGGCGGGTGAACTCGCCACCGCGCTCGCCGATCCAGAGCTTCCCGGCGGTGCCGCCCCGGTAGCGCTTCCAGTAGGCGGGCTCGGTGGTCAGCGGGGCCAGCAGCAGCGTCCGCGGGCCGCCCGGCTCCTCGGCCAGCCCGCCGATCGGCCCGAACGGCAGCCGCTCCGGCTCGCCGCCGTCCAGCGGGATCGCGAACGCCCAGCTGCGGCGCATCGTCTCCTGCCCGGCCGGGCTGACCGCGACCGGGCGGCCGTCGGCGGTCCAGCCGCGCAGCCGGGTGCGGGGCGCGCCCCAGTGGGTCAGGCGCCGGGACGGGCCGCCGTCGGCGGGCGCCACGTGGATCTCGGACGCACCGTCCCGGGTGGAGGTCCACGCGACGTGCCGTCCGTCCGGCGAGAACCGGGGGTGGCTCACCGGGACCTGGTCCGCCGTCAGGCGCCAGGCCCGGCCGCCGTCGATCGGGGCCAGCCAGATGTCGTCCTCGGCGACGAAGGTCAGCAGGTCGCCGTGCAGGTGAGGGTGGCGCAGATAGGCGCCGGCAGAGGTCGTCACGGCGGCCACCCTATGCAGGGGGTCGGCCGGGGGCCATGCGTTTCTTTGTCAGCGAACCTTGGGGCGCCGGAGGCGCCGCCGACGGTCGGGGTCCGGCGGCTCGGGATGGGCGGCCAGGGCGGGCGGCCCGGGGCGGGCGGCTCAGGCCCAGCGGCCGGTGCGGCCGAGCAGCAGGGCGCCGGCGGCCACGCCCGCGGTCGAGGTGCGCAGCACCGAGGGGCCCAGGCGGTGCGGCTTCGCGCCCGCCTCGGCGAAGGCGGCCAGCTCGTCCGGCGAGACCCCGCCCTCGGGGCCGACCACCAGCACCAGGTCCCCGGCGGCCGGGAGGGCGGCGGTGGCCAGCGGCTCGGAGCCCTCCTCGTGCAGGACGGCGGCGAAGGAGGCGGCGGCGAGCAGCGGGGCCAGCTGACGGGTGGTCATGAGGTCGCGGACCTCGGGGAAGCGCAGGCGGCGGGACTGCTTGCCGGCCTCCCGGGCGGTGGAGCGCCACTTGGCCAGCGCCTTGGCGCCCCGGTCGCCCTTCCACTGGGTGATGCAGCGGGAGGCGGCCCAGGGGATCACCACGTCCACCCCGACCTCGGTCATGGTCTCGACCGCGAGCTCGCCCCGGTCGCCCTTGGGCAGGGCCTGGACCACCACGATCCGGGGCGCCGGCTCCGCCTCCTGACGGACCGCCAGCACCTCGACGTCCAGCGCGTCCTTGCCGTGCACGGCGCGCACCGCACCCTCGACGCCGAGCCCGAGCCCGTCCGCCAGGGTGACGGCCTCGCCGGGCTCCAGCCGCTTGACGGCCGCCGCGTGCCGCCCCTCGGGCCCGTCCAGCCGCACCACCGAGCCGGGGGCGGCCCCGGCGAGCAGTGCGGACTCCACGACGAACACGGGGGCGGTCATGCGGTGCTACTCCTCGGTCGGATCGCCGTCTCAGCGACCGTTGAACGCGTCCTTCAGGCGGGAGAACAGGCCCTGCTGGCCCGGTGCGAACTGACCCGAGGGCCGCTCCTCGCCGCGGAGCACGGCGATCCGCCGGAGCAGTTCCTCCTGCTCCGGGTCGAGCTTGGTCGGGGTCTGCACCTCGACGTGCACTATCAAGTCGCCCCGCCCGCCGCCGCGCAGGTGGGTGATGCCCCGTCCGTGCAGCGGGATCGACTGGCCGGACTGGGTGCCGGGCCGGATGTCGACCTCCTCCAGCCCGTCCAGGGTCTGCAGCGGCACCTGGGTGCCGAGCGCGGCCGCCGTCATCGGGATGGTGACGGTGCAGTGCAGGTCGTCCCCGCGCCGCTGGAAGACCGCGTGGCTGGTCTCGGCGATCTCGACGTAGAGGTCACCGGCGGGGCCGCCGCCGGGGCCGACCTCGCCCTCGCCGGCCAGCTGGATCCGGGTGCCGTTGTCCACACCGGCCGGGATCTTGACCGTCAGGGTGCGGCGGGCGCGGACCCGGCCGTCGCCGGCGCACTCGGGGCACGGGGTCGGCACGACGGTGCCGAAGCCCTGGCACTGCGGGCAGGGGCGGGAGGTCATGACCTGGCCCAGGAAGGACCGGGTGACCTGGGAGACCTCGCCCTTGCCGCGGCACATGTCACAGGTCTGCGCCGAGGTGCCGGGGGCCGCGCCCTCGCCGTTGCAGGTGGTGCAGGTGACGGCGGTGTCGACCTGGAGCTCCTTGGTGGTGCCGAAGGCGGCCTCCTCCAGGGTGATCTCCAGGCGGATCATCGCGTCCTGGCCGCGCCGGGTGCGCGAGCGCGGGCCGCGCTGGCCCGAGGCCGCACCGAAGAACGCGTCCATGATGTCGGAGAAGCCGAAGCCCGCCGCGCCCGCGCCGAAGCCGCCGGCCCCGCCACCGCCGTTGGGCGAGAGCGGGTCGCCGCCGAGGTCGTAGACCTGGCGCTTGGCCGGGTCGGAGAGCACCTCGTAGGCGGCGTTGATCTCCTTGAACCGCTCCTGCGTCTTGGGGTCCGGGTTGACGTCCGGGTGCAGTTCGCGGGCGAGGCGCCGGAACGCCTTCTTGATCTCGTCCTGCCCCGCATCCCGTCGGACGCCGAGTACCGCGTAGTAGTCCGTGGCCACCAAATGCTCCGCTTGTTCCGCCTCTAGAAGTGCTGCGACTGGTCCTGAACAGTGCTGATCTTCGAGCTGTTCCTACGACTCGCCTACGACTCGGCCAGGATCTGGCCCACGTACCGCGCCACCGCTCGCACCGCCCCCATTGTGCCCGGGTAGTCCATCCGGGTCGGTCCGATCACGCCCAGCTTCGCGACACTCTGATCGCCCGAACCGTAACCGACCGAGACCACCGAGGTGGAATTGAGGCCCTCGTAGGCGTTCTCGTGGCCGATCCGGACCGTCATCCCCGCGTCCGCCGTCTCACCCAGGAGACGGAGCAGGACGACCTGCTCCTCCAGGGCCTCCAGCACCGGCTGGATGGTGAGCGGGAAGTCGTGGCCGAAGCGGGTCAGGTTGGCCGTGCCGGCCAGCATGATCCGCTCCTCGTTCTGCTCCGCCAGGGTCTCGAACAGGGTGGCCAGCACGGTGGAGACCGTCGGCCGGTCGGCGGGCTCGAAGGTGGACGGGAGGTCCTCCAGCAGGCCCGGGACCTCCGGCAGCGGCCGGCCCACCGCCTGGGCGTTGAGCCGGGAGCGCAGGTCCGCCAGGACCGTCTCGCCGACCGCGCCCGGGCAGTCCACCATCCGCTGCTCGACCCGGCCGGTGTTGGTGATCAGGACCAGCATCACCTTGGCCGGGGCCAGTGCCACCAGCTCGACGTGACGGACCGTCGAACGGCTCAGCGAGGGGTACTGGACCACCGCGACCTGCCTGGTCAGCTGCGCCAGCAGCCGGACCGTGCGGGCCACCGTGTCGTCCAGGTCCACCGCGCCGTCCAGGAAGTGCCGGATGGCCCGGCGCTCCGGGGAGCTCATCGGCTTGACCTCGGCCAGCCGGTCCACGAACAGCCGGTACCCCTTGTCAGTGGGGATCCGGCCCGCACTGGTGTGCGGCTGGTGGATGTAGCCGTCCTCCTCCAGGGCCGCCATGTCGTTGCGCACGGTGGCCGGGGAGACGCCGAGGTTGTGCCGCTCGACCAGGGCCTTGGAGCCGACCGGCTCCTCCGTCCCGACGTAGTCCTGGACGATGGCGCGCAGCACCGCGAGCTTGCGGTCGTCCAACGGCCGCTCGCCGTACATGGCACCCACCTCCCTCTCGGCCAGGCCCGCTGGCACTCAGACGGGCAGAGTGCCAGGGCAGTACCAGCCAGTGTAAGGCCCATGGGTGACGGCAGGAACGGGGCGCTCAGGTGATCCTCGTTGCTCCGTCAGTTGGGCCTCGCCCCGGGGGCGGTCCGGTAGTGGCAGCATCGAAAGCGGACATACCGGGATACAAGGAGCAGACATGTCATCAGGACGGCGCACCCGCTTCGCCCCGGACCGAGGTCTGACGGGCCGGATGGTCACCACCATGTTCGTCATCGGGCTGCTGTACGTGGGCTTCACCGGGGTGCTGATCGTGCTGCTCCGCGGGGCCTGGCCGCTGGTGGTGCTGATCTCCGGCGGGCTCTTCGTGGCGCAGTTCTGGTTCAGCGACCGGATCACCCAGCGCGCCATGGGCGCCCGCGAGGTCACCCCCGAGGAGTACCCGCAGCTTCACGGCACGGTGGACCGGCTCTGCGCCCTGGCCGACATGCCCAAGCCCCGGGTGGCGGTCACCGACACCGACATGCCCAACGCCTTCGCCACCGGCCGCAACCCGCAGAACGCGGTGGTCTGCGTCACCACCGGCCTGCTGCGGCGGCTGGAGCCCGAGGAGCTGGAGGGCGTGCTCGCCCACGAGCTCTCGCACGTCGCCCACCGGGACGTCGCGGTGATGACCATCGCCGGCTTCCTCGGCGTGCTGGCCGGGGTGATCACCCGGATCGCCCTCTACGGCGGCTTCCTGAACGGACGCGGCAGCCGGGACAGCAACGCGGCCGTCGCGATGATCCTGGTCCCGCTGGTCAGCATGCTGGTCTACGCGGCCAGCTTCCTGCTCACCCGCCTGCTCTCCCGCTACCGCGAGCTGGCCGCCGACCGCGCCGCCGCCCAGCTCACCGGCCGCCCCAGCGCACTGGCCTCCGCCCTCACCAAGGTCACCGGCCAGATCTCCGCCATCCCCACCGAGGACCTGCGCCGGGCGCAGCCGTACAACGCCTTCTACTTCGCGCCTGCGCTGAGCGCCCGGGAGACGGCGAGTCAGCTGATGTCCACCCACCCGTCGCTGGAGCAGCGGCTCGACCAGCTCGGGCGGATCTCCGCCGAACTCGGCCGCTGAGGGGAGCCGCACGCGCCATGGGATTCCTCGACTCGCTCTTCGGCCGCAGCAAGCCCGTCCGCCCGGACCTGGACCAGCTGTTCGCCGTCCCCTCCGCCGCCCTCACCCTGGAGGCGGGCGCCGGCTTCCGCCCGACCGGCCTCGGCTCGGTCTGCTTCGCCGCCGTCGAAGGCGGCGCCTTCGGTGAGGTGACCCGCCAGGTCACCGCCCTGCTCGACGCCGACACCGGCCGCGGCGGCACCCCGGTCGAGGCCTCCCGGGACTCCTACGGCTACTCCTGGCTGCTGGCCCGGCACGCCCCCGAGGAGCTCCCCGAACTGGTCAACGACCTGCACGCGGTCAACGGCGAGCTGGAGGCCAACGGCTTCGGGCCCCAACTGCTGTGCTCCATCGTCTCGTTCCGCGACGGCGCCGAGCGGCCGCTCGGGCTGGTCTACCTCTACAAGCGCGGCACCTTCTACCCCTTCGCCCCGCTGGCGGGCGGCGTCGAACGGCGCGACAACGCACTGGAGCTCCAGGTGAAGGCGCTGCTCGCCGACGACCTCAAGGTGGAGCCGGAGCTCAACCGCTGGTTCCCCGTCTGGGGAGCGCCCGGGCTGTGACGGGGCGTCGGCTCAGGGACGGTCGTACCAGGAGAAGGCGGTGATCCTCCAACCGTCCCGGGGCGTGCGGACGAACTGCATCGTCTTGGTGCCCGTGCCCTCGTACACGGCGCCGTCGAGGAAGCCCGACTTGGCGTACTCGCCGAAGCGACAGGCGATGTCGCCGGCGATGTCGGTGCGCTCGCTGGTCTCCCACTCGTGGAACTCGGTCAGGCGGCCGTTCGCGAGCAACTCCTCGCGGGGAGCGACGAACTCCTCGACGGAGTAGACGGTGTACCTCGGCCCGGTCACCACGATCACCCCGCCCGGCACCATCAACCGGCGGATCCGCCCGACGTCGGCGGGCTTGCCGTCCCGGTTGTCGAAGGCGCCGAAGAACTCGGCGGTCAGGGCGTCGATCTCGCGCTTGGCCCCGTCGCCGGGGGCCGCGCCGTTCGAGGCTGCGTCGGTCGAGGCTGCGTCGGTCGAAGACATGCCCGGACAGTAACAGTGCAATGGCACCGAGCGGGAGGGGTCCGGTCAGCCCAGCGCCCGGCACCTGCGGACGTGGTCCGCCCCGTGCCGGTACCAGGCGGCGGCGACCTCCCGGCCGTTCGGAAGGACGTGCCGGGCCGGGCCCTCGGCCGGGACGAACCCGGCGGCCTCCAGCGTCCGGAGGCCGGCCCGGTTGGTGACGGCGGTCCCGGCCCGGACGGTGGCGAGGCCGAAGTGACGGTGCGCCAGGTCGGTGACCGCCGCCGCGACTTCGGCCCCAACGACGCAGCGCCCAACTCCCGGTCATCGCCGGCCCCCCGATCCGGTGCACGACGGCCCGGACCCTACCGCACCCGTCCGAACACCGCGCCGTACCCTGACGGCCCATGAGATCCGACCTTCCCGGCCTGCTGCGCGCCCTCCGCTCCCCCGATCCGGCCGTCCGGGACGACCACGCCTACGTCCGGCTGGCGGAGCTGGTACCCGGCCTGGAGGAGGCCGAGCGGTCCCGGCTCGGGGACGAGCTGGCCGGGTGGTTCGGCGATCCCGAGGTGCACGTGCGGAGCTTCGCCGCGCTGGTGCTGGCCCGGCTGGTGGAGGCCGGTGCCCACCGGGCGGAGTGGGTGGAGGAGTTCGCGCGCTGGTACCCCGCGGAGCCCGACCTGCGCGGGTACGACGCCGGGCTCGGCTGGCTGCACGCCGCCGCGCACGGGGCGGACCTGCTGGCCGCCTTCGGTCGGCACCCGGCGGTGGAGCCCGCGCCGCTGCTGGAGCTGGGGGCGCGGCGGCTGCTGGCTCCGACGGGGCAGGTCTTCGACTCCATGGAGGACGACCGGATCGGCTGTGCGCTCGGGGTGGTGCTGACCCGGGCGGAGCTGACGGAGCGTGAGTCGGTGGGGTGGCTGGACCTGGTGGCCGAGGAGTTCGGCCGGGGAGAGCCCGGGCCGATGCCGCCGTTCGCGTCGAACACCCTCCGCACCCTCCGGGTGGTCTACCTGCTGGCGGACCGCGGGGTGCGGCCGCGCGGGCGCCAGGGGGAGCCGCTGATGCTCCGTCACCGGGCGGCGGTGCGGGAGGCGGTGGCCGGCGTGTTGAGGATCGCGGCACCGTATGCGGGGTGACGGGCGGGGGCGGCTCGTAGACTCCGGGGAATGCGGAGCAAGGAGTACGGACCCGATCTGACCCCGCCGTGGAAGCGGCAGCAGCCGGCGCCCGAGGTGGCGGCGGAGCGCGACCTGGTGGTGGAGGAGGCGGCCACCGGGTACTGCGGGGCGGTGGTGCGGTGCGAGAAGACCGCGGAGGGGTTCACCGTCACGCTGGAGGACCGGTTCGGGAAGCAGCGGGTCTTCCCGATGGTGCCGCGCGGCTTCCTGCTGGAGGGCCGGGTGGTCACCCTGGTCCGGCCGGTGGCGGCCAGGACCGGGCCGCCGCAGGGGCCGGGACGGACCGCCTCGGGCTCGGTGGCGGTGCCGGGGGCTCGGGCCCGGGTGGCCCGGGAGTCGCGGATCTACGTGGAGGGGCGGCACGACGCCGAACTGGTCGAGCGGGTCTGGGGCGACGACCTGCGGATCGAGGGCGTGGTGGTGGAGTACCTGGAGGGCGTCGACGACCTCCCGGCCATCGTCGCGGAGTTCGGCCCGGGGCCCGGGCGGCGGCTCGGGGTGCTGGTCGACCACCTGCTGCCGGGGACCAAGGAGCACCGGATCGCTCAGCAGGTGACCGGGGCCGACGTCCTGGTGGTCGGCCACCCGTACATCGACGTCTGGGCGGCGGTGAAGCCGTCCAGCGTGGGCATCCCCGGCTGGCCGGAGGTGCCGCGCGGGGAGGAGTGGAAGCTCGGGGTCTGCCGTCGGCTGGGCTGGCCGGAGGACACCCCGGCGGCCTGGAAGCGGATCCTGGCCTCGGTGAACTCGTTCCGCGACCTCGACCCGGCGCTGCTGGGCCGGGTCGAGGAGCTGATCGACTTCGTGACGGCGGGTCAGGAGGGCTGAGCCGCCCGGCTGTCGGCACGAGTCCCCACGAGGCCGCGGTCGGTGCGGTCGGCGCGGAAGGCGCGGTCGGCGCGGTCGGCAGCAACGGTGCGGTCGGTGACGAACAGCCGGGGCCAGAGGTACAGCACCACCGGGTAGACCGCGTAGCCGATCCTGGTCGCCGGCGAGAGCAGGATCGCCAGCAGCAGCCCGAGCGCCAGCCGACCGGCCGCCGCCGTCACGTCGCGCGGCGGCCGGACCACCAGGGAGACCCCGACGGCCACTGCGCTCAACCCGATCAGCACCACCGCGACCGCCTTGCCGTGCTCGGGCAGCAGCGTGACCAGTAGCTGCCCGAGCAGTGGGCTGGCGGCGGTGGAGGTGGTGCCGCTCAGGCCGAACGGGTAGAGCAGCACGCTCTGCCGGAAGGCCTCCGGATCGACCAGCAGCACCGGTACCACCGCGACCAGCGCTACCGCCCCGGCGGCCGCGGTGAACCGCAGCGCCGCGCGGCGCCCGGACCGGACCGCGAGGAGCACCAGCAGCACCGGCACGGCCGGCCAGGCCGTCCACTTCAACGCCGCCGCCAGACCGGCGACCACCCCGGCCCGGCCGGCCTCGCCGCGCTGCGCGAAGGCCAGGGCCAGGCAGAGCAGCGCGATCACCGGCGGGTCCACCCCGCCGATCGCCAGCGGCAGCGCGACCACCGGGCAGGCCACGACCCAGAGCAGCCGGGTGAGACGGTCCGGCCCCACTGATGCGCCGTCAGCTGACGGCCCGGTGGCGACCAGCCGTACCGACCACACCAGCGCCGCCAGGGTGCCCAGCACCAACCAGAGCCTGGCTCCGGTCAGCGCCCCGCCGCCGAACAGCGCGGCCGGGAGCCCGAAGAGCGACATCCCCGGCAGGTACGGGTTGAACTCCTTCACCGCCTGCGGCGCGTGCAGGTACGGAGTACCGGTGTCGAGCAGCAGGCGGGCACCCCGCTCGATCACCCCCACCTCCATCTGGGCCCGCCCGAGCACGGTGAGCCAGACCAGCGGCACCACCAGTGAGCCGAGGACCGCGACCACCGCCGCGGCCCGCCCCCAGCGCGCCCGGGTACCGAGCGCCACCAGCGCGGCCACCCCGTAGCCGGGCCCGGCGATCACGCCCCACCACCGCTGGGCCGTCCCGGGCGGCGAGGAGAGCCCGACCGCCAGCGCCGCGACCGCGCTCACCAGGAGCAGCGGCAGGCACCAGGACGACCACCGGCCGGCCGTCGGGCGCACCGGAACGCGGCCGACCGGCCGCGGGGAGAACACGCTCATCCGGCCAAGGCTAACGGGTCCAGTTGGAATCCTTCCTGGACGAAGCACTGGCTCCGTGGAGCCGCTCGGACCGACGCTGACCCGCCGTCAACGGACCGGCTCCACCGGCCGCACACCACCGTGCACGGGGACGCAGCCGGGCACCGAACCCGTCACCCGGGTCGTGACCGAGACCACCTCTGCTCCGGCCCCGGGCTCCTCCCGCTGACCGATCACCAGCAGGGTGCTGCCGGACGGGACCTGACTCGGGTCGATCCGCACCGTGGCCGAGGTGTCCTGAGGGAACGCCCGGACCGACCGTGCGGCCGGCCCCTCGGGGAACGGCAGGGGGCAGTCGGCCGAGGCCCGCACCGCGGCTGCGGGCACGCCCAGGCGGCGGAGCTCCGCAGCGACGGCGTCGATCGCGGAGAGGTCGTGGACCTCCACGGCGATGGAGCCGTCGTCCCCCCGGCTCACGGCGTAGGCCGCTCCGGCCCCGCCGGACTCCCCGGCCAGGACGGCGGGCAGCGCGACGGCCGCGACCGTGGCGGCCAGCCCCACCGCGATGGCGGGCACCGGGCGGACCCGGGGCAGCACCCGGCGCGGGGCGGGGCTGGCTGGTCGGGGCTCGGACGCGAGGGCGGTCAACTCCTCGAAGAGGCGCTGTTCGAAGTGGTCGGTGTGGTGGCCGGTGCCGGCCCCGGTGCTGTTCACAGGGCTACCTCGATCAGTTGGGCGGCGGGGGTGGCCCGCAGGATGCGGCGGGCTCGGTGCAGGCGGACCCGGACGGTGGCCTGGCTCAAGCCGAGGACCTGGGCCGTCTCAGCCGGGGTGAGGCCGTCCAGGACCATCAGGTCGAGGACGGCGCGGAGCGGCTCGGAGAGGCCGGCATGACGGTCCGCCAGCGCGCGGACGGCCCGCTGGGCGTCGATCCGCTCCTCCAGGGCCGCCACGTCCTGGTCGTCGAGCAGGCGGCGGCCCTGGAGTCTGGCCAGGGCGCCGCGCTCGCGGCCACTGCCGCGGGCGTGGGACGCGACCACGTTCCGCGCGATGCCGTAGAGCCAGGCGACGGGAGTGCCCCGGTCCGCGCGGTAGCCGGAGGCGGCCTCCAGGGCGGCCACGAAGATGTCGGCCGTCAGGTCCGCCGCCAGGTGCGGATCCGTCACGCGGCGGGTGACGAATCCCAGGACGGTATGAACGTGCTCCCGGTAGAAGGCACCGAAGCCCTCCGGGGTCGTGAGATCGGGCGGAGCGTCGACCACGCCGTCCTCCCCTCGTGGAGGCCCCGACGGCCTCCTCACCCCGTACTTGGCTCCGGCCCCTGAAAGCGTTTCACCCGTGGCGGCGGGGACCGCTGGGCAGGGGGCGGGAAGGGGGCCGGAAGGGGAGGACCGGCAGGCGGAGGTCGACGGTCGGAGGCTCAGTCCACCAGGTCCCGGACCACCCCGTCCGCCAGCAGCCGCCCGCGCAGCGTCAGGGCGGCCCGGCCGTCGGCGTACGCGGCCGCGTCCAGCAGTCCTTCGGCGAGTGCCCGGGCGGCGGCGGCCAGCCCGTCGGCCGTCAGCAGCGCGAGCGGGCAGCCGTCCCGGAGCCGGAGCTCCAGCAGGATGCGCTCGACCCGGCGGTCCTCGGCGGCGAGCAGTTCGCGCCCCTGCCCGGGGGTGCGGCCCTCCGCGAGTGCCTGCGCGTACGCGGCCGGGTGCTTGACGTTCCACCAGCGGACCCCGCCGACGTGGCTGTGGGCGCCGGGGCCCGCCCCCCACCAGTCGGCGCCGGTCCAGTAGAGCTCGTTGTGGCGGCAGCGTCCGGCCTCGGTGGTGGCCCAGTTGGAGACCTCGTACCAGGAGTACCCGGCGGCGGAGAGCGCCTCCTCGGCGATCAGGTAGCGGTCGGCGTGCACGTCGTCGTCGATCATCGGCAGCTCGCCGCGCTTGACCCGGGCGGCCAGCTTGGTGCCGTCCTCGACGATCAGCGAGTAGGCGGAGACGTGGTCGGGACCGGCGCCGACGGCGGCGTCCAGCGAGGCCCGCCAGTCGTCGTCGGACTCACCGGGGGTGCCGTAGATCAGGTCCAGGTTGACGTGCTCGAACCCCGCCGCCCTGGCCTCGGCCACGCAGGCCTCGGGACGCCCCGGCGTGTGGTGACGGTCCAGCAGCTGGAGCACGTGCGGCCGGGCGCTCTGCATGCCGAAGGAGATCCGGGTGTAGCCGCCCTCGCGGAGCTCGGCCAGGTAGGCCGGGTCGACCGACTCGGGGTTGGCCTCGGTGGTGACCTCGGCGCCGGGGGCCAGGCCGAACTCCTCGCGGATCGCGGCCAGCGCCTTCACCAGGTCGGCGGCGGGCAGCAGGGTCGGCGTGCCGCCGCCCACGAAGACCGTCTCGACCGGGAGCTCAGCCGCGCCGAGCACCTTGCGGGCCAGCCGGATCTCGCTCACCAGGTTGTCCGCGTAGGTGTCCTGGGAGGCCACGGCGCCGGAGGAGCGCAGCTCGGTGGCGGTGTAGGTGTTGAAGTCGCAGTAGCCGCAGCGGCTGGCGCAGTACGGCACGTGCAGGTAGAAGCCGAACGGCCGCCGCCCGAGCTCCGCGAGCGCGGAGTCGGGCAGCGAGCCGTCGGACGGCAGCGGTTCGCCGTCGGGAAGTGCGGAGGGCATGACCCCATTGTCCGGTACGGCGGACGAACGCCGGACCGCCGGGACCGGCCCGGGGGGATCAGGCCTCGTTGGCCCCCGCGTACATCGCGGTGACCGCGTCGGCGTAGGTCTTCTCGACCACCGGGCGCTTGATCTTGAGGCTGGGGGTCAGCTCGCCGTGCTCGATGTCCAGGTCGCGCGGGAGCAGGGTGAACTTCTTGACGGTCTGCCAGCGCTGGAGCTCGCCGTTGAGCCGCTGCACGAAGCCGTCGATCAGCGCGTGCACCTCGGGGCTGGCCACCACCTCGGCGTAGGACTTGCCGGCCAGGCCGTGCTCGGCCGCCCACGGCATGATCACCGTCTCGTCCAGGCCGATCAGCGCGGTGCAGAAGTTGCGGCCGTTGCCGATCACCAGGATGTTGCTGACGAACGGGCAGACCGCCTTGAACTTGCCCTCCACCTCGCTGGGCGCGACGTACTTGCCGCCCGAGGTCTTGAACATGTCCTTCTTGCGGTCGGTGATCCGCAGGTAGCCGTTCTCGATCTCGCCGATGTCGCCGGTGTGGAACCAGCCGTCGGCCTCCAGCACCTCGGCGGTCTGCTCCGGGAGGTCGTGGTAGCCGCGCATGATGCCCGGGCCCTTGAGCAGGATCTCGCCGTCCTCGGCGATCCGGACCTCGGTGCCCGGCAGCGGGACGCCGACGGTGCCGACCCGGAAGTCCTCGGCCCGGTTGACCGTGGAGCCCGCGCTGGTCTCGGTGAGGCCGTAGCCCTCCAGGACCGGGACGCCGGCGCCCTTGAAGAAGTAGCCGATCTCGGGGGCCAGCGCCGCGCTGCCGGAGACAGCGCCGCGCAGCCGGCCGCCGAAGGCCGCCCGGATCTTGGCGTAGACCAGCTTGTCGGCGATCGTGTGCTGCAGGCCCAGCGCGAACGGCACGCTGTCGCGGCCGGTGGCGATCCGGTTGGCCTGGCTGGTCCGGGCGTGGTCGCGGGCGACCTTGGCGGCCCACAGGAAGATCTTGTACTTGGCGCCGCCCTCGGCCCGGGCCTTGCCGGCGATGCCGTTGTAGACCTTCTCGAAGATCCGCGGCGCGCTGGCCATCAGGGTCGGCCGGATCGCCGGGAGGTTGTGGATGATCCGGTCCACCCGGCCGTCCACCGCCATCACGTGGCCGGTGCGGATCTGACCCGAGATCAGGGTCTTGCCGAAGACGTGCGACAACGGCAGCCACATGAACTGCACGTCGTCGGAGCGGAGCAGGCCGCTCTCCTCCTGGGCCACGCCCTCGTAGGCCCAGCAGTCGTGCACCAGGCGGACGCCCTTGGGGCGCCCGGTGGTGCCCGAGGTGTATATCAAGGTGGCCAGCTGCTCGCGGTCCAACCCGTCGACGGCCTTGGTCACCGCGTCCGGGTGCTCGGCCAGGTGGGCCTTGCCGCGCTGCTCCAGCTCGTCGAGGGTGAGCACCTCCAGGCCGCCGGTCTCCAGCTCGCCGCCGGGGGCGTCGAACAGGATCACGGTGCGCAGCTCGGGCAGCTCGGCCTTGCGCTCGACCGCCTTGGCCAGCTGGGCGGCGTTCTCGGCGAACATCGCCTTGCTGCCGGAGTTGGCCAGGATGAAGGCCGTCTCCTCCGCGTTGGTGCTCGGGTAGACGGTGGTGGTCGCGGCACCCGCGCACATGTTGCCGAGGTCCGCGACGATCCACTCGATCCGGGTGGAGGAGGAGAGCGCGACCCGGTCCTCCGGGCCGATGCCCAGGGTCATCAGGCCGGCCGTGACCGCGTACACCCGCTCGGCGGTCTGCTTCCAGGTCAGCGAGCGCCACTGCTCGGCACCGGGGGCACCGTCCGCCGCGTGCTCGTCCACCGGGACGGGGAAGCGGTACGCCTCACCGTTCGGAGTGGCCTCGACGCGGTTCAGGAAGATGTGGGCCACCGACGGCGGCCGCCGGTCGATCGTGGACTGCGCGGAACTCAACGAGGACCTCCGGGGTGGCGGGTGGCCGAGGGTGGGGCTCGGTGGCGTGGGGGCCTGCCGACCGGGCCGACTGGTTAACCAGCGAGTAACAAGCTGGGTTCCAGCAGCCTAGGGGCTCGGACGCCGATCCGTAAGGGGGTACACGGACCTGGCACCCGGCTCTCCGCGCCGTGCAAAGACAGTACAAAACCCCTTGGTCGGCACACGGTAAACCCCCCGACGCCCCGCCGGAAGGCCGAAAATGGGCTGCGACTCCCTCGGCCGACAACGAAAGTGTCACAGTGCTGATCAAACTCCTACGGACCCGGTTGGGCACCTACCGCCGACCGATCGGCTGGCTGGTGCTGCTCCAGCTGGTCGCCACCCTGGCCGCCCTCTACCTACCCACCCTGAACGCCGACATCATCGACTCCGGGGTGGTGAAGGGGGACACCGGACGGATCCTCTCGCTCGGCGGCGTGATGATCGCCGTCACGCTCGTCCAGGCGCTCTGCTCCGTCGGCGGCGTCTACTACGGCGCCCGCACCGCGATGGCGGTCGGGCGGGACCTGCGGGCCGAGGTCTTCGACCGGGTGCAGAGCTTCTCCGCCCGGGAGCTGAACTCCTTCGGCGCCCCCTCGCTGATCACCCGGACCACCAACGACGTGCAGCAGGTCCAGATGGTGGTGCTGCTGGGCTTCACCCTGATGGTGGCCGCACCCATCATGTGCTTCGGCGGCATCCTGATGGCGCTCAACCAGGACGTGCCGCTCTCCGCGCTGCTGCTGGTCGTGGTGCCGGTGCTGGGTGCCGTGGTGCTGCTGCTGATCAGGCGGGTCCGGCCGCTGTTCCGCTCGATGCAGACCCGGATCGACTCGGTCAACCGCATCCTGCGCGAGCAGATCACCGGCATCCGGGTCATCCGGGCCTTCGTGAAGGACCGTCACGAACAGGATCGTTTCGGCGGTGCCAACGCCGACCTGACGGACGTCTCGGTCCGGGTCGGCCGGCTGATGGCCTTCATGTTCCCCAGCGTGATGCTGGTGGTGAACGTCTCCAGCGTCGCGGTGATCTGGTTCGGTGCCCACCGGATCGACTCCGGCGGCATGGAGATCGGCGCGCTGACCGCCTTCATCTCCTACCTGATGCAGATCCTGATGAGCGTCATGATGGCCACCTTCATGTTCATGATGGTGCCGCGCGCCGAGGTCTGCGCCGAGCGCATCGAGGAGGTCCTCGGCACCGAGAGCAGCGTGGCCCCGCCCGCCGCCCCGGTCACCGAACTGCCGACCAGCGGTCAGCTGGAGCTGCGCGACGTGGAGTTCCGCTACCCGGGCGCCGAGGCCCCGGTGCTGCGCGGCGTCGACCTGGTGGCCCGTCCCGGGCAGACCACCGCGGTGATCGGCTCCACCGGCAGCGGCAAGTCCACCCTGCTCGGCCTGGTGCCGCGGCTGTTCGACGCCACCGGCGGCCAGGTGCTGCTCGGCGGCGTGGACGTCCGCGAGCTCGACCCGGCGGTGATCGCCGGGACGGTCGGCCTGGTGCCGCAGAAGCCGTACCTGTTCTCCGGCACGGTGGCCTCCAACCTCCGCTACGGCAAGCCCGACGCCACCGACGAGGAGCTCTGGCGGGCGCTGGAGACGGCCCAGGCCAAGGACTTCGTCGAGCGCCTCCCCGAGGGGCTGGACGCCCCGATCGCCCAGGGCGGCTCGAACGTCTCCGGCGGTCAGCGCCAGCGCCTGGCCATCGCCCGCGCGCTGGTCAGCCGTCCGAAGGTGTACCTCTTCGACGACTCCTTCTCCGCCCTCGACTACACCACCGACGCCCGGCTGCGGGCCGCGCTGGCCCGGGAGACCGCCGAGGCGGCGGTGCTGATCGTGGCGCAGCGGGTCTCCACCATCCGCGACGCCGACCGGATCGTGGTGCTGGACGAGGGTGCCGTGGTCGGCACCGGCACCCACCACGAGCTGATGGCCGACAACCCGACGTACCGGGAGATCGTGCTCTCCCAGCTCACCGAGCAGGAGGCGGCGTGACTACCGGGAAGGGGCCGACGGGTCCTCAGAAGCCGGGCGGGAAGCCGGACCTGAGCAAGGACGGGGCGGGCGGCTCCGAATCGCAGACCGCCGCCGCCCGCCGCGGGCCAGCCGGGCCGGGCCGCTTCATGGGCGGCCAGGGCACCGAGAAGTCGATGGACTTCAAGGGCTCCTCCAAGCGCCTGTTGGGCATGCTCCGGCCCGAACGGGCCCTGCTGACCGGGGTGCTGACGCTCGGTGTGCTGAGCATCGGGCTGGCCGTGACCGGCCCCAAGGTGCTCGGCCACGCCACCGACCTGATCTTCGCCGGGGTGGTCGGCCGGCAGACCCCGCCCGGGGTGGACAAGGCCCAGGTGCTGGACGGCCTGCGGGCGAGCGGCCAGGGCGGGGTGGCCGACCTGCTCGGCGCGGTGGACTTCGTCCCCGGCCAGGGCATGGACTTCGGCGCGATCGGCACCGTGCTCGGCTGGACGCTGCTGATCTACCTGCTGTCGGCGGTGTTCGGCATCGTGCAGGGCCGGCTGGCCGCCACCGCCATCAACCGGGCGGTGTACCGGCTGCGCGAGGAGGTCGAGGGCAAGCTCGCCCGGCTGCCGCTCAGCTACTTCGACAAGCAGCCGCGCGGCGAGGTGCTCAGCCGGGCCACCAACGACATCGACAACATCGGCCAGTCCATGCAGCAGACCATGGGCCAGGTGGTGAACTCGCTGCTCACCATCGTCGGCGTGCTGGCGATGATGTTCTGGATCTCTCCACTGCTGGCGCTGATCGCGCTGATCTCGGTCCCGGTCTCGGTGGTGGTCGCCACCAAGGTCGGCAAGCGCGCGCAGCCGCAGTTCATCGCCCAGTGGAAGAGCACCGGCACGCTCAACGCCCACATCGAGGAGATGTACACCGGGCACGCCCTGGTCAAGGTCTTCGGGCGGCAGAAGGAGGCGGCCGAGACCTTCCGCCAGGAGAACGAGGCGCTCTACCAGGCCAGCTTCAAGGCCCAGTTCATCTCCGGGATCATCCAGCCCGCGATGATGCTGATCGGCAACCTCAACTACGTGCTCGTCGCCGTGGTCGGCGGTCTGCGGGTGGCCTCCGGCGCGCTCTCCATCGGTGACGTGCAGGCCTTCATCCAGTACTCCCGGCAGTTCAGCCAGCCGCTCACCCAGGTGGCCTCGATGGCCAACCTGGTGCAGTCCGGCGTGGCCTCGGCCGAGCGGGTCTTCGAACTCCTCGACGCCCCCGAGCAGTCCGCCGAGCCGGTCCGCCCCGAGCGCCCCGAGGAGCTGCGCGGGCTGGTCGCCTTCGAGGACGTCTCGTTCCGCTACGACCCGGCCAAGCCGCTGATCGACGGGCTCTCGCTCAAGGTGGAGCCCGGCCACACGGTGGCCATCGTCGGCCCGACCGGGGCGGGCAAGACCACCCTGGTCAACCTGCTGATGCGGTTCTACGACCCGACCTCCGGCCGGATCACCCTGGACGGCGTGGACATCACCGCGATGTCCCGGGAGGAGCTCCGGTCCGGGATCGGCATGGTGCTCCAGGACACCTGGCTGTTCGGCGGCACCATCGCGGAGAACATCGCGTACGGGGCTGACGGAGCATCACGGGAGGCCGTGGTGGAGGCCGCGAAGGCGGCCCACGTGGACCGCTTCGTCCGGACGCTCCCGGACGGCTACGACACCGTCATCGACGACGAGGGCACCGGCGTCAGCGCGGGCGAGAAGCAGCTGATCACCATCGCCCGGGCCTTCCTGGCCCAGCCGTCCATCCTGGTGCTCGACGAGGCCACCTCCTCCGTCGACACCCGCACCGAGGTGCTCATCCAGCGCGCGATGGCCCGGCTGCGCAGCGGCCGGACCAGCTTCGTGATCGCGCACCGGCTCTCCACCATCCGGGACGCCGACGTGATCCTGGTGATGGAGGACGGCTCGATCGTGGAGCAGGGCACCCACGACGGACTGATCGCGGCCGAGGGGGCCTACGCCCGCCTCTACCAGGCCCAGTTCAGCCAGGCGGTGGCCGAGGTCGACTGACCCCGGCCTCCTCACCGCCCCCTGCGTACCGGGCCCGTCTCAGCTTCCGAGGCGGGCCCGGACCTTTGCGGCCACCGGAGCGGGCTTCGCCTGCGCCACCACCCGGCCGGCCGCGCCGCGCTTGGCGGCGAACAGCGCGCCCGCCACGGTGCTGCCCAGCGCCAGCGCCATGCCCAGCATCTGAACGGTGGTCAGCGACTGGTGCAGGAAGACCCAGCCGAGCACGGTGGCCGAGACCGGGCTGAGCAGGCCGAGGAAGGCCACCGAGGAGGCGGGCAGCTTGCCGACGCCGCGGAAGAACACCCAGTAGGCGACCGCGGTGTTGGGCACCGCGAGGTAGAGGTAGCCGAGCAGGTTGGTGCCGGTCAGCGCGGGCGGAGCGCCCTCCGCCAGCAGCGCGATCGGCACCAGCAGCAGGCCGCCGGCGGTGAGCTGCCAGCCGGTCACGGCCAGCGGTCCGACGCCCTCGGGACGGCCCCAACGCTTGGTCAGCACGGTGCCCAGCGCCATCACCCCGGCCCCCGCGAGCCCGGCCAGCACCCCGACGGTGTCCAGCTGTGCGGTGGCCCGGAGCACCACCAGCGCCACCCCGAAGACCCCGGCCACCCCGGCCAGCACGGCCCGGCCGCCGGGACGCTCGCCGAGCAGCGGGACGGCCAGCCCGGCCGCCACCAGCGGCTGGATCGCGCCCAGGACGCCGGCCACTCCCCCGGGCAGGCGGTAGGCGGCGACGAACAGCAGGGCCATGAAGACGGTGATGTTCAGCGCGCCCAGCAGGGCCGCCTTCCACCACCAGGCGCCCTTGGGCAGCCGCCGGGCGAAGGCCAGCAGCAGCAGTCCGGCGGGCAGGGCGCGCAGGGTGGCGGTGAGCAGCGGACGGTCCGGCGGCAGGTACTCGGTGGTGACCAGGTAGGTGGAGCCCCAGGCGAGCGGGGCCAGTGCGGTGAGGGCCAGGGTGCGCGAGTTCGGAAGCATGAAAGTAACTTACCATCAAGCTACTTGCCGTCAAGTCACTTTCCTGTGGCAGAATTTCCGCATGAACGAGCAGCCCCCTCCCCCCGCGCCCGACGCCGTGGACGCCATCGCCGCCCAGTGGAACGCGGTCCGCCCCGACCTCTCCACCGAGGGCATGGAAGTCTTCGGCCGGATGGGCCGGATCTCCCGCGCCGTCACCGACTCGGTCACCCAGGTGCACGCCAACCACGGCATCGGCCGGGGCGAGTTCGACGTGCTCGCCACCCTGCGCCGCTCCGGCGCGCCGTACACCCTCTCGCCCCGCGAGCTGACCGCCACCCTGATGGTCACCACCGGCGGCATGACGGGCCGGCTGGACAAGCTGGAGCGGGCCGCCCTGATCACCCGCTCCCCCGACCCGAACGACCGCCGCGGCCTGCGGATCACCCTCACCGAGGAGGGCCTGGGCATGGTCGAGCGCGCCGTCGGCCCCGGCGTCGAGGTCTACCAGCGCACCATCGCGGTGCTCACCCCCGAGGAGACCGCCACCCTCAACGACCTGCTGCGCCGCCTGCTGGTCTCGGCCGGCGGCTGATTGGGTACGGTGGCCGGGTGATTGATGACACGTCAGGGGTGGACGAGTTCGAGGCGCTGCGGCGCTACCTGGGCTCGGTGGCGTACCGGCTGCTGGGATCGGTGAGCGACGCCGAGGACATCCTCCAGGAGGCCTGGCTGCGGTGGCGGGCCACCGACCGGAGCAAGGTCCAGGAGCCGCGTGCCTTCCTGACCACGGTGGTCACCCGGCTCTGCTACGACCAGCTGGGCTCGGCCCGGTCCCGCCGCGAGTCGTACTACGGCGAGTGGCTGCCCGAGCCGGTGGTCTCCGAGGACGCCTCCCCCGCGCACCTGGCCGAGCTGGGCGAGGAGGTCTCGATGGCCCTGCTCACCGTGCTGGAGCAGCTCACCCCCGCCGAGCGCACCGCCTTCGTGCTGCACGACGTGTTCTCGATCGGCTTCGACGAGATCGCCGGCTCGCTGGACCGCACCCCCGACGCCACCCGCCAGCTCGCCTCCCGGGCCCGGCGCCGGATGAAGAACGGCGGCCGGCGCGGCACGGTGGACCGCGCCGCGCACCGCGAGGTGGTCTCCGCCTTCGCCTCGGCGGCCACCCAGGGCGACATCCAGGGGTTGGTCGCGCTGCTCGACCCGGACGTGGTCTGGCACTCCGACGGCGGCGGCATCGTCTCGGCGGGCGTGCGCCCGATCACCGGCGCGGACAAGGTCTCCCGGCTGGTCACGGGCCTGTTCGCCAAGTACGTGGTCCCGGAGCCCGGGGTCGGCTGGACCACCGTCCTAGTCAACGGGGTCCCCGGCATGGCCTGGCACGACGCGGCGGGCACCGTCTTCGGCGTGGTCGTCTTCGAGCTGGCCGACGGCCGGATCACCGAGGCCCACGTCGTGGTCAACCCGGAGAAGCTCACCCATGTGACCCGGATCACCGTCACACCTTGAGCGGCTGTCCCGTCCTCCTGCCGTACGCAACCAGAAGCGCTCCGCAGGAGGACGGGATGACCACCCAGCAGCAGCCCACCCAGCAGCAGCACGTCGTCGTGATCGGCGCCGGCTACGCGGGCCTGTCGGCGGCGACCCGGGCCGGCAAGAAGCACCGGGTCACCCTGGTCGCCCCCGAGGCCCGCTTCCTCAACCGGGTCCGGCAGCACGAGACCTTCGCCGGCCACCCGGAGCACCGCCCCGCGCTGGCCGAGGTGCTGGCGGACCGTCAGGTGACCCACAAGCAGGCCCTCGCCACCGAGCTGGACCTGAACGGCCGCAAGGTCTTCCTGGACTCGGGCGAGGTGCTCTCGTACGACACCCTGGTCTACGCGCTCGGCAGCCGCACCGCCTGGCACGGCGTCCCCGGCGCCGCCGAGCACGCCTACCCGGCCGAGCGGGCCGCCGAGCTGGCCGCCCGGATGAGGGCGGCCGCGAAGCCCGGCACCGTCGCGGTGGTCGGCGGCGGCCTCACCGGCATCGAGCTGGCCACCGAGCTGGCCGAGGCCCACCCCGCCTGGAAGGTCCGCGTCGTCTCGGCCACCCCGGTCGGCCACCACCTCTCGGCCAAGGGCCGGGCCCACGTGCGGCGGGTCTTCGAGCGGCTCGGCGTCGAGGCGCACGAGGGCCGCGCGGTGACCGCCGTGACCGCCGCCGGGGTGCGCACCGACGAGGGCGCGATCGACGCCGACCTGGTCGCCTGGGCCGCCGCCTTCGAGCCCCGCGAGCTGGCCGCCGAGGCCGGGCTGGCGGTCACCCCCGACGGCCGGGCGGTGGTGGACGAGTACCTGCGCTCGGTCTCGCACCCGGACGTGCACGTGGTCGGCGACGCCGCCCAGGTCAGGGTGGAGGGCGTCGGCGAACTGCGGATGGGCTGCGTCTCGGCCCTGCCGCAGGGCGGCTACCTGGGTGACCTGCTGGCCGGGCGGACCGCCAAGCCCTTCGCCTTCAAGTACCAGCTCCAGTGCATCAGCCTGGGCCGCCGGGACGGGCTGGTGCAGCTGGTCCACCCGGACGACTCGATGCGCGACACCGTGCTGACCGGCGCGCTCGGCCGCTGGACCAAGAGCCTGATCCTCAAGGTGATCATCAAGGGCCTGCGCTGAGACGCCGAAGGGCCCCCTCCCGCCGGGAGGGGGCCCTTCGCGCTGACCGCGGGACTACTTCTTCTCGCCCTTGGGGGCGTCCGCGTCCGTGGAGAGCGCGGCGATGAAGGCTTCCTGCGGGACCTCCACCCGGCCGACCATCTTCATGCGCTTCTTGCCCTCCTTCTGCTTCTCGAGCAGCTTGCGCTTGCGGGAGATGTCACCGCCGTAGCACTTGGCGAGGACGTCCTTGCGGATGGCGCGGACCGTCTCGCGGGCGATCACCCGGGAGCCGATGGCGGCCTGGATCGGCACCTCGAACTGCTGACGCGGGATCAGCTTCTGGAGCTTGCCGGCCATCATGACGCCGTAGTTGTAGGCCTTGTCCTTGTGCACGATGGCGGAGAACGCGTCCACCGCGTCGCCGTGCAGCAGGATGTCGACCTTCACCAGGTTGGCGCTCTGCTCGCCGATCGGCTCGTAGTCGAAGGAGCCGTAGCCGCGGGTCTTGGACTTCAGCTGGTCGAAGAAGTCGAAGACGATCTCGGCCAGCGGCAGGGTGTAGCGCAGCTCGACCCGGTCCTCGGAGAGGTAGTCCATGCCCTGGAGGTTGCCGCGACGGGCCTGGCAGAGCTCCATGATCGCGCCGACGAAGTCGTTCGGCGCCAGGATGGTGCCGCGCACCACCGGCTCGTACACCTCGGCCAGCTTGCCGGTGGGGAACTCGCTCGGGTTGGTGACGGTGTGCTCGGTGCCGTCCTCCATCACCACGCGGTAGATCACGTTCGGCGCGGTGGAGATCAGGTCGAGGTTGAACTCGCGCTCCAGGCGCTCCCGGATGATCTCCAGGTGGAGCAGGCCGAGGAAGCCGCAGCGGTAGCCGAAGCCGAGCGCGACCGAGGTCTCCGGCTCGTAGACCAGGGCGGCGTCGTTGAGGCGCAGCTTGTCCAGCGCGTCGCGCAGCAGCGGATAGTCCGAGCCGTCCAGCGGGTAGAGGCCGGAGAACACCATCGGACGCGGGTCCTTGTAGCCGCCCAGCGGCTCGGTGGCGCCCTTGTGCATCGAGGTGATCGTGTCACCGACCTTGGACTGCCGGACGTCCTTCACACCGGTGATGATGTAGCCCACCTCACCGACGCCGAGGCCGTCGGCGACCTTCGGCTCGGGCGAGATGACACCGATCTCCAGCAGCTCGTGGGTGGCACCGGTCGACATCATGGCGATCCGCTCGCGCTTGGTGAGCTGACCGTCGACCACTCGGACGTAGGTGACCACGCCGCGGTAGGAGTCGTAGACCGAGTCGAAGATCATCGCGCGGGCCGGGGCGTCCTTGACGCCGACCGGGGCCGGGATCTTCTCGACGATGTGGTCGAGCAGCTCCTCGACGCCGAGGCCGGTCTTGGCCGAGACCTTGAGCACGTCCTCCGGCTCGCAGCCGATGATGTGCGCGATCTCGGCGGCGTACTTCTCCGGCTGGGCGGCCGGGAGGTCGATCTTGTTCAGCACCGGGATGATCGTGAGGTCGTTCTCCAGCGCCAGGTACAGGTTGGCGAGGGTCTGCGCCTCGATGCCCTGGGCGGCGTCCACCACGAGGATGGTGCCCTCGCACGCGGCGAGCGAGCGGGACACCTCGTAGGTGAAGTCCACGTGGCCCGGGGTGTCGATCATGTTCAGGATGTGCGTCTGACCGGTCTGGTCACCGGTCTTCGGCGCCCACGGCAGACGGACCGCCTGGGACTTGATGGTGATGCCGCGCTCGCGCTCGATGTCCATCCGGTCGAGGTACTGGGCGCGCATCTGCCGGGGGTCGACCACGCCGGTGATCTGCAGCATCCGGTCGGCGAGCGTCGACTTGCCGTGGTCGATGTGGGCGATGATGCAGAAGTTGCGGATCAGCGCCGGGTCGGTACGGCTGGGCTCTGGCACGTTGCTCGGGATCGCGGGCACCTTGGTCCTCGGGGCGGTCGATGTGATTCCGTCCATCCTCCCACGGCCGCGGTGCGGCCCGCCGTTCAGCTCTTCCGCAACTCCTCCCGCTGGGGCAGGATCAGGGGCCATGATCTTGGAGAGTGCCCTGCTCGACGTCCGCCCCGGCCAGGAGGAGGCCTTCCTGGCCGCCTTCGCCGAGGCCCGCCCGCTGATCGCCGTGCAGCACGGCTTCCGCTCGCTGGAACTGCGGCGCTGCCTGGACCAGGGGCGCGGCTCCCGCTTCCTGCTCCAGGTGGAGTGGGAGACCCTGGAGGACCACACCGAGGGCTTCCGCGGCTCGGCCGAGTACCAGGAGTGGCGCCGGCTGCTGCACCACTTCTACGAGCCGTTCCCCGAGGTCGAGCACTACGGCGAGGCGCTGCTCACGGCGTAGCCGCGGACGCGGTCACGGCCCGGCCGGTTTGGGGGGCGCGCGGGGGCTTTGGTAGCGTTGGCCGCTGCACTCGGCACAGGTATGCCCTCTCAGCTGCCCGCCGGGTGCGACCCGTTCAACTTCCAGACAAAAGCTGAGGCACTTTCGTGGCGAACATCAAGTCCCAGATCAAGCGCAACAAGACCAACGAGAAGGCGCGCCTGCGCAACAAGGCCGTCAAGTCCTCCCTCAAGACCGCCCTGCGCAAGGCCCGTGAGGCCGCTGTCGCCGGCGAGACCGAGAAGGCCGCCGAGCTGGCCAAGGTCGCCTCCAAGGCGCTCGACAAGGCCGCCAGCAAGGGCATCATCCACAAGAACCAGGCCGCCAACAAGAAGTCCGCGATCACCAAGCTCGTCGCGGCCTGATCTGACGGCACCCCCGGGTGGCGTGACCGGCGGCCCTCTACCCGCCTCCGCCGCCCAACTCCCCTCGCGTCAACTTCCGGCCCTCTACCCGGAACACGTGAGGCGTAGTGACTCCGTACCGCACGCGGCCTGCGTTCGCCACGCGGGTGCGGTACAGCGACAGGCGTCGCGGCTCCGGCCGCGGCGCCTGTCGGCGTTCCCGGGGCCCTTCCGGGGGCGGACCTGATGCTCCCTCACGTTCTGCCATGCCCTGGTCACCGATATGGTTCGTGCGACGCGCTCCGTGCGGATCCCGGTTTGGGGGCTCATCAGATGACGCATCAGGTACCGACCCGGACGGACGGCGACCGGTCGTACGGACCACCGCCGCCCTACCGGCGCCCGCCGCGCCGCAGTCGCCGGCACCTGGTCTGGGGCGCCGCCGGCGCCGCACTGGCCTCGGCGATCTGGGCCGCCGCCGTGCTCACCGTGCCAGGCCTGGTCGCCCTGCCGGACGGGCTCGCGCCGGACCTCAAGGCCTACCGGGTGGTCGACGACCTGTGCACCACCGCGAAGCTCAACCGCTTCTCCCAGCTGTACCCCGCGCAGTCCGGCACGCCGTACCACTACTCGACCCGGCACGCGGCGCTGGACGACATGTACTGCAGCAAGTACCTGAAGAAGAGCGCCGGCGAGACGGAGTACTCCTCCCTCTACATGCAGGCCCAGCTGCACCGGCGGGTCGACCCGCGGGCCGAGTTCGAGGCCCAGCAGTCCGGGCTGCGGCAGCGCCACTACCAGATCACCGAGGTGCCGGAGCTGGGCGAGCAGGCCTACGTCGGCTTCCTGGACGACCGCAGCAGCTCGGACCGGAGCTGGCACTACCTCACCCAGGTGCTCTACGTCCGCGACGGGGCGCTGACCTACTACCTCAGCTGGTCCGGCTCCTACCAGGAGGGCAAGGGCGTCGAACCGGACCGGGAGACCATCCGGCAGGCGCTGCTGATGGACAGCCGGGACCTGCTGCGCGCCCTGGGGCAGGCGAGCGCCTGATCCGTCGGCTCCTCGGCCCTCTGACTGCCCCTCAGCGGAGGCGGAAGACCGGGCCGCGCGGGGTGAAGGGCAGGCCGGCGCCCTGCGGGACCAAGTAGGCGTGCTCGCGGCGCACCCGCAGCACGTCGCACTCCCCGTCGGTGATCACCAGCACCGGGGCGGCGGGCGGGAAGTCCTCGGCGCGCTCCAGCAGGTCGATGCCCGGCTGCAGCACGGTGCCGCCCCGGCCGCGCACCCGGACCCGGCCGGCGATCTCGTCGGTGGGCAGGAAGCCGGCGTCGTGCGCGGCCGCGTCGCAGAACACCACCCGGGCGGCGGGCACCTCCCGGGCCGCCGCGTAGGAGGCGATGGCGCCCAGCGCCTTGCCGAGCAGCTGACGGCTCATCGACCCGGAGGTGTCCAGCACCACGCCGAAGGTGCAGCGGGCCAGCTCCTCGGGCGGGTGGTGGCTCCCCGCACGCGGGATGTCGGGGGTGGAGGCCTGGCGCCGGGACGGGCGGGCGTAGCTGCGCACCGGCTGCGGGGAGGGCACGAACTCGTCGAACCAGCGTGCCAGTTGCGCGTCCCAGGGCAGCGGTGGCTGGGAGAGCGCACGGATCTCCTCGACCAGACCGGCCGGCAGGTACCCGCGGCCGCGCCGGTGCAGCTCGAAGCCCTGTTGGAGGCCGCGCCGGTAGAAGTCGTCGAGGTCGACGTAGTCGCGCGGGCGGCCCAGCGGCTCGCCCAGGACGTCGCCCCGGCCCTTCCCCGCCAGGGTGGCCAAGCGGCGGATCCGGCGCTGGTCCCGGACAATCCGGTCGTAGACCTCCTCGGCCGACAGGCCCTGCAACTGCGGGTCGTGGAGCAGCCCTTCGGGCATCTGGCCGACGCCCATCTCCAGCAGCCAGCCGTTGATCACGTAGTCGGCGGCGACGTTGAACAGGAACGGGTCCCGCGCTCCGCAGCGGTCGCCGTGCTTGAGGGCGGCGTGCAGCATCTCGTGGGCCAGGACGAAGCGCCACTCCTCTTCGGTGTGGTGGCGCAGCGGGTTGAGGTAGATCTCGCCCGCCTCGGCGTTCACGGCCGCGATGGAGATGCCCTGGGCGCGGGCCAGTTCGGCGTCGGCGACCAGGGTGATCCCGGCGGCCAGGCCGCCGAGCAGCGGGTAGCTGGAGACGAACCAGTTGAGCGCCCTGGTCCACGGCCGCTCGGGGAGGCGCGCGCCGGTCAGCTCGTCGCGGCGGCCGCCGGCCACGTCCATCGCGGCGGACATGGTGCGGGTCAGCGCGGCGGCGAAGACGGACGGCCAGTCCTCCGGGGGCTGGTGGCCGGGCCAGGGGACCAGCAGCTGGTCGGGCCGGGTGCCCGCGGCACCGGGGATCCGGGGCAGGCCCTCCTCGCGCCAGCGGACGGCCAGCTGCTCCTCGTCGCCGGGCGGGATCCGGGACGGCAGCTCGAACGGGGCGCGGCCGACCGGGAAGGTGGCCTGGAAGCGGTGCACCACCGCGCAGTTGGCGGCCAGTCGGTGGGCGTCGGGCTGGGTGCGCCGGCCGCGCTCGGCGGGCAGGTGGCCGAAGCCGAGGTGGAGCAGGCAGTGCGCCAGCACCCAGGCCCACTCGGCCAGATCGGCCCGGCGCATCCGGGGGTGGCTGAGGTTGGGGTGCAGGGTCCCGTCGGAGTCGACCACCAGCCAGCCGTCCTCCGGCTCGTCCGGGCAGTCCTCGGCCTCGCAGAGGTCCACCGGGATGGCGGCCAGGGCGTGGTTACCCCGGACGGTCCGCCAGCCCTCCTGGAAGGCCTCCCACGCCGGGTCGCGCGGCTGGGTGCCCTTCTCGGTGGTGGCCTTGGCCCGGCTCAACGGCGGGCCTCGACCAGACGGGGCATGTCGCGGGCCGCCTCGATGAGGAACCAGGAGGGCAGCACCGGATTGCCGTCCTGGCCGTCGGCGATCACCGTCTGGGCCACCTCGACGGAGATCTCGGCCAGCTGGACCAGCAGCGACTTGGCCCGGTAGGCGGTCTGCCGCAGGGAGTCGGAGACCTGCTCCTTGCGGGCCGGGAGCTCCTTGACCAGCCGGCCGCGGAAGGCGTCGGCCAGGTAGTAGAGCAGGTCGCGGTCCTCCAGGCGGTGCGGCCACCGGGCATCGCCCTTGAGGATCGCGTCCAGGCCGTAGGAGTTGCGGACGATCTTGACGTAGCCCCCGAAGGCCACCGCGTGCTGCGGGGTGAGCAGACCGTGCGCCAGGACCTTGAGGGTCGGCTCCTCCAGGGTCGGGCCGAAGGAGTGCAGGGCGTCCGAGAGCATGTGCCAGGCGCGCGGGGTGGAGAAGGGCTCCTCGGTCTTGGGCGGGGCGGACCAGAGGTGGTCCGGACGGTCCGTCAGGTAGTCCAGCACCCAGGGGTGGACGCCGTTGGCGGCGGCCCAGGCCAGCCAGTCAGTGGAGCTCGCCCGGAGGTGGACGTGGACCAGGCGGTTCACCAGGGCGGAGGCCATCGGCCGGGCCAGGGCGCCGTCGGTGGCGCGGTTCCCCGCGCCGATCACGATCGAGCCGGGCGGGAGCTCGTAGGAGCCGATCCGGCGGTCCAGGATGAGCGAGTAGAAGGCCTTCTGCACGTCCGGGGTGGCCGCGTTGAGCTCGTCCAGGAAGAGGCAGTAGGGCTCGGTGCGGGCGATCGACTCCGGCGGGCAGAACCGGGAGCGCCCGTCCTCGGTGATCTGCGGGACCCCGATCAGGTCCTCGGGCGCCAGTTGGGTGCCGATCAGGCTGACGCACTCCAGCCCGAGCGACTCGGCGAACTCCCGCACCAGCGAGGACTTCCCGATGCCAGGCGCGCCCCAGAGGAAGACCGGCCGGACGGTGGCCAGCCCGAGCAGCAGCTCGGGGACCTGGGACGGCGACACGGTGACGGCGGCCTGCAACGCGGGGACTCCTCGGGAGGGTTGGGGATTCCGCGTCAGTGTGCGGGACGGCCGGGCGGGCCGCACCTGCTTTTCGAGGAGGTGCCGTGACGGTGAACGGGAGGCCGGAGCGGGGGGTTGGGAGGGGCCGGGAGCCGGGATGTGGGGGCGGCTGGCGGCGCGGCGCGCCGCGCCGACGGACCGTCAGCGGCGGTCGGTGGTGGGCCCGTCAGTACGGGCGGGCGCCCGCGCGGGCGGCGCGGGCCACGGCGACCACGGCGCGCTCCAGGGCGTAGGCCGGGTCGTCGGAGCCGCCCTTGACGGCCGCGTCCGCCTGGGCGACGGCGGTCAGGGCGGCGGCCACGCCGTCGCCCGTCCAGCCGCGCATCTGCTGGCGGACCCGGTCCACCTTCCAGGGCGGCATGCCGAGCTCGCGGGCCAGGTCGGCCGGGCGCATGTTCCGCCCGGCGGTGGCGAGGCGGCCGATGGAGCGGACGCCGGAGGCCAGTGCGTAGGTGATGCCGGTGGGCGGCTGGCCTACCGCCAGGGCCCAGCGCAGCCGCTCCAGGGCCTCGGCGGCCCGGCCGGTGACGGCCAGGTCGGCCACCTCGAAGCCGGTGGCCTCGGCCCGGCCGCTGTAGTACTTGGCGACCACCGTCTCGTCGATCGCCCCCTCGACGTCGGAGGTCAACTGGCTGCAGGCGGCGGCCAGTTCACGCAGGTCGCTGCCGAGTGAGTCGAGCAGCGCCTGGCAGGCCTCCGGGGTGGCCGACCGGCCCAGGGTGCGGAACTCGTTCTTGACGAAGGCCAGCTTCTCGCCCGCCTTGGTGAGCTTGGCGCAGGCCACCTCGCGGCCGCCGGCCTTCCGCCCCGCGTCCAGCAGACCCTTGCCCTTGGCCCCGCCAGCGTGCACCAGCACCATGATGACCTCCTCGGCGGGGGCCTCCAGGTACGCCTTGACCTCCTTGACCGAGTCGGCGGAGAGGTCCTGGGCGGCGCGGACCACGATCACCTTCCGCTCCGCGAAGAGCGAGGGGGTGGTCAACTCGGCCAGGCCACCGGGCTGGAGACCACCCGGAGGGAGGTCCCGCACGTCCGTGTCCGGATCGGCCTCCTTGGCCGCGGCCACCACCGCCGCGACCGCGCGGTCGAGCAGCAGCTCCTCCTGGCCGACCGCGAGGGTCAGCGGGGCGAGCAGGTCATCGGGTGCACTCTTCCTGGCCATCGCCTACCAGGATCGCATGCGCTGCCGACAGCATCCCGACGGCTGTGCACAATGGTCCCCGTGACCATGAACGACACCCGACAGTTGCTTGTGTTCCCCGACCGCGACGCCGCCGACGAGGTCGCCGAGGAACTCTCCGCCCGCTGGCCCGACCTGGGCGAGATCGAGGTGGCCCGGGACGCCCTGGCCGGCGAGGACGACGCCGAGGACGCCCAGTGGGTCGTGGCCGTGGAGGCCCCCGAGGACGGCTGGACCCCGGCTCAGCTGCGCGCCCTGGACGAGCTGGCCACCGACCAGGAGGGCTGGCGGGAGGAGGCCTGAGCCTCGGCACTCCCCACCGCACCGGCCCCCGTCGCACCGGCACCCGTCGCTCCGGCCCCACCCGGTCGGGCCCCCGCCCCTCGGCGGGGGCCGCCGGGGAGGCCACGCGCCGAAGCGCCCGCCGGAGCGCCGACCAGGGCTCCGACCCGGCCGTCGCCGGCCCAACCAGGGTGGGACCGGGAATCCCTGGCACCCCGTCAGCCGAGCCGCGATCATGGACCGCATGGACATGGACCGCCGCGAACTCGCCGACTTCCTCCGCCGCTGCCGTGAGCGGATCAACCCGCAGGACGTCGGCCTGCCGGCCGGCTCCCGGCGCCGCACCCCCGGGCTGCGGCGCGAGGAGGTCGTCCAGCTCGCCGGGATGTCCGCCGACTACTACATCCGGCTGGAACAGGCCCGCAGCCCGCAGCCCTCGCCGCAGATCCTCGCCTCGCTGGCCCGGGCGCTGCGGCTGAGCGAGGACGAGCGCGACCACCTCTACCTGCTGGCCGGCCAGCGGCCGCCGGCCGGGCGCCAGTACGGCACCTTCATCCAGCCCGGGCTGCTCTACCTGCTCGACCAGCTCAAGGAGACCCCGGCCCAACTGCTCAGCGACCTGGGTGACGTGCTGGCCCAGAACGACATGGCCAGCGCCCTCTTCGGCACCGTCTGCTCGATCCGGGAGGACCAGCGGAACGTGGTCTGGCGCTGGTTCACCGACCCCACCGTCCGGGCCGCCTACCCGGCCGACGAGCACGACCGGCTCGGCCGGGTGCACGTCGCCGACCTGCGGGCGGCGGTGGCCCGCCGGGCCGGGGACGCGGCCTCGACCGCGCTGGTGCAGCGGCTCTCCGAGGCCAGCGAGGAGTTCCGCGAGCTCTGGGAGCTGCACGAGGTGGCCGTCCGGCGCACCAGCCGGATGCGGGTCGACCACCCGGCCATCGGGCCGATCAACCTCGACTGCCAGACACTGCTCACACCCGGCGAGGACCAGCGACTGCTGATCTTCACGCCGCCGCCCGGAACCGCGGACATCAACCACCTGGAGCTGCTGCGGGTGGTGGGGACGGAGCGGTTCAGCCCCGCCGGGTGACCCTGCGGCACCCTGCACGCCGCTACCGTCACCGTCGGCCCCGTGAGCGGGGGCGGGGGTGCCGTCAGCACGGGCACCGTGAGCGGGGGTGCCACTGTCGGGAGTGCCGTGCACAGGGGCACCACGGGCGGGGGCGCCGGATCCCCGGGTGACGGCGTGCAGGGTGTCGCGGGTGCCGAGGACCGCGACGGCTCCGGCCCGGTCGGTGCGTAGGACGGTGGCCCCCAGTGCGGCGAGCTGGGCCACGGTCCGGGCCGACGGGTGGCCGTACGGGTTGCCTTCGCCGCAGGAGATCAGGGCCAGGCGGGGGTGCAGGGCGGCGGCCAACTCCCAGTCCTGATGGGCTGATCCGTGGTGCGCCACCTTGAGGACGTCCACCCGGGGCAGCTCGGCCCGGGCTCGCAGGGCGGCCTGGGCGGGCGGTTCGAGATCGCCGAGCAGGGCGATCCGCAGGGCCTCGGGCGGTTCGCCGACGGTGGCGAGCAGGGCGATGCTGGCGTTGTTCGCCCCCGGCGTGGCCGGGGTCAACGGCTCGACGGGCCAGAGCAGCTGCCAGGAGAGGCCGGGAGCGGCGGTGCGCCGCTCGTCCTGCCGTGCGGTCAGCACGGGCACCTGCGCGGCGGCGGCCCAGGCCAGCACCCGGGCCCGCTCGCCCGGCGGCGAGTCCAGGGTGGTGACCTGGAGGGCACCGACCGAGCGACCGCGCAGCACGCCCGGGAGCCCCTCGGCGTGATCCGCGTGGTAGTGACTGAGGATCAGCAACGGGACGGCCGTGACGCCGAGTTGGCGGAGGCACCGGTCGGCGGCCGTGGGATCGGGCCCGGCGTCCACCACCACCGCGCTGCCGGGCTGTCCCGGCACCGGCAAGACGGTCATGTCGCCTTGTCCCACGTCGCACATGACGAAGCGCCAGCCCTCCGGGGGCCAGCCGGTGGCCATCCGCACGAGGGACGGCGGCCGGAGCAGGGCGAGCAGCAGAGCGGGCAGGAGCACCGCCGCGAGCAGGGTGCGGGGGCGGCTGCGGTGGCCGAACGGGCGGGCCGCCCAGACCAGGGCCAGTGTCGCCACCGCCAGCAACAGGGACCCGAACAGGCCACCGGGCCAGTCGAGTTGGGCTCCCGGGAGGGCGGCGCCCCGCCGGGCCACGGCGGCCAGCCAGCCGGTCGGCACCGCGGCGAGGTCGGCCAGGAACCGGGCCGGCGCCGGGGCCAGCGGTGCGAGGACGAGGGTCGCGAAGCCGAGCAGGGTGGCCGGGGCCACCGCCGCCTCGGCCAGCAGGTTGCACGGGATCGCGACCAGGCTGATCCGGGGCGCCAGCAGGATGGTGGCGGGGGCGCAGAGCGCCTGCGCCGCGGCGGTGGCGCCGACGGCCCCGGCCAGCCACTCGGGCCAGCCCCGGGCCCGGAGCGCGGCCGTCCAGCGCGGGCCGAGGGTGAGCAGGCCGAGGGTGGCGAGCACGGAGAACAGGAAGCCGAAGGAGCGCGCCAGGTACGGGTCGACCAGCAGCAGGACCAGAACGGCGGAGGCGAGCGCGGGCAGCGCCTGCCGGGGGCGGCCGGTGGCCAGGGCGAGCAGGCCGACCAGACCGGTGGCGGCGGCCCGCAGGACGCTCGGCTCGGGTCGGCAGACCGTCACGAAGGCCAGCGTCAGGACGGCTCCGAGCAGGGCGGTGGTGCGCAGCGGGAGGCCGACGAGCCCGGCCAGCCCGCCCCGGCCGGAGGTGCTCGCGGCGGCCGAGGCCCCGGTCAGGACGGCCAGCACGATGGCCAGGTTCGCTCCCGAAACGGCGGTCAGATGGCCGAGGTCGGTGGCCCGGAACGCCTCCGCGAGCTCCGGCGGCAGCCGGGTGGTGTCGCCGACCACCAGGCCCGGGAGCAGTCCCCGGGCGTCGGTGGGCAGATGGTCGCTGGCGTCCCGGAGTCCGGCCCGCAACCGGGCCGCCACCCGCTGGGCGGTGCCGGGCCCCTCCAGCAGCTGCGGCCGGCCCTGCACCACCAGGGCGGCCGCCGTGCTGCGGTACCCCTCGGCGGCGGGCAGCACCCTGGCCTGGGTGCGCAGCCGGGTGGACGGGACCACCTGCTGCCAGCCCCCGGCGTCCTGGGCGCGGACGATCAGGGTGACGGGAGTTCGGGTGCGGGTGCCGTCGGCCCGGTCGACGGTGGCCTCGACGACCACCAGGGCCTGGCCGGGCGTGGTGCCCCGGGCGTGTGAGGAGCGGGGCTCGGGGTCGCCCGTCACCGTGAGCTCGACCGCGGTCAGGACGGGCGGGACGGCGGCGGAAGGGACGTGGCCCGGGTCGGCGGGAGCTGACGGGGCGTCCGTCGCGGCGGGCCCGGCCGCCCTGGCGGCCAGGGCGGGGATCGGGCCGCGCTGGAGGTCGGCCGTGTGCAGGGTGGTGACGGCGGCCGCGGCCCCGGCGGCCAGCAGGACGGCGGCGAGCAGGGCACCGGCCCGGCGCGGGCTGCGCAGCGCGAGGACCGCGGCTCCGGCCAGGAGGAGTGCTCCCCCGAGCAGGTACGGCCGGTGGTCCGGACCGAGGCCCAGCACGGTGGCGGTGACCGCCCAGACCACCGCGGTGGGGAGCAGCAGGCGCAGATCGGGCGGCGGTGCGGCGGACTCCGTGGCGGTGCTGCGGGTGAGGGCGGCGGTTGTGGTGGTGGGCATCGGTTCACCTCCTCGGCCGGTGACGGTCGGTCAGCTGGGCTCGGCGGGTTGTGGGGGTGGCCGGCCGGCCGCACGCGGGCGGGCTCAGAGCGTGAGCAGGGCGCGGAGGTCGGCGAACTTCCGCTCGCCGATCCCGCTGACCTCGCGCAGCTGGTCGAGGGAGCGGAACGGGCCGTGCTCCTGGCGGTGCTGCAGGATCCGCTGGGCCAGGGTCGGGCCGACCCCGGGCAGGGCGTCCAGCTGCTCACGGGTGGCCTGGTTGATGCTGAGCGGGCCGACGGCGGGGGTGGCTCCCCCGGCCGGAAGACCGGCGCCGGCCGGGGCGCCGCCGACCAGGATCTGCTCGCCGTCGGTGAGCACCCGTGCCAGGTTGAGCCCGTCGGTCACGGTGTCCGGCAGCGGGCCGCCGGCCGAGGTGAGGGCGTCCGCCACCCGGGCCCCGCTGGGCAGCGTACGGAGGCCGGGCTGGCGGACCTTGCCGGCGACGTCGACCACGACGGTCGGGCCCGTCGGCGGAGTAGGCGCCCCCGCGCCCGACCCCGCACCCGACCCCGCGCCCGGCCGGACCGAGGACGGTGCGGAGGCGGCGACGACCGCTGCCACCGCAGGGACGGCGACCCGGCCGGGACGGCCGAGCCAGAAGTGCTGCACGGCGTAGCCGACGGCCAGCAGGAGCAGCACGGTCAGCCCGGCCACCGCCCGCCGGTCGAACAACAGGACCCCCGGGAGCCGACGCCCGACCACACCGGCGGCCCCGACCACACCGGCGGCCCCGGGCACGGCACCCTCCGGCCCGGCACGCGGCCGCCCCTGACGCCCCGTCGCCCCGCCTTCCCCGACGAGACCGCCCTCCCCCACCACCCTGCCGCCCCCGGCTGCCTCGCCCTCCCCTGGCGGCCCACCGCGCACGGACGCCGCCGGCCTGGACGGCAGGGGCGTGTCCCAGGCTTCGGACCACACCGCCGTCGGAGAGTCCGCCCGCTCCCCCTCGGGATGCGGCCCCGGGGGCAGGAAGAGGTGGGCCACCCGGCCACGGACGGTCTCGGTGGTCTCGCGTCGGCGGGCCGCGCCCGGCGTCATCGTTCTCATGGCCAGGACCGTAGGCGCGGCCGCCGCCCCCGTTGAGAGAGCGTCACCAGCCTGTGGAAAACCCGGGGTTGTGGACAGCCGAGTTCCCTCGATCGAGGGAGTTTCAGCGCGGCGCGACCACCACTGCGAGCAGCCCGGGCCCGACGTGGGCACCGATCACCGCCCCCACCTCCAGCACCGTCAGCTCGCGCAGCCCGGGCACCCGGGCCCGGAGCCGCTCCGCCAGGGGCTCGGCCCGGTCGGCTGCGGCGAGGTGGTGCACGGTGATGTCCACCTCGTCCGCACCCGCGCGCTCCACAGCGATCTCCTCCAGCCGCGCGATCGCCCGCGAGGCCGTGCGGACCTTCTCCAAGGGCTCGATCCGGCCGCCCGACAGGTGCAGCAGCGGCTTGACGGAGAGCGCGGAGCCGAGCAGGGCCTGCGCCGCACCGATCCGGCCGCCCCGACGCAGGTACTCCAGGGTGTCCACGTAGAAGAATCCGCTGGTCCGCGCGGCCCGCCCGGAGGCCGCCGCGACCACCGCCGCGAGGTCGGCGGCCACATTCCCGGACGCCCCGGCCACGCCGGCCACCCCGGCCTCGCCCGCCGCCCCGGACGCCCCGGTCCCGAGCGCCGCGATCGCCTCCGCCGCCGCCAGCACCACGTGCCCGAGTGCCATCCCGACCAGTCGGCTGTCCACCACCTCCACCGGCAGCGGAGCCTCGGCGGCCGCCAGCCGGGCCGCCTCGACGGTGCCGGAGAGCTCGGCGGAGATGTGCACGGAGACGACGGCCTCGAAGCCCGCCTCGGCCGCCGCCCGGTAGGCCTCGGCGAAGGTCTCGGGGCTGGGCCGGGAGGTGGTGACGCGCTGCTTGGCCCGCAGGGCCTCGGCGACGTCCTTCGGGGAGATCTCCACGCCGTCCGCGAGCACCTCGTCCCCGACCACCACGCTCAGCGGGACCACCGCGATCCGGTGCCGGTCGACCGCCTCCTCGGGGAGGTAGGCCGTGGAGTCGGTCAGGAGGGCGATGCGGCGGGACATGAGGCGGAGGTTACTCCCCCCTCCCCGCCACGGACACCCGGGGGACGTCCGAACCCCTGGAGAGGGCCGCCGCGGAGGTCAGGACTTCCGCAGACGCTGTGTCAGGTCGACCGCCAGCCCGAGCAACTGCTCGGCGGTGGCCGGCCGGTCGTTGCTGATCGCCTTCCGCTCCGTCCCGGCCGCCTTGGCCGCCTTGGCCGAAGAAGCCGACGAGGTGGAGGATCCCGAGGCCCCCGAGGCACCCGAGGACGGCCCGGCCGCGTCCCAGTGCCGCAGCGCACCCGCCTCGGTCTCGCACTCGTCCGCGAGCCGCGCCAGCTCGTCGTCGGCGAAGCGCTGCATCCGGTCCTGGGCCGCCCACCGCATCGACTCGGCGGCGTGCGTGATCCGCTCGGCCCGCTCCCGCAGCGCGGGCAGCTTGTCGGCCACCCGCCCGGCGTCGGGCTCCAGCTCCAGCGCCTTCAACTCGCCGTCGAGCTCGGCCGCGTGGGCGTCCAACCTGGTCAACAGCTGCAGGGAATCGGCGAGTTGGGAGTCCTCGGCGAGGCCGGCCGCGAGCACCTTGCGGGTGGAGTCGAGGGCGGTGCGCAGCGCGAGCCGGACGGCCGAGATCTGGCCAGGCGCCCCGGGCTTGGCGAAGGTCTTGGCCTTCAAGGTCGCGTTCTCGATGGCCCGCCGGGCGTTGGCCTCCTGCTGGGAGAGCTTCCGGGCGGCGGCCTTGCCGGCCTTCACCGCACCGACCGTGATCATGATCAGCAGCGCGACCACGAAGAGCACACCGAGGCCGACCACCACGCCGAGCGCGTCCATCACGAGCCACCTTCCGGGAGACCGACCGAGGGCTCCACAGTAACCGCACGGGTTGCCGTGGAGCCCTCGTCGTAGGGGTCCGTGAGGAGAGATCAGGGACAGCTCAGGGAAACCCCGAGGACCGGCCCCGACGGATCGTCAGCGTCAGCCGGTGACGATGTTGACCAGCTTCGGCGCCCGCGCGATCACCTTGCGCACCGGGGCGTCCCCGATCGCCGCGACCACGGCCGGGTCGGCCAGCGCCAGCGCCTCCAGCTCGGCGTCGGTGATGGCCGGGGCCACCTCCAGCCGGGCCCGGACCTTGCCCTTGATCTGGACCACGCAGGTGACGGTCTCGTCCACCACGTAGGCCGGGTCGGCCACCGGGTAGTCGACGTACGCCAGCGAGCCCTCGTGGCCCAGGCGGCGCCACAGCTCCTCGGCGATGTGCGGGGCCAGCGGGGCGATCATCAGCACCTGCTGCTCGGCCACCTGACGCGGCGTCGAGCCGCGCTTGACCAGGTGGTTGTTCAGCTCGATGGCCTTGGCCACCGCGGTGTTGAACCGCAGGCCCGCCATGTCGCCGCGGATGCCGTCGATGGTCTTGTGCAGCACCCGCAGGGTGGCCTCGTCGGCCTCCTCCTCGGTGACCACCAGCTCGCCGGTGGTCTCCGAGACGATGTTGCGCCACAGGCGCTGCAGGAAGCGGTACGAGCCGATCACCGCGCGGGTGTCCCACGGGCGGGAGACGTCCAGCGGGCCCATCGACATCTCGTACAGGCGCAGGGTGTCCGCGCCGTACTCGTCGGCGAAGTCGTCCGGCGCGATGGCGTTCTTCAGGGACTTGCCCATCTTGCCCGCCTCGCGGCGGACCTTCTCGCCCTCCCAGAAGAACTCGCCGTCGATCTCCTCGACCTCGGCCGCCGGCACCGGGAAGTCCCGGGCGTCGCGGTAGACGTCGGCGGTGATCATGCCCTGGTTGAACAGCTTGTGGAACGGCTCGACCGAGGAGACGTGGCCCAGGTCGTGCAGCACCTTGTGCCAGAAGCGCGCGTACAGCAGGTGCAGCACCGCGTGCTCGGCACCGCCGACGTACAGGTCGGCGCCGCCGCCCGGCTTCTGCTCGGTCGGGCCCAGCCAGTACTGCTCGTTGGCCGGGTCGACGACCTTCTCGCCGTTGGACGGGTCGATGTAGCGCAGCTCGTACCAGCAGGAACCGGCCCAGTTAGGCATGGTGTTGGTCTCGCGGCGGTACTTCTTCGGGCCGTCGCCCAGGTCCAGCTCGACGTTGACCCACTCCTCGTTCCGCGACAGCGGGGTCTTCGGCGAGGAGGTCGAGTCGTACGGGTCGTAGGTGTGCGGCGAGTAGTCCTCCACCTCGGGGACCTCGACCGGCAGCATCGACTCGGGCAGCGCGTGCATCACGCCGTCCTCGTCGTAGACGATCGGGAAGGGCTCGCCCCAGTACCGCTGGCGGCTGAACAGCCAGTCGCGCAGGCGGTAGTTGACGGTGCCCTCGCCGATGCCGCGCTCGGTCAGCCAGGCGGTGACGGCGGCCTTGGCCTCGACCACCGACAGGCCGTCCAGCGACAGGTCGCCGTGGGCGGAGTTGACGATCACCGAGTCGTAGCTGTCGAAGGACTCGTCCCACTCGGCCGGGTCCTCGGAACGGCCGTCGGTGGGGCGCACCACGCAGCGCATCGGCAGGTCGAAGGCGCGGGCGAAGGCGAAGTCGCGGGAGTCGTGCGCCGGGACGGCCATGATCGCGCCGGTGCCGTAGCCCATCAGCACGTAGTCGGCGATGAACACCGGGACCAGCGCGCCGCTGACCGGGTTGGTCGCGTAGGCACCGGTGAAGACGCCGGTCTTCACCTTGGCGTCGACCTGGCGCTCGACGTCGGACTTGGCGGCGGCCTCGGCCCGGTACTTGGCGACGGCCTCGGCGGGGGTGGCAGCGCCGCCCTTCCAGTCCTCGTGGGTGCCGGCCGGCCAGGCGTCCGGGACGATGCCGTCGACCAGCTCGTGCTCGGGCGCCAGCACCATGTAGGTGGCGCCGAACAGCGTGTCGGGGCGGGTGGTGAAGACGGTGATCTTGTCGCCGTCGATGCCGAACTCGACCCGGGCGCCCTCCGAGCGGCCGATCCAGTTGCGCTGCTGCAGCTTGATCGCCTCGGGCCAGTCCAGCAGGTCCAGGTCGGCGATCAGGCGGTCGGAGTACGCGGTGATCCGCATCATCCACTGGCGCAGGTTGGACTTGAAGACCGGGAAGTTGCCGCGCTCGGACTTGCCGTCGGCGGTGACCTCCTCGTTGGCCAGCACGGTGCCCAGGCCGGGGCACCAGTTGACCGGCACCTCCTTGGAGTACGCCAGCCGGTACTCGCCCAGCAGCTCGTCCCGCTCCGTGCCGGACAGCGACGCCCAGGCACGGCCACCCGGGACCTCGCGCTCGCCGGACTCGAACTGCGCGACCAGCTCGGCGATCGGACGGGCCTTCGCGGCCGCCTCGTCGTACCACGAGTCGAAGATCTGCAGGAAGATCCACTGGGTCCAGCGGTAGTACTCCGGGTCGATCGTCGCGATCGAGCGGCGGGAGTCGTGGCCCAGACCCAGGCGGCGCAGCTGGCGGCGCATGTTGTCCATGGCCGCCTCGGTGGTGATCCGGGGGTGCTGGCCGGTGGCGACGGCGTGCTGCTCGGCGGGCAGGCCGAAGGCGTCGTAGCCCAGGGTGTGCAGCACGTTGTGGCCGGTCATCCGCTGGTAGCGGGCGAACACGTCGGTGGCGATGTAGCCCAGCGGGTGGCCCACGTGCAGGCCCGCGCCCGAGGGGTACGGGAACATGTCCATGATGAAGCTGTGCGGCTTGGCGACCACGTCACCGGCCGACGGGTCGGCCAGGGTGCCGGCCGGGTTGGGGGCGTCGAACGTCCCCTCCTTCTCCCAGACGTCCTGCCAGCGGGACTCGATCTCGGCGGCCAGCGCGGCGCCGTAGCGGTAAGGCTCGGTGGCGGCGGCCTCGGCCGCGGCGGGGGTCGTCTCGCTCATGGTCCTTCAGGCTCCATCTGGGTCTCAGTGCGCGAACAGCGGCTTCGGAAAACAAAAAAGCCCCTCGCAGGAGGGGACGCCACGCCGACTCCGGCCCTCGGGCCGGCTCTGGTCAGCGCGGCCGGCTAAGAAGCAGGCGCACGGTTCGCATGGCCAACAGGGTACCGCACCGCCCAAGGACGGCTGTCAAGGTATTCGGGGGCGCCCCTGAGGACCCCCGGCCCCGCGGTGAGAACCTCCCGGACCCACGGCCGGAACCCTCAGGCCCGCCGGGAGACCCCTCAGGCCCACCAGGAGACCCCTCAGGATCGCCGGGAGACGCCTCAGGACCGCTGGTCGAACTCCCGCAGCGCCCGCGCCACCCGGTCCGACTGCATGCCGGCCGCCAGCCGCCGGGCACCGTCGGCGGTGCGGGCCGCCTCCTCGTGGTCCCCGGTCCGGCGGTAGGACCCGGCCAGACGGACCATCAGCAGCGCCTTCGCCCGGGCCCGTTCGGGCGCCAGCACCGCCACCGCCCCGGCCAGCAGCCGCTGCGCCTGCTCGTGGTCGCCGAGGAAGAGGTGCGCCTCGCCGACCATCCCCTCCAGGTCGGCCCGCTCCTGGACCTGCCCCGGCTCCTCCTCCAGCGCCCGGAAGGCCCGCTCGGCCACCGCCTCGGCGCTGATCTGCTCGCCCTTGCGGCCGTGCGCGCGGGCGATCCGGCCGAGCTGGAGCGCCCGCTCACGGGGCGTCAGCACCTCGTCGGCGGCGCGCAGCGCGGTGGAGAGCATGGCGACCGGGTCCAGGCCCCGCCCGCCGGACGCGTAGGTGGCCTGCACCGCCAGGCAGCCGACCACGCTGACCCCGAGCCGCGGGTCCCCGCTGACGTGCGCGGCGCGCAGCGCGGCGACGAAGGCCCGCTGGGCGGCCGCGTCGTTGCCCAGGTCGTAGCTGGCCCAGCCGACCAGCCGGGCGGTGCGGCTGGCCGCCCCGTACAGCTCCCGGCCGAGCGCCTCGTCGTACGCGCCCAGCTCCAGCAGCTTGCCGATCACGTCCAGTTCGGCCCTGGCCAGGGTGAGGATCAGGCCGCCGCCGTACGCCCGCTCCAGGCGCTGCTGGCTCTCGTAGCCCAGCCGCAGGTCGGCCAGCTGCTCGGCGGCTATCCTCAGCGCGCCCTCCCCGCCGGTCAGTTCGGGCGGCGGCGAGGCCCAGTCCTTGGCGGCCTGGAGGAGCTCGTCGCCGCGGAACAGGTCGGTCAGCCGGACCGGGCCGGATTCGGCCCCGGCCTCGCGGAGCGCGGTCTGCGCGGTGTCGGCCGTCCACGGGTCGGTGAGCAGGCGGGGCGAGAGCGTCTTGGCTCCCCGGCCGCTGCCCATCCGGCCCCAGAGCTGTTCGTAGGTGACCGCGATGCCGAGCGCCCCGCCGAGCACCTCGCAGACCGTCTGGTCGTGCGGGCTGCGCGGCACCATGCCGCGGTCCCGCCACTTGTAGGGCGCGGTGGAGCTGATCGCCAGGCCGGCCGGGAGCACCGCGCTGACCTCGCGGGCCAGCCGCTCCGGGTTCCAGCCGAGCTGGTGCAGGATGCGCGCCAGCTCCTCGTTGCGTCTGCGCTCCAGGTCGGCCATGGCCCAGACGGTACCGGGCCGGTGTGGAGGTCGCGCCGCGATCGGGTAAACGGAAGAGGGCCCCTCCCGATCCCGGGAGGGGCCCTCTTCCTTCTGTGGAGCTACGGAGAATTGAACTCCGGACCTCTTGCATGCCATGCAAGCGCTCTACCAACTGAGCTACAGCCCCGCGTCTTTCCGGCGTTTCCCCCGGCGACACCCGTAACTTTACACGCTCTTCGGCCCAGCCCCAAAACGCTTTGCCGGGGCCACCGGAGTACGCAGAAGGCCGCCTCCCGGAGGGAGACGGCCTTCGTGTCGTTGTGGAGCTACGGAGAATTGAACTCCGGACCTCTTGCATGCCATGCAAGCGCTCTACCAACTGAGCTACAGCCCCGCGTGCCGCACGGACCTGACGGCCCGTTCGATGCGGAGTGGAGCTACGGGGAATTGAACCCCGGACCTCTTGCATGCCATGCAAGCGCTCTACCAACTGAGCTACAGCCCCGCACCCGGAGGACTTCCCGCCTTCCTTCCGGTCGGCGTTCTTTCCTGCGAACGAGGAAGACTCTAGCTGGTCAGGGCCGGAACTGCGAAATCCGGCCCGGTCCGGGGCCCCTGCCTCAGGTCTCGTCGCCGATGACCGGCTGCGGCAGCGTGCCCGCGTTGTGCTCCAGCAGGCGCCAACCGCGCACGCCCGGGCCGAGCACCGACCAACAGCAGTTGGAGAGCCCGCCGAACCGCTCCCACTGGGCCGGCTCCAGCTCGAGCAGCCGCCCGAGCATGGTGCGGATGGTGCCGCCGTGGCTGACCACCACCAGGGTGCCGTCCTCGGGCAGCTTCTCCACCGCCGCCAGCACCACCGGGACGGACCGGTCGGCCACCTCGGTGCTCAGCTCGCCGCCGCCGCGGCGGACCGGCTCGCCCATCGCCCAGGCCTGGTACTCCTCGGGGAAGCGCGCCTGGATCTCACTGTTCGTCAGGCCCTGCCACTGGCCCGCGTAGGTCTCCCGCAGGCCCTCGTGGTGGTCCACCGTCAGGCCGGTGACCTTGGAGAGCTCGGCGGCGGTGCGCCGGGCCCGCTTCAGGTCGGAGGAGATCAGCAGGTCGGGCTTGAGCCCGGCCAGCAGCTTGGCCGCCCGCTGCGCCTGGAAGACGCCCTGGTCGGTCAGCTCGATGTCGGTACTGCCCTGGAAGCGGTTCTCGAGGTTCCAGGAGGTCTGGCCGTGCCGCCAGAAGACGATGCGCGGGCCCCGCGCCTTGCCGCTCAGCTCTGGTCCTCGGTGACCTCGGCGGCCTCGGCGTCACCGGTGGCGTTGCCGGCCAGGTCGGTCAGCACGCTCTCGGGCCGGTTGCGGGTGGCCAGCGCGTCCTCCGGGATGGGCAGCTCGGGGCAGTCCTTCCAGAGGCGGTCCAGCGAGTAGAAGGAGCGCTCCTCGGAGTGCTGGACGTGCACCACGATGTCCAGGTAGTCCAGCAGGATCCAGCGGCCCTCGCGCTCGCCCTCGCGGCGGACCGGCTTGATGTCCAGCTGCTCGCGCAGCTGGTCCTCGATCTCCTCGGCGATGGACTTCACCTGGCGGTCGTTGGCGGCCGAGGCGATCAGGAAGGCGTCGGTGATCGACAGCACCTCGCTGACGTCGAAGGCGATGATGTCGTGGGCCAGCTTGTCGGCGGCCGCCTGGGCGGCGACGTTGATCAGGTTCTGGCTGTGCTCGGTGGCAGTCACGTTGTACTTCCGGTCGGCTGTCTGGGATTCGCCTTCCAGGATCTCACGAACCGCCGCCGCCCCCGTGGGATAACCGGGGGCGGCGGCGGACCGCTACTGCTTGGGGGCCGTGAAGTCCTTGCCCAGCACGACCACCACGTCGGCGTTCTGGGTGCCGGTGACCTTCTTCACCGCGTCCTCCTTGAAGCCCAGCGCGGTGGCGAGCGACTTGGCGGCGGCCTGCTTGGCGTCGTCGGTGTAGCGGACCTCACTGGCCGGCTGGACCGGTGCCTTGGCCCCGGTCGGCAGCACCTCCAGGCCGCCGTTGGTGACCTGGATCGCGGCGGTGGCGGCGGCGTCGTCGCTGCCGCTGGCGTTGAGGATGCTGACCCGGGTGGTGGCGTCGGCCGCCTTGGCCTTGCTCACCGTGCCGCCCAGCACCTCCTTCACCTGGGCGCCGGCGATGGCCTCGTCCAGGGTGCCGTCGGGCTGCACCTTGAGGGTGGAGACGGTCAGCTTGCCGCTCTGGTCGAGCTTGGCCAGCTGGGCCAGCACCCCGCCCAGGGCGGCCTCGGGCAGCGAGGGATCGAGCACCGAACCGACCCGGCGGACGGTGTCCTGAGCGTCCTTCAGCTCGGTCGGCATCACCTTCAGCACCGCGTCCATGACCTGGCCGAAGCGGGCCAGCTGGGCCTCGGTGGCCTCGCCGGGCGCCTGGTAGGTGGCGTACGCGACGGCGGCCGGGCCGCTCAGCGTGACGTTCTTCCCGGCCGGGGCCAGCTCCTTGCCGTTGGCGTCCTTCACCACGGCGTTGGTGTCCACCTTGATGGAGCCGAGCTGGGCCACCATCCGGTCCAGGTACGGGGTGTCGAGGCGCCACGTCCCGGCGACCGGGGCGCCGAGCACGGTGGCCAGGCCCTCCCGGGTGGCGGCCGCGCCGAGCACGTCCATCGACTTGCCGAGCGGCTCGGTGGCGGAGTCACCGGTGCTGGGCAGCTTGAGGACGTCCGGCAGCAGCAGCACGCTGGCCTTCTGGCCGGACTGGTCGTTGACCAGCAGCGCGGTGGAGACCTTGCCCTGACGGTCCTTCAGGTGGAGCACGTTGACGGTCCGGCCGCCGGCCGCCTTGGCCGCGGCGCTGGAGCCGCCCAGGTCGCCCTTCCACCACAGGTAGCCCGCCGTGCCGCCGCCGGCCAGGGCCAGCACCAGCAGGGCGCCGATCGCCCGGGTGCGCAGCTTGCGGCGGCGCTCGTCCCGGCGCTCGGTGCGGGACTCGGCGAACTTCAGCCAGTCGATGACGTCCTCGGCCTGGTCCACCTCCTCGTCCACGAAGGTGAACTCACCCGTCGGGTAGTCCCGGTCGGCCTTGGGCGCGCCGGGCTTGGACGTCGCGGGCTGCGGCGCGGCGGGCCGGGCGGCGGCGGGCCGGGGCGCGACGGGCCGGGGCGCGACGGGCGGCGGCGCGGGCACGGGCTCGGGCTGCTGCGGCACCACGGGCGGCGGCGGGGCCACCGGCTGGACGGGGGCCGGCGGCTGCTGGGGCTGCTGGTAGTACTGCTGCTGCTGGTACGGGTCCTGGACGTACGCCTGCTGCTGCCCGTACCCGTCGTAGTACTGGGGCTGCTGCGGCTGCTGGGGCTGCTGGTAGTACTGCTGCTGCTGCTGCTGGTACGGGTCCTGGACGTACGCCTGCTGCTGCTCCGGCTGGACGTACTGCGGCTGGCCGTAGGCGTCGTAGTAGACCTGCGGCTGCTGCTGGTACGGGTCCTGCGGGTACCACTCCTGCTGCCCGCCGCCCTGCTGCTCACCCGTCACGCCGTACCCCCTCGCGCGTACAGCTCCCGCTTGTGGATGTACCGGACGACACCGTCCGGGACGAGGTACCAGACCGGTGCGCCCTTGGCGACCCGGACCCGGCAGTCGGTGGAGGAGATGGCCAGTGCGGGCACCTCGACCAGGGAGACGCCGCCGGCCGGCAGGCCGGCGTCGGAGAGTATGTGGCCGGGCCGGGTGCAGCCGATGAAGTGGGCGAGCTCGAACAGCTCGTCGGAGGAGCGCCAGGAGATGATCTGGGCCAGCGCGTCGGCTCCGGTGATGAAGAACAGGTCCGCGTCGGGGTGCTGGGCCCGCAGGTCGCGCAGGGTGTCCACGGTGTAGGTGGGGCCCTCGCGGTCGATGTCGATCCGGCTGACCGAGAACTGCGGGTTCTCGGCGGTGGCGATGACCGTCATCAGGTAGCGGTCCTCGGCCGGGGTGACGTGCCGGTCGCTCTTCTGCCACGGCTGCCCGGTCGGCACGAAGACCACCTCGTCCAGGTGGAACGCGCTCGCCACCTCGCTCGCGGCGACCAGGTGCCCGTGGTGGATCGGGTCGAAGGTGCCGCCCATCACGCCGAGGCGCTTGCGTGCCCGCTCACCGGCGGCCTTGGCCTGCTGTCCCATGCCGCCACACCTTACGCGAAGCCCGTCGCGGCCGGGCAAGCCCGCCCGGCCGCGCGGAGCGCGCTGCCGCAGCTCAGCGGTCGCGGTTGAAGCGGGTGGTGATGTAGAGGAGGAGGAGCAGGATGAACAGGCCCGCGCCGCCGGTCAGGTACGGGCTCAGGCTCTCGTGGTTGCCGCCCTCGCTGCCGCCTTCGGCCAGCTGGGTCAGGAGGGGCAGTGCGATGTGGCTCATGGTCGGCAGGACCTTCTCGAGTCGGTGAGGGGGCCAGTGCGCGGGCCGGGGGCGGCCCACCGGCTCATCGTACGGGGCCCCTACGCGCAACCGCGCGCCGCCCCACCGCGTCTGACGCCTCGGCAGGAGGTCTCCGGCCGGGCGGACGGGAGGTCAGTTGTTCCGGTTGGCCCGGGCGATCGCCCAGCCGATCAGGCCGACGCCGACCACGCTGACCACCAGGATGATGCGCAGGAACAGGCCCGGGCCCGACTCGTTGGAGATCGGCGCGGCCAGCTGGGCAAGGGTGGCGGGGTTCATCGGGGGGTCTCTCCTCGGTCCGGGCGGCTCGACCCTCAGGGTAGACCCGCTTACGGCGCCGGACGGACGGCGGCCCCGGCGTAGGGTGGCCGACGGGGACGAGTACACGCAGACGGACGTTGGACCGACAGCAAGCGGGGGCCGGGCGAGAGCCGGTGCCGGCGACGACCCAGGAGGTACTCAGCAGATGACCGACATGACCAAGGACAGCACGCCGGACCGCCGCCGCCAGCGCTTCCCCGGGATCTCCACCCGGGCCTGGGAGCACCCGGCCGACCGGTCCGCCCTGGTCGCGCTCCGCAAGCTCACCGGCTTCGACGACGTGCTGAAGAAGCTGGCCGGACTGGTCTCCGAGCGCAGCGTCCGGCTGATGTTCCTGGCCACCGCGGTGAAGACCTCGGAGCGCCAGTTCCCCGAGCTGCACGCGATGGTGCGGGACGCGGCCTACGTGCTGGACCTGGACAAGGTCCCGGACCTGTACGTCACCCAGGACCCGACCGTGAACGCGATGTGCATCGGGATGGACACCCCGATCATCGTGCTCACCACCGGGCTGGTCGAGCTGCTGGACGCCGAGGAGCTGCGGGCCGTGATCGGCCACGAGGTCGGGCACGCGATGTCCGGCCACGCGGTCTACCGGACCATGCTGCTGATCCTCACCAACGTGGCCACCCGGATCGCCTGGATCCCGCTCGGGAACCTGGCCATCACCGCCGTGATCACCGCGCTCAAGGAGTGGTTCCGCAAGGCCGAACTCTCCTGCGACCGGGCCGGTCTGCTGGCCGGTCAGGACCTGCAGGCCTCGATGCGCGGGCTGATGAAGCTGGCCGGCGGCCACCACCTGGCCGAGATGAACGTGGACGCCTTCCTGGAGCAGGCCGAGGAGTACGAGAAGGCGGGCGACCTGCGGGACGGCGTCATCAAGCTGCTCCAGGTGCTGCCGCAGACCCACCCCTTCGCGGTGGTGCGGGCGGCCCAGCTGAAGAAGTGGTCGGAGAGCGAGGAGTACCGCTCGATCCTGGCCGGGGCCTACCCGCGCCGGGCCGACGACCCGGACACCTCGGTCGGCGAGCAGTGGAAGGCCGCCGCGGAGTCGTACTCCAAGTCGGTCAAGGAGAGCAAGGACCCGCTGATGGGCCTGCTGCGGGACGTGGCCGGCGGGGTCGGCACGGTGGGCGGCAAGCTCCGGGACACCTTCACCGGCAAGCCCACCGCCGCCAGCGGCGCGGAGCGCTCCGACGGCGAGTGAACGCCCGGGCCCGGGGGCCGTCCGCCCCCGGGCCCGTCACCGCTTGAGCGGGGCGCAGAGCGTCCAGGCCGGCTGGGCGTGGTCGCCCGGATCGGTCGCCGGGGGCGGGGCGGAGCCGCCGAGCAGCGGCTGGAGGTGGGCCGCCAGCCGGGTGCCGCAGGCGGTCGGCCCGGCCTGGAGCACCGAGTCCACCACCCGGACCCGGGAGGCGGCCAGGTCCGCCCGGTCCAGCTCGAAGCGGAGCGCCCGGCGGACGGTGTGCAGGGTGACCGGGCCGGAGGGCTCGTCCGCCGCGCGCAGCGCGTAGACGAAGGTGTGGTCGGTGCCGATCTCCAGCGTCCCGGCGTCCGCCTCGTCCACCCGCATCGCGCCGACGGCCTTGACCGTCTCGGTGGCCAGCGCCACCTCGGCCGGGTCGAAGCGGACCAGCCAGCCGGTCGCGGCGTGGTGCTGGTCGTCGCTGGGGGTGGCCAGGCTCTGGTCGAACTGGTCCTGCTCCCCCGCGGTGAGCAGCCGGCGGACCGCCTCGGTGCCGCCCCGGCCCGTCAGCACCGCCGGGTCGAGGGCCGAGACGGTCAGGTACTTCTCGACCACGGCCAGCGCCCGGGATACCTCGGCCTTGGTGAAGTGGGCGGTGGCCGAACCCCCGGGCGCGGCCAGCCCGGCCGCGCCGTCCCGGTAGTCGGCGGACAGCCCGGCGAACGGGGCCTGCCGGTCCGCCACCGGGGTGACGGCCGAACTCGGCACCAGGGCCACCAGACTGACGGTCAGTTGGTTCCCGGTCGGCTGGGTCGCCCGGGGCTGCGGGGTGGAGAGCCCGAAGTACACCGCGGCCGCGAAGGCCACCACGATCACCAGCATCAGGGCCAGCGCCTGGCGGGGCAGGCTCCCCACCAGCCCGCGCCGGCGGACCGCCGACCGCCCGTACCCGCCGCCCATCCGCTCCCGGGCCGAGAGCTCCTGGATCCGGGCAGCCCGGACGAACGATTCGTCGAAGACGACGGACCGGTACTCGTCCTCGTTACCTGAACCACCGTCGGGCACACCCTCCGGAGGTTCGAGCGGGTCACCCATGATTCAAGGGTAGAGCGGGCGTTCGCGCGCCACGAGGGTCCGTGCGCAACTTCTTCGCGCCGGACGGCGAGGACGGGGCCGGACGGGATCAGCCGGTCAGCGAGACCGCCCTCGGCGGAGCCGGTACGGGGATGTCCGAGGGGCTGCTGGTGCCCGTCTCCGGGCGCCCCGCCGGGGCCTCCACGCCACCGGTGCCCCGGTAGATCGCGGCCACCGCGACGGCCACCACGCTGACGCCCATCACCACCGCGAGCACCCAGGCGATCGGCCGGTGCCAGCGCTGCTGGGCCACCGAACGGGCGGCCCCGGCCCGGCCCGGGTCGAAGCCGTCGGACCGCCAGCGGGAACGGCGGGCGGGGCGCGCGGGGGGAGCCCACGGGTCCCAGTAGCGCCGGTCGTCGTCCAGGCCGGCCGGATGCGGACGGAGCTCCAGCGGGAGCCCGCCGGCCTCCGGCAGCTCAGGGCCGCGCCCCAGGGTCAGCGTCTCGGGCTCGAACCTGGCCTCGGCGGCGGCCAGTCGCCGCTCCTCGGCACTCGGCTCGTGCACGGCGGCGGACCGGATGAATGCCTCGTCAAGGACCACGGTGGCGAACTCCTCGTCCGCTCCGCCGTGGTCGGCGCCGTCCGGGAACGGCGAGCCCCCCTGGTTCTCGGCCATGGCTTCAATGTATTACCGGCCGGGGGATTTGTCTGTGGCTATTCGCAGTTCGGGCGTCACGGACGGCCACGGCTGCGGCCGTCCGTGACGAGACGTCAGCCGTTGGCACCGCCCACGGTCGGAGTAGCCTCGCCCCGCACGTGCCCGTCACCGGTGACGACGTACTTGGTCGAGGTCAGCTCCGGCAGCCCCATCGGGCCGCGCGCGTGCAGCTTCTGGGTCGAGATGCCGATCTCGGCGCCGAAACCGAACTCACCCCCGTCGGTGAACCGCGTCGACGCGTTGACCGCCACCGTGGTGGAGTCCACCAGCTGGGTGAACCGGCGCGCCGCCGCCTGCGAGGTGGTCACGATCGCCTCGGTGTGGCCGGAGGACCAGCGCCGGATGTGCGCCACCGCCGCGTCCAGCGAGTCCACCACGGCGGCCGCGATGTCGTAGGAGAGGTACTCCGCCTCCCAGTCCTCCTCGGTGGCCGGCACCGCCGTCACCGCGGTGCCCTCGGCCGCCTTCAGCACCGCGTCGTCGCCGTGCACGGTGACGCCCGCCTCGGCCAGGGCGGCGAGGGCGAGCGGGAGGAAGGCGTCCGCCACGTCGCGGTGGACCAGCAGGGTCTCGGCGGAGTTGCAGACGCTGACGCGCTGGGCCTTGGAGTTGAGCAGGATGCCGACCGCCATCGCCAGGTCGGTCTCGGCGTCCACGTACACGTGGCAGTTGCCGGTGCCGGTCTCGATCACCGGGACGGTGGATCCCTCCACCACGGTGCGGATCAGCGAGGCGCCGCCGCGCGGGATCAGCACGTCCACCAGACCGCGGGCCCGCATCAGCTCCTGGACGGAGTCGCGGCTCTCGCCCGGGACGAGCTGGATCACGTCGGCGGGCAGGCCGGTGCTCTCGACCGCGTCGCGCAGGACCTCGGTGAGGGCGGTGTTGGAACGGTACGCGGAGGCCGAGCCGCGGAGCAGGACGGCGTTGCCGGACTTCAGGCAGAGGGCGGCGGCGTCCACCGTGACGTTCGGGCGGGCCTCGTAGATGATGCCCACCACGCCGAGCGGGACGCGGACCTGACGGACGTCCAGACCGTTCGGGAGCGTGTACCCGCGGACCACCTCGCCGACCGGGTCGGGCAGGCCCACCACGCTGCGCACGTCGGCGGCGATGGCGGCGATCCGCTCGTCGGTGAGGGTCAGGCGGTCGATCACCGACTCGGCGGTGCCGGCCTCACGGGCGCGGGCGACGTCCTCGGCGTTGGCCGCGGTGATCTCCGCGCTGCGCGCGGTCAGGGCGTCGGCGATCGCCAGCAGCGCGGCGTCCTTCGCACGGCGCGGCAGTGGGGCGAGGACGGCGGCCGCCTCGCGTGCACGGCGCGCGACGGCGAGGACGGGGCTGGTGGTCTGGTCGCTGGTCATGGCGCAAGGGTAGCGACTGCCGCCGCCGGGCCCGCCCGCCTTTCGAGCGGTGAGACGGACGCGACCGGGCGCGCGGGTTGCGCCCCGCAGGGGCGCGAGGAACTGCGCGCGGGGGAACGGCAGCACGTGCAACTGGCTGACGTGCCCCGATCTAGCGGTGGTCCGCCTTCCGTACTCGCGCAGTTCCCCGCGCCCCCGGGGTAGCCACTACCAAGGGTGTACTCCGCCCAAATTCGGCGGGGGTCCGCCGAAGCCCTCGGCGATGCGTTTGTGGTAGGTGGGGCGGTCGATGACCTCGAGGCCGACGATCTCCCAGGGCGGGAGGTTGGCGGTGCTCTTGTGCTCGCCCCACAGGCGCAGGGCGATGGCCGCCGCGTCGTGCAGGTCGCGGGCCTGCTCCCAGTAGCGGATCTCCGCGTGGTCCGCCGCGTAACGGGCCGTCAGGAAGAAGGAGTGGTCGTGCGCCAGCTTCTCCAGCCCGGCGCGGAGCTCGGCGAGCGGGGTGACCCGCCCGGCGACGCTGAGCACGATGTGCCAGAGGCGGGCCTCGGGCGGCTCCGGCTCCTCGGTGCGCTCGGCCGCACCGGGCCGCAGGCGTCGTACGGGCGAACGCTGCTCGGCCACCCGTGCGGCGGCCTCGTCGCTGCCGCTCTCCCCTGCCCCGCCGTCGATGCTGGTCAGTCTCCGTCCCACCGGCGGCCTCCTGTTCGGCGACGTCGTGTCACGGCCGCCGCTGCGGCCCCCGGGCCCGGCCCGTCAGCCACGCAGGATGACCAGGTCGTCCCGGTGGACGACCTCGCGTTCGTACGCGGCACCGAGCTCCTGGGCCAGCTCCTTGGTGGACCGGCCGAGCAGACGGGGCAACTCCCTCGCATCAAAGTTGACCAGTCCACGGGCGACGATGTGGCCGTTTTCGCCAAGAAGGTCCACCGGATCACCCGCGGAGAACTCCCCGTCCACCCGGGTGACCCCGGCGGGCAACAGGGACTTGCCGCCCGAGACCACGGCCTCGACGGCACCGGGGTCGAGCTGGAGGGCGCCGCGCGGGGTGGAGGCGTGCTCCAGCCAGAGCAGGCGGTCGGCGGAGCGGCTGCCGGTGCGCAGGAAGAGGGTGCCGGTCTGACGGCCCGCCAGGGCGTCGGCGGCGTGCCGGGCGGCGGTGAGGACGACCGGGATCCCGGCGCCGGTGGCGATCCGGGCGGCCTCGACCTTGGTGACCATGCCGCCGGTGCCGACGCCGGCCTTGCCGGCGCTGCCGATCTCGATGCCGGCCAGGTCCCCGGGGCCGGCCACCTGCTCGATCCGGCTGGTGCCGGGCTTGCTGGGGTCGCCGTCGTAGAGGCCGTCCACGTCGGAGAGCAGGACCAGCAGGTCGGCCCGGACCAGGTGGGCGACCAGGGCGGCGAGGCGGTCGTTGTCGCCGAACTTGATCTCGGCGGTGGCGACGGTGTCGTTCTCGTTGACGATCGGCATCGCGCCCATCGCCAGCAGCTGGTCGAGGGTGCGGTAGGCGTTGCGGTAGTGGGCCCGGCGGCTGGCGTCCTCGGCGGTCAGCAGCACCTGGCCGACCCGCAGGCCGTAGCGGGCGAAGGAGGCGGTGTAGCGGGCCACCAGGAGGCCCTGGCCGACGCTGGCGGCGGCCTGCTGGCGGGCCAGGTCCTTGGGGCGCTTCTCCAGGCCGAGCGGTGCCAGGCCGGCCGCGATGGCGCCGGAGGAGACCAGCACGATCTCGGGGGCGTCGGGGCGGGTGCGGACCTTGGCGAGGGCGTCCACCAGGGCGTCCACCCGGTCGGCGTCCAGGCCGCCGGCCGCCGTGGTGAGCGAGGAGGAGCCGACCTTGACGACGATCCTGCGTGCGGTGAGCACTTCCTGACGCAGTGTCCGGTCCGTCATCTGGCTGCCCTCCGCACGTGGTTCGACGGAGCGTAATCTACGCGATCACGACGGGGCCCCCGCACGCGATGTCACCCTGTGGGACGCGCGTGCGGGGGCCCTGACGGGACGTCAGTCCTCGTCGGAGTCCAGCTCCGGGCGCTTGCTGGAGAGCGCCTCGAAGGCGAGGTACTCCTCCTCCGCCGCGTCCCGGCCCTTCAGCTTGGCCCGGCGGCGGTCCACGGCCGGACGCTGGGTCTCCATCCGGTGGTCCTCGCCGCGGCGGCCGAGCATCTCGGCGCCGGCGGCCATGGTGGGCTCCCAGTCGAAGACCACGGCGTTCTCGTCGGGCCCGATGATGACGGTGTCGCCCTCCTGGGCGCCGACCTTCCAGAGCCGGTCCTCGACGCCGAGGCGGGCCAGGCGGTCGGCCAGGTAGCCGACGGCCTCGTCGTTGGTGAAGTCGGTCTGGCGGACCCAGCGCTCGGGCTTGGAGCCGCGCACGCGGTAGGCGCCGTCCTCCTCCTCGACGGTGAAGCCGGCGTCGTCCACCGCGGTCGGGCGGATGACGATCCGGGTGGGCTCCTCGACCGGCTTGGCCGCACGGGCCTCGGCGACGATCTGGGCCATCGCGAAGCTCAGCTCGCGCAGGCCCTTGCGGGAGGCCGCGGAGACCTCGAAGACGCGGTAGCCGCGCTCCTCCAGGGAGGCCCGGGTGAGGTCGGCGATGTCCTGGCCGTCCGGCACGTCGGTCTTGTTGAGGGCGACCAGCCGCGGCCGGTCCTCCAGGCCGCCGTACTGGGCCAGCTCCTCCTCGATGGTCTCCAGGTCGGTGAGCGGGTCCCGGCCGGGCTCCAGGGTGGCGCAGTCCAGCACGTGCACCAGGACCGAGCAGCGCTCCACGTGGCGGAGGAACTCCAGGCCCAGGCCGCGGCCCTGGCTGGCGCCGGGGATCAGGCCGGGGACGTCGGCGACGGTGTAGACCGTCTCGCCGGCGGTGACCACGCCGAGGTTGGGGACCAGGGTGGTGAAGGGGTAGTCCGCGATCTTCGGGCGGGCCGCCGAGAGCACCGCGATCAGCGAGGACTTGCCGGCGCTCGGGTAGCCGACCAGGGCGACGTCGGCGACGGACTTGAGCTCCATCACGATGTCGCGGGCGTCACCGGGCTCGCCGAGCAGCGCGAAGCCGGGCGCCTTGCGGCGGGACGAGGCGAGCGCCGCGTTCCCCAAGCCGCCGCGGCCGCCGGCCGCGGCGACGAAGCTGGTGCCGTGGCCGACCAGGTCGGCGAGCACGTTGCCCTTCTTGTCCATCACCACGGTGCCGTCCGGCACCAGCAGCTCGAGGTCGCCGCCGGTGGCGCCGCTGCGGTGGCCGCCCGCGCCGGGCTTGCCGTTGGCGGCCTTGCGCTTGGGCGAGTGGTGGTACTCGAGCAGGGTGGTGACCTGGGCGTCGACGGTCAGGATGACGCTGCCGCCCTCACCGCCGTTCCCGCCGTCGGGTCCGCCGAGGGGCTTGAACTTCTCCCGGTGCACGGAGGCGCAGCCGTGGCCTCCGTTACCCGCGGCGACGTGCAGTTCGACGCGGTCCACGAAGGTGGTCATGAGGTGTGCCTCCAGCTATGGGGAAAAACAGTTGTCTGCTTCAAAGCATGGAGGGTGGACCGGATAATTCCGGTCCACCCTCCACGGAATCCGACGAGATGTCAGATTCAGGCCTCGACGGCCACGATGTTGACGACCTTGCGGCCGCGACGGTTGCCGAACTGGACCGCACCGGCGGTCAGCGCGAACAGGGTGTCGTCGCCACCGCGACCGACGCCCGCACCCGGGTGGAAGTGGGTGCCGCGCTGGCGGACGAGGATCTCGCCGGCGCTGACGACCTGGCCGCCGAAGCGCTTGACGCCGAGGCGCTGGGCGTTCGAGTCACGGCCGTTGCGGGTAGAGCTTGCGCCCTTCTTGTGTGCCATCTCGCTATCCCCTTACTTGCTGACGGAGTCGATGCTGGTGATCCGCACAGCGGTGTGCTGCTGGCGGTGGCCCTGGCGGCGACGGTAACCGGTCTTGTTCTTGTAGCGCAGGATGACGATCTTCTCGCCCTTGGTCTGGTCGACCACCTCGGCGTGAGCCTTCACGCCGGCGAGCACCCACGGGTCGGAGGTGACGGCGTCACCGTCGACGACCAGGATGGTCGAGAGCTCCACCGAGTCACCCGGCTTGGCGTCAACACGGTCAATCTCCAGCACGTCGCCGACGGCGACCTTGTGCTGGCGGCCGCCTGCGCGAACGATCGCGTACATGCGGTACCCCATTTCTAACTCGGTCGGAAACTCTCGATGCCAGCGCCTGGGTACGGACACAGGCGCCTCCCCCGGACCGGAGCCCGGGAGGTGATGTGCTCGGGAGCGTGGCGTAGACACGCCGAAGGTCAAGAATACGGACGGTCCACCACTTGGGCAAACCGGCCCCTACCGGGCCGGGGCGGTCGTGAACGACCGCCCCGGCACCAGGGCTTACTCGGCCGCCGAATCACCCTCGGCGGCCGCGGCCTTCTTGGCCGCCGCGCTGGTCCGCTTGGTGGCGGTCTTGCGGGCGGTGGTCTTCTTGGCCGCGGCGGCGGTGGTCTTCTTCGCTGCCGTGGTCTTCTTCGCGGCGGTCTTGCGGGCCGCGCGCTTCTTGGGCGCCGGCGCCTCCTCCTCGGCCGGGGCCTCGGGCTCGGCGGCCTCCGCGACGGGGGCCTCCTCGACCGGCGCCTCGGCGACCGGCTCGGTGGCCACCGGCTCGGCGACGACCTCGACGGTCTCGGCGACCGGCTCGGCCACCTCGACTGCCGGGGCCTCGGCGGCGGGCGCCCCGGCGGCCGACAGCGCGGCCTCCATGGCGGCCTCGGCGCGGGCCTGCAGCACCACGATCTCCGCACCGCCGGGGGTGCCCGCCGGAGCGGTCGCCTTCCGGACGGCCCGGCGGCGGGTGCGCCCGGCCGGAGCGGCCGGAGCGGCCGGGATCTCCACCAGGTCGACCGCCGGAGCGGCCACGGCCACCGGCTCCTCCTCGCGGAGGGTCACCAGGGGCTCCTCGCGGAGGGTGACCAGCGGCTCCTCGCGGAGCGTCACGATCACCGGCTCCTCCTCGACCGCGATCTCCAACTGCTCGCCGCCCGAGACGATTTCGAGGTCGTCGTGCTCGTGCTCGTGGGTCTCGACCGCCTGCGGCTCCTCGGCCGCGGCGCCGCCCTTGCCCCGGCGACGGCGCTTGGAGCCGCCCGCGGCGGCCTCACCGGCCGTGCCGACCGGGCCACCGCCGCCGCCCTGGGAGGTGGGCTGCTCCATGTGCACGATGACGCCGCGCCCGTTGCAGTGCACGCAGGGCTCGGAGAAGGACTCCAGCAGGCCCTGGCCGACCCGCTTGCGGGTCATCTGCACCAGGCCCAGCGAGGTGACCTCGGCCACCTGGTGCTTGGTCCGGTCCCGGCCGAGGCACTCCAGCAGGCGGCGCAGCACCAGGTCGCGGTTGGACTCCAGCACCATGTCGATGAAGTCGATCACGATGATGCCGCCGAGGTCGCGCAGCCGGAGCTGACGGACGATCTCCTCGGCCGCCTCGATGTTGTTCCGGGTGACGGTCTCCTCGAGGTTGCCGCCCTGGCCGACGAACTTGCCGGTGTTGACGTCGACCACGACCATCGCCTCGGTCCGGTCGATCACCAGCGAACCGCCGCTGGGCAGCCAGACCTTGCGGTCCAGCGCCTTCATCAGCTGCTCGTCGATCCGGTAGGTGGCGAACACGTCCACGTCGGAGGTCCACCGCTGCAGACGCTCCGTCAGGTCGGGCGCCACGTTGGAGACGTACTCGTGGATGGTGCTCCAGGCCTCGGCGCCGGAGACGATGACCTTGGAGAAGTCCTCGTTGAAGATGTCGCGGACGACCCGGACGGTCATGTCCGGCTCGCCGTAGAGCAGCGCCGGGGCGTTGCCGGAGGCGGCCTTCTTCTGGATCTCCTCCCACTGCGCCTGCAGGCGCTGCACGTCACGGGTCAGCTCGTCCTCGCTGGCGCCCTCGGCGGCGGTGCGCACGATCACGCCCGCGTCGTCCGGGACGATCTTCTTGAGGATCTGCTTGAGACGGGCCCGCTCGTTCTCCGGCAGCTTGCGGGAGATGCCGGTCATCGAGCCCTCGGGCACGTAGACCAGGTAGCGGCCGGGCAGCGAGATCTGGCTGGTCAGGCGGGCGCCCTTGTGGCCGATCGGGTCCTTGGAGACCTGCACCAGGACGGACTGGCCGGACTTGAGCACCGACTCGATCCGGCGCGGGCCGCCGTGGCCCATGGCGCCGAAGTTGACCTCACCGGCGTAGAGCACCGCGTTGCGGCCCTTGCCGATGTCGACGAAGGCGGCCTCCATCGACGGCAGCACGTTCTGGACCTTGCCCAGGTAGACGTTGCCGACGTACGAGGTGGCCTGCTCCTTGTTGACGTAGTGCTCGACCAGCACGTTGTCCTCGAGCACGCCGATCTGGGTGCGCTGGCCGTTCTGACGGACCACCATGACCCGCTCGACCGACTCGCGGCGGGCCAGGAACTCGGCCTCGGTGATGATCGGCACCCGGCGGCGGCCAAGCTCGCGGCCCTCGCGGCGGCGCTGCTTCTTGGCCTCCAGGCGCGTGGAGCCCTTGATGGACTGCACCTCGTCCGGGTCGAACGACGGCTCGGCGGAGCGGCGGCGCGGCTCGCGCACCTTGACCACGGTGCGGACGCCGTCCTCGGTGGTCTCGGCGGCCGGCTCGGCGCCCGCCTCACCGCTGCGGCGGCGACGGCGGCGACGGCGGCGCGAGGAGGCCAGGCCACCGGCCAGGTCGTCGTCCTCGTCGCCCTCGGCGTCGGCGTCGGCCTCCTCCTCGGCGGCCGGCTCCTCGGCGGTCAGCTCGGTGGCCTCCGGCTCCTCGGCCTCACCGCGGCGGCGGCGACGGCCACCGCGACGGCGACGGCGGGACGGACGGTCGTCCTCCCACTCGTCCTGCTGCTCCTGGGGCGCCGTCAGCTCGGCGGGCTCCTCCTCGGCCGGGGCCTCGGCCCGGACCGGCTCCTGACGGGCCGTCTCCTGCCGCACCGGCTCCTGACGGACCGGCTCGGGGCGGGCCTGCTCGCGGCGCGGCTGGGTCTGCACCCGGACCGCGCGGCGGTCGCGACGGCGGCGGCCGACGCCGCTGTACTCGTACTCGTCCTCCTCGGACGCGGGGGCGGCGACCGGCTCGGCCTGCGCAGCCTGCGCGGCCGGGGCCACCACGGCGGCGGCCGCGGGCTTCTCCGGGGCGACGTAGGGAGCGGGCTCCTGGAAGACCGGGGCCTGGAAGATCGCGGTGGACGGGCGGACCGCACGGCGGCGGGCGCGCGGCGGGGCGGCGTCCTCGACCACCGGCTGCGGCTCGGGCTCGACGACCGGGGCCTCGGCGACGGTCTCCTCGACCGCCTCCGGCTCCTCCTCCGGGGCCACCTCGGCGGCCGGCTCCACGACGGTCTCCTCGACCACCGGGGCGGCCTCGACCACGCGGCGGCGGCGGGTGCGGCGGGCCGGGGCGGCGGGCTCCTCGGCCACCGCCTCGGCGGCGGCCTCGGCCGGAGCCTCGACGGCGGCGGGCACGGCGGCCACGACGGCCTCGGCGGTCAGCGGCTCGGCGGCCGGCTTGGCCTCGGCGCGCTTGCGGGTGCGGCGGGCCTTGGGCTTCTCCTCGGCCACCGGCTCGGCGGCGGGGGCCTCGGCCGGGGCCTCGACCGCGGCGGGCTCGGTGGTGACCACCGGGGTGGCCTCCGGCGCACCGGCCGGGGACTCGGCGCGCTTGCGGGTGCGGCGGGCCCGGACCGGCTTCGCCTCGGCGACAGGCTCGGCCTGCTCGACCGCGGGGGCCTCGTGCGTCTCGGCCGGCAGCACCGTCTCGGCGGCCTCGGCGGCGGCGCCCTGCGGGGTGCCCGCCGGGCGGGACACGGCGCGGCGGCGACGACGCGGCGGGGCGGCGTCGGCCTCGGGCGCGTTCTGCTGTTCGCTGTTCTCGTTATCGAGCATGCGGGTGGATCTCCCGTCAGGCCCCCGGGCTCCGCATCCGGGCACGTCGCGACGCCGCCGGGCCGGCCGGGCCGCGGGTTCGCGGGCCCGACCGCCTGGGCGTCGCCGTGCGGACGCGAGGCCGCACAGGGGCTCGTAGTCTCGCTCGGCGCCCCGCACGGTGCGGGGTGTCGAAAGTCTTCTGGTACCGACCAGTCTTCTGTGGTTGTCCGGCCTGCGCCGTTGCCCCGTCCCGGATGGCTGCCGGAGGGGTCCTCGGGCCCACCACCCATCCGGGGTGGCGGGCCACAAGGGGCTGGCCTGCGTCGACGCCCGCTCCCCTGGGGAGCCGTGGCGGCCCGGAGCGGCAAGGCCCGGAAGCCGGGCCTGCCCTCCTCCCGCCAGGCGGACGCAGGTGCGCGCGGCCCGGCGGCCTCTAGCCGGCCGGGGCCGCGGCGCGGTCGAGCGCCAGCGGGTCGGTCACCGTGCCGTTCTCTGCGTCGAGCGGCCCCTGCGCCAGCCTGGTCACCTCAGCGGGGACCGGCGGCGCCAGGTCGGCCGTCGCACGGAGACCGGACAGAACGTCGTCGGGTCGTACGGCGGGTGTGGCGTGTCGTACTACCAGCCGCAGTATCGCACAGGGTCCGGCGCTACGAACATCGCGCGTACCGTCCGTACCGGTGTTGTTACCGTCGCCCACCTGCGGCGCAAGGAGCTCCAGCGCGGCCACCGCGCCGCGCGCGTCGAAGACCCGGATGCCGTTCTTCGTCTGGCGTTCGACCTCGACCCGCTCCTCGGCCAGGAACAGGGCGATCGCGCGGGCCGCCTCCTCGTCGGTGACCCGGTCCAGCCGGACCTTCCACTCGGAGGCCTCCAGGCGCTCCACGAAGTGCGGCGTGCGCACCTCGACGGCGTCGATCACGTCCAGGCCGGGCGGCAGCGACTCGTCGAGCTGCGCGCGCAGCGCCTCCGGGTCGCGGGCCTCGGCGAGGCCGATCTCCAGGTACTCCGCCTCGCTGGCCACCCCGGTCGGGGCGGCGTTGGCGTACGAGACCTTGGGGTGCGGGGTAAAACCCGCCGAATAGGCCATCGGGACCGCCGAACGGCGGAGCGCGCGCTCGAACGCCCGCTGGAAGTCACGGTGGCTGGTGAAGCGCAGACGGCCGCGCTTGGTGTAGCGGAGACGGATGCGCTGCACCGTCGGCGCGGGCGGCGGACCGTCGGGCGTGCGGCGTGCCAGGGCGCTCAGTCCTTAGTCAGTGGGTCGGGCCGGCCGCTCGCGTGATGGGCTCCGGCCGGACTTCTGTCAGCGTCAAGGGTACGGCCTGTGCCGCCCACCAGCGCCCGCCTGGCCTCCCGGGCCGCCTCCCGGACGGAGGACCAGGCCCGGCGCAGCTCGTCCTTGACGGGCCACCAGACCTCCTGGCGCACCCAGCGGCAGGGCCGCAGCACCGCGAACCGCCACAGCCGCCCCGCCAACCTCCAGGCCTGGCCCAGCAGTTGACCGACCGTCCGGAGCACCGGGGACAGCAGCACCCGCCAGAGCCGGCCCAGCGGAATCACCAGCAGGTACCGCAGCAGCACGCCGAGGGCCCGGGCGAGGACGTTCAGGACCGTGAGCAGACCGCGCAGCAGCCGGACCAGTCCGCGCAGGCAGGCGGCCAGCACCTCCACCAGCCCGTGCCAGATCGGGGTGAGCACCGAGCGCAGGAGCCAGCGGAGCGGGGCCGCCACCAAGGTCCGCCCGGTCCAGGCCACCGCGCGGCCGAGCAGGACCAACCCGGCCCGGATGCCCCGGGCGGACAGCACCAGCCCGGCCCACAGGGCCCGGCCGAGCGGGGCCAGCACCGACTTCCCGAACCACTCCAGCGGGACCAGGAGCCCCCAGTACAGCAGCCAGGCCAGCGGCAGCAGCACACCGTTCCGGCCGAGCCAGAGCAGCCCCCGGCCACCGGCGACCAGCGCCGCGCCGAGCGCGAACAGCGCGACCACCAGGCCGCGCCCGGACGGACGGAGCACCCGGCGGCCGACCCAGCCGCCCGGCCGGACCAGCAGGGTCGCCCCGAGCCACCGCGCCGCGGCCGCCAGGGCCCGCCCACCCCGGACCAGCCCGTGGCCGGTCGCCACCAGAGCGGCCAGCAGCGCCCGCCCGACCGGGGCCAGCACCCGGGTGCCGAACCACAGCAGCGGGCGCAGCAGCAGCGTCCCGACCAGCCAGCCGATCGCCCGGCCCGCCGCCGTCAGGCACCACGCCACGCCCCGCGCGAACGGGCGCAGCACGTACGCGTCCAGCTGCCGGACGGTCCACGCCACGGCGCGTCCCACGGCCACCAGCCCGCGCCACAGCACCCGCAGCACGGCCATCACGGCACGCCCGACCGGTGTCAGCAGGTACGCGTACAGCGCCTTGCCGGTCCAGCCGAGGGCGCGCCCGACCGGAGCGATCAGGTAGCTGTGGACCGCCCGGCCGGCCAGGGCCAGTGCGCGCGCGGTGGCGCGCCAGGCCAGCACCAGCAGCTCCCAGACGAAGCGGACCGGCACCACCACCGCGAACGCGAGGATCCTGGCGGGTATCCGCACCGCCGCGACCAGGCAGCCCCCGGCCGGTCTGTCGTGCTCGTCCATGAACGGGCTCCCCCCGCGAAACGACCTGACGGTCCCTCCCGTGCAGCACGCACGGGAGGGACCGCCGGGTTCCGTACCTGTGTTACGAGTTGACGACCGTGAGCGGCAGCAGCTTCTTGCCGGTGGGGCCGATCTGGATGTGGGTGTCCATCTGGGGGCAGACGCCGCAGTCGAAGCACGGGGTCCAGCGGCAGTCGTCGACCTCGACCTCCTCCAGCGCGTCCTGCCAGTCCTCCCAGAGCCAGTCCTTGTCGAGGCCGCTGTCCAGGTGGTCCCAGGGCAGCACCTCCTCGTAGGTGCGCTCGCGGGTGGTGTACCAGTCGACGTCGACGCCGGTGCCGGCCAGGCCCTTCTCGGCGGCCGCCATCCAGCGGTCGAAGGAGAAGTGCTCGCGCCAGCCGTCGAAGCGGCCGCCGTCCTCGTAGACGGCGCGGATCACGGCGCCGATGCGGCGGTCGCCGCGGGAGAGCAGGCCCTCGATGATGCCGGGCTTGCCGTCGTGGTAGCGGAAGCCGATGTTCTTGCCGTACTTGCGGTCGCCGCGGATCGAGTCGCGCAGCTTGGCCAGGCGGGCGTCGGTGGCCTCGGCGGAGAGCTGCGGGGCCCACTGGAACGGGGTGTGCGGCTTGGGCACGAAGCCGCCGATGGAGACGGTGCAGCGGATGTCGTTCTGGCCGGTGACCTCGCGGCCCTTCTGGATCACGTTCTTGGCCATCACGCCGATCTGGAGGACGTCCTCGTCGGTCTCGGTGGGCAGGCCGCACATGAAGTACAGCTTCACCTGGCGCCAGCCGTTGCCGTACGCGGTGGAGACCGTACGGATCAGGTCCTCCTCCGAGACCATCTTGTTGATGACCTTGCGGATGCGCTCGGAGCCGCCCTCGGGGGCGAAGGTGAGGCCGGAGCGGCGGCCGTTGCGGGTCAGCTCGTTGGCCAGGTCGATGTTGAAGGCGTCGACCCGGGTGGAGGGCAGCGAGAGGCCGATCTTGTCCTCGGTGTAGCGGTCGGCCAGGCCCTTGGCGATCTCGCCGATCTCGGTGTGGTCGGCGGAGGAGAGCGACAGCAGGCCGACCTCCTCGAAGCCGGTGGCCTTGAGGCCGCGCTCCACCATCTCGCCGATGCCGGTGATGCTTCGCTCCCGCACGGGGCGCGTGATCATGCCGGCCTGGCAGAAGCGGCAGCCGCGGGTGCAGCCGCGGAAGATCTCGACGGACATCCGCTCGTGCACCGTCTCGGCGAGCGGGACCAGCGGCTGCTTCGGGTACGGCCACTCGTCCAGGTCCATGACGGTGTGCTTGGAGACGCGCCACGGCACGCCCTCGCGGTTGGCCACCACGCGGGCGATCCGGCCGTCCTCCAGGTACTCCACGTCGTAGAACCGCGGCACGTAGAAGGCGCCGGTGCGGGCCAGCCGGAGCAGCACCTCGTCGCGGCCGCCGGGGCGGCCCTCGGCCTTCCAGGCCCGGATGATCTCGTTCATGTCGAGCACGGCCTGCTCGCCGTCGCCGACCACCGCGACGTCGATGAAGTCCGCGATCGGCTCCGGGTTGAACGCCGCGTGGCCGCCGGCCAGGACGATCGGGTCGTCCAGGCCGCGGTCGGCCGCGAGCATCGGGATCCCGGCCAGGTCGAGCGCGGTCAGCATGTTGGTGTAGCCGAGCTCGGTGGAGAACGACAGGCCGAACACGTCGAAGGCGCGCACCGGGCGGTGGGCGTCGACCGTGAACTGCGGGACGCCGTGCTCGCGCATCAGCTTCTCGAGGTCCGGCCAGACGCTGTAGGTGCGCTCGGCGAGCACGCCCTCGCGCTCGTTGAGCACCTCGTACAGGATCATGACGCCCTGGTTGGGCAGGCCGACCTCGTAGGCGTCCGGGTACATCAGGGCCCAGCGGACGTCCGCCGAATCCCAGTCCTTGACGGTCGAGTTGAGCTCGCCGCCGACGTACTGGATCGGCTTCTGGACGTGCGGGAGGAGGGCCTCCAGGCGTGGGAAGACCGATTCGACTGACATGCGGTGAGCCCTTTGCGACGCGGAACGGGGTGACCCTTCAGGGTAGCCGAACCCGGATGCGTCAAGTTCCGCGCACGGAGTCGGTCAGATCCCTATCGGCCGCTGGGTGCGGACGCACTGGAGCAGGCCGACGCCGATCCAGACCGCGAACATCGAGGAGCCGCCGTAGGAGACGAACGGCAGCGGGATGCCCGCCACCGGCATGATGCCGAGGTTCATCCCGATGTTCTCGAAGGCCTGGAAGGCCAGCCAGGTGATCACGCCGGCCGACACGATCGTGCCGAACAGGTCGGTGGCCTGCCGGGCGATCTTGCAGGCCCGCCAGAGCACCACGCCGAGCAGCAGGATCAGCCCGAGCGCGCCGACGAAGCCGAGCTCCTCGCCGGCCACCGTGAAGACGAAGTCGGTCTGCTGCTCGGGGACGAACTGGCCGGTGGTCTGGGTGCCCTTGAACAGGCCCATCCCGGTCAGACCGCCGGAGCCGATCGCGATCCGGGCCTGGGCGGTGTTGTAGCCCACCCCGGCCGGGTCGAGCGCGGGGTTGGCGAAGGCGGCGAAGCGGTCGATCTGGTACTTGCTCAGCACGCCGAGCTGCCAGATCGCCACCGCCCCGCCGACGCCGGCGGTGATCAGTCCGAAGACCCACTTGTTGGCGGCGCCGGAGGCCAGCAGGATGCCCATGATCGCGACGCCCATCACCATCACCGAGCCGAGGTCCGGCATCAGCATGACGACCGCCATCGGGACGGCCGCCAGGCCGAGCGCCATCAGCACCGAGCGGTCCGAGGGGAAGGCCCGCTCCCCCGCGTCGACCTGGGCGGACAGCACCAGGGCCATCACCAGCACGATCGCCAGCTTGGCGAACTCGGCGGGCTGGATGGAGAAGCCGCCGCCGAACTGGATCCAGGCCTTGGCGCCGTTGATGGTGGAGCCGAGCGGGGTGAGCACGGCCATCAGCATCAGCAGGGTGATCACGTAGACGAAGGGCACGGCGGTGCGCAGGCGCCGACTCCCTATCAACACCACCACCACGAACAGGCCGAGACCGATCGCCAGGTTGGTGAGGTGGCGGTAGAGGAAGTACTGCGGGTCCCCGTGGGTCAGCGAGTCGCGGCCCCGGGTCGCCGACCAGATCAGCAGCGAGGAACCCAGCGAGAGCACCAGCGCGGCCAGGATCATCAGCCAGTCCAGCCGCCGCAGCGGGGAGTCCTTGGCCAGCGCCTTGCCGACCGCGCCGCGCCGCGGCGGGAACCCGTAGGAGCTGTAGGAGGTCATCAGCGGGTCCTCCGGACGGTCGGCTCCAGTGCGGGGAGGGCGAGCATCAGGGGCACCGTCGGCGGGGTCTTCGGCGCCGGGTCGAGGAAGGTCGCACCGGGCTCGAAGGAGACCGGCTTCATGGCGGTGCCGTCCGGGTTGAACTTGGGCAGCTCGCCCTGCGGCTTGGTGAGCAGGGCCTTGCCGGTGTCGATGTTGCCCTTGTCGTCCACGCCGTAGATGGCCTGGTAGATGCGGCGGACGGCGTCACCGGAGGCGCCGGAGCCGGTGCCGGCCTGACTCATCGTCATGACCACCGCGTAGTCGCGGCTGTAGGTGGTCAGGTAGGAGGTGGTCTGCTTGCCGAAGACCTCGGCGGTGCCGGTCTTGGCGTGCAGCTCGATCTTGCCCTGCGGCCAGCCCGCGCCGGTGAACTTCCAGGCGGCGGAGCCCTGCTCGACGACGCCCTTGGTGGCCTCGTCGATGTACTGCAGGGTGCGGGCGTCGGTGGGGATCTTCCCGTCCTCGTGCGGGGCGATCTCCCGGACCAGGGTGCCGTCCGGGGCGACCACGGCCTTGGCCACGGTCGGCCGGTAGAGCGTGCCGCCGTTGGACAGCGCGGCGTAGATCCGGGCCATCTGGAGCGGCGTCACCAGGGTGTCGCCCTGGCCGATGGAGTAGTTGACCGCGTCACCGGCGCGCATCTGGTAGCCGTCGGCGCAGTTCTCCTTGGCCACCAGGGTGCCGTAGTCGTTGCCGCCGGACTGCGCCTGCTTGCACCAGGCGTCCTTGTTGGCGTCGTAGTACTCCTGCTTCCACTGGCGGTCCGGGATCCGGCCGGCCGCCTCGCTGGGCAGGTCGATGCCGGTCTTGGCGCCGAGGCCGAACTGCTTGGCGGTCTTGTAGAACCAGTCCTTGGCGTCCTTCTTCGGCTTGATCCCGCCGTCGGCCATCCACTGGTCGTAGGCCAGGCCGTAGAAGACCGTGTCGCAGGAGACCTCCAGGGCGCGGGCCAGGCTGATCGAGCCGTAGCCCTTGCTCTCGAAGTTCTTGAACTCGCGGCCGCCGAAGGTCAGCGAGCTGGGGCAGGCGTAGTTGCCGCTGAGCGAGTAGCCGGCCTGGGCGGCTGCCGCGGTGGAGACCACCTTGAAGGTGGAGCCGGGGGCGGACTGACCCTGTATGGCCCGGTTCAGCAGCGGGTAGTTGGACTCCTTGCTGGTGAGGGCCTGGTAGTCCTTGCCGGCGATGCCGCCGACCCAGAGGTTGGGGTCGTAGGTCGGGGCACTGGCCATGGCGACGATCCGGCCCGTGTGCACGTCCATCACCACGGCCGCACCCGAGTCGGCCTCGTAGTTGCGGTGGGTGTCCTTGTCGACCACCTTGCGGGCGTCGACCATGGCCTGGGCGAGGTTGTCCTCGACGGCCTTCTGCACCCGGGCGTCGATCGAGGTCACCAGGTTGTTGCCGGGCTGGGCCGGGGTCTTGCCGGCGCTGCCGATCACCCGGCCGAGGTTGTCCACCTCCAGCCGGTCGATGCCGGTGGTGCCGCGCAGGTCGTTGTCGTAGACGGACTCCAGGCCGGCCCGGCCGATCTGGTCGACGGGCAGGCGGCGCTCCCGGCCGGGCTTGTCCTTGGTCTTCTGCACCTCGTCGTCGGTGACGGGCGAGAGGTAGCCGAGCACCTGGGCCAGGTTGGCGCCCTCGGCGCCGGTGTAGCGGCGCAGCGAGGTGGGCTGGGCGGTGACGCCGGGGAAGTCCTCGCGGCGTTCCATTATCTGCATCGCCTGCTGGGTGGTGGCCGCCTTGGTGACCGGGATCGGCTGGTACGGCGAGCCGTTCCAGCACGGCTGCGGCGTCTTGGCGTCGCAGAGCCGGACCTTGTCCTGGACGTCCTTGGCGGGCATGCCGAGCACGTCCGCGAGCCGGGCCAGCACGGCCTTGCCGCGGTCCTTCTGCTGGAGCAGCTCGGTACGGCTGACCGAGACCACCAGCTTGGCCTCGTTGCCGGCCAGGATGCGGCCGGAGGCGTCCAGGATCTCGCCGCGGACGGTCGGCTCGACCACCTCGCGGATGTGGTTGCCGGCCGCCTTCTCGGTGTACTCCTTGCCGGTGCGGATCTGGAGGTACCAGAGCCGCCCGCCGAGGGTGGCGAGCAGGGACAGCACCAGGACCTGGAGCACGATCAGACGGATCGTCACCCGCGGGGTGCGGCCGGTCTCCGGGATGTTGGTCACGGGTGGTCGCTCCTCACGGGCGCTTGGCGAGGCCGGGGATCCGCCGCTTCTTGCCGTAGCCCGGCAGTGCGGAGACCTCCCGGGTGGTCTTGTAGCGGGAGAGGGTGCCCAGGCCCGAGCTGTTGCCGTCCTCGGACTCGGTGATCACCGGGGCGCCGTCGAAGCGGCGGGCCAAGGCCATCACGGCGGGCACCACGAAGGGGGCCAGCAGCACGTCGTAGAGCAGCGCGCTGAACACCAGGCCGGTCAGGCCGACGTGCCGGGCGGCGGTGTCGCCGACAAGGGCGCCGACCATCGCGTACAGCAGGGTGGAGGCGACCGCGGCGACCGCGACCACCAGCAGCGCGCTGAGCGCCGAGCGCTGGCGGCTGCCCTCGGGGCGGAGCAGCCCGGCCGCGTAGCCGAGCAGGCAGAGCACCAGGGCGTAGCGGCCGACGGCGTGGTCGGACGGCGGGGCCAGGTCGGCCAGCAGACCGGCCGCGAAGCCGATCACGCTGCCGCTGGTCGGGCCGTAGACCAGGGCGAGGCCGACCACCACCAGGAGCATCAGGTCCGGTGTGGCACCGGGCAGTTGGAGCCGTCCGAGCACGCTGACCTGGACCACCAGGGCCAGCATCAGCAGGACGGCGGGAAGCACGATCCGGTTGATCCGCATGGTCAGTTCCCCCCTGCGGTCGGGTTGGCGGGCTGGGCCGGCGGCAGCACGGCGTCGCGCGGGTCGGTGCGCGGCGGGACGACCACCACGCCGACCAGGTCGAGGCGGGTGAACTGCACGTACGGCTCGACCAGCACGGTCTTGGTGAGCTGGCCGGGGGTGGCCTCGACCTCGACCACCTTGCCGACCGGGACGCCGGGCACGAACGGGCGGCCGCTCTGCGAGCCGAAGGTGACCAGCCGGTCCCCCGGCTTGACCTGGGCCTTGCCGTTGAGCAGCGAGACCTTCATCGGGCCGGTGCCCTGGCCGTTGGCGAAGCCGATCTCGCCGCTGCCCTCCAGCCGGGTGCCGGCGCTGAAGCCGGGGTCCGAGGCGAGCAGCACGGTGGCGGTGGTCGGCGCGATGGTGGTGATCCGGCCGACCAGGCCCTGGCCGTTGATCACGGTCATGTCCCGGGTGAGGCCGTCGTCGCTGCCGGCGTCGATGGTGATGGTCCAGGAGAAGGCCTGGGCCGCGCCGATCGCGATCACCTGGGCGGCCTTGACGGTGTATCCGCCGTTGCCCGCGGTGCGCAGCAGCTCGTCCAGCTGCTTGGTACGGCCCGAGGCGGTGTCCGAGGAGGCGACCCGCTGGCGCAGCTCGGTGTTCTCCCGGGTGATCTGGTCCAGCCGGGCCTGGTGGGTACCGGCGTCCCGGACGGCGCGGACGGTGCCCGCGACCGGGTCGACGGCACCGGCGGCCGCCCGCTCGACCGGGCCGAGCGCGCTCGCCGCGAACCGCCGGGCACCGCTGAGCGGAGAGCCCTCGCCGCCCTTGATGTCCACGGTGATCAGCGCGAACGCGACCGCCACCAGCAGGACGAGCAGTAGTCGGCTCTCTCGTGTGTCCCTCACGGTGCGGGAGCTGCCCTTCGGTGCCGGGCCCCCGGCCGCTGTGGACGGCTGAGGGCCCCTCAGTTGACTTGTCTGTTCGGATGCTTAACGACGGGGCTGGGCGTCGAGTACCTGCTGGAGCGCCTCGAACTCCTCGACGCACTTGCCGGAGCCGAGCGCGACCGAGTCCAGCGGGTTCTCGGCGATGTGGATCGGCATGCCGGTCTCCCGGCGCAGCCGCTCGTCCATGCCGCGCAGCAGGGCACCGCCGCCGGTGAGCACGATGCCGCGGTCCATCACGTCGCCCGCCAGCTCCGGCGGGCACTGGTCCAGGGTGGTCTTCACCGCGTCGATGATGGAGTTGACCGGCTCGTCGATCGCCTCGCGCACCTCGGCCGCGGAGATCACCACGGTCTTCGGCAGCCCGCTGACCAGGTCGCGGCCGCGGATCTCGGCGTGCTCGTCCTTCTCCCCTTCGAGGGCGAAGGCGGACCCGATGCTCATCTTGATCTGCTCGGCGGAGCGCTCGCCCAGCAGGAGGCTGTACTCCTTCTTGATGTGCTGGACGATCGCGTTGTCCAGCTCGTCCCCGGCCACCCGGATGGACTGCGCGGTGACGATCCCGCCCAGCGAGATCACCGCGACCTCGGTGGTGCCGCCGCCGATGTCCACCACCATGTTGCCGGTGGCCTCGTGCACCGGGAGCCCGGCGCCGATCGCGGCCGCCATCGGCTCCTCGATGATGTGCACCTGGCGCGCGCCGGCCTGGGCGCTGGCCTCGATCACGGCGCGGCGCTCCACTCCGGTGATGCCCGAGGGCACGCAGACCACGACGCGCGGGCGGGCCAGGTAGCGGCGGCGGTGGATCTTCAGGATGAAGTACCGCAGCATCCGCTCGGTGATCTCGAAGTCGGCGATCACGCCGTCCTTCAGCGGGCGGATGGCGACGATGTTGCCCGGCGTGCGGCCGATCATCTTCTTCGCCTCGGAGCCCACCGCGAGGATGCCGCCGGTGTTGGTGTTCACCGCGACCACCGAGGGCTCGTTGAGCACGATTCCCTTGCCCCGGACGTAAACCAGCGTGTTGGCCGTGCCGAGGTCGATCGCCATGTCACGGCCGATGAACGACAGGTTGTTGCCCATGGGGTGTGTGGTGCCTTCCCGAGCTCGGATGCAGATGGCGGGGAGATGGGGGTGGGTGACGGCCGACGGCCGTACCGGGCCCGCGAATTGTGCTCCATCGTAGCCACGCCGGTCGTCACGGACTGCTCGGACTGCGAGGTACGGGATGCCGCCCATTCTCCGGCGGCCCGACGGCATCTCCGAGGATTGGGACGCCGTGTCGGGGCTCCGAGTTCCGTATATGAGGATCAAACGCCGATATTCACCCGACCGGTCCCGAGGGGGCCGGGACCGGTCGGGTGATGACCGTCCGTCAGGCGTGGGACGGGAAGAAGATCTTGATCTCGCGCTCGGCCGAGGCCTCGGAGTCGGAGGCGTGGATCAGGTTCTCGCGGGTGATGGTGGCGAAGTCACCGCGGATGGTGCCGGGGCCGGCCTGCAGCGGGTCGGTCGCGCCGGCGAGGGCCCGGACGCCCGGGATCACGTTCTCGCCCTGGACGATCAGGGCGATGGACGGGCCCGAGGTCATGAACTCCAGCAGCGGCTCGTAGAAGGGGCGGCCGACGTGCTCGGCGTAGTGCTCCTCCAGCGTCGCGCGGTCGAAGGTCCGCAGCTCGACGGCGGCGAGCCGCCAGCCGGCCTTGCGCTCGATCCGGCTGATGATCTCGCCGGCCAGGCCGCGCTTGACGGCGTCGGGCTTGAGCAGGACGAGAGTGCGCTGGGACACGGTACGGCTCCTGGGGACTAGGCGTCGGTCACCGGGAACACTACCTTGCGTGAACGGCGCGCCGGGGGCGCGGGGAACTGCGCGCAGGGGAACAGCAGCACCTGCAACTGGCTGACGGTGAGTCAGTTGCAGGTGTGCCGCCTTCCGACCCGCGCAGTTCCTCGCGCCCCCGGCATCACCACGTGCGTTCCCCGCCCACCGGCAAGCTACGCGGCAGCGGCGCGGGCCGCCTTGATCTCGTCGATCTTGCGGCCGTAGTGGACCGAGCACCACCAGAGGCCGGCGAAGACGACGCCGAGGCCGAACATGGTGGGGAGGATGAAGCCGCTGAGGATCAGTCCGATCTGCAGGGCCCAGCCGACCGCCACCGCGCCGGGGCGGGTGATCGCTCCGCAGAGCAGCACGCAGAGCAGCATCGCGACCCCGCTCACCGCCCAGACGGTGCCCGTCCCGACGTCGGAGAGCTGCATCGCGACCAGCGCCGCGAACATGATCAGCAGTGCCTCGCCGATCAGGGTGGAGGAGCAGAGGGTCCGCACGTCACTTCCTCCCGAGCAGGATGCGGGCCTCGCCGATGGTGATCACCGAGCCGGTGACGATGACGCCGGCGCCGCCGAGGTCCTCCTCCTCGGCCGCCGTGATCGCCGCCTCGATCGCGTCGTCGAGCCGGGGCTCGACCCGGACCCGGTCCTCGCCGAAGATCTCCACCGCGATCGCGGCGAGCTGGTCGACGGGGGGTGGCGCGGTGGGTGGAGTTCTCGGTGATGACCACCTCGGCCAGGATCGGCTCGAAGGCCTCCAGGAAGCCGGAGGCGTCCTTGTCACCGCTGGTGGCGATGACGCCGACCAGCTTGGAGAAGCCGAAGGACTCGCGGATCGCCTCGACGCTGGCCTGCGCGCCGTGCGGGTTGTGCGCGGCGTCCAGGATGACGGTGGGGCTGCGCCGGATGACCTCCAGGCGGCCGGGCGAGGAGACGCCGGAGAAGCCCTGGCGGACCTTGTCGATGTCGAGCCGGTCGCCGCCGGACTTGCCGCCGACGCCGAAGAAGGCCTCGACCGCGCAGAGCGCGAGCGCCGCGTTGTGGGCCTGGTAGGCGCCGTGCAGCGGAATGAAGATGTCCTCGTACTCGGCGCCGCCGATCCCACGGATCGTCACCATCTGCCCGCCGACGGCCACCTCACGGCGGATCACGCCGAACTCCATGCCCTCGCGGGCCACGGTGGCGTCCACCTCGACGGCGCGGCGCAGGATCGCCTCGGCGGCGTCCAGCGGCTGCTGGGAGACCACGGCCAGGCCGCCGGTCTTGATGATGCCGGCCTTCTGGGTGCCGATCTCGCCGGTGGTGTTGCCGAGGCGGTCGGTGTGGTCCAGGCCGATGGGGGTGATGACGGAGACGGCGGCGTCGATGACGTTGGTGGCGTCCCAGGTGCCGCCCATGCCGACCTCGACCACCGCGACGTCGATCGGGGCGTCCGCGAAGGCCGCGTAGGCCATGCCGGTGAGCACCTCGAAGAAGGACATCGCGATGGGCTGCTGCTGGTCGACCATCTCGACGTAGGGCTCGATGTCCCGGTAGGTCTCGATGAACTTGTCGACGCTGATCGGCGCGCCGTCCAGGCTGATCCGCTCGGTCACCGACTCGACGTGCGGGCTGGTGTAGCGGCCGGTGCGCAGCTCGAAGGTGTTGAGCAGCTGCTCGATCATCCGGGCGGTGGAGGTCTTGCCGTTGGTCCCGGTGATGTGGATCGCCGGATAGGCCCGCTGGGGCTGCCCGAGGATGTCCATCAGCGCCCGCATCCGGTCGAGCGAGGGCTCGATCTTGTTCTCCGGCCAGCGCTTGGAGAGGGCGGTCTCGATCTCGCGCAGCTCGCCGTGGTGGTCGGCGGCGTCCGGGTTGCCGGGGCGGATCGTGTACGGGTTCTGCGGGGCCTTGTCGCTCACGCGGACAGTGTACGGAGCCCACACGGAGCTCGGAGCGGGTGAGGCCGGTCACCTTGCAAACATTTAGCAAAGTTGATGGTTACAGTGGAAAACTATGGCGGCCAATGATGATCACCATGGATTCATAGTCGATCATCCGTTTGGAGCCCACCTTTGGACGTCCTGCGCTCCTTCTTCCTCGCCCACGAGGCCCAGGTGCTGTGGACCGCCCACCTCCTCTCCCTGGTGCTGCTGGCCTACATGGTCCTGGTCTTCGGCCGGTTCCTGCTCTACTGGGCCGGCTCCGCGCACGCCTTCCGGCGCAACCGCCCGGACGAGCCGGGCGACCCGGGGGCGTTCGCGTGGCACCTGGTGATCCCCTGCCGGGACGAGGAGGCCGTGGTCCGGCAGACCCTGGACGGGCTGCGCCGCAGCGCGCCCGAGGCGCACCTGTGGGTGGTCGACGACGACAGCGAGGACCGCACCCGGGAGCTGGTGCTGGAGGCCGCCGGGCAGGACCCGCGGATCCACCTGGTGCAGCGCCGCCGGCCGGACGCCCGGATCGGCAAGGGCGCCGCGCTGAACGCGGCCTACCGGCAGATCACCGCCTGGCTGCCGGAGGGCACCGACCACGAGCGGGTGGTGCTCGGCGTGGTGGACGCGGACGGCGAGCTGGAGCACGGGGCGCTGGCGATGGTCGCCACCGACAAGGCGATGGGCCGTCAGGACACCGGCGCGGTGCAGATCGGTGTCCGGATGCGCAACGCCGACGACGAGCGCCCGCTGCCCGGCCGCGGCCGGATCGCCAACGGCTTCGCCCGCTACCTGGTGCGGATGCAGGACGTCGAGTTCCAGGCCAGCAACGCCGGGATGCAGCTGCTGCGCCGCCGCACCGGCAGCGTCGGCCTCGGCGGGAACGGCCAGTTCGTCCGGCTCTCCGCGCTGGACGCGCTGGCCGGGGACGAGCGGGCGCCGTGGCCCGAGCGGGCACTGCTGGAGGACTACGAGTCCGGCCTCGAACTGCGGCTGGCCGGCTACCGGCTGACGCACGTCCACGAGACCCGGGTCTCCCAGGAGGGCCTGGTCTCCGGCCGGCGCTTCCTCACCCAGCGGACCCGCTGGGCGCAGGGCAACATGCAGTGCCTGCGCTACACCTGGCGGGTCCTCAGGTCGCGGCACTACGGGCCCGCCGGCAAGGCCGAGGTGCTCTACACCTTCCTGCAGCCGGTGGTCGCCGTGCTGCTGGTGCTGCTCTTCCCGGTCTCGCTGGGCATCTCGCTGGCCACCCGGGTCTTCTACCCGGCGGACGCGCTGGCCTTCGAGGAGCGGTTCGGCCCGTGGATGGCGCTGGCCTTCCTGGTCGCCGCCCTGCCGCTGGTGCTCTGGGGCCTGTCCTACCGCCGCACCGCGTACCCCGACCGCAGCCGGCTGACCGGGCTGCTCTGGGGCATCGGCCTCTGGCTGTACACGTACCACGTCTTCCTGGTGGCCACCCGGGCCGCCGTCCGGCTGCTGCTCGGCCGCAACGGCTGGGCCAAGACCCGGCGCAACGCCGAACGCACCGCCGCCGGCGCCCCCACCGCACTCGAAGCCTGACCGGCTCCATCCCGAACGGACCCCCACCGTGACCACCTGCTCTCCCTCCCCCGCCCGGATCGCCGTCGTCCTCGGCACCCGCCCCGAGCTGGTCAAGCTCGCCCCGCTGATCCACGAGCTCGGACCGACGGCCCGCCTGGTGCACACCGGGCAGCACTGGGACGAGGCCATGTCCGGCCAGTTCCTGCGCGAACTCGACCTGCCCGAGCCCGAGTTGCTCTCCGGCGTGGGCGGCCGCCCGCGGGCCGGCCAGGTGGCCGCCGCGCTGGCCCAGCTGGAGACCGCGTTCACCGCCGAGCGCCCGGGCGCCGTGGTGGTGCAGGGCGACACCAACGCCACCCTGGCCGGGGCGCTGGCCGCCAACGCGCTGGGCATCCCGCTGGTGCACGTGGAGGCCGGGCTGCGCAGCCGCGACCGCGCGATGCCGGAGGAGCACAACCGGGTGATGGTCGACCACATCGCCGACCTGCTCTGCGCGGCCACCGAGGAGAACGCCGCCAACCTGCGCGCCGAGTCGGTCACCGGCGAGGCGATCGAGCTGACCGGCAACACCGTGGTCGAGGTGGTGGAGCGTCAGCTCCCGGACGCCGCGGCGCGGGCCGCACTGCTGGCCCGGTACGGCCTGACCGAGGACGCCTACGTGCTGGCCACCGTGCACCGGCCGGAGAACACCGACACCGCAGAGGCGCTCGGCGCCGTCCTCTCTGAGCTGGACCGGATCGCCGCCGCCGGCACCGCCGTGCTCCTCCCGATGCACCCGCGCACCCGGTCCGCCGTGGAGCGCTTCGGCCTCGCGGCACTGCTGGCCCGACTGACCGTCACCGAGCCGGTCGGGTACGGGGACTTCCTCGGCCTGGCCCGGCACGCCGCGCTGCTGGTCTCCGACTCGGGCGGGGTGCAGGAGGAGTGCACCGTGCTCAAGCGGCCGCTGCTGGTGGTCCGCCGCTCCACCGAGCGCCCGGAGGCGGTGGACGCGGGCTTCGCCGCCCTGGTGCCGCCCGGCCCGGAGCTCGGCACCCTGGCCGCCGCCTGGCTGGCCGACACCCCCGACCGGCTGGCCCGGCTGGCCTCAACCCCGAGCCCGTACGGCGACGGCCTGGCCAGCGAGCGGATCGCCCGGCTCACCCTGGCGCTCGCCGGGCCCTTGACAGCCTGAGTGGTCTACTCCACCGTGTGTCCCACGTCACTGGTCCAGACCGGTGACCACTCCCTGCACTGCTCCGCACCATCCTCACTCCCCCACACGGAGATGGCATGCGCGCAAGAAGCACGGTGAACATCCTCCTCACCGCCCTGGTCGCCACGGCGCTCGCGGTGATCGGCCTGCTGCTGAGCTCCCCGGGCGCCCGGGCGGCGGACGTGGACCTGATCGTCAACGGCGGGCTGGAGAGCGGCGACCACCTCGCCCCGTGGAGCTGCTCCGCGGGGCAGGGTGCGACCGGCCAGACGCACAGCGGCAGTTACGCCCTGAAGGCCACCCCCTCGGCGGGCGACAACGCCCAGTGCACCCAACGGGTGACGGTCAAGCCCTCCTCCACCTACGTGCTGACCGCGTGGGTGAACGGGCCGTACGTCTACCTCGGCGCCACCGGCACCGGCTCCACCGACCCCAGCACCTGGACCAACTCGACCAGTTGGACCAAGCTCAGCACCACCTTCACCACCGGTGCCTCGACCACCTCGGTCACCGTCTACCTGCACGGCTGGTACGGCCAGGGCGCCTACCTCGCCGACGACATCTCACTGGTCGGTCCGGGCACCCCCTCGCCCAGCCCGTCCACCTCGGTCAGCCAGAGCCCCAGCCCGAGTCCGAGCACCTCGGCGAGCCCCAGCACCTCGGCCAGCCCCAGCCCCAGCCCCTCGCCCAGCGGTTCGCAGCCGCCCAACAAGCACCTGCTGACCGGCTACTGGCAGAACTTCGACAACGGCGCCACCGTCCAGCGGATCAGCGACGTGCCGGCCGCGTACGACATCATCGCGGTCTCCTTCGCCGACGCCACCGGCACGCCGGGCGGCATCTCCTTCACCCTCGACCCGGCGCTGTCGAGCAAGCTCGGCGGGTACACCGCCGCGCAGTTCAAGGCCGACGTCGCCGCCAAGCGGGCGGCCGGCAAGAAGGTGATCGTCTCGGTCGGCGGCCAGAACGGCACGGTGGCGGTGAACAGTTCGTCCTCCGCGACCACCTTCGCCAACACCGCCGCCGCGGTGATCCAGGAGTACGGCTTCGACGGGATCGACATCGACCTGGAGAACGGGGTGAGCGCCACCTACATGGGCCAGGCGCTGCACTCGCTGGCCGGCAAGGTCGGCAGCGGCTTCGTGCTGACCATGGCCCCGCAGACCATCGACATGCAGTCCACCGGCGCGGAGTACTTCAAGCTGGCGCTGAACGTGAAGGACATCCTCACCATCGTCAACATGCAGTACTACAACTCCGGCGCGATGCTCGGCTGCGACGGCCAGGTGTACTCGCAGGGCACCGTCAACTTCCTCACCGCGCTGGCCTGCATCCAGCTCAAGGGCGGCCTGGCGCCGCGTCAGGTGGGCCTCGGCGTGCCGGCCTCGACCAGCGCGGCGGGCGGCGGCTACGTGAGCCCGAGCGTGGTCAACGCAGCGCTGGACTGCCTGGCCGCCGGCACCAACTGCGGCACCTTCAAGCCCGACACCAAGTGGCCCGGCATCGGCGGCGCGATGACCTGGTCGACCAACTGGGACGCCAAGGCGGGCGGCGGCATCGCCACCACCGTCGGCGGCCACCTGCACGCGATGCCGTAACCGGGGCGGCGTCAGCCCTGGCGCGGGATGCCCGTCCGGGCCCCGTGCCGGTGCCGCAGCTCGGTGACGATCTCGGTGAGCTCCCCCTCCGGCAGGAAGGGGAGCATCATCGCGACCGCCTGGAGCAGCCCGCCGAGCAGGAAGGTGGTGTCGGGAGTGGCGGCCACCAGGGCCCGGACGGTGACCACGTCCCCGGCGTCCACCGCCTCCAACAGCTCGGCCACACCGACGAGTTCCTCCTCGGTGTCGACCTCGGAGGTGTCCTCGGGGGCCCGACGGGCGAGCGCGCGGAGCACCCGGTCGGCCACCTGCGGGGCGTACGCCTTGCGGACCGCCTCGGCGGCGATCCACGCCAGCAGGGTGGTCACCTCGCCCTCGGCGTTCTCCGCGAGCAGCAGCTCCAGCTCGTGGTCGAAGGCGAGTTGGTTGCCGTGCCGGAACGCGAGCAGGAGGGTGGCCGCCCTGGCTTTCGCCTCGGTCACCTGCTCCGTCGGCAGTTCGTCGGCCAACTCCCTGGTCACCACCACGCCGTGCCCTCCCGTCAGTCGACTACCTCGCCTCGGAACACCCACTTACCGTACACAGTCGAACTGCAAACACCGCTTAACCCGCGCGCAAAACAAGCAGACCCGATCGGCCTACGCCATTTAAGGAATTCACTCAAGCACTCACCGCGAAGGTGCGGCGCAGCTCCTCGATCTCCTCGACGCACTTGCCGGAACCGACCACGACGCAGTCCAGCGGATTCTCCGCGACCCGCACCGGCAGGCCGGTCTCCCGGGCGATCCGCCGGTCCAGCCCGCGCAGCAGCGCGCCGCCGCCGGTGAGCACGATGCCCTGGCCCATCACGTCCCCGGCCAGCTCCGGCGGGCAGCGGTCCAGGGTGCGCTTCACCTCGGCGACGATCTCGGCCACCGGCTCCTCCACCGCCCCGCGGACCTGAGCCGCCGTCACCAGGGCGGTGCGGGGCAGCCCGAGCACCGTGTCCCGGCCGCGCACCTCCAGCTCGGACGGGCCCTCGAAGACCTCGTCCTCCTCGGCCGAGCCGATCGCCAGCTTGACCTCCTCGGCGGTGCGCTCGCCGATCAGCAGGCCGTGGTCCTTCTTCACCTGCTTGACGATCACCTCGTCCATCCGGTCCCCGGCCACACGGATGGAGCCGGCCGCCACCATGCCGCCCATCGAGACCACGGCCACCTCGGTGGTGCCGCCGCCGATGTCCACCACCATCGAGCCGGTGGGCTCCTGCACCGGCAGCCCGGCCCCGATCGCGGCCGCCATCGGCTCCTGGATCAGGTGCACCGAGCGGGCCCCGGCACTGCCGACCGCCTCGATCACGGCGCGCCGCTCCACCCCGGTGATGCCGCTGGGGACGCAGACCACCACCCGGGGCCTGGCCCGGAACCAGCGGCCGCCGGACCCGGTGGCCTTGGCCATCAGGTGGCGCAGCAGGTGCCGGGTGCCCTCGAAGTCGGCTATCACGCCGTCCTGGAGGGGCCGGGAGGCGACCACGTCCTCCGGGGTGCGGCCGAGGGTCCGCTTGGCCTCGGCTCCGACGCTGAGCACCTCCCCGGTCTTCCGGTCCACCGCGATCACCGAGGGCTCGTTCAGCACGATTCCCTTGCCGCGGAGGTAGACCAGGGTGTTGGCCGTTCCGAGGTCGATCCCGATGTCCTGCCCACGCCCCTGCCGGGTACCCGTCATTGGCCGCCGCCTTCCCGCATTCCGAACTCTTCGTGCACGTCCGCCGCCGACCAGCGTACGTGAGGGAATTCGGCCGAACGGGTTGCCCGGGGGGACGCAATCCGACGGGCAATCAGTTCCCCTGCGGGAAAAGGCGGAGCCCGGAAACGCCCGAGGGCCGCACCTCCGCCGGAAGCGGGGGTGCGGCCCTCGGGTGGTACGGCGTCAGCTCGCGGGCAGCGAGGCCAGCTGAGCGGTGATCCGGACGATGTCGGCCTCGGCGGCCTCCTGACGACCCTTGATCTTGGCCACCACGTCGTCCGGCGCCTTGGCGAGGAAGCCCTCGTTGCCGAGCTTGGCGGCGCACTGCGCCTTCTCCTTCTCGGCGGCGGCCAGGTCCTTGGCGAGGCGCTTGCGCTCGGCCGCCACGTCGATGGTGCCGGAGAGGTCGAGCGCCACGGTGGCTCCGGCCACCGGCAGCGAGGCGGTGGCCGAGAAGCCCTCCTCCGGAGCGGTCAGGCGGGCCAGCGAGCGGATGGCCGTCTCGTGCACGGCCAGCCGGGTGCCGACCAGGTCCAGCTGCGCCGGGACCTTCTGGGTGTCCTTCAGGCCCTGGTCGTTGCGGAACCGGCGGACCTCGGTGACCACCTGCTGGAGCAGTGCGATCTCCGACTCGGCGTCGGCGTCACGGTAGCCGGAGTCCTTCGGCCACTCGGCGACCACCACCGACTCGGCACCGGTCAGCGTGGTCCACAGGGCCTCGGTGACGAACGGGACGACCGGGTGCAGCAGACGCAGCGTCACGTCCAGCACCTCGCCGAGCACCCGGCGGGTGGCTTCGGCCGGCGCTCCGCCCTTGGCCAGCGTGCTCTTGGTGAGCTCGACGTACCAGTCGAAGACCTCGTCCCAGGCGAAGTGGAACAGGGCGTCCGAGACCTTGGCGAACTCGTAGTCGTCGTAGAGCGCGTCCACCTCGGTCACGGTGGCGTTCAGCCGGGACAGGATCCAGCGGTCCGCGGCGGTCAGCTCCTCCGGCGCGGGCAGCGGGCCTTCGACGGTGGCGCCGTTCATCAGCGCGAAGCGGGTGGCGTTCCAGACCTTGTTGCAGAAGTTCCGGGAGCCCTTGACCCAGTCCTCGCCGATCGGCACGTCCGCGCCCGGGTTGGCGCCGCGGGCCAGGGTGAAGCGGACCGCGTCGGCACCGTAGGCGTCCATCCAGTCCAGCGGGTCGACGGCGGTGCCCGAGGACTTCGACATCTTCTTGCCGAACTCGTCGCGGACCAGACCGGTCAGCGCGATGGTCTTGAACGGTGCCTGACCGTCCATCGCGTACAGGCCGAACATCATCATCCGGGCGACCCAGAAGAAGATGATGTCGTGTCCGGTCAGAAGGACGTCGGTCGGATAGAACTTCTCCAGGTCCGGGGTCTGCTCCGGCCAGCCCAGCGTGGAGAACGGCCACAGGCCGGAGGAGAACCAGGTGTCCAGGACGTCCGGGTCCTGGTGCCAGCCCTCGGCGGTCGGCGGCTGCTCGTCCGGGCCGACGCAGATGACCTCGCCGTCCGGGCCGTACCAGACCGGGATGCGGTGACCCCACCAGAGCTGGCGCGAGATGCACCAGTCGTACATGTTGTCGACCCAGTCGAAGTACCGGCGCTCCAGCTCCTTCGGGTGGATCTCCACCCGGCCGTCGCGGACGGCCTCGCCGGCGGCCTGCGCCAGCGGCTCCACCTTGACCCACCACTGGAGGGACAGGCGCGGCTCGACGATGGTGTGGCAGCGGGAGCAGTGGCCGACCGAGTGGTCGTACGGCCGCTTCTCGGCGACGATCCGGCCCTGCTCGCGCAGCGCGCCGACCACGGCCGAGCGGGCCTCCAGCCGGTCCAGGCCGAGGAACGGACCGTGCACGGTGATCGCACCGTGCTCGTCCATCACGGTCAGGTTCGGCAGGCCGTGGCGCTGGCCGATGGCGAAGTCGTTCGGGTCGTGCGCCGGGGTCACCTTGACGGCGCCGGTGCCGAACTCCGGGTCGACGTGCTCGTCCGCGACGACCGGGATCTCACGGTCCGTCAGCGGCAGCTTGATGGTACGGCCGACCAGGTGGGCATAGCGCTCGTCCTCCGGGTGAACGGCCACCGCCGTGTCGCCGAGCATCGTCTCGGCCCGGGTGGTGGCGACCACGATGGAGTCGTCCCCGTCGCCGTAGCGGATCGAGACCAGCTCGCCCGGGACGTCCTCGTGCTCCACCTCGATGTCGGAGAGCGCGGTGAGGCAGCGCGGGCACCAGTTGATGATGCGCTCGGCGCGGTAGATCAGGCCGTCGTCGAAGAGCTTCTTGAAGATGGTCTGGACGGCCTTGGAGAGGCCCTCGTCCATGGTGAAGCGCTCGCGGGACCAGTCCACGCCGTCGCCGAGGCGGCGCATCTGGCCGAGGATCTTGCCGCCGTAGTTCTCCTTCCACTCCCAGACCTTCTCGACGAAGGCCTCACGGCCCAGGTCGTGGCGGGAGAGGCCGGACTCGGCGAGCTGCTGCTCGACCTTGTTCTGGGTGGCGATGCCGGCGTGGTCCATGCCCGGCAGCCAGAGCGACTCGTAGCCCTGCATGCGCTTGCGGCGGGTCAGGGCGTCCATCAGGGTGTGCTGGAAGGCGTGGCCCAGGTGCAGCGCACCGGTGACGTTCGGCGGCGGGATGACGATGGTGTAGGCGGGCTTGTCGCTCTTCGCGTCGGCGGTGAAGTAACCGCGCTCCACCCAGCGCTCGTACAGCTCGCCCTCTACCTCCGCCGGGGCGTAGGTCGTCGGGAGGGTGGCTGCGTTGTCCCCGTCGAAGGTGCCGGGGCGCTGGTTCGTGGTGTCGGTCACGACGCACAGTTTACGTAAACCGGGAGACCGCTCACGACCGCCTTTCCGCCCGGCACCCGGACGGGGGGCGCCGAACACCCATGCGGTACCGTGCCCTACTCACCGTTGGAACGCCGCCGGGGGCGGCGATAGGGGGAGTACTGATGTACGGACCACCGCAGGACCAGCCGCAGCAACCGTACGGCCAGCCTCCGCAGTTCGGCGCACCGCAGCCCCCCTACGGCCAGCCGCAGGCACAGCCGCAGCCCCCGTACGGCCAGCCCGCACCGCCTCCGCCGCCCGGCTACGGCTACCCGCAGGCGCCCCAACAGCAGCCTCCCGCACCGCAGTTCGGCGCACCGCAGCCCCCGTACGGCCAGCCCCAGCCGCAGCCCCAGGGGTACGGCTACCCGCAGGCACCGCAGCAGCCCCAGCCCTACGGCCAGCCCGGCTACGGGCAGCCGCAGTTCGGCCAGCCGGTGCCGGCCCCGCCGAAGAACAACGCCCCCGCCATCGTGATCGGCGTGCTGGTCGGCGCGCTGGTGCTCGGCGGTGGCGGCTACGCGGCCTGGAAGGCCACCCAGGACGACACCACGACCTCCTCCTCCACGGGCGGGTCCTCGGGCGGCAGCTCGGGCAGCTCCGGCAGCTCCGGCAAGAGCTCGGCCGGCAAGTACAAGCTGGCCGCCCCGCCGACCCTGCCCGGCGGCTACGTGCTGAAGTCCAGCAAGGACGCCCCGGCCGGCTCGGCGGTGGCCGGCGCCAGCTACGAGGGCGGCCTGCTGGCCAGCTACAACAAGGGC